>JAAYTD010000071.1 GCA_012518115.1 Ignavibacteria bacterium | reverse complement strand
TTAAAAATAATATGTATCTAAATATTAAGTTTGATAATGTTTTTTTATTTAATGCTATTTTACAATTAAATAAATAAAATTAAAAATTTCTGTTATTGTGTTTGAACTTGTATTTTTGGGTGGTAATGTGCAAGAAGTAATTAAGCAAGTAATAGAGTAAGAGAATATATCAATTAAAACTATATATTACCACCGTAATTTTCTTTAATTTTGTCTAATTTCATATCTATATCTTAAAAATTAAAATTTATAAAGTTTATAAAATTAATAATGCAGAAATATACACAAATAAAAACAAAAACACAAACAAAAAAATCATTTTTCATTAAAAATTTTTATAATTAAAACAAATAAATTTGTAAAAAAATGTTATATTTATAAAATATTTTTTACAAAATAGTGAGGCTAATGTAAATATTATGAACAAATCATTTGTTAACACGTCAAGTATATTGAAAATTCCGTTAATTTTTTTATTGTTTATATCATTTTTGTCTTGTGATGACGATGGTGTATTACCGATTTTCCAGCCGAGTTATGATAAGCAGCTTGGTCAGGAATTAAGTGTTCAGATTTCTAACGATACTCAAACTTATCCTTTGCTTAAGAATGCTACTGCGAAAGAGTATTTGCAAAACATTGTAGATGAGATAATCAAAGCACCTGAGATAAAGTATGCAAAGCAATTTGATTATCAAGTTGAGATTATTAATTCTAATGTAATAAATGCTTTTGCTATTCCGGGTGGTTATGTTTATGTACATCTTGGTTTATTGAAGTATTTGGAAAGTGAAGCCGAGCTAGCGGCTATTTTAGCTCATGAAATTGCACATATAGACAAGCGCCATTCAGTTCAAACGATACAGAAGCAATATGGAGTTAGCTTTTTAGTTGATTTATTTATGCCGGAAAATGCAAGTCAATTAACAACATTTGCTACAGATCTTCTAACAAACTTAGCATTTCTGCGAAATAGTCGTGAGAATGAATTTGAGGCAGATGAGTATTCTTTTTATTATTTATGTTCAACAAAATGGTATCCTGCAGCGGGCAAAGATTTCTTTTCGCGGATGTTGAAACAATCTAAAACTACTCCAAATATTTTTGAAGAAATATTTAGTACGCATCCAACCGATGAAAATAGGATAGAAAAATTAAATAAATTAATTGAAGCTAAAGGAATAGCTTCAGCTACAGAAGCAAATTTATTTAAAGAAAGATATAAACAATTCAAAAACAGCATATAAATAGACTTTAATTTTAGTTAGCCTCTGTTAAGTATTTTCTATTTGACAAAGGCTAACTAATAGTTTTTATTATATCTTCTAAAATATCAGGTACTTCGATATTATTATTACTGTTTATTTCCTTTAATTTTTCACGTCCTTTTTTTGTTATAGATAGGATCATCTGTCGTTTGTCAGCTTTTCCTAATCTACGTTCAATAAATTCCTTATCTTCCAAAGATTTAATAACCTTAGAAGTATTAGAGCAAGTTAATCCTAAACTTTCTGCTAATTCACCTGAAGTAATTTGTTCGCATTTAGACAAAGTGCAAAGTAGCATAGCTTCATTAAGAGACAATTTGCAAACTTCTAATATATTATTTTCAAATTCGCTTATTGCTTTCGATATATTTCTTATTTTACATAAATTTTCTGTTTTCATAACTGTATTAAATGATTATAGTTAATAGAATTCTTTATTTATTGACTACCCGTCAGGCTAGCGCCTGCCACCCCTTCAACCTGAAGGGAAATTGTTAAATTTGTAAATTATAGTTTTCCAGCCCAAGAATAAATTAAATTTATTTGAGCTGGAAAATTGTTTTTAGAGTAGAGTATTTTTTTATTTTATCTTTCTTGTACCGCACCTAATGGGCAGATTTGTTGACATGCGCCGCATCCGATACATTGTTCTTCGTCAATAATAGGGACGTCAAATCCATTTTGAGAAATTGCATTGACAGGGCATTTTGCAATTAATGGGCAACGATGAGATTGCGGGCAAATTTTATTTGAAATATAATAGCTCATTTTGCAATTATTTTTTTAGTAGTACATCATTGATAACTTCTTTAAATGATGCTTTTGGTAAAGCACCTTGAACAAGTTGCGGATTGCCTTCTAATGGAATAAAAAGTAGAGTAGGGATACTACGAATTCCAAAAACTGCAGCTAGTTCTTGTTCTTGTTCCGTATCTATTTTATAGATATAGAGTTGATCTTTATATTCGTCTGCCAATTCTTCAAGGACTGGAGCTATCATTTTGCAAGGACCGCACCAATCAGCATAAAAATCAACAATTGCGGGCTTATCGCCTAAGTACTTCCATTCAGTTGGGTTTACTTCATAGTTTACTACTTTTTCTAAAAAGTCTTTTTTAGTTAAATTAATAGGTTTCATTTTTTTTCCTTCTTCTTTGATAATTGATTGATTAGTTTTAATTTTTTCATTAGTTTGTTTTTCTCCTGAACAACTAACATTTGTTGAAAGTGTTAGCGCTAATAATAAAACAAGTGTTTTTTTCATATTTTTATTTTATAATTTGTTAATTTTATTTTTCTTTTTTTTTATTAACTACCCCGTCAGGCTTCGCTTTCTTGGAAGGGGAATTTTAAAAACATCTCAAAATCACAATAATCACATAAATCACAGTTCAGACAATAGAAACGAACTAATATATAATTCAATTTGGTATCAATTTGCTATTACTGTTCTGCCGAAATAATTATACAAATATACGTGGAAATATTTCAAAAGTTCAATATTTTCCTGAAAAAAATAAATATTTTTTTTAAAATCATATTTTTTTTGTTTGTTTTTGTTAAAATAATATCTTATTTTCCTTTTTTTGTATTATTATAAATCTTTTTAAGTTAAAAATTATGGAATACGTACAGAATGTAGATGACATAAAGAATGATGGTATAAAGAACTTGCGCGATGATATAGATAAGATTGATATGGAATTATTGGAATTACTTTCGCAGCGTAAAGCTGTTTCTGATAAAATAATTCACAAGAAGTTATTACGTTCTTTGCCGGTCTTAGATTCTGCTCGCGAAAAGGAAATTGTAGAGCGTTGTTTGTCTGTGGATTTTGGTTTAAGTGATAGCTTTGTAAACAAGTTCTTTAATTTAATTTTTGACGAGTCTAAGCGTCAGTATTATAAGTTGGAGCGTTTTAATAGCGTATTAGACTATATAAAGCGTAAGCCTATAATGATAGCTGGTCCTTGTGTGGTAGAGAGCGAAGAGCAAATTAATATTATAGCTAGTAGTTTGTCTGCTCTTGGCGTAAAATATTTGCGTGGTGGAACTTTCAAGCCACGTACTTCGCCTAATAGTTTTCAAGGTTTAGGTAATTTAGGTGTAAAGTATTTGAGTGAAGCAGCGCGCGCCCACAATATGTTTAGTGTTACGGAGATCTTAGAAGCGGAACAATTAGAGGAGAATTATGATTTAATAGATGTTGTTCAGATAGGTTCTCGCAGTATGACTTCTTATGGTTTATTGAAATCTGTTGGTGCTTTGACGGCAACTGATGGTAAGTTAGTTGTATTAAAGCGTGGTTTTTCTGCAACTTTAACTGAATTTTTGCAAGCAGCGGAATATATTCTGCAAGCTGGAAATCCTAATGTTATCTTATGCTTACGTGGCATACGTACGTTTGAGCAGATTGATTCTTCTTTGCGTTTTACACCTGATTTAGCTAGCATTTTAGAACTAAAAGAGAGGACAAAATTACCGGTTATTTTTGATCCTTCGCATTCTGTAGGTAGAAGTGATTTTGTAGTTGAAGTATCAAATGCAGCCTTACAACTTGGTGCAGATGGTTTAATGATAGAAACACATCATTCGCCTGCAAATTCGAAAGTTGATGCAAATCAAGCTATAATGCCTCAAAGTTTGTTAAATATTTTAAATTTATAGAAAAAAATATTATATTTGCTATTATTTATGTACACTTATTTATTTATGAAACGTTATGAAAAAATTAAAGGTTATTAGCATAGATTTCTGGAACACTCTTTTCGATTCGCAGGAAGGAGCTATGCGTAATAGTGCTAGGTGGAAAGTGTTAATATCAACATTGGAAGATTTAAATGTACAGTTTAATTCTAAGGACTTAGATAATGTTGTTAAGAAATCTTGGAATTATTATTACAAAGTATGGGATGAAGAGTGGCGAACTCCGAATGCGCGTGAGATAATTGATTTTATTTGGTTAGAAATGGAATTTGAGTATAATCCACAAGCTGTAGATTATCTTGTAAATTTCTTTGAAAGATCCTTACTTTATTCGCCGCCTAATTTGTTGCCGGGAGCGAAGCAAGCATTGATAAATTTAAGTAGCAAATATAAGTTAGCGATTGTTTCTGATACAGGTTTTAGTCCGGGGCGAATAGCTTGTGAGCTAATGGAAGAAGTAGGGATTTTGCAATATTTTTCGGCATTTAGTTTTTCTGATGAAACAGGTGTTGCAAAGCCACATAAATTAGCGTTTGAAAAGATTTTAGATGATTTGGACTGTAAGCCGCAAGAAGCTTTACATATAGGAGATATAGAACGTACAGATATAGCTGGAGCTCTTTCTGTTGGAATGCGTGCTATAAAATTTGAAGGTGATCCAACAACACTTTTAGCTCAAGAAAAAACAAATGAAACGGAAGCGGAATTTACTGCAAAAAATTGGGGTGAAGTAGAGGAATATTTGATAAAAGAATATAATTTACAAATGTAAAAAAAGAGAAAATGTATGGAATGTTTTTACTTTAAAAAAAATATGAAAAGTGCTATTATATTGCTTGTAATGATGACAATCTTTAGCACATTAAAGCTTGAAGCAGGACGATGGTTTCTTGAAGATGAATGGAGTTTAGAGCAATACTATAAGTTTAAAAGAAATTATGAAGAACTGCAAAATAGTAAGTCTAAATATCAATTGCTTGCAGATACAACAGCACGTAAATTTGATGTCATAATTTATGATATTACTCTTGATTGGTATGAGCTCTTACTGTCGGATAGTACAGAAAAAGAAAAACGTTTTTGGAATGGTAAGAACGATATTAAATTAGTAGTAAAAGAAGATAATTTAGATAAAATTACACTTGATGCAATAGGTTTAGAGTTTCTAACTATTTCGGTTGATGGAGACTTACTTCAAACAACGCCACAAATTGTTGATGATGTTGTTGATATTCCATTGGTAACGGGAGTAAAAGCAGGCGATACGGTTCGTATTGAAATAGAATATGTTTATAAGAATAAAGAAAATATGGGTTTTTTCTTATTTTATAAAGATGAAGTAATAAACAAAGCAAATAATTATAAAATTGAAGAGCAAGTTGCTTATACGGTCAATTCGCCTAATTATGCAAGATATTGGCTACCTTCTAACGATAGACCGCGTGATAAGGCTAAGGTTTCTATGACAATTATAGTTCCTGAAAACTTTACAGCTGTATCAAACGGGTATTTAGATGAAGTTTTGAATATAGACAATGAAAATGAAGGTGAAGTAGGAAAAAAAATATTTAAGTGGAAAGATGATGTACAGATAGCTACATATCTTGTGAATGCGACTGCTTCAGTTTACAAACAGTATTTAGGAAAATTCAAATCGCCTAATATCAAGGATAGTATAGAGTTGCAATATTATGTATGGGAGAGTGATTACAACGGAAAAGATTTTAAAGCGGAAAGAAAACTGCGAAAAACACCTGAAATGTTAGAGTTCTTTTCTAAAAAATTCATAGATTATCCGTTTTGTAAATATGGACAAGCTGTTGTGTATCCTTTCATATATGGTGCGATGGAAAATCAAACTATGACAACTCTTCATCGACATTTAATACTGCAAACTGCACCTTCTGAAACTACGATTGCACATGAAATAGCTCATCAATGGTTTGGCGATTTAGTTACCGCTATAAGCTGGGACGATATTTGGTTCAAAGAAGGAGCTGCTACTTGGAGCGAAGCTTTATGGACTTTAGAAGCTACACAAGATACTAATAAATACTATTCTTATATGCAAGAAGAAGCTGTTGCTTATAAGAAAAATGAGAAAATTTTTACGAAACCGATTTATGGTAATGCACCTGAACTTATTTTCACAACTGATTATGTTCCATTGACTTACAATAAAGCAAGTTGGGTATATCATCAGTTAAGAATTTTACTTGGTGAAGAATTATTGTTCAACATATTGAAGGAGCTCCTTGAAGAGTATAAGTTCAAAAATGTAGATGCAAGCATAATTGTTAATTTCTTTAAAGAAAAAACAAAAGATATGGAACTTGAAGTAAGTTTAGATAAATTTTTTGAACAATGGCTTTACAAAGCAGGGCATCCGCAATATGAAATAAATACAAACTTGATAAAAAAGACAGATTCTACTATGGACGTTCATGTTACATTAACGCAAATACAAAGTGGCGAAAATGTGAGCGAAGTATTTGAAACTCCTGCTTTTATTTGTTTCTATGATGGATATAAGCCTATAGATATGAAAAGAGTTTTGAACAATCAAAAAACTCAAGAATTCTATTTTGAGGATATGCCGAATATTACTCGTGTTAATATTGATCTAGCTAGAACACTTTGCGAAAATAAAAAACTGATGGTTAAATCAATTAGCGAGAAAGAATGTAAATTAAACGTTTATCCAAATCCGGCTATGCAAAGTGATTTATTGTATATCTCTAATTTAGAAGAAAATATAAAAAAAGAAGATATTCAAGTATTTAACATACTTGGCAATAAATTAGATGTAAATATTACTAATTTATCTAATTCTGCTGTGCTTGATATAAGTAATTTAAAAGATGGAGCATATTATATTTTTGTAGCAGGTAAGATGTTGAATTTTACAGTTATAAGATAAAATTATAAATTAATAAATAAATAAAAAACTCTTTAAATATTTTTATAAATTTGAAGAGTTTTTTATGCTAACAATCATATTTTTCAATTATCTGAACTGTGATTTTTTTGATTTATATGATTGTTATGATGTCTAAGAACTCCATTTTCCTAAAGGTTAGGCTGCAAATTCCCCTTCGGGACGAAGGGGTGGCAGGCGAAGCCTGACGGGGTAGTCAATAAGCCACACCTCCCCTGCTACGCAGGTACTCCTCTCAAGAGGAGAATTTGACTACTACATCTGGAGAATTATAATTTAAAATAGTATCATTTACATTTACAACTTACTTATATTTATACAAATAAATTAAGTATTTTTAGAAATAATTTTGTATATTTGTATTCAATTTAACTAAAAATATAATTAAAAGATACTGCTTTGTATAAAGATTATTATAAAATTCTTGGCGTTGCTAAGACAGCGAGTTCCGCTGAGATAAAGAAAAAATACTATGAACTTGCACGACAATATCACCCAGATAGATGTAAGGGCGATGAAGCTCTATTGCAGCGTTATTTAGATATAAAAGAAGCTTATGAAATTTTAGGAGATTTAGATAAGCGTTTACTCTATTCTTTGCAGATTTTTGAAGAAGAGTATAGTAAATTTGAACTTAGTGCAGAAGATATAGTAGAAATAAAAAATGTTGCAGCATTATTAAAATCTAATCGTGAAAAATAATTTTGTAGAAAATATATGGCTGTAATTAATTCGATATCAGGAATGCGTGCAACTTTAGACGAGCTATCGGAGCAATTTATAAGAAAATATGCAATTGCTTTTCATAAATTTTTGCCCACAGGTAAAATAATTTTAGGGCGTGATGGTCGTCCTTCAGGAAAATGGATAGAAGAATTAATTATCAATACTTTTGAAAGCTTAGGGCGTAAAGTTTATGTATTAGGAGTTGTGCCGACACCGACAGTTCAATTAATTGTAGAAAATTTTCAAGCAGTAGGCGGAATAATTATAACTGCTTCTCATAATCCTCATAATTGGAATGGCTTAAAATTTTTGAATTCAGACGGAATATTTTTAGATGCCGAAGAAAATAAAGCTTTTTGGAAGATTTTAGAGGAAGAGCAAATTGATATATTTTCTCATACAAAAGAAACTGCTGATTATAGCATTAATGCAAATGATTTCCATATAAACAAAATACTTGAGATAGATTTCATAGCTAATCAATTAGATAATATTCGTTCTAAAAAATATAAAATTGTCGTTGATGCAGTAAATGCATCAGGTTCTAAAATCGTTGTAGATTTGCTTAAGAAGTTTAATTGTGAAGTTGTTGAACTTTTTTGCGATGGAACGGGTATTTTTCCGCACACACCAGAGCCTTTACCTGAAAATTTATCAGCTCTTGCAAATGCAGTAAAAGAACACAATGCCGATATCGGTGTTGCAGTAGATCCTGATGCCGATCGTTTAGTATTAATTGATGAAAACGCTAGTCCGATAGGTGAGGAGCGTACAATTTGTTTAGCGGTACAAAGTTTTTTCGAGATTAATCCTTCGCCTACAAGAAAAGTTGTTGTCAATCAATCTACTACAATGCTTGTTGATTTTATAGCTTCAATGTATTCTGCTGATGTACATCGGACTGCTGTGGGTGAAATTAACGTTGTTAGTAAGATGCGCGAAGTTGGAGCTAGTATAGGTGGCGAAGGAAGTGGTGGTGTAATTTTATCTCAATGTCATTATGGACGTGATTCACTTGTTGGAATAACGTTAGTTTTAGCATTGTTAGCAAAGAAAGATATGAATTTATCAGCTATTGTCAATACTTATCCGCAGTATAAAATGCAAAAAATCAAATTAGATTTTCAAGGTGATTTTCAAGATTTAGGAAAGCTTTTAGTAGATAAATATAAAAATTATAAAATTTCCTTGATTGATGGTATAAAAGTTTATTTTGATAACGCTTGGGTTCATATAAGGAAATCTAATACAGAGCCTATTATTCGTATAATAGGGGAAAGTGTTAATAGCGATGATTTAGAGTTAAGGTTGAGTGATATAAAGCAGATAGTAAATTATACAAGGGGTTTGGTGCGGGGTAGTTAATAGCCACACCTCCCCAGCTTCGCAGGTACTCCTCTCAAGAGGAGAATTTTAAAATTCCCCTTTGGTACGAAGGGATGGGATGGCAAACGAAGTTTGACGGGGTAGTTATTTATTTTTTTGATTTCATATACATAATCATAAGCTGTAGAATTTCAACAAGTTCATTAAATTCTTCTTTTGACAAAACAACAGTTTCTTCATTTGTTTCTTCAGTAGCTAGTTCTGGATTTTCCATAACTACTTTAGTTCCTGCTAAAGTCAGTTGTTTTTCGCGTATATTTTCTTTGACTGTTTTGAATAGTTCTAGATGTTTTTTAGTGTAGCGTCTTTTTCCAGACTTAGATTTGCGTGGTTTTAAAAAAGGTAGATTTTTCTCCCAGTATATGAGAGTATGTTGTTTTTCGTCAATAATTTTTGATATTTCAGAAATTGAATAGTATAATTTATTTGCTTTTTCAACTTCTTTCATAGTTTATTTTTTAATTATAAGAATTTAATTAATATAAAGCCTCCGAGTTTATTTCTATATATCGCGGAGGCTTTATTGCTTTTTTTGTATGTGTTATCCTATCATATTTTTATAGGCAGCTGCGTCCATTAATTCATCGAGTTCTGCGGGGTTCGACATTTCAACTTTTACCATCCAGCCTTTTCCGTATGGATCATCATTTACAACTGCTGGATCATCGTTTAGTGATTCGTTTATAGCAACAACTTTTCCAGATACAGGAGCTACGAGATCTGAAACTGCTTTTACAGCTTCAATAGTTCCAAATACTTCGTTTGCTGTTAATGTTGTTGTATCTTCTGCGATGTCAACGTAAGCTATATCGCCAAGTTCAGATTGAGCGTGATCGGTAACTCCGATAACAGCTATATTACCTTCAACTTTTACCCATTCGTGGTCAGTTGAATATTTTAGATTTTCAGGAAAGTTCATATTTTTCTCCGATTTTTAAAATTTAAAGTTTATTTGATTAATATATAAAATATAAAAATTATTCTTTTACTCTTTCCATATAAGCGCCTGTTCGTGTATCAACTCTAATTACATCACCTTCGTTTATGAAAAGTGGTACGGATACGGTAGCGCCTGTTTCAACAGTTGCAGGTTTAAGAGCGTTTGTTGCGGTATCGCCTTTTAGCCCGGGTTCAGTATGTTGAATGCGTAAATTTACGCTAGTAGGTAATTCTGCACTCAAACATGTTGTATCTTCAAAAGAAACCTCTATAGTTTCATTTTCTTTTAAAAAATTTATTTGATTTCCTAGAAGTTCCGGATCGATAGGTATCTGTTCAAAATTTTCAGGATTCATAATGATTAAATTTAATCCATCATTATAAAGATATTGGTATTTTCTTCTTTCAACTCTAACAAACTCAATAGATTCGCCAGATCTAAATCTATTTTCTGAAAGTTTTCCTGTTCTTAAATTACGCATTTTTACTTGATAAAAAGCACGTAAATTTCCAGGAGTTCTATGTTCTGATTCTAATACTAAACAATTTTCGCCATTATATTTTATTACTGCTCCCGGTCTTAAATCGCTTGTAGTTCCCATAAAAACTATTAACCATCATATATTTTAAAATTAAAAGAGGTGCTGACCGGATTCGAACCGGTGTTGACGGTTTTGCAGACCGTTGCCTAACCACTTGGCTACAGCACCGAAAATATGAATACAAATATAGGAAAATTCTTAATAAAAAACAAATAAATCATCATAATTTTGAATTTATTTTACATAGTATTTTTTTGAAAAAAAATGAAAAAAATATAAAGAATGATATTAAATGATACTAAAATATTTGTTATATTAGTAGCTTCGTTATAAATAAAAATATTCAATAAAAATAAGAGAATGGGACTGTTTGATAATCCATTTTGGGTTTCAGGTGAATTTGCTTGCAAGAAGAGGCATAAGTTTTTTAAATTTATAATTATTTTTATTTTTATCATACTTTGTGGGCGACTATTTGAATTACAAGTTATTGATTATAATAGATATTATAGTCAAAGCGAATCGCAAACTATAAAAAGGAACCGCATAACGCCTGTTAGAGGTAGCATATACGATAGAAATATGAATTTAATGGTGCATAATATTCCCTCATTTACTATAACTATTACACCTCATGAATTTAGAGACGAGTCAATGCCACTTTTATCTTATCTCACAAACATGGATTCTTTAGAAATTCGTGAAATTTTGAAACGCTATAAATATTATTCTAAATTTGTTCCTGTTAAAATTATGCGAGATGTTTCTCCGGATATAGTAGCAAAGGTATCAGAATATTCTCAATATTTGATGGGAGTAGATGTTACTATTGACGCAAAGCGACTTTATAATTTTGATTGTAATATGGCACATCTTTTAGGATATACTCGTGAAATTACAAGCGAGCAGTTGAAAAAATATTCGTATTACAGTCCAGGTGATATGATAGGGCAAAATGGTTTAGAACAATCTTATGAAAATATTTTACGTGGTCGTGACGGTGTACAATTTGTTGCGGTTAATTATCTTGGGCAACGTGTTGCTTCTTTTGCTGATGGGGAAAAAGATGTTTTAGCAAGTAATGGATTTGATTTGAACTTAGCTTTAGATATGAGGCTTCAAGAACTTAGTGAAAAGTTGCTTGCAGGTAAGCGAGGTGCTGTTGTAGCTATTGATCCAAATAACGGTGAAGTGTTAGTGCTCGCTAGTAAACCTGATTACGATCCGCGTCTATTTAGTGGTAGAGTACCGGCTGATATTTATAATGCACTAAGTTCAGATAAATCTTATCCACTTCTTGCACGCTCTTTGCAATCGCAATATCCGCCGGGTTCAACTTGGAAAATGCTTATTGCATTAGCAGGATTGCAAGAAGGTATAATAACTCCTAATACAACTGTAAATTGTACAGGAGGTTATGTTTTAGGTAATAGAACTTACAAGTGTCACGGCTGTGGCACAGTTAACGTTAAACAAGCTATCCGTGTTTCATGTAATACCTTTTTTTATAAACTTGGTGTAGAATTAGGGATGAAGAATTTTGAAAAATACGGCAAGATGTTTAATTTTGGTGAGCTTACTCATATTGATTTACCACATGAAAAAGCAGGACGTCTTCCTACAGCTGAATGGTTGCAAAGCAAAGATAAGAGCTTGCGTTCATTTAAGGGACGTTTAGTTAACTATGGAATAGGGCAAGGTGAAATTTTAGTAACTCCTTTACAAATGGCAGCTTATGTTGCAGCTATTGCTAATGGTGGAACATATTATCAGCCACATCTTGTACGCTCTGTTTATAATCATTTAACAAAAAAAACAGATCAGTTAAATTACGATGCAAAAAAGATAAAAATAGATAAAAAATATTTTGATATTGTAAAATCCGGAATGTGGGAAGTAGTAAATGCCGGCGGAACAGGTAGTGGAGTTGCTATCTATGGACTTGATATTTGTGGAAAAACCGGAACAGCACAAAATCCGCATGGATTAGATCACTCTTGGTTTGTAAGTTTTGCCCCTAAAGACAATCCCAAAATTGCAATGTGTGTATTTGTCGAAAATGCAGGATATGGAGCGGCTGTAGCTGGTCCTATAACGCGAAGGATTTTGGAAGAATTTTTCTTCCCAGGAAGAGCGGAAGCTCTAGCTAGAGCAGCACAAGACACTAATGCATTAGAAGAAAATGTAATTATTGAAGAAACTGACACTTCAAAACATGTAAAAATTATTAGAAATTAAAAAATGGAATTAGATTATATTTTGTCAAAAGACAAATTAGATTTTGCTGAAATTTGTTATTTATTGGCAGCTGAAAAAGAAAATGAAATAGAAAAAATACGGAGCCATGCAGAAAATATACTGCTGAAAACAGTAGGGAACGAAGTAGCGCTACGTGGATTGATAGAGTTTTCTAACTATTGTACACGCGATTGTTATTATTGTGGGATACGGAAAAGTAATTACGATAATGCACGTTTTATGTTGTCGGAAGAAGAAATATATGAATGTGCTATTTGGGCTATGGAGAAAAACTTTGCTTCGCTTGTTTTGCAATCAGGCGAACGAGACGACGAGCAATTTATTGACTTTGTAGTTAAGGTAATTAAAAATATCAAAAAAAAAACAACTACTAAAGAATTACCACAAGGTTTAGGAATAACTTTATCGGTAGGCGAACAAACTTTTGAAACTTATAAACGTTTTTTTGATGCAGGAGCTCATCGCTATCTCTTGCGAATTGAAACGACAAATACTAAACTTTTCAAAGAATTACATCCTAAAGAACAAACAATAGAAAAAAGAATTAACTGCTTAGAGCATTTGAAAGATATTGGTTTTCAAGTTGGTACAGGTGTAATGATTGGATTTCCTAATCAAACTGTAGAAGACCTAGCTAGAGATATTATGTTTTTCAAAGAAATTGATGTTGATATGGTTGGAATGGGACCATTTATTCCTCACCATTCAACACCTTATGCGAAATATGATTTTGATAAAGATAGAAACATTCAACTTGCTTTGAAAATGATAGCGGTTTTACGTATCACTATGCCTTATATAAATATTGCTTCAACTACTGCTTTAGAAACATTAAGTAAAGATGGACGAGCATTAGGGCTTACTTATGGCGCTAATGTTGTTATGCCGCAATTAACTCCTGTTTCATATAAAAACAAATATTTACTGTATGATAACAAACCTGATATAGATGAACAGCAAGAAGCTATATTGGAGATGATGAAGAAAAGTTTTAGTGCAATAAATAGAAAAATTGCTTTCGGAAAATGGGGCGATTCTTTACATTTTCAAAATAAAACACAAATTTAATTACTTTCTTTAATTTATCTTATGACTTCCGGAAAAGCAAAATTACTTTTATTGTTTGGAACAAGTATTTGGGGTGCGACTTTTATTTTTACAAAAATAGGAATAGAATATACCTCACCTACATTTTATATTATTTTACGCTTTTGTTTAGCAATTTTACTCATACTTATATTTTTTAGAAAATATATATTGAAAATTAATAAAAAGATTGCCAAACAAAGTGTGCTTCTTGGATTGTTTTTTTCTGTAGGTTTCTTGTTGCAGACTTTTGCATTGAAATACACTTCAGTCAATAATACTGCATTTATTACTGAACTAACAGTTGTAATTACGCCTTTTATCTTTTGGATTGTAAGTCGTCAGAAAATACAATTAGGCTCCAAGATAGGTGTTTTTGTAGCATTTTTGGGCATAATAATTATGACAAATCCAAGTTTCCAAGCTCCAAATTTTGGTGATATTTTAACCTTATTTTCTACATTTTGTTGGGCTTTTTATATTACTTATATAGATGTTTTCACAAAAGAAGCGGACGATGAAGAAACGGATGATATAAAATTAAGTATTCAGTTTGTATTTATGCAGTTTGTAACAGGATTACCAATTTTATTAGTTTATTTTTTACTTTTTGAATGTAAGAGTTTTTATTTTGAGCCAACTTTACCTTTACTTGTATCTGTTTTATTCAATGGAATTTTGGCTTCTTTTCTTGTTTCATTTATACAAATGGCGGTACAAAAATATACTACTCCTGTCAATGCAGCATTAATTTATGCTTCTGAACCTATTTTTGCTTGTG
The DNA here is from genome assembly GCA_012518115.1 of Ignavibacteria bacterium. Taxonomy (GTDB): domain Bacteria; phylum Bacteroidota; class Ignavibacteria; order Kapaibacteriales; family UBA2268; genus JAAYTD01. The sequence goes on along the minus strand of JAAYTD010000071.1, from coordinate 9,145 downwards.
TTTTTTCCTTTTTCTTTTTCGGCGAAGTTTTAACCTTGCAAGGTTATATAGGTGCAGGAATTACTTTACTTGCTATATTGATTGCTAATTCTTATGAAACGGTTATTGAGAAGATTAAGCTGAAAAAAAATAATACGTAACAGTATTTTAAAATTCCCATTTAGTAAAAAGGGAAATTTGCTAGCTTCGCTGAGCGGAAAATTCTCCTCTTGAGAGTTGTAGATGAGAGTGTTCTGCTCTCATTTTCGCGTGCTAGCGGGGAAGATGTGGTTATTAATTTTTTTAATAGACTACCCCGTTAGGCTTCGCCTGCCATCCCTACCAAAGGGGAATTTCAAATTCCAGTTCAGACAAAAAAAGAGGTTGTCCAAAAGACAACCTCTTTTTATTTATTATGTTAATTATAAAGTTCTTTTTAGAACAAATTACTTATATTACCTTCGTCATCAATATCTATTTTTTCCGCTGCAGGTTCAGCAGGTAAGCCCGGCATACGCATAATTTCACCTGTTATAGGAATTAAAAATCCTGCACCTGAAGCTACTTCTATTTCGCGTACAGTTACAACAAAATCTTTTGGACGTCCGAGTAGGTCGGGATTGTCCGACAGTGATTTTTGTGTCTTTGCCATACAAATAGCAAGATTATCAAGTTTCAAATCACTAATTCTTTTTAAATGACTTTTTGCTTTTGCAGTATAATCTACAGCTTGTGCGCCATAAATTTTCTTTGCTATAATTGCAATTTTATCTTCAACGCTACTTTCTAATTCGTATAGAGGCTTAAACTTAGAACAACATTTTTCAGCATTTTCGGCAACTAGTTTTGCCAGTTCTAAAGCACCATCTCCGCCTTCACCCCAAACATTAGCTATAGAAACAGGTATATTAAGATTTTTGCAATAGTCTTTAACATAATTAAGTTCTTCTTCCGAATCACTTGTGAATTTGTTGATAGCAACAATAGGTGCTATATTAAATAGTTTTATGTTTTCGATATGTTTTTGTAGATTTTCCATTCCTTTTTTCAATCGTTCCATATCGGGAGTTGTAAGGTCTTTCAGTGGCATTCCACCATGAAATTTAAGAGCTCTTACTGTAGCTACAAGCACTACTGCATTTGGTGTTAAATTAGCAAATCTACATTTTATATCTAAAAATTTCTCTGCTCCTAAATCAAATCCGAAACCTGCTTCGGTAACTGTAAATTCACTTAAAGCCATAGCCGTTTTAGTAGCTATTACAGAATTTGTTCCTTGTGCAATATTTGCAAAAGGTCCGCCATGGACAATAGCAGGCGTTCCTTCTAAGGTCTGTACAAGATTCGATTTTATCGCATCTTTAAGAAGAGCAGCCATGGCTCCGTGTGCTTTTAAATCGCGAGCATAAATAGGTTTTTTATCAAAAGTATAGCCTACAAAAATATTACCTAAACGCTCTTTTAAATCTTTGATATCATTAGAGATACAAAGTATTGCCATTATTTCGGAAGCAGCAGTAATATCAAATCCTGTTTCACGAGGAATACCTGAAGTTGTGCCACCTAAACCTGTAACAATATTGCGTAATGCTCTGTCATTCATATCCATTACACGTTTCCAAGAAACTGTACGTGGATCTATGGCTAGTGAATTTTTTTTACTTTGAATATTATTATCAATTAAAGCAGCTAATAAATTATGTGCCTTTTCTATCGCCGCAAAATCACCTGTGAAATGTAAATTAATATCTTCCATAGGAAGAAGTTGCGAATAACCACCGCCTGTAGCACCACCTTTAATACCAAAAACTGGTCCCAAAGAAGGTTCGCGTAAAACAACAGTTGTTAATTTTCCAATTTTGTTTAATGCTTGAGATAAGCCAATAGAAACAGTTGTCTTACCTTCTCCAGCAGGGGTTGGTGTGATAGCTGATACTAATACTAATTTAGCATTGTCAAATCGAGGTTTTTTCTCTTTATAAGATAGAGGAAGCTTAGCTTTATATTTTCCGTAAAGTTCTAAATCGTTTACATCAATATCTAATTTCTTTGCAATATCAACGATAGGAAGAATTTTTGCTTTTTTTGCAATTTCAATATCTGAACTCATTTTTATTAATTTTATATTTAATTGTGAAAAAAATAATATGTATAAAAATATGATACGATAAATTATCTAAAAGGTTATTTTACTACTGGTGTACGTTACATCAATTCTAATTTTTCTGCCCATATAAAGACTCATATTCGGATATGAATGACCTGACGGAAAATTGAATATTACAGGAATTTCCAAATTTTCAGTATATTCTTTTAACATTTCATTTAGTGATTTATTCCAAGAAGATTGTGAACTGATATTAGTCATGGTTCCAAAGATAATACCTTTAACTGCTTTTAACTTGCCACTTCTTTTGAGTAATTGCATCATTCTATCAATTGCATAAATAGATTCACCTACATCTTCTATTAATAATATAGTAGGAGCAGAAGTCAAATCGAGGTCAATATCTGTGCCGTTCAAAGTAGTTAATAATGATAAATTTCCACCAACTAAAGTACCTTCTGCGCTGCCTTCTTGATTAAAAGAATCGTATGAAATATTGTATTCTTTCAGTCGTCCCATTAGTGCTTCGCGTAAAGAAATAGCTGATTCATCTATTGTGTTTAATTTAAAATTAATTGGCATAGTTGCATGAATTGACTGAACTTTTATTTTTCGTAAAGCGTTGTGAATTGTAGTTAAATCACTATAACCAACTAACCATTTCGGGTCTTTTCTTAATTGCATTAGATTAAGGAAATCTAATGTTCGTACTGCACCGTAACCACCGCGAAAAAATATAACTGCACGAACATTTTTGTTGTCCAACATTTCTTGTAAATCGGAAGCGCGTTCTTCGTCAGAAGCAGGAAACCAACCACCTGCCTTATCATATAAATGTTTGCCAAGTTTAAGATGAAAGCCCCAAGAACGAATAACTTCTAATAAAGAATCGCAGCGATCAGGTGAATCAGAAATTTTTGAGGAAATATTTACAATTCCTATCGTATCACCTATTTTTAAATATGGTGGACAAATTACCGGTAAATCAAGATTATGATTAGAATTAGGATCTGTAGGATTACTTGAACAAGCAGTAAAAAATATAGCTAGTAGTAAAGAACAACCATATAGTATTTTTTTTATATTCATACTTTTTATGATTTAGTGTAGAAAAATGAAATTATATTTTGTTTGTATTGAGTTACCTTCATGCAAAATACTTTTTCTTAATTTTTCAAATATACTATTTTTTTTGATATATTTCTCTGTTTTTGTTTTAGTGTGCAAAAGTATCTTTACTATTTAGTATTGTTGTTGGTGATTGATTTTGTCTGAACTATGATTCTTGTGATTTTTTAACCGCAAAGAACACAAAGATTTACGCAAAGAACGCAAAGAAGAAGGAAGAAAGAAAGTCTTATTTTCCGCTCTTCGCTGGAAGCAAATTCCCCTTCGGGACGAAGGGGTGGCAGGCGAAGCCTGACGGGGTAGTTAATTTTGTCTGAACTATGATTTATGTGGTTTTTTAACCGCAAAGAACGCAAAGAAAAATATCAAGCTCAAAATCCCACAAAGCACAGTTCAGACAAAAAAACGGTGGTTTAGCATAGGGGAGTTTTGCTAAACCACCAATTATTATTAAAACTCTTCGCCATTGTCGTCCATTGAGTCACTATCTCGTTGCTTTTCTTTATGTCTTTTATAATTATTAAATTTATAAGAGAAACCAAGTGTAAGTCGTCGTGGATTCCAATTTCTCATAGATTCGCTTTGGAATACTCCTTCTTCTAACATATAGCTTTCCCAAGAGCGTGTATTAAATATATCTTGTAATCGTAAGGTTACCGATGCATTATTATCCCAAAAATCATATCGTAAACTTGCATCCATACTCCACATTGGTTCAGCATACCCTTGTGCTAAAATTCTTTTAGAAGAATAGCGTCCGGATAGTTGTAGCTGCAAATTATTTTCAAATTTCATACTTGAATTCAGCGACAACATCCACATATTATCATCTCTATTTAATCCGCCGATATTAGAAGCGTCAAGTTTTGAGTTGAAGAAACTATAATTTGCATCAACTTTCCACCACTTTGAAAGTCTTTGCATAAAAATAAGTTCAAATCCTGTGTTTTGAGCACTAGCTATATTATATGGCATTGTCATCATAGTATCGCCTGCTAATATGGTTGAATATCGTTGTATCATTTTATCGGTATAGCGATAAAAAACAGTTGCGTTCAAAGTAGTTCTATCATAATTTAGCATATATCCGAGCTCTGCCAAATATAGATCTTCAGGATCTAAGCTTGGATTGCCAGAACGTAAATTAAGTGGATCTTCATAATTTATAAATGGATTTAATGCATGGTGTCTTGGTCTTTGTAATCTTTTTGAAAGATTTACATTTAAAAGATGATTTTGTGTTATTTCATAATTTAAATATATACTTGGAAAAAGATCTGTATAGTTTTTCGAGAAATTTTTATCAGGTACGGTTTCAGAATTAAAATCTGCAACTAGAGTTTCGCTTCGCAATCCAAGTTGATATTTGAAATTTCCGAACGTACTTCCAAAAGTTGCATAAGCCGCATAAATATTTTCTACATAGTTACAAGCATCACTTTTGTAATTGTTTTTTGTCCATATATCATTTGTTAAATCTTCATAAACAACACTGTTATCATTCTTACGATTTGTAAATTTTGCACCAGCTTCAAATTTTGTATCTTTACTTATAGGCAATGTGTAATCTACTTGTAAGTTTAGTAGATTTGTTTTAGCGTCAATATCAGATTTTTCAAAAATTGAGGTGTAATCTTTAAAGTCAGGTGAAATGTAATTGTTTTGAGTATAATCTATCAATTGTTTTCTATTAAATGAAGTATAATATGTATCAAAAATGAGTTCATGTCCTTTTTCTTCAAACATTTTTTTATAAGTAAGTGCATTTTCCATATTGAACATATTTGGGTCAAATACTTCATCTCGTGTATATTTTACATTAGTATTTGTTATAAATTGAGTAAGATTAAATATGTTACTATTTTCGGAATATCTTCCACGATTTCCTATATTTATTGAATATGATAACATATCTTTCGGAGTAAAAAAGTAATCTAAGATTAATTTTCCTGATAAAAATTTACGTTGGCTATTGCTGGTACTATTTGTTAATATATGAGAAGCTTCCATACCGTTTTTATAGTTTGTGCGAGATGAGTTTCCGAAACTAGCGCCATTATCCAATCTGCCATTCAAATTTGCATTGATATTAAATTTTCCAACAGAATAGCTAGTGTTAAAAGTACCGTTATATTTCATATTTCCGTCATCATCCGTACCGACACTAATATTAGCTAGACCTGATATTCCATCTTCTTTATTTTGGATAGTAACAATATTTATCATTCCAGCTGTTCCTTCAGCATCATATTTAGAGCCCGGATTAGTAATTAACTCGATACTTGAAATCATTGATGCAGGTATTTGATCTAATGCGTCAGCTCCCGTTAAAGCAGATGGTCGTCCATCAATAAGTATTTGTACATCGCTACTTCCACGCATACTTACATTACCTTCTTGGTCTACGCTTACAGAGGGAATGTTTTCTAATAAATCCGTAGCAGTACTTCCTATAGTCGAAGCATTTTGTTCTATTTTAAAAACTTTACGGTCAAAGCCGACTTGTATAGCTTCACGGTCAGCAGTGATTTGTACGGCTTCCGTTTTTACAGCTACAGGAATAAGATTGATAGTAGCGATTTTCAAATCGGATTTATCAACTACAATATCTTCCATATATGGTTCATAACTAACGTAACTACATTTTAGATAATAGTTGCCTGTAGGAACATTGTCAATAGTGTAATTTCCATCTCTATTTGTACGAGTTCCTGTTACTGTGGAGCTATCTTCTTTATTATGGATAGTTACAGTAGCATTTGGGAGTGCTTTATTGTCTTCTTTATTAACAACTTTGCCTGTAATTTTTGCTGCTTCTATACTAATAGAAGAGAAAAGAAATGAGGTAATAATAAACAAAAAAGTAAGATTTTTTGATGTTTTGAAATATGATGTCAATAACATATGTAAAGTCCTTAATGATTTTTTGATACAATTTTATAATTTAATTAGAGACAACCTAAAGACAAAAGGTTTAAATAAAAATATAATATACGATAAAAATATTGTTTTTCTTCAATTTTGTTGTGAAAAAAAATATAATAATTTTTTACATGTTTTTTTTATTTTGATAAGTTATATTTATTTGTTAAATTACAGATTGCAAAAATTTTCATTAATCAATTAAAATAAAAAACATGTCAGAAATTATAGAAGAAAATAAGTCGGCTCAAGCTTTTGATGCAAATTCAAATGTTATTATTTCACCTGAAGAAAGACGAGAAATGATAGAAAAAGTGGAATTAAAATTTTCAGAAATTATGGAAATTATGAGAATTTCACGTGAAGATCCAAATTGCGAACATACGCCGCATAGGTTAGCTAAAATGTATATTAACGAAATTTTCGCCGGACGATATACTGCACCACCAAGTTTAACTTTTTTCCCGAATCGCAAAAATGTAGATAACTTAGTTATAAGTCAAGGGATACAAGTTATGTCTATTTGTTCCCATCATTGGCAAACTATAGCAGGAAAATGTACAATTGGATATATTCCAAATAAAAGAATTATTGGACTTTCAAAGCTATCACGAATTGTTGATTGGTTTGCAAGAAGAGGGCAAATACAAGAAGAAATGGGTGAACAAATAGCAGACTATTTAGTTGAATTGCTGAGACCTAAAGCTGTTGGAGTAGTTATTAGAGCTAAACATTATTGTATGATAGCACGTGGAATAAAAGGTTCTGAAGATGATACGATAATGACAACATCCGTTATGCGAGGATACTTACAAAATGATTTAAAGCTAAGGAATGAATTTATTAATTTAATAAAGTAATATTTTTAATTAAATAAATTGAATATATTGACGATAATTATACTTGATTTGATTTTTATTTTTTTTAAAAATTTAATGATTTGAGCAGTGTTAAATGTTATTTATATATTTATATATTTATATATTTAGAATTTTTTCAATTAATTTAATTTATATAATCATAGAGGTTTTATTATGAACTTTAAAAATTTAAAAATTGGTACAAAATTAACATCAATTACAACATTACTACTATTTATGTTAGGAGCAGTTGTTGCTATTACAATTTATAAGAATATGGACGAATATTTAGCGGAGTCAGTTATAAAAAGTGCCGGTCCTGCTGTTACTTCATTCAGTAAGACTATAGATTCTTATCAGAAACAATCTTTACAGTTAGCTACTGTTATTTCTCAATCTCCACTAATACAGCAAGGAGTTGCAGAGAGAAATCGTGAATTTCTCTTAAAACGAGTTAATATGTTTGTTAGTACATTTGAACTTGATTTTGCAACGGTAACAGATGAGAACGGTAACGTAATATGTCGCATTCATGCTCCAGACAAATTTGGTGATAATGTTGCGGCAACTAATCCTATGGTAGGGGAAGCACTTAGAACATCTAAGGGTATATCGGGTTTAACCGTTAGTTCGGATGGTCGCTTGAACGAGCGTGCGGTTGTTCCGATATATGATTTAAATAATAAATTTGTTGGTGCAGTTATTGCAGGTAAGTATCTTGATGACAATGAAATGCTTGATCAGCTTAAGGCGGAACATGATATGGATTTTACTGTGTTTTATAAAGATGTTAGAATAGCGACTACAATTATTCGAGATGGCGAAAGATTAGTTGGAACTAAATTAGATGCTGATATTGCAAATGTTGTTCTTAATGAAAAAAAAGAATTTGTAGATAGAATTACTACTATGGGTTTAGACTATGTTGTAGTTTATAAACCACTTATAGGTTTTACAGGTGAAGTTGAAGGTATAATTTTTACAGGTGTTGACGAGCAAAAAGCAACAGCCGAAGGTCGTGAAATGGTTACTAAAGTAATTGTTGCAGGTTTAATAGTATTAGCTTTTACAATTATTATTGTTATCTTTTCTATACGTCGTATAGTTATCCGTCCTTTAAATAGTATCGTTGATGTAGCTCAGCATGTTTCTGCCGGTGATTTTTCTGTAAATTTATCATCATTAATAAGTAAAGATGAGATAGGTGAACTAGCACTTTCTATGCAACATATAGTAGAAGTTGTAGGTGGGCTTGTAGATGATACTAAGCGATATAGTAATAGTATTAGATTGGGTGACTTAAGTGTTAAATTAGATGCTAATAGATATGAAGGTGCTTATAAAGAGTTTGTTGTAGAGATAAGTGCAGCATTGGAACTTCTAATACGTTATGTGCGTGTTATGGCGGAATTTACAGCAGGTATTGCCAGCGGTAATATACCTCCTGAGATAACGACGGAGGTACATGGAGATTATAAAGCCATGAAGGATAGTTTAAATGCTTCTGCTCGTAATGTGAATGCTCTTATTACTGAGGTAAAGGCGTTGATAAGTTCGTCAGTAGAAGGTAAATTAGAGGTTCGTGCAGACGCTAGTCGTCATCAAGGTGCATATAACGAAATAGTTGGTGGTATGAATGATTTATTAGATGCAGTTGTCTTACCAATTCAGGATGTCTATAATGTTTTGCAGATAATGTCAACAGGTGATTTAACAGTACGTATAACTAGTGATTATCGTGGTACTTTTTTAAGATTAAAGGAAGTAACTAATGGTTTAGGTGAATCATTAAGTGGTTTGATATCTCAACTGCAAGATGCTATACATACTACTGCTAGTGCTAGTGCAGAGATATCCTCAACAGCCGACACCTTAGCAACAGCTAGTGCCGAGCAGAGTGCTCAGACAGATGAAGTAGCTGGTGCTATGGAAGAGATGTCAAGAACAGTAATCGATAATGCTCAAAGTGCAACACGTACAGCGGAAGTAGCACAGCGTAATGGTAGTGTAGCAGAAGAAGGCGGTAAGGTTGTATCTGAGACAGTAGCGAAGATGCGACAGATAGCAGAAGTAGTTAAGGTATCTGCGTCAAACATTATGCAGTTGGGTGAGTCGAGTAAGAGAATAGGTGAGATAATAAGTGTAATTG
>JAAYTD010000090.1 GCA_012518115.1 Ignavibacteria bacterium | reverse complement strand
TATAGGTAGATCCCTACGCGTTACTCACCCGTGCGCCAGTGTACTTGCGTACCCTCGACTTGCATGTGTTAAGCACGCCGCCAGCGTTCGTCCTGAGCCAGGATCAAACTCTCCGCTGTAAATATATCTTAATATATATTGACTAACTTAAAGTCTGTCCTATGTTATATACTCAAGTACTTGACTGTTTATAGTTGCTTATGATTGTCTTGCTATTCTTATAACCATATAATAATACATAGTATAATAAATATACCACATATCTATATGTACTCCCTCTTGTCAAATTACTAACGAAAAAAAATCCTACTTAAAATCGCACATCAAATTAACAATAAATTAATTGTGCGTAAAAAGTAAGAATACAAAAATAAAGAATTTAAACGAAAATAACAAACTTTTAAGAAAAAAAATAAAAAAACTTATAAACAATTAAAAATAAAAAACAGAAAACGCAGGTGTATCTTCGGTAAAGGAGAAATAGAAAAAAAAAGGCAGACTAAATGCTGCCTCTTGTATAGTTAGTAAATAGACTATTGGATAATCAGAACCTTAAATGTGATATCGCTAACTTTGACAATATAAATACCACTCAACAAATATATCTGCAATTCATCTGAGGGTGCACTATTGCTATAAACTAACTTACCACTCATATCGAATATAACTACACTTTTGTCACTGCGAACTGACTCTTTGAAGTCAATATGCAAAACGCCATTAAATGTCCAAATATTAATGCCAGAAACTATAAGCTCCTCAATGCTATCATCATCATCTACTGTTACGAGACAAGTAGCAGTTTTATCACCATCTTCAGTTTTTACTGTAATTGTAGCTGTGCCGACAGCTAAGCCTATTACTTTACCTAAGTTATCTACTGTGGCAACCTTAGGTCTATCACTACTCCAATTTAATGCTTTATTGGTGGCATCTGCTGGTAAAACTGTAGCTGTTAGAGAAATAGACTCACCTTTTTTAATTATCAATACAGTTTTATCAAGCGTTACACCTGTTACAGGGATTGTTACCGTTACTAAGCAAGTAGCTGTTTTACCACCATCTTCGGTTTTTACTGTAACTGTAGCCGTACCGACGTCTAAAGCTGTTATTTTGCCAACATCATCTACTGTAGCTATATCAGGATTATCACTACTCCAAGTTACAGATTTGTTGGTAGCATCAGCAGGCAAAACTGTAGCTGTTAGAAAGCCATTTTCGCCTTTGGTAACTGTCAATGCAGTTTTATCAAGCGTCACACCTGTTACGGGAATTATTGTATCATATACTGTTACAAGACAAGTAGCGGTGAAACCACCTTCTTCAGTTTTTACTGTAATTGTAGCGGTACCGACAACTAAGCCTGTTACTTTGCCTACGTTATCTACTTTGGCTACATCAGGATTATCACAGTTCCAAGTTACTGTCTTATTTGTAGCATCCTCAGGTAAAACTGTAGCTGTTAGAAAGGCGAATTCGCCTTTTTTAATCGCCAATGTTGTTGGTGATAATGTTACACCTGTTACGGAAATGCTATCGCACACATAGTTACCTGTGGTGTTAGTAATTTCATACTTACTTTTATAATTACTGTATAGTTTCCAATTTTTAGTGTTTGCGTTGGCTACAGTTGTAGCGCTAACGAAATCCTCTAAGTTAAATCGAGATTCCTCGCTTACGTATATCTTTGCGCTATCTACCACATCTCTTTCCGGTAATTGGCAATAGATTTCGTCTAAACCTAAAGCGGTACTTGTGCAAGGATTGCTGTAGCAATACAAAGTTTTCAATGCGGTTAAATCTGTCAAATCTAAACTTAAAAGTTGGTTATTTTCACAAGACAAGGATTGTAATGCGGATAAACCTGTCAAATCTAAATTCGAAAGCTGGCTAGAAGAGCAATGTAATTCTTTCAATTGTGTTAAACCCTGTACATTTAAATTAGTAAGACGGCTATTAAAGCAAGACAATAATTCCAAGCCTGTATTACCACTGGCATCAATGGCTGATACGGGAGTAGTTCCGATTATCATATTTCTTCTTAAGCAAGCAAATTGAGTGATAGCTCCATATACTTTCAGGCTTTTGTCTTCAGGCGTACAGTATGCGTCTGTCCAATCTGTGCCTACTTTTACTCGTGTGTATGTATTGGGTGCTGTTTCTATCCATACGGGAGTGTTTGCTGCGGCTGCTTGCATCCGCATACGGACAGTGGCACCCACTTCGTCTGTAGTCAGCTCTATAACAGGCGTGCCTGCGGGTGGATAGCACACATAGTTACCTGTGGTGTTAGTGATTTCATATATACCATCACTGGTATTAAAACCACGTACTTTCCAATTTTTAGCATTTGCATTGGCTACAGTTGTAGCGAGGATAAAAGGTTCGGGAGTATCTTGTCTGCTCACGTATATCTTTGCGCTATCTGCCACATCTCTTTCCGGTAATTGGCAATAGATTTCGTCTAAACCTAAAGTGGTACTTGTACAAGGGTTTCCATAGCACCGCAATCCTCTCAATTGAGTTAAGCCCTGTATATCTAAATTAGTGAGCTGGTTATCACGGCACCATAATGTTCGTAAGTTGATTAAGCCCGATACATTTAAATTAGTGAGCTGGTTATTATCGCAAGACAAACTTTCTAATTGAGTTAAGCTCTGTACATCTAAATTCCCAAGCGGGTTATTGCCACACCACAATGATTTCAGTTGAGTTAAGCCTTGTAAATCTAAACTCGTAAGCTGGTTATCATAACAAACCAAGGTTTGTAATGCCGGTAAGTTAGTCAATGTTAAACTCACAAGCTGATTAAGAGAACACCGAAAATCTATCAATTGAGTTAAGCCCGATACATTTAAATTAGTAAGCTGGTTATCAAGACACCACAATACTTTCAAGTTGGTTAAACTCGATACATTTAAATTAGTGAGCTGGTTATGATCGCAAGATAAGTGTTTCAACACCGGTAAGTTAGTCAATGTTAAATTTCCAAGCTGGTTATAATCACACGATAATGTTTGCAATGCCGGTAAGTTAGTCAATGTTAAATTCACAAGCGGGTTATGATCGCAAGACAAACTTTCTAATTGAGTTAAGCCCTGCACATTCAAATTAGTGAGCTGGCAATTTGTACAACCTAATTGTTGTAAGCCTATATTCCCGCTGGCATCAATGGCTGATACGGGATTTCTGTTATCAGTACTTCTTCCTGAACAACTAAACCAAATAAGAGCACCATATACTTTCAGGCTGTTACCGGTAGGAGTGTAGACTGGCCAACCTATCCAATTAGATACCCAGGGAGTACCTGCTAAGTCTGCGTTTACTGTTGTTGTTTCGTAAGTACCGGGTGCTGTTTCTATCCATACTGGCGTGTTATTTTCAGCTGCACGCATAAGTATACGAACTGCGGCACCCGCTGTACTTGTGGTCAGCTTTATGACAGGCGTGCCTGCTGGGGGCGATGGCTGTGCCAAAAGTTTACCTGTAAGTGCAGGACTTAGCATTAAGACTATGATTAATGCTAATTTTGATAAAATCGAAGTTGTTTTCTGCATAATTTTTCTCCTTTGTAATTGTTAAAAAAAAATTAAATGAAATTATTAGTTTTATAACTGCAAGTTACGAAAAAAAATAATAATTACCAAAACAATTAGTAAAAATTATTAATTTAGTTTATAATTTATAATTAAAAGACTACTCATCAGACTTTATCTGACCAGCAGAGTGAAATTCCTTTAGCAAGAGGAAATAGACAAAAAGAGGCGAACTAAATGCCCGCCTCTTTATGTGGTTATTATTTATATGATAAACTGTTGCATCTAAGAATAAATAGACTATTGGGTAATCAAAACCTTAAATGCGATATCGCCAACTTTGACTATATAAACACCACTCGGCAAATGTATCTGCAATTCATCTGACGGTGTACTATTACTATAAACTAACTTACCACTCATATCAAAGATAGATACTACTCTGTCACTGAGAACTGACTCTTTGAAGTCAATATGCAATACGCCATTAAATGTCCAAACATTAACACCAGAAGCTATGAGTTCTTCCACGCTGCCGTCGTCTTCTACTGTTACGGCACAAGTAGCGGTGAAACCACCTTCTTTAGTGGTAACAGTAATTGTAGCTTTACCTACGGATAAAGCTGTTATCTTGCCTGTGTTATCTACTTTGGCAATCTTAGGCTTATCACTATTCCAAGTCACCGATTTGTTGGTAGCATCCGCTGGTAAAACTGTAACTATTAGAGAAACAGACTCACCTTTGTTAATTGTCAATGTCTCTTTGTCAAGCGTTACACCTGTTACAGGGATTGTTACTGTTACTACGCAACTAGCAGTAAAACTACCATCGACAGTAGTTACCGTGATTGTAGCGGTGCCAGCGGATAAAGCTGTTATTTTGCCCACGTCATCTACTGTAGCTACATCTGGATTATCGCTACTCCAAGTCACTGCCTTGTTGGTTGCATCAGCGGGTAAAACTGTAGCTGTTAGAGAAGCGGACTCGCCTTTCTTAATTGTCAATATCTCTTCATCAAGCGTTACACCTGTTACAGAAATTGTTTTTTTATACACTGTTACGGCACAAGTAGCTGTTTTACCACCATCTTCAGTACTAACTGTAATTGTAGCAGTGCCGACAGCTAAACCTGTTACCTTGCCTGCATTATTTACTGTAGCTACATCTGGATTATCGCTACTCCAAGTTATCGCCTTGTTGGTTGCATCAGCGGGTAAAACTGTAGCTGTTACGTTTCTTGACTCGCCAACTTTTAAGGCTAAACTACTTGGAGATACGCTGACACTAGATACAGGAATAGCCTCTCCTGTTACTGTCACTAAGCAAGTAGCGGTGAAATTACCTTCTTCTGTGGTTACTGTAATTGTTGCGGTACCAGCATTAATAGCTCTGACGATACAAACATCCGAAACATGAGCAACTGTAACACGGGCAACTGCAGGATTATCGCTACTCCATGTTACAGATTTATTGGTAGCATCGACTGGAAGCAGTGCAGCACTTAAGTTTCCGGTTTCTCCCGCTACTAAATTCAAGGTTGTTGGCGATAATGTTACACCCGATACAGGAATTGTTACCGTGACTACGCAACTAGCGCTGAATTCACCATCGACAGTAGTTACCGTGATTGTAGCTTTGCCAGCTATATCACCTACTGCTGTTATTATTGCAGTACCTGCTACATTACTTGCGACTACTTTAACTACGCTAGGATCGCTGCTTGACCAAGTTACCGCTTTGTTACTGGCATCGACTGGTAAAACTGTAGCGGTTAAAGAGGCGGACTCGCCTATGTTAATTGTCATTTTTTTGTTAAGCATTACGCCTGTTACAGGGATTGTTACTGTTACTACACAACTAGCGGTAAAACTACCGTCTTCAGTAGTTACCGTGATTGTAGCGGTACCATCTACATAACCTGCTGTTACTACTGCACTACCTGCTCCATCAGCAGCTATTAATGCTACGCTACTATCACTGCTTGACCAAATTAACGATTGGTTGGTAGCATCGATTGGTAAGACTGTAGCCATTATGTTAGCGGTTTCGCCGGATAACAAATTCAAGGTTGTCGGAGATAATGTTACACCTGTTACAGGAATTGTTACCGTGACTAAGCAAGTAGCGGTGAAACTACCATCAACGGTCGTTACCGTGATAATAGATGTGCCAGCTGTATCGCCTGCTGTTACTACTGCACTACCTGCCGTAGGACCTGCGGCTACTGTGGCTATTCTAGTATCACTGCTTGACCAACTTACAGCTTTGTTGGTAGCATTAGATGGTAAAACCCTAGCTTTGAGAGAGGCAGCCTCGCCTGCGCTAATTGTCAATGCAGGTCTATCAAGCCTTACACCTGTTACGGGGATTCTTACCGTTACTACACAAGTAGCGGTGTGACCACCATCTTCAGTAGTTACTGTAATAATAGCGGTACCGTCTCTAGAACCTGCCGTTACTACTGCACTACCTTCTGCTTTACCTGCGACTACTCTGGCTACGTTAGTATCACTGCTTGACCAACTTATCGCTTTGTTGGCAGCATTAGCTGGGATAACTGTAGCAAATACGCTGTCGCTTTCGCCGACTACTAAATTTAAGGTTGTCGGTGTTAATGTTACATCTGTTACCAAAATCGTGCCGCACACATACCTGCCTGTGGTATTAGTGATTTCATATGCACTGGCAGTACTAGAACCACGGCGGCCATATACTTTCCAATTATTGTCGTTAGCATTGCCTCTATTGGTAGCGAGGACAAAAGGCTCTGCGGTACTTAGTGTGGTTACATATATCCTTGCATTATCCGACGTAGATTTTAGTGGTAAATTGCAATAGGTTGTGTCTCATACCATAAGTAGTTCTTGTGCAAGGGTTGCCATAGCACTCCACTGTTTTCAAAGCGCTTAAACCTGTAAAATCAAAACCAGTAATCTGGTTATAACCACAATTCAATTCTTGCAAGTTCGTTAAACCGGTTAAAGTTAAACTACTAATCTGATTAGAATAGCACCTCAAATATCGTAAGTTGCTTAAACCTGTCACATCTAAACTGCTAATCCGATTATTATAGCAATACAAGTAATACAAGGCAGTTAAACCGGTTAAATCACCTAAAGTAGTAATCTGGTTATTATAGCAAGACACGTTATACAATTTTGTTAAGCCAGTCAAATCTAAACTGGTGAGCTGGTTATTATAGCATTGCAAATAATACAATTCTGGTAAGCCTGTTAAATCCAAATTAGTAAGCTGGTTGCCATAGCAATACAAGTAGCGCAATTTTTTTAAACTGTCCAAATTTAAACTGGTGAGCTGGTTTGACTGGCAATACAAACTTGTCAAGTTTTTTAAACTGTCCAAATTTAAACTACCAAGCGGATTTGAAGCACAATACAAAGTTCTCAAGTTTTTTAAATTGCCCAAATTTAAACTGGTAATCGAGTTATTATAGCAATATAAGTAATACAAGTTTGTTAAGCCATCCAAATTTAAACTGGTGAGCTGGTTATGATAGCATTGCAATTGATACAATTGTGTTAAACCTGTCAAATTTAAACTACCAAGCGGGTTAGAACCACAATTCAAGTATCGTAATCTTGTTAAGCCGGTTAAAGTTAAACTGGTAAGCTGGTTATTATAGCAATACAATGTTTGCAAGTTTGTTAAACCTGTCAAATTTAAACTGGTAAAATTGCCATAATAGCAAGACAAATAATTCAAGTTTGTTAAGCCGGTTAAAGTTAAACTGGTAAGATTTGTATAATTGCAATACAATTGCTGCAAGGCGGTATTCCCGCTGGCATTAAGAGCTATTACGGGACTTCTGCTACTAGTAGAACTTCCTGTTCCTGAGCAATCAAAGTTTCTTAACGATCCATGCACCTTTAGGCTGTTGCCTGTCGGAGTGTAGTTTGTCCAGGGTGACCAACCTGTACTTACTGTTACTTGTCTGTAAGTGTTGGGTGCTGTTTCTATCCATACAGGCGTATTGCTGCTGAAAGCCTGCATCCTTATGCGAACGGTAGCACCCGATGTGCTTGTAGTCATCTCTATGACGGGCGTACCTGCCGGAGGTTGCGCCAGAAGTTTGCCCGTAAAGGCAGGACTTAGCATTATTAAGACTATAATTAATGCTAAATTTGATAAAATAGAAGTTGTTTTCTTCATAATTTCTATACTCTACATTGTTTTTAAAAATAACTTACTAGTTTTTGTAGTTTGTTACTAGTTTTATAAATATAACGAAATTTACGAAAAAAAACAACAATTACCAAACAAATAGTAAAAATTATTCATTATTAGTTTGTAATTTAGTAATTTATCTTAATTGAAAGAGTATCCCGTCAGACTGTAACTAACAGCACTTATAATAAACATCCCGTCAGACTTCGTCTGACATCCTTCCAGCGGAGAAAAATTTCTTCAGAAAGAGGAATATACAAAAAAAAAGCGGACTAAATGCCCGCCTCTTATGTAGTTATTATTTGTATGATAGACTGTTGTATCTAAAAACATAAAATAAATTATTGGGTAATCAAAACCTTAAACGCAATATCACCGACTTTGACTATATAAACACCACTCGGCAAATGTATCTGCAATTCATCTGAGGGTGCATTATTAGTATAAACTAACTTACCACTCATATCAAAGATAGATACTACTTTGTCGCTGAGAATTGACTCTTTAAAGTCAATATGCAATACGCCATCAAATGTCCAAACATTAATACCAGAAGATATAAGTTCCTCTATACTACCGTCGTCTTCCACTGTTACGGCACAAGTAGCGGTAAAACTACCTTCTTCGGTGGTTACCGTAATTGTTGCTTTACCTACGGCTAAAGCTGTTACCTTACCTACGTTATCTACTGTGGCTACATCAGGATCATCGCTACTCCAAGTCACTGCCTTGTTAGTAGCATCTGCTGGTAAAACTGTTGCTGTTAGAGAGAAAGACTCGCCTTTCTTAATTGTCAATCTTTCTTTATCAAGTGTTACACCTGTTACAAGAACAGTAGATTCTTCTACTGTTACAACACAACTAGCGGTGAAATTACCTTCTTCGGTGGTTACTGTAATTGTTGCGGTGCCAGCGGATAAAGCTGTTACCTCACCCGCATTATCTACTGTAGCTACATCAGGATTATCGCTACTCCAAGTCACCGCCTTGTTAGTTGCATCCGCTGGTAAAACTGTTGCTGTTAGAGAGAAAGACTCGCCTTTCTTAATTGTCAATCTTTCTTTGTCAAGAATTACACCTGTTACGGCAACAGTAGATTCTTCTACCGTTACTACACAAGTAGCAGTCTTATTACCATCTTCAGTAGTTACTGTAATTGTTGCGATACCAGCGGATAAAGCTGTTACCTTGCCTGCATTATTTACTGTAGCTACATCAGGATTATCACTACTCCAAGTTACCGCCTTGTCGGTAGCATCCGCTGGTAAAATTGTAGCAATTATATTTCTTGACTCGCCAGCTTTTAAGAATAAACTACTTGGAGATACGCTGACACTAGATACAGGAATAGCCTCTCCTGTTACTGTTACTAAGCAAGTAGCGGTGTAACTACCTTCTTCAGTAGTTACTGTAATTGTAGCAGTGCCAGCATTAATAGCTCTGACGATACAAACATCCGAAACATGAGCAACTGTAACACGGGCAACCGCAGGATTATCGCTACTCCAAGTTACAATTTTATTGGTAGCATCGACTGGAAGCAGTGCAGCACTTATGTTTCCAGTTTCTCCCGCTACTAAACTCAAACTTGGTGGTGATAATGTTACGCCCGATACAGGAATTGTTACCGTTACTACGCAACTAGCAGTGAAATTACCATCTTCAGTAGTTACTGTGATAGTAGCTTTGCCAGCTATATCACTTACTGCTGTTACTACTGCACTACCTGCTACATCGCCTGCGACTACTTTAACTACGCTAGGATCACTGCTTGACCAAGTTACTGCTTTGTTACTGGCATCGACTGGTAAAACTGTAGCGGTTAGAGAAGCGGACTCACCTACATTAATTGTCAATTTTTTGTTAAGCGTTACGCCTGTTACAGGAATTGTTACTGTTACTACGCAACTAGCGGTAAAACTACCATCAACAGTAGTTACCATGATAGTAGCGGTACCATCTACATAACCTGCTGTTACTACTGCACTACCTGCTCCATCAGCAGCTACTAATGCTACGCTACTATCACTGCTTGACCAAATTAACGATTGGTTGGTAGCATTGACTGGTAAAACTGTAGCCATTATGTTGGCGGTTTCGCCAGCTAGTAAACTTAAAGTTGTTGGCAATAATGCTACACCTGTTACAGGAATTGTTACCGTGACTAAGCAAGTAGCGGTGAAACTACCATCAACGGTCGTTACCGTGATAATAGATGTGCCAGCTGTATCGCCTGCTGTTACTACTGCACTACCTGCTGTAGGGCCTGCGGCTACTGTGGCTAATCTAGTATCACTGCTTGACCAAGTTACCGATTTGTTGGTAGCATTGACTGGTAAAACCGTAGATTTTAGAGAGGCAGACTCGCCAGTACTAATTGTTAATGCAGATCTGTCAAGCCTTACACCTGTTACGGGAATTCTTACCGTTACTATGCAAGTAGCGGTATAACCACCATCTTCAGTAGTTACCGTGACAATAGCAGTGCCATCCCTAGAGCCTGCTGTTACTACTGCACTACCTTCTGCTTCGCCTGCGACTACTCTGGCTACGTTAGTATCACTGCTTGACCAACTTATCGCTTTGTTGGCAGCATTAGCTGGAATAACTGTAGCAAATACACTGTCGCTTTCGCCAACTACTAAATTCAAGGTTTTCGGGAATAATGTTACATCTGTTACCAAAATCGTGCCGCATACATAGCTACCTGTGGTATTAGTGATTTCATATGCACTGGCAGTACTAGAACCACGACGACCATATACTTTCCAATTATTGTCGTTAGCATTGCCTCTATTAGTAGCGAGGACAAAAGGCTCTGGAGTACTTAGCGTGGTTACATATATAATCGCATTATCCGACGTAGATTTTAGTGGTAAATTGCAATAGGTTGTGTCTATACCATAAGTAGTTCTTGTGCAAGGGTTGCCATAGCACTCCACTGTTTTCAAAGCGCTTAAACCTGTAAAATCAAAACCAGTAATCTGGTTATCACCACAATGCAATTCCAGCAAGTTTGTTAAACCAGTTAAAGTTAAACTACTAATCTGATTAGAATAGCATCTCACGTATCGCAAGGAAGTTAAACCAGTTAAATCTAAACTGGTGATCCGGTTATTATAGCAATACAAGTAATACAAGGCAGTTAAGCCGGTTAAATTACCTAAAGTAGTAATCTGGTTATTATAGCAATACACGCTATACAATTTTGTTAAACCTGTCAAATTTAAACTGGTAAGCTGGTTTGAATAGCATTGCAAGTAATACAATTCTGTTAAACCGGTCAAATCCAAACTGGTAAGCTGGTTTGAATAGCAATACAAGTAGCGCAATTTTGTTAAACCTGTCAAATTTAAACTGGTAAGATAGTTAGAATAGCAATACAAATATTGCAAGTTTGGTAAGTTAGTTAAATTTAAACTGGTAAGCTGGTTTGAATAGCATTGCAATTGATACAATC
>JAAYTD010000070.1 GCA_012518115.1 Ignavibacteria bacterium | reverse complement strand
TTTCTTGTTCCAACTTACGTGATGAACTTATTGAGTTAAGAAAACCGTAAATATAGAGCTTGAATAATGTGGAAAATTGATAAGCGGAGCGTCCTGTATGCTTTGTTCCTTTTTCGCTAAGAAGTTCAGGCTGTATCTCTACCATTTTGTCAACAAAAACATCTATAAAACGTACAGGATTATCTTTAGAAACATAGTCATCTATGCAAAAAGGCATTATCAGTTGATGCCTTGATTCAGGATAAATATAACTCATAATTACAATTCTATGCTTGTTCTTTGTAATAAAATATAAATATACGGGATTTTTACAACATATACAGCATAATTAAAGAATAAATTCTAAAATTGTTGATTAGTTTCTACACAGTCTCTCAAAGAGGAGAATTTTCCGCCTCTGCGAAGGGCAGCAAATTCCCCTTCCCAGAAGGGGTGTCAAGCGCTAGCTTGACGGGGTAGTCTATTAATAAAACATCTAAATGTTCTTTTATTTGCTACAACTTTGTTGTATATTTGTAAAATCAAAATTAAAAAACAGCAAAATGAATTCAAAACTCAACAATAAAAATACCGACTTAGAAAGAGCAACAGTTGAAGAATGTAAAGATGATAAATATTGCAATACCAAAAAATATTTTGAATTACCATATAATCCAGCATTAAAAGAGCGAGCTAAAGAACTTAGAAAAGCAGGAAATTTATCAGAAGTGCTGTTTTGGGGACAAGTAAAGAACAAACAGTTTAAAAATCTTAATTTCGATAGACAAAAGATAATAGGCAATTATATTGTAGATTTTTACTGTCCAGATTACAAAGTTGTAATTGAAATTGATGGAAGTACGCATGACAATAAACAAGAATACGATGAGCAACGAGATGCTTATCTACAAGGTTTAGGATTAACAGTTATACATATTCTAGACATTGATATTAAGAAAAATCTTAATAATGTAATGGCAATGCTTTGTAAGCATCCTGCTTTTTCGGGATTTTGACTACCCCGTCCGGCTTCGCCGTCCACCCCTTCTGGGAAGGGGAATTTTAAAATTCTCCTCTTGAGAGGAGTACCTGCGAAGCAGGGGAGGTGTGGCATTCTCCTCTTGAGAGGAGTACCCGCGAAGCGGGGGAGGTGTGGTTTCGGCCGTTGAGCAGAAGAGCCGAAACGACTATTTTCAATTCTCTTTAATTGTCATAATTATTCCTGCTATTCCTAATACAATATTTCCAAGCCACATACTAAACATTGGACTTACCATTCCGCGATCCGCTAATTTTTCGCCACCAATAAGGCACGCCCAATAAAGGATATAGAAAGCTAGTGTAATAGCAGCGCTTATACCAAAATTACCGCCTTTCGTCTTAATCCCTAATGGACAACCAACAAAAACAAATACTAAGCAAGCAAAAGGAATAGCATATTTTTTGTATATTTCCACTTCATAAGCACTTATTTGTTGTTGTGTGAGTTGCATATTCCTATGGTCATTTTGTATATTTTGCGGAAATTGATTGCTACTTATTGTATATATTTCATTTTCGTCTATATTAATTTTACTTGTAAGAAGTTCATTTTCTTTTTGTGGAGCGCTAGTAGTTCCTAACATATAATCAAGTTGAGAGTTCAAGTTTTGCTTAAGTTTTTCTTGATGAACAGCTTTTCTTTCTTGCAGTTCATCAACTAATTTTTGCATATCTGCGATATGCATCTCTCTATCTCCTCTTGAAAGAGAATTATCGCTAGTTCTATCAAAGTCAAATCCAGTAGCATTGTTTATAACTTTATATTCCTTGAAATAAGCTATTCTATAATCGTTTAAGTTATCATGTCTGTTTATATGTACTTCTCCATTTTTGAGATCAAATATTATTTTACTCATATCATTAGAGAAATTTATTTTGCATTCTTCGGCGCTAATAGTTCTATTCAAGTTAGCTTGTTTATTATCATAGATAGTAACGGATTTGAGTATATTATTAGTCGTATCAATTTCACGTGCTAAAATAGTATATCCGTCAATTTCATTAGAGAATTGCCCTTCTTCAATAGCTAGAGTAGTTTTTTTTCTTTGGATATCAAAAGTAAGAGTTTTAGCTTTATAATTTGTTTCGGGAAGAATATCATCGTTATAGTAGAACATAAGAATAAATAGTATAGTTCCAACTAATATCATAGGTCTCATCATTCTTATTAGACTACCGCCACTAGCTTTCACTATAGTTATTTCGTGGCTTGCAGACAAATTCCCGAAAGCTACTAATGAAGCAAATAGTACACCTATAGGCACGGCAAGAACAAGCATCCATGAAACATTATAAAGAATTAGTTGCAGTATAACAATGTTTTCTAATCCTTTCCCTATAAGATTAGGCAGCATTTTCATAAGAAATTGCATAAGGAAAAGAAAGATAACAGTGGCAACTCCAAAGCAGAACGGAGGAAAAGCAGCTCTTAATACATATCTATTTATTTTATTCATTGTTTTCAGTTTTTAAGATTTTTTTAGCATTAATAGCATAAGCTATAAGTGATATTCCAGCAAAAAAAGCAGCAACATAATATAGAGGCTCCATGCGATAAGAATTTAATATATTCAAGATGCATACTATCATAATAGCTACAGCACTTATTTTTCCTATGAGAATTGAAGACGGAATAAATTTTACTTTTGTGCGTAAAAGTAGCCCGCCAGAAAGAATAATAAAATCGCGTGCAAGAATAACTATAACTATCCATAGCGGCATACGGTTTTGGAAGAATAGAACAAGCACAATAGATAGAACTAATAATTTATCAGCTACTGGATCAAGTAATTTTCCAAGTTCGGAAGATTGATTAAGCAAACGCGCTAAAAATCCATCAAGAAAGTCCGTAATCATAGCTGTAACATAAAGTATAAAAGCATTTATATTATCTTCTTTTATAAGTAAATAAGTAGCTATTATAACTAATACTATGCGAAATACCGAAATAATATTAGGGATAGTGATAATTTTATTAGAAGTTTTTTTTGTTTCTTCTTTCATAAGTACAAATATAAGATTTTTTTTTATAACGCTTTATATTTTTTTAAACTATATTTCTTTTTCAAACGTCTATACGGACTTAATTAGATTTATTTTTTAATATAATACCAAATTGAATTAAAATTCCCCTTCCCAGAAGGGGTGGCAAACGAAGTTTGACGGGGTAGTCTATTAATAATTTATAGCCACACCTCCCCTGCTTCGCAGGTACTCCTCTCAAGAGGAGAATTTTTCCGTTT
>JAAYTD010000069.1 GCA_012518115.1 Ignavibacteria bacterium | reverse complement strand
TTATGCAATAGCATTAACTTGATAAAAATAAAATAATATGTATCCGTTTTTTTATAGTTAGTAGGATACATATTAAGTTAATTATAATTTCCAGAAATAATTATCCGGTATTTTTTCTTATATGTATAGAATAAAATCAAGATGCTTATAAAGACAACATTGAATATAATGCAACTCCTAAAAAACAAAACAATCCACAAGGAACAAGAACTTTCCAAGACGTGTACATAAGTTGGTCTATACGTAATCGTGGCAAAGTCCAGCGTATAATAATTTGCATTACAACAATTCCAAAAGCTTTAGCTATAAACCAAGCTGGCTGCAACCAAACATAGTTTAGAAAATCTCCAAAAGGTGAATTCCAACCACCTAAAAACATAACTGTTATTAAGGCTGAAACTATAAACATATTCGTATATTCTGCCAGATAGAACATTGCGAATTTCATTCCTGAATACTCAGTTGAATAGCCCGCAACTAGCTCCGACTCACCTTCAGGCAAATCAAATGGCGTTCTGTTTGTTTCCGCTAAACTTGCAATAAAATATATTATAAAAAGTGATAGTGTAAAAGGTATAACGAATAGTTTTGTTGCTCCGCCAGCACCGCCAAATATATTCCAGTCCCAAAACCAGCCACTTTGAGCAACAACAATTGTTTCCATATTAAGCGAACCATTAAGAGTTGCAATAGAAAGCAAGCAAATAGCAATAGGAATTTCATAGCTAACCATTTGCGCTGCTGCACGCATAGAACCCAACAAAGAATATTTATTGTGAGAAGACCAACCACCTATAATAATTCCAACAACACCAAAAGCACTTACAGCAAAAGCGTAAAATATACCAACATTCAAATCAGACGGAATAAACAATTCACCGAAAGGTATAACTGCAAAAGCCATTAGCGCTCCCATAAAAACAACAAATGGAGCTAAATTAAAAAGAAATTTGTCTGCTCTATCAGGCGTAATATTCTCTTTTTGCAAAAGCTTAAATACTTCAATAAGTGGCTGACCTACACCATGCCAAGTATTACGCCAAGGACCATAACGTCGTTGCATCCAAGCACTAATTTTTAACTCAGCAAGTATAGCTATTAGTGCATAAACCGTTATAAAAAGAATAATTATAATAGCCATAATGGCGTAACTGACAAAATTCTCACCCAATAATGAGTAAATTATATTTGTATCCATAATTTATTAAATTTGAAGTAATTATCTATAAAAAAACAAACTAATCATTAGATTGAAACTGCTTTAATTCGTCTTTGAAATAAACTGCCGTTTTTGCAATAAGATCATGCAGAGCTTGCCGCCTTTCTGATAAAGCCCCAAAACAACCAATAAATATAATCATTCCTAAAGACGATGATAAAAACGAGAACAACTCCATAGCTGTTACAAGTGCTAAAAAAGTAAATATAGTTGATATATTTTTAACGAAAAAACGTAATAACAACTGCAATATAGTGGCATTTTTCTTAGAAGCATCACCTATTATTATACCTAAAATCATTTTGCCTGGAGTAGCAGCAAAAAATATTTCAGTAGAATAATAAATTGCGCTAATTGCTAAATAAAATGGCATGAATCTTCTTAAAATAAAGTTGTTGAACTCTTCAAAAACTTCCATAGATTGAAAATCATTGCCTATTTCTGACATAAAAAATGTCATCTCATTCATTATATTAGTCAAAAAACTGAAACCTACTAATAAAAATGATAGAAATATAAAATCAAGCAAATAAGCAGCAAAACGTCGTCCAAAACCAATTCGCCAAATATAAGGCGATTCGACTTCACCATAATTCGGCAACATTTGCTTATAATACTCTTGCTTATTAGCATATTCTTTTGTATCTTCTACATTCTGCTTGCTTAGCTCTGTTTCAAAATCCGATTTACTCGCTTCAGCTTGCTTGTCGGTACTTTCAGCAGTACTTTTTTTTTCTTCCTCAGCGTCCATCACTCTTTATTAAAAAATTGAATAATAATAAAAATTATAAAGTATAAAGATAATAAAAAAAAATGAATTTTTTGAGTATTTTTTAAAATATTATGCTATTTTACTAATTATTTTTCATACAATTTCCGATACTAATTTAGACTAATTATTAAAACAAACAACATATCTATAAAATGATAAACCTTATACAATTATTTTCTAACAAAAATGCAGATCTCTACATATTAATATTTGCATTAGTAATGTTAGTATTTACATTGATTAATTTACTGTATTTATTAATCGTAGAAAAGAAAACAATTTATATAAACATAAGCAAAAAAAAACAATTATTTAATATTATATTCAAAAAAATATTTCCAATAGCTTTTGCTTTGTTCTTTTTTCTATGGACAATAATTTTTTTGTTCCCAGAAGTAACCAATGCGGTATTAGTACCTGATAATTTTCAAAAAATCACCTTGAAAAATACGAACCAAAAAACTGAAACTTATTTGCTTTTAGGAAGATTAACTTATCATGACATTTGGATACCAATTATTCCTACACCAAATAGTTTTAACATTACTCCTACAGTAAAAGTTACCCCAAATACAGAAAAAAATATTATGGTAAGAGCAGGATTAGATGATATAAGATATTTAGCTATATATAAGTCATATAATTCTATGAAATATAGTGAACTAGCTTCTGGACTTACACTTGAATTACCACAAAACGATATTGTTCTTTATTCTAATTCTTTTAAAAAAAATATAAGCAATAAGCCCACTGTTACACATTCTTTTTATTATATATCAACAGCCATTTATTTTACAGCATTGCTAAATTGTTTGTGGATATTTTTGAAAATATCTTATTCTTCAAACATAAAAATTATCCTATATGTTCTACTTCTTTCTTCAATAAGTATTTTATCCGCTTATTTATTGTATCTAAGTATTACTTCTTTGCTGATATTTATATAAAACTATGGCTTAACATTCCCTTTTCTTGAATTGTCGGAGCGTACACAATAAGCACTTATTATCTGAACTGTGATTTATGGGATTTGTATGATTAGTGTGATTTTTCAAATTCCTCTCCTTTGGAGAGGTTAGGAGAGGTCAAATTCCATTTTGGAACGAAGGAGTGGCAAGCGCTAGCCTGACGGGGTAGTCATTTTTGTCTGAACCGGGATTAAAGGATTAGCAGGATTATTGAAACATGTGCCGTAGGCACAAAATTTCGGTAAAAGAAATGTAATCTTACTCATCCCGTAACGGGACGAAACATAAGAAAGCATA
>JAAYTD010000068.1 GCA_012518115.1 Ignavibacteria bacterium | reverse complement strand
TAGCTTTGGGTATCTTCAATAGTTATTTCACCATTTTTTTCTACATTTGAAAATTTGTAAATATTATTTGAATATGCAAATAAAGATGATGAGATTGAGAGTAGGATGATAACAATTAATTTTTTCACTTTAGCACCTGTTTGTTATGCCTATCAATTTACAAATAAATAAGTAAAAAACAAGCATTAAAAAATATTTATATAGAATTATATAGCAAAAATATATATAACCTCTATAATTATTTTTAATTATATTATTTTTATCATTAAAATTTATATCTATAATAATAATAAATTCGCAAAAAAATGTTATTTTTATCATTCTATAAAAAAAACAAATTGGAAGTTAGAAATTAGATAGAGTCTGCAAATATTAAATAGTTAATTAATACTAGGCTAGGCGACATAAAAAACTTATTATTAAATAAAAAAAGATTAAATTTCTCTTTCTCAAAGTTATCCACATTTCCCCAAAAAAATCCCACTTAACTAAATCTTAACTTACTCTTCATTTTCTCTTGACATTAAAAGCGTAATTTTGTAGAGTATTTTTTTATAATTATTTTAATTTATGGAGAAATTTAACGTGAACCACGTGTTTAAATTTACACTTATTAATTTGTTTTTTCTTTTTTCTATCTTTAATGCAAATGCCGGTTTCCTAAAAGGAAGAGTTATTGGCGGTGAAAATGATACTTTATTTAAAGCTACTATTCAATTGGTGGAACTCAAGAAGGGTGGCTTTTCTCAACGTGATGGAACGTTTTTGATTAAAGATATTCCTGCCGGAACTTATACTTTACGTGTTAGCTATATTGGTTACGAGTCTAAAGTTATAAAAGGCGTAAAAATTTCTAAAAATGATACAACTAATATTAATGTTGTTAAATTAATTTCTGACATCAAACAAACTGACGAAGTTATTGTAGAAGGTCGCCGCGAGATGAGCGGACAGGCAGCAGTAATAGATATGCGAAAAAAATCTATACAAGTTGCTGATATGTTATCTTCCGAAGATATGAAACGAGCTCCTGATAGCGATATTGGACAATCTTTGCGACGCGTATCTGGAGTTACTCTAATGGAAGGAAAACATATCTATGTTCGTGGTGTTAGCGAACGTTATTCAATAACTACTTTAAATGGTGCTAACTTAGCAACAACAGAAACAGATAAAAATGCTTTTGCATTTGATATGCTTCCTGCTGATTTTATAGAAAACGCTAGCGTAGCAAAATCATTTACTCCTGATTTATCTGGAAATTTTGCAGGCGGATTAGTACAATTAAATACAGTGAAATTTCCTACAAAAAGTGGCTGGAAATTTTCTTTCGGAGCATCAGGCAGTGATAATTTAACTTTCCAAAATAATTTTCTCAGATTTGCTGGCGGTAAAACCGATTGGTTAGGATTTGATGACGGAACAAGAAAATTAGATAGAAGCTTAGCAAAATCTACTCCCATGGAATATAACACACTACTGAATTCCTTGAAAAATAGTAGCGATGAAAAAGCTTTGCAAGAAGCAACAAATCAATGGCTTGCTTTCGGAAACTCATTCAGTGATAAAGTATGGAAACAAGAGACTATATCAGCACCTCTAAACGGTAGCTACTCATTGTCTTACTCAGGAATATATGAGGTAGGAAAAGTAAGCGAAATAGGATTAGTTGCCTCTGCAAATTACGGAAACTCATACTCTAGTGAAAGTATCGTTCGCTCGCAAATGAGTGGAGATGGCTCTCATTTTAACTACTTCGGTACAGGTGAAGCTATGAATTTCAGTACAAATTTAGGAGGAATTTTTAACATAGCTTATAGATTAGATGAAAATAATATTATAAGTTTGAAAAATACTTATAATCATTCTTCCGATGATAAAAATACAATTATTGAAGGATATAAAGAACAAAATGAAATTCGTCAATATGCTTCTAACTTTATTCAAAAATCACTTTATGCTGGACAATTATCATGGGAATACAAAAATCTAGCTAAAGAAAATGCTTTGCTTGATCTTAATTTAGGTTACTCTACTTCAAATCGCGAAGAACCTGATTTTAGAAGAGTTAGATATTCACGCAATAACCCTAATGAAGACTATAGAGTTGATATTTATAATCTAGACGGTAACGGATACCAAGCTGGAAGAATGTTTTCAGATTTAATTGAAGATGCTTATACTGCTTCTATGAACTATACATTTCCTATATTCGGTGATGAAAATAGTGAAAAATTTAAACAAAATCTGAAACTAAAATTTGGCGGATTATACGAAATGAAACAAAGAGAGTTTGATATTAGATCTTTCACTATCGTAAAAAGTACTTTTGTATTGAAAAATATATATGATGACGATTTCGGATATGTTGTGCCGAATGTAGGCGATGAAGAGTTTTATGATAGTATGTTTTCAAAATCACCTGCTGAAATTTTTAACAACGAAAACTTTACTCATAATAGATTAGGATATAGTGAAGAAACTAAGCCAACTGACGCATATAAAGCTGACGAAACACAATTAGCGGGATATCTGATGGGTGATTGGAAAGCTTTAGAACAATTACGTTTTATTGCAGGTGCAAGAGTTGAAGTAAGTAACCAAAATCTTAGCAGTTACTATAAAATATCTTCAGAAGGAACTGATAGCTTGTTTTCAGAAAATTCATATGTAGATCTTTTACCCTCTGTGAATGTAATTTATTCGCCACTTAAAGGAATGAACTTACGCGCTTCAGTAAGCAGAACTTTAACTAGACCAACACTTAGAGAATGCGCTCCTTTTACTTACTATGATTATGAATGGCAAGGCGATGTTTCGGGAAATCCTAATTTAGAAAGAGCTCTAATATGGAACTATGACTTACGCTGGGAATACTTTTTAAATCCGGGCGAAGTATTAAGCGCTAGCTTCTTCTATAAATCATTTACAAATGCAATAGAAGAAACTATAATCCCTACATCTTCCAACTTTAAACGAACTTTTGCAAATGCAGACGGACTAGCTAGCTCATACGGAGTTGAACTTGAGTTTAGAAAGAACTTAGGATTTATAACTTATCTATTGAGTGATTTTATGGTAAACTGTAATCTAGCGTTTATTAATTCAGAAATTACTGTAGAACAAGTAGGAAAAACAGAAACAAGACAGATGTGGGGACAAAGTCCTTATACATTAAATCTTGGACTATATTATTATAACCATGATATAGATTTAGGTGTTGATGTTAGTTACAACATATTTGGTAAAAGAATTATACAAGTTGCTGATATTTCGCGATATTCTTTCGAAAATCCTCATGTGTATGAATTACCACGTAACTTGTTAGACTTATCTATAAGAAAAACTATCTTTAATAATCTAGAGCTGAAACTTGTTGCAAAAGATATATTGTGTGAAAAAAGCATTTGGGAACAAGGCGGAAAACAAGTAGCTAATGGAATTAGAGGACGCGGTTTCTCATTAGGTATAAGCTATAAGCTGTAAATAAATACAAATTACACAAAGTAGCTATTGTTTTCAAATTGTAAGTACAATTAAGTACAAGATAAATAAACAAGTAAATAATTAATAAATTTTTATAATAATATTTTTTATAACCAATATTAAATGGAGAAAATGGAGAAAAAAATGAGTAAGTTACTTAAATTTTTCATTATTTTGTTTGCTGTGTCATTTGTAAAGGTAAATGCAGCAGACTTGAATCTAAAAAGTCCAAGTAACGGTGAAGAATTACGTTATGGCAAGACTTATACTATCAAATGGGACACATTAGATAGCAAAGGAGCTCGTACATTCGAGAAAGTATTTGAATTTCAATGGTCTGAAAGTGAAACAGGTCCTTGGAATTTATTATCAGTAGGCAAGAATGCGAAGAGTTTCAAAGATGTAAATAGCAAAGAACCAACTAAAGCAGCTGGTCAAGTGCCAACTATTTATCCACCTAAGAGCAAAATATATGTTCGTATGCGTGAACAAGGTAACGATAATTATGTATCTCAAGTTGTAGGACCTTTAACTGTAACAGTACCGCCAGCAGTACAATCTGACAGTACATTGAAAGGCGATATAACAAGTTCTATAACTTTGAAAGGCAACAAAGTTTATCAATTACGTGGCGTGGTACATGTAATGGAAGGAGCAACATTAAACATAGAACCGGGAACAATTATTTTAGGCGATCAAGCAGCAGTATCAGCTATTTGTATTAATCGTGGCGCTAAAATATATGCAAAAGGTACACCAGAAAAACCAATTA
>JAAYTD010000067.1 GCA_012518115.1 Ignavibacteria bacterium | reverse complement strand
TGCGGGGGGGGGGGAGTGTTAATTGGTAAAACCACAGTAAACGTTGAACCAACATTTACTTTACTTTCTACAGTAATTTTACCCCCAAGTTTATTTACGCTATCTTTTACGATACGCATTCCAAGTCCTGTGCCTTGGATATTTCCGACATTAGTTGCGCGATAAAAGTCTTGGAATAAATGTTTTAGATCTTCTTCCGGAATGCCGATACCTTTATCTATAACATCTATTCTTATATTTTCATTTTCTTTAACAATTTTAATTATAGCATCTTCGCTATTAGTAGTATATTTTATTGCGTTTGTAAGTAAATTTTGTATTATATGAGTTAATAATTTTTCATTTGTTTTAATAATTGGTATTTCACCTATAACTTCTAATTTTACTTTAGAAGTATATTGTTTATAAACTGAATCTAAACTTAATATCATATCTGATATAAATGTAGTTAAGTTAATTTCCTCAATGTTCGTAACTTCTGTAGCTTCTGCTTTTCCAAAGGCTAGAACATCTTCCATTAGGTTAGACATAGTTTTAACTGCTTTTTCAATTCTTTCTATAAATTTTGTAGCCATATCAGCTCGGTTATTTTCTATAGCTTGTTGAATTACTGCTACACTTGAAAGAATAATAGTAAGCGGAGTTCTGTATTCATGTGATATCATAGAAACGAAACGAGTTTTTAGTTCATTAAGTTCTTGTTCTTCAATTAAAGCATCTTCTAATTGTTTTGTTAACTCTTCTAATTTGTTATTGCTTAACACAAGGTCAGTAATATCTGTTCCCGACTGAATAAACAGATTATCTTTTATTGTAGAATGTAATTTGAAATAGTTAGTGTCATAATTTATTTTATGGTTACTAATTTTTAAGATATAGTTTTCTTGTTCGATTGTTTTTATAGTTATTTCGTTATTAAGAACTTTTTTTATATTTTCTTGTGTAAATCGAAGTTCACTTTTCGACACAACTTCATATTTTACATTTTCAGAATGGTGTAAATTAATATTATTAATATCATTGAGTAAATATTTTTGGTCATCAGTTATAGAAAAACTTTCTAATGTATAAGAATTACAGTATATACATTCGCCATTTTTGTCATAAACTAAGCATAAACTTCCTAAGCTGTCTAACATATTTGATTTTACTATTAAATCTTGTGTCATGTTTTCTAGCTCAGTATTTTTGTCTTTTATTTCTTTTTGTGCTAAGACTTGTTCAGTTATATCAATTCCAACAGAAATTATATCGCCGTTTTGAAGTAGGTCACTATTTATTCTAAAATATTGTTTTGTTATTGGATGTTCCAATATAACATTTTGTTTTAATTTTTCTCTAGTAATAGTTTCGTTAGTTTGAGTTGCTAATCCTGTATTTTCAACAAATAGCTCTAATAAATTTCTACTATTTGAAACATCAAATATATTATATTCTTCTAATTCTTCTTTTGAGATATCTATAATAGAAAGAGTGTAGGAGTTTGTATAAATAAAACCACCTGTTCTACTATTCATTACAATACAAATTGCAGGTATTTGGGCTAATATGTCAGATTGTAGTTGTAATTGTCCTGTAAGTTTTTCTAATTTTTCATTGGCTAAGATTTCGCGAGTAATATCAATTCCTGTTTGAATAAATAGTTCATCTACTATAGTTCCTTCTGTCTTAAAGTATTTTGGTTCGTAATTAGTACCTTCATGACAAATTTTCGTTAGCCAGTTCATTTTACCAGCAGCAGAAATACGTAATTGAATTTCTCCTTTTGCTATTTTAGCAAGATTTTCTTTTGTAGGAGGAATAACATTGTTAAGTTCGTCTATAACTTCATATCTTTTGTCTATATCTTTAAATATTTCGTCTGCAAAATATGATGATGGTGTAGAAGTTATGGCAGGAATAGCAAAAGCTTTAATAGAATAAGGGGAATAATAAATGTAGTCGCCATTTATATCGGAAACAAGACAAGTTACTGGTATATTATCTAGAATATGAGATTTAAGTTTTAGTTCTTCTGTTGTTTTTTGCAATTTTTCATTGGTTAAGATTTCGGAAGTAATATCGATTCCCGTTTGAATAAATAGTCCGTCTATTATAACTCCTTCTGTTTTAAAGTATTTTGTTTCATTATTAGTACCTTCATGACGAACTTTCATTAGCCAGTTCATTTTACCCTCAGAAGTCATCAAACTAATTTCCCCTTTTGCTATTTTAGCAAGATTTTCTTTTGTAGGGGGAATAACTCCAAGTTCATGAAAAGTTTCATATCTTTTGTCTATATCTTCAAACACTTGATTTTCAAAATATGATGATGGTGTAGAAGTTATGGCAGGAATAGCAAAAGCTTCAATAGTATAAGGGTTATGATAAATATAGTCGCCATTTGTATCGGCAACAATACAAGTTACTGGTATATTATCTAGAATGTGAGATTTGAGTTTTAGTTCTTCTGTTATTTTTTTCAATTTTTCATTAGCAAGAACAATATCAGTAACATCAATACTTGTTTGAATAAATTTATTATCAAGAACAACCCCTTGAGTTTTAAAATACTTAGGCTTAAAATTAGTACCTTCATGACAAACTTTTATTATCCAGTTGTCTTTTTCTATAGGGATTTCGCCCTTAACAATCTTACTCATAGTTTCTTTTGTAAATTTAAATTTGTCATTTTCAGTTATAATTTCAAACATTTTTCCATACATTTCATATATTTCACTTGGCCAGAACGGGCGATACTGTTCGGAAAGAGCAAAAGCTTCTAATACGTAAGGATTATAATATACAACATCACCTGTTTCATCAAATACTAAAGAAAGACTTAAGGAGTTGTTTAATATGTTATATTTTTCTTCTAAATCGTTTGCGAGTTGTTCTAATGTTTTGTTTTTTTGTTCAATTTCATTTTGTGCCAGTATTCTTTCTGTAATATCTGAGCCGAAGCAAATGATATTGTTGTTTTCAAGAAACTCAATATATAAATTAAAATACTTATCTGCTTGATGCATATAAAAAATTGTATTGCTAAATAAATCTGTTTCAGTTGTTAAGTCAGGCGAATTAATTAAATTACGTATTTTTTTAATTTCAGGATTATTATCCAAGTATTTCCAAATGCCTTGACCTAGTAATTCTTTTGATGTAGTTCCAAGTAAGTTTGCAGTATAAGGGGTTGCATAAGTACATTCGCCTGTATGAGCATTAAAAAGAAAACATATAGCTGATATTTGATCAATAATATTGGCTTGAAATTCAATTTGTTCCTTAGCTATTTTGAGATTTTCATTAGTCACAACCATATTGGTTATGTCTATACCCGTTTGAATAAACATTCCATCTTTTACAATGCCTTGCATTTGATAATAGTAAGTCTCATTGTCGGTAAATTTATTTCTAATTTTCAATATCCAATAGCCTTTGTCTGCGTTAGGTAGCGGTATTTCGCCTTTTGCAACTTTAGCTATGTTTTCTTGTGTAATATAGAAAATCTCATCGCTTAAGATTTCATATTCAATTCCTTCTAATTCTATAGGATTAGTATTAGGGTCAAATATAGATTTGTGATAATTTTTAGGATCACCTAAAAGCGTTTCTAAGTATTTATTAAAATATACGCATTTCCCATCTTGATCATGAACAATACAAACAGTTTGTATTATATCTAATATATTAGATTTGATTTGTAAAGAACTTGCAATTTCTTCTTTCTTGTCAATTTCAGAGCGGAGTAATTGCATAGCATTATTAAGAGATTTAGTACGTTCAAGAATACGTTGTTCTAAAATCTCATTCATATTCATTAATTTTTGTTCCGTACTTTTTCGTTTCGTAATGTCATAAAAACTTAGCTGCTTCCTTTGAATATTATCTATAGTAACAGTAGTTAGAATGCCTTCAATTGTTTTCGTTTCACCTGCAAAACAAGTAACTTCTATTTCTAAATTAGTCGCTTCATTTTCCTCAGTGCTAGTTTTTTTAAAAAACGCTTCTCTGTCTTCAGGATTTATTATATTTTCGAGTGGAGTTACATATAGGTCTTCAAAACTTGGGTAGCCTAAGATTCTAAGAGTAGCATCGTTTGCGAACGTTATAAAATTATCTTGTATAATTATATAACCGGTTACTGTTCCTTCAATCAAATTGCGATATCTAGACTCGTTTTCTCTAATTTTTTTAGACATACTTAGAGTTTCACTAATGTCATTTATTGTTAAAATAAATCCGTTTCTACCTTTTATATCATTGGAAATAAAAACTAATTTTATTTCAAGATCCATCAATTTACCCGTTTTTTTTCTACCTTTTATTTTTTTTATGTTATAAACTTCTGTAGAATTTATGCTTTTTTCAAAAATTTCTTGTAGCTCTTGAGTATTATAATCGTAGAGTATTGTTCTAATGTTTCTGCCTATTAATTCATTGTTTTCGTAACCGAATATTTTTGAAAACATATTATTGTTTCTTATTATAATGAAATCAGAACTTAATTCTATAATTGGAAAAGGAGCATATTCTATAATATTATTGATGGCTTGTATCTCTTTACTTATATTTTCTTCAGATTTTTTAGCTTTTGCAATTTCTTTGGAAAACAACTCCATTTGTTGGTTTACGTCATTGTAAAATTTATTATTTAAAGAAGATAGTTCTCTATGTTTTGTTTCTAACACACTCGCTATATCATTAAATACTTCGACTGCAAAATCGAATTCATATGCACTTTTAATTCTGTTTGTACCATTCTTATCTAGCTCTATCCTAGCAGAATAATTTCCAGCTTGTACCAATTGCATAGTCTTAACAATACTATTTACAGGATTTAGTATAAGTTTAGGCAGCAAAAATACAATTAACATAAAGAGTAACAGGGCAAAGGTAGCTAATAACATAACAAGATTAATAAAACTAGAGGCTTTTTCCTCCATACTATCTGTCGAAAATAGAACAGTAATAGTCCCAACTTCGTTTCCCAAGGCACCATAAATTGGAGTAATTGAAGCAAACAGATGGTCTTCGCGTTGTAAACCTTTATTTTTCTCATCTATTTTATATAATTGTAAGTTTAGAGGATAAGACGGATTACTGTAATGAAATAATTGTTCTGAAAATGCATACTGATCGTTTGTTCTTATATAAATAGATATAATATCGTCAGTAGAATTAATATTTTGTTTGGAATATGTGTCTAGATAGTTATATAATAATTTGTTAAACTCAGATTGATCAGCTTGTTCTTCTGTAAGAGGTGCAACAATATTGCTTAACATTTTTACTATATCTGTCTTAGAGTTAACAAATGCTTCCTCGTCATAATGTCTCACGTACATATATAAGACATACAATAGAAAAGCAATTACAATGGTCATAATAAAAGTAAAAAGAGCTGACCAGCGATATTTTCTAATGTCTTCTAATCTTATCTTTTTTTTAGTTTTTTTCTTAGCCATACTTATTATAATAGAATAGAAACGTTAAAATGAGTTAAACTTTTAATAAGTTAGTACAAATATAATAAAAAAAATAAATAATTGTGAGAACTATTTTATATATTTTATACATTTTGCGACTTTTAGAAACAAATTTTATATTCATTTTATGCTCATTTATATATTTTTTTACTATATTTGTGAATGTTTTAATGTTAAACAGATTTTTTTAGGAGAATTTTAGATTATAGGCAAATTATTATTTAGTGATATTTTAAGATTATAATTAATTTAGATAATTATGTTATATAGTAGCAATACTTATTACTTGAAAAAAACTGTATTTATAATTTCTATCTTTATATTTTTCTCTGAGCTTTTGTATGCTAGAGAAAAAAGTATAGAAATGAACATAGTGAAGGCTGAAGTTGAAGTATATTTTTCTGAGCAATTCCAATATTTTTGTCAAAACCAAAAACGGAAACCCATTCCTATAAACAGAAAGGGAACTGCACGTAATTATAAACGTTTATCTGGAGATATAAATTCAACTAAAAGCTTGTCATTAGAAGGACAGAATATAACTACTGTGCCTGCCAATGTTTTTAAGATGAAAGACTTAATAAAACTCGATTTAAGTAATAATAATATTGAAGAACTACCTAAAGAATTTGTTAGTCTGAAAAAACTTCGTGAAATTAAATTAAATAAAAATAAGCTAAAATTATTTCCTTTGGAGCTCTTAGAATTACCAAATCTTGAAATTATTGAGTTGGCGGGAAATCAAATTTCTTCGTTAGAAGCTAATTTTTCTAAGTTAAAGAAGCTAGAAAGAATTGATATTTCCAAAAATAAAATTAAAGATATAAATATATCATTTTCACAATGTGATTTTTTGAAAAATATAGATCTATCAGGAAATAAAATTCGATATTTTAATTTTGATGAATGTCCTTATTCTGTTGAAAGTATAAACTTAGACAAAAATCAAATATCTGTAATTCCTCCGAGTGTTGGTAATCTAAAAAAAATGCATTATTTATCATTAGCTGATAATTATTTAACAGAACTTCCAAAAGAATTTTATCAATTATCATCTTTGAAATACTTGGACTTAAGTGCGAATGAAATTGCAGAATTAAGCAATGATTTTTCTAAATTAAATTCGCTTTGTACCTTAAATATCGGAGGAAATAGGCTGAAAGATTTGCCTGTAAGTATGAAAAACATGGGCAACTTGACAGTTCTTAAAATTTCACACTCGAAAACACGACTTTTGCCTTCACAAATTTTCCAGATGAGTAATTTGTTGGCATTAGATATTAGTGGAAATCATTTAAAAAAAGTATCCAATTCTTTGAGAAATCTGCGAAAAATAAAAGAATTAGATCTATCGTATAATAATTTTACTGAAATACCTGAAATTATTTTTGAGTTACCATTGCTCCAACATCTGAATATGTCTTATAATTTTTTGAATAAAATTTCTGCTAATATTAAATCATTAGGACAACTTGTAACTTTAAATTTAACAGATAATAATATAAATGAATTACCAAATGAGATGGTTTTTCTACAAAATTGCAAAATCATTTTGTTGGCGAATAATAAAATAAAATACTTGCCGGATTCTTTGAGTAATTTATCTAATTTACGCATGTTAGATTTGAAACAAAATTTATTGTCTAATTCGGAAAAAGAGAGAATTAAGCGTGTATTAGGGAACACTCGCTTTATTTTCTAATCGTAAACCTATGGAAATGGAAACAACAAATCAAATTGACACAACAGAAAACAATGATAAACTTATTCTTGTCGGAATTACAGGTGGAATAGGTTCTGGGAAAACAACTGTTAGTAGTTATTTGAAAAAAAAAGGCTATCCTGTAATAAATGCAGATGAAGTAGCTAAACATATTATCGAAAACGATAATATTGTTAAGCAAAAAATTATAGAAACATTTGGTAAAGAAAGTTATATAGACGACAGATATAATACTAAATTTATTGCTAAAATAGTTTTCGAAAATGAAGATAGTGAGGTCAATCTTAACAGATTAAATAGAATTGTTCATCCTAAAGTTTTGGAATGTATAATAAATGAAATAGATGAGCTAGCTATTGCAGGCAATAAAATTGTTTTTGTAGATATTGCATTACTTTTTGAATTGGAACTTGAAGAAGGGTTTGATTTTATTATAGCTGTTGTTGCAGACGAAGATTTAAGAATATCTCGTATAGAAAATCGCTCTAAATTAACACAGAATGAAATAAAACAACGAATAAAAAATCAAATTTTTCAAGAAGATAAAATTAGATATTCAGATTTTATAATAGAAAACAATAAAAGTATAGAAGAACTATATAAAAGCATAGATTTTTTGTTGCCTATTATTTTGGCAATTTGATAAAATAAGACACTTAATTATGAAAACATTACTATTAGTAAGACATGCAAAATCAAGTTGGGATAATCCAGATTGGACGGACTTAATGCGACCTCTTAATGCGCGTGGGTTTAGCGATGCAGCAATGATGGCAAGTATTATTTCAAACAAAATTGCTATGCCCGATTTAATTTTGACAAGTCCCGCTATAAGAGCTCTAACAACAGCCAGTATATTTGTTGAACAATTGGGTTATTCTAAAGATAAACTTATAATAGATCAAAATATTTATGAGCGTGGAACGAATTATGTTAAAAAATTCGTGTTGAGTGCAGATGATTCCAACAATTTTATTATGATTTTTGGACATAATCCTGATATAACTTCGCTATCATCTTATTTTTCAGGTACTTATATTGACAATGTTCCAACTTGCGGAGCGGTTTGTATAGATTTTAACGTTAATAAGTGGCAAGAAATCGAAGAAACTAACGGCGACTTGCGTTTTTTCGATTATCCCAAAAAGTATAAAGAGAAGTAAAAAAACATGTAATTATCAAAAATTATTTTGTTTTCAACTTATATTTTATTAAATTTGTAGATGTTTTAATTAGTTTTATTTTTTTTAATAATTTATAGAAGGTTTAAAAATGAACTTAAGAAAATTATACAGCATTTTAGCTGTGATTGTTTTAACATTATTTGTTTTCACATCTTGTGATCCAATTGAAGATGATCCTATAACTCCATCAGGTACAGAAATACCTATTAAGGCTAATGATCTTATGGGAGGTTGCGTAAACGAAACTACTCTTGTTTTCACTTGGACGCACTCACAAAAGGATTCAACTTGGTTCAAAGATTATATTGTTACCATTAAAGAAGAAGGTGCTGATTTATTTGCAGTAACAGACACTATCTCAAAATCTATGACGCAATACACCTTCAACGAAGCTAAAGAAGGCGTAGTTTATGAATTTACTATTGCTGGTAGAAATATCGATAACAAAGTAGGTGCTAAAGCAACTTTTAAATGGGCTACAGCTAGTCAATTTAAAAAGAATGACACTGAATCTGACATTAGAGTTTATGGTTCAGCATCAGCTTATGGTAGTGGATTAGAATTATTTAATACTGCTGGTGGTGCTCCAAAAATTTGGAAAATAGCTAATGAAGCAAACTGGAATTTAGGACTTTTTGCAAGAGATGGAAAAGTATTATTCGGTAGTGCTTCTGCTCTTGGATATACTCAAGTTAAAAATCCTGCTGACGCTGAAATTACTGGTTTGATGAATGTAGATTTAGAAAATTTAGGTAATTTGGTTGTAGATACTTCACTTGACAAATTTGCATATTCTAAAAAATCAATCGATCTAGTAAACGATCCTATTGCTAAAAAAGCTGAAAAAGGTGTAATCTTTTTTGCTAGAACTTTAGATAAAAAACATTATGCAAAAGTTCTTGTGCTAAAGAAAGCTGGTAATTTCTTACAAGGATCAGGCGACAATGTGTTCGTTCAAGTTTATATTTCATACCAAAAAGCTGAAAACGTTCCTTACGCAAAACGATAATTTTTTGATTTAACAGTAGAAGTTGTTACATAGTAGCAACTTCTATTTTTTTATTTAACATAAATATAATAGGAAAAAAAATGAGAAAAGTATTACTTTTAAGTGTAATTTTTGGTTTACTTTTTGTAGGTTTGAACTCACCATTAGAAGCATCTAAAAAGGCAAAAACTTACAAAGGAGGACAAATCGTTTCTTTGGATGCTGTTATTAAAGGCGAAAAAGATTTGCAATTAACTAAAGATAACGCAAAAAAATTAGTAGAAGAGGGCAGTCCGTTAGTATTTTTATACAAAAAGAAAATTTATTTCGTACTTCACGAAGACGGCTCTTTTGCATTCAAAAAAATAAGCAATTACGCACACCTTTCAAAAGTTGCGATAACCGGCGATATGAAACGAAGCAAATTAGGAAGAATCGACTATATTATTATGCAAGACATTGAAAGTTTTGAATAATAATATATCTTAATTTAATAGAAACTAGAAAGCAAAGCTCCTTGCAATATATGTAAGGAGTTTTTTTGTAAGAAAAATAAATATTTTTCAAAACATATTGGTTTTATATAATATTTTGTTTATTTTTAAAATTATTATAAATTTTTTAACAAATAAAATAAGTGAGATATGAAAGAATTAATTACTACTTTACCTTATAAAGTAAAAGATATTAGTTTGGCTGATTGGGGTCGCAAAGAAATTGAGATCGCTGAAAAAGAAATGCCGGGTTTAATGAGCATACGTAAAAAATATGCTGATACGAAACCTCTTAAAGGTGCTAGGATAACAGGCTCTTTGCACATGACAATACAAACAGCTGTTTTAATTGAAACTTTAGTCGCTTTAGGAGCGGATGTACGTTGGGCTAGCTGCAATATCTTTTCAACACAAGATCATGCAGCAGCTGCGATTGCAGAAACTGGCGTTCCCGTTTTTGCTTGGAAAGGCGAAACTTTAGAGGAATATTGGTGGTGTACTTTGCAAGCTTTATCTTTTCCCGGTAATTTAGGACCACATTTAATTGTTGATGATGGTGGTGATGCTACTTTGTTAGTCCACAAAGGATTTTATGCCGAAGATAATCCAAAGCTTCTTGATGTAACGCCAGCGAACAGGGAAGAAAAAGTTGTTTTAGATCTATTAAAAGAAGTTTTAAGTTTTGATAATAAAAAATGGCATAATACAGTGAAAGAGCTCAAAGGAGTTTCAGAAGAAACAACAACAGGCGTACATCGTTTGTATCAAATGATGGCTCAGAAGGAGCTCTTAATACCTGCAATTAATGTGAATGATTCTGTAACAAAGTCAAAATTTGACAATCTTTATGGCTGCCGTGAATCCTTAGCAGATGGAATAAAACGTGCTACAGATGTTATGATTGCAGGAAAAGTTGTTTGCGTACTTGGTTATGGCGATGTAGGAAAAGGTTGTGCGCGCTCTATGGCAGGTTATGGTGCTAGAGTTATTGTTACGGAAATTGATCCGATTTGTGCTTTGCAAGCGGCAATGGAAGGTTTTGAAGTTACAACTTTGGAAGAAGCTTTGAAAGTATCTAATATCTTTGTTACAACAACTGGAAACAAAGATGTTATTACTTTAGAAGATATGCTAAAAATGAAAGATCAAAGTATAGTTTGTAATATCGGGCATTTTGATAATGAAATTCAAGTTGAACGCCTTGACGCACATAAAGGAATAAAGAA
Organism: Ignavibacteria bacterium; assembly: GCA_012518115.1. Lineage (GTDB taxonomy): Bacteria > Bacteroidota > Ignavibacteria > Kapaibacteriales > UBA2268 > JAAYTD01. The sequence continues at coordinate 24,964 of JAAYTD010000067.1, read as the reverse complement.
AATCAATATTAAGCCGCAAGTAGATAAATATGTTTTTGAAAACGGTAATGCGATTTTTATTCTTGCTGAAGGACGTTTAGTAAATTTAGGTTGTGCAACAGGACATCCGTCATTTGTGATGAGTAATTCTTTTTCTAATCAAACACTAGCGCAACTTGATTTATGGCAGAAAGACTATGAAATAGGAGTTTATAGATTGCCTAAATATCTTGATGAAGAAGTTGCAAGATTACATCTTGAACAAATAGGTGTAAAATTAACAAAATTAACGAAAGAACAAGCTGATTATATAGGCGTTCCTATAGAAGGACCTTATAAAGCAGAGCATTACAGATATTAAGATATAAATGAAAATTTATAATCAGATAGATGAAATTCCATATTCCAAGATGCGCGCCATAGCTATTGGTGCTTTTGATGGTGTGCATCTTGGACATCGTAAGATAATAGAAACGCTAGTAGCTAGTGAAAACGAAAGTCAAAAGCAGAAACTTTCTGCTATGATTATAACTTTTGAACCAATTCCGCGTGCAGTATTTAATCCGAATTTTAAAATTCTGACAACAATAGATGAACGTCTTAACTGTTTTGAAACATTAAATGTTAATGAAGTTCTTGTTGTTCCGTTTAACAAGGAATTTGCAAATATAACTGCCGAAGATTTTGTTAGAAATTATTTATATCAAAAAATCGGTTTTACGAAATTATATATAGGATTTAATCATTCTTTCGGTAAAAATCGCGAAGGAAATTATGACTTTGTGAAAAAAATAAACTTGCCAGAAACAAAAATAATTCCTTGCGAGCCTATCGTTTTTCAAGATACATATATTTCAAGTACAAAAATTCGCAATTACTTAATTAATGGTGAAATTGAAAACGCAAATATGTTTTTAGGGCGTAAATACTCCATCGCTGGAAAAGTTGTTAAAGGAAAACAAATAGGACAAAAAATAGGGTTTCCTACAGCTAATATAATTGTGAATAATCAAAGTAAACTTGTTCCTAAAAATGGGGTTTATTCTTGCGAAGTAATTATTGACGAGTCAAAAAGAACAAGCCTAAAAGGTATGACAAATATTGGATATAGACCGACATTTTATGATAATTCTGAAAAAAATATAGAAGTACATATATTTGATTTTGATGAAGATATTTACGGGAAACAAATAGAAATTCTATTTCAACGATTTATTCGCGAAGAAAAAAAATTTGATACAAGTGATGATCTTATTGAACAGTTATTTAATGACAAAAAGAATTGTTTGAGTAGGTAAATTAAAATTATTTTAAATTATTTTTAATAAATTTTTCTAATTGTTTGTAAATTAAATAAAAAAGTGTTATTTTTGTAGTCTTGTTTTAATAATAATTTTTTTGAAGAATGATAACTCAAGAACAAACTGCTGAAATTATTGCTAAATATGGTGATAATCCAAAAGATAGCGGAAAAGCTGAAGTGCAAATTGCGATTTTAACAACACGTATTACAAATTTAACGAAACATTTGGAAACTCGCAAAAAAGATAATCATACTCGTCGTGGTTTGATTATGATGGTTGGAAAACGTCGTAAATTATTAAACTATTTAATTAAAAAAGATATTACTCGCTATCGTACTATAATTTCTGAATTGTCGTTACGTAAATAATTATTTAGCGCTTAGGAGCTCCATATTAATAGCTTTTTATTTTTAACGGGTAGGTAAATTGTATTTTACAAATTGCCTGCCCGTTTGTATTGTAGCGAAATGCTACTTTCTATTGCAACGTAACTTTAACTTTTTGTTTAGCTTCGATAAAATCAAATTTCAGCAATAGTATTATGCCGATTATAAAAAACAGTACAATAGAAATTATTGCAGTTCGGTAAGAGTTTGTGAAATTATAGATTAAACCAAATAGAAAAGGAGCTAACCAGCTAGTGCCTTTTTCGCTAACTTCATAAATGCTAAAGTATTCCGCTTCTTTCCCTATAGGAATTATTTGAGAGTAAATTGAACGCGAAATAGCTTGTGTTCCACCTAAAACTATTCCTACAACAATTCCCATAATATAAAAATCAAGTTTGGTATAAAGGAAAAAATAAGCATAGAAAATAACTAATATCCAAATAACAATACTAATTTTTAGAGCTAATAAAGGATTAGTTTTTTTTGCAAGATAACCGAAAAATAATGAGCCGAAGAATGCAACAAATTGGATTATTAAAATTACAGTGATTAAAGTATCCATTGTCAAGCCGATTTCTGCATTTCCAAATTGTGCTGCCAAAACAATAACAGCTTGAACGCCGTCGTTATAGAACATATAGCTTAATAAAAATATAAGAGCTTGCGGATAGTTTTTAGCTTCTTTAATTGTTTTTATTAACGAAGTAAAACCGTGCGACAGTATATTGTTTGTGGTGTGATGTGGTTTATTTGGCGAATTGCGTAGAGTAAAAAACGTAATTAATGCAAACAATCCCCACCATAATCCTGCGCTAGCTAAGCAAATTCTTATGCTCAATTCTGTAGATATTCCATAATGCTCGGCATTTGAAAAAAAATAAAGATTGAGTAACAATAAAATTCCGCCACCTATGTAACCGTAAGCCCAGCCCATAGATGAGACAGTTTCAGCACTTTTTTCACCCGCAACATAACTTAGATATGAATTGTAAACAACACAAGCTGCGCCAAAATTTATATTAGCTATTACGAAAAGAGCGCCACCTAAGGCGTAATTTGTTCCCGTAACAAAGTAAAATCCTAGAGTTGATAAAGAGCCGATATAAGTTGTTAAAAATAAAAGATGTTTTTTGTACTTAGTATTGTCTGCTATGGAGCCAATAAGAGGTAATAAGAAAACTTGTATAGCAACAGATAAAGATACAATGAAAGGAAAATAAGAACCCGCTGCTATCTCAAACCATAAAAACGGAATATTTCCAGCGTCATTAGCAGCTGCACTAGCTACACTTGTTAAAAAAGGTCCTAAAAATACTGTTGTTACAGTTGTTGCAAAAGCAGAATTAGCAAAATCATAAAAATACCAGCCTATCCGTTCTTTTTTTTTTGATGACATATTAGAAGAAATGTTGTTTCGGCTCATTGAATTTGAAAATAATATATGTATAATTGGTATCAAATCACAAATTTAATGATTTTTTCTAAAAAAGTGAAGAAATAATACTTTTTATACTACATTTATATTTTCTTTTTGGAACAAGTTGCTATAAGTCTAAAATAATTACCTTAAATCTTAATATTATTCTATTTTTTTCATTTCTTTTTTGTATTTTAGTGAATTATTAATTTTTATTATTTAGAGGGAAATAATATGCGCAATCTTTTTTTTAAGGTGATATTTTTCACAGGATTATTTTTATTTAACTATGAGTATTTATCTTCTCAATTTATAGAAGATGCTCTACGTTTTTCAAAATCTAACACTGCATTTTCGCCTCGTGTAGGCGCTTTAGGTGTTTCTTATTATGGCTTTGCAGACGATGCTTCAACTGTTCTTTTTAATCCTGCGGGCTTAGCTTTAGTCCATGGCTATGAGTTAGGATTGGGATTAAACTTTAATTCTACAGATGTTGAGACAAATTATTTAGGTCAGACAAAAACAGAAAGTTTAAACGATTTGTATTTTTCTAATGTGCAATTTGCTTTACCTTTTGAAATACCGATAGCAGAAGACGAAGACATTAATTACACGTTTGGTTTTGCTTATTTTTTAGAGAATAATTTTGATGCAGATTATAAATTTTCTGCATATAATCCTAATAATACTTTTATAGCTCAGCAAGCAGATGCAAAGTCGTCTTGGGTTTATGAAACTTGGTTGGTTGATTCAAATTATAACACAAAAATCCAAAACAATATGGAACAAGTAGGTAGAATTTCCGAAACAGGTGGGCTACATAATTTAGTAGTTGGTGTTGGCGTTGATTTGACTGATAATTTTGCAATAGGTGGTTCTTTTGTTGCAAGAGTAGGAAACTACGACTACTATAGAGTTTACACGGAAAGTGATATTCATAATGTACACAATGAATTTGAGGTTGATGATGTAAATGAAGTTAGAGTTACAGATAAACTTAATCAATCTGTCGGATCTGTTTTAGGTATTTTCGGCGTGCAATTCCGTTTAGAAGATTACTTACGCATAGGAATTACAGTGAAAACACCTTGCCATATCTTTATAGAAGAAGATTATAAAACAATGTATGAAGTAGAGTATGATGACAACGATAAACTTAAACAACAAACTTTTAGGGACAGTTATGAGGGAAAAAACGAATATAGTGTTACAGCTCCATTTGAATTTTCCTTAGCTGCTTCAACACATTTTAACGGATTAGTACTTTCTTTAGCTACATCTTATCAAAATGCTGCAGCATTAAGATTTGACAATGATGATTATTATAATTATAATTATTATTACAGGAAAGATATGTTCTTTTATGACTGCCTAAATGACAACATAAAAGATAAATTGAAAAAACGTCTTACAGTTGGAATAGGTGCAGAATATAGAATTCCGACATTGCCACTATATGTAAGAGCTAGCTATACGAGAGTTACTTCGCCATATAAAACAATTTTTGAATATCCACACGATGAAGGTTATGATAGCAGAAATATAATCGGAGCAGGTTGCAGTATAGTTCTTGCTAAAAATTTAACAATTGATGCTTTCTTTACATATACTTCTATGCAGAATTTACAAGCTGTTTATGGCAGTGCAGAAAAACGAGAATTATTTTCTTTCTATACTTTAGATTATAGCATAATAAATAGCGGACTTGGGTTTAGATATAGATTTTAATATGCCAATAATTTCAGCAAAAAATATAACAAAAACTTTCTTTATTAAAGGTGAAAAGAAAAATTGCGTATTAAATGATATTTCATTAGATATTGAAAGAGGGAAAATTACGGCTTTAATGGGTGCTTCAGGAGTGGGTAAAACTACTTTACTCTATATTCTTGGAGCACTTGATGCGCCTGATTCAGGTGAAGTCTTGTTCAAAAGTGATACAGGTGAAGAGTTTTTGTATAAAAATATGAGCTCCGACGAACTAGCTAAACTGCGAAATAAGCATATAGGATTTGTGTTCCAATTTCATCATCTTTTGCCTGAATTTAATGTGTTGGAAAACGTTATGATGCCAACACTTATTTCTGGAGCTTCGCAAAATAAAGCTGAAGAGAAAGCATTGTACATAATGGAAAAAATGCAGATTTTGCATATTAAAAAACAGCGACCTAATGAGCTTTCAGGCGGAGAACAGCAGCGTGCTGCCATTGCTCGTGCGCTTGTTAATTCGCCAGAAATTATTTTTGCAGACGAACCTACAGGAAATTTAGATTCTGCTACAGCTATAAATATGTTAAAACTTATTAAAGAAATAAATGCTGAACTCGGTACTACTTTTTTAATAGTTACACATAGCGAAGAGATGGCTGATTGTGCAGATACAATTATAAATATGAAAGACGGCAAAGTTTATTATCAATAATTTTTTTATTACTCCGTCATACTAGCGTCTGCCACTCCTTCAATCTGAAGGGGAGTTTGACCTCCCCTAGCCCCTCCAAAGGAGGGGAAATTTTAGGGCTCTCCTCCTTTGGAGGAGCCGGAGGAGGTTTAAAAGGAGAATTAATCTCTATAGCCACCCCTTCAATCTGAAGGGGAATTTTTGACAAATTATTATTGGAAAAATATTTTATAAAATAATTTATAGGTATGTTACTATGTTTTCTTCAAGATTTTTATATACTTTTCTAAGTGTAATTTTATTTTGTTTTTTATTTCAAGTAAAATTACTTTCAGATCCTACAACGCCTATGGCTAAAGTTAGCGGTCAAATATTTACAGTAGAAGTTACGGATACCGATACTGTTAAAACATTTCTTAAAAGTGCAAGCATAAGTTTATTAGCTGCGAAAGATAGCTCAATTGTAACGGGAGCAATAAGCGATGCTTTAGGTAAGTTTGAGATAAAAACTGATTTCGGGGAATATCTTCTTAAAGTGTCATTTGTCGGCTATCAAACATTATTTATTCCAAATATTCTTTTGAAAAAAGGTTTAGAAAGTATTAATTTGCCTGAAATTATCTTGCATTCTGAAACCTTAGAAACGGAAGAAGTAACAGTAACGGCGGAACGTCCTGATATGGTTGTAGGTATAGATAAATATACTTTCAATATCAAGAAAGATTTGGTCAAAGAGGGCGGCGATGCTAAAGATGTTCTTAGAAATTTACCTTCTGTAACTATTGAACCTGATGGCGTTGTAAAAATGTTAGGTAAGATACCTAATATATTAATAGACGGGAAAAAACCTCGTATGCCTTTGGAAGCTGTTCCTTCGGAGATGGTAGATCAAGTTGAATTGATGCACAATCCTTCGGCAAGATATGCTGACGGAGGTGAAAATGGAGTGATTAATATTATTTTGAAAAAAGATAAGAACTTGGGATTTAACGGATATGTTTCAACGGGTGGAAGTAGTAGCTTAGATTTTAAGAAGAGGAAAAGTCTTAATAGTTCTTTTAATGGTAATTATAAAAAAAAGAAATTTAATATTTTTGGCAGATTGTCAGGAAGTATATCAAAAAATGAACATACTTCTTATAATTTATATAATAATTGGCAGCTTTTTGACACGACTTCTATAGTAAATAATACGCATAATTTATCTTCAAGTCCTTCTTTAAATGGTAGCATTGGTTTTGATTATGATTTAACCGAAAAAGATTTATTTTCATTTACTATAGCTTATTATAAGTCTAAGTCTGATAATGAGAATAATATTAGCTCGCTTCGCAGAAAGAATGAAAATATCTATCAAGATATAGAAAGGAGTATCAATTCAAACCGTTCTTCTGGATCTTTGTCAAGCACATTAAATTATCATAAAAAGTTTGAGCAAGAGGGTCGTAATTTGTGGATTGATTTTATGTATTCTGAAAATAATTCTCCCGACAATAGTTTCTATACAAGTATATATAATCCTATAAGTTCGGAAGATGAGTTGAAAACTATAGAGGCTCGTAACATACAAAACAACAGTAGTAATTCATTTAATATAAAATGTGATTATGAACATCCTTTTAAAGGAATAGTAAATTTAGAAACAGGTGGTAATTTTCATATAAACAAGATATATCGCAAGTATGATTATGACGAAAAGTTAAATGGAGAGTGGAGTAATATTTTCCCAAGAAGTGATAATTACGATTATTTTTCGCAAGTAGGTTCTATGTATATTAATTTGAAGAAACAAATATCATCTTTAGGTATTAAATTAGGTTTAAGATTAGCTCATACAGATTTTGATTATTTTCAGAATGCAATAGATACAAGTTTTTCAAGGAAGTATTGGAGTGTTGTTCCGACTTTACATTTATCTTACAAAATTAGTATGGCGCATTCATTAAATGCAAGCTATGGTCGGTATTTTAGTCGTCCTTGGCAAAATAATTTAAATCCGCGTTATATATTAAGATCAGATTCTTTATCTGCAACTGTCGGTAATCCTGATTTAGCACCTAATTATACTAATTCTTTCAGGTTAGGCTATATGTTTTTTACTACAACGGGTACAAATTTATCTGCATCTTTAGGATATAGTAATACAAATGGTGTTGTACAAAGTAATGTTAATTTGATAGATGGTATAATTGTTTATCGTCCCGAAAACATAGCTAAGACAGAGGGATTTAATGTTTATGCTAGTTTTGGGCAGCAGTTATTTAGTTGGTGGAATGTCAATTTAGGAGGTAGTTATTATCGAACGCTATATGAAATTCCTAGTACTTTTACTAATAAACGTGTAAATAGCAAGTCTAACGGAATTAGTTTTAATGGTAGTACTTATATCAATATGGATAATTTTTCGTTTCAACTTTTTGGTTATTATTCTTCTAGTTCTATAAGCATACAAAGTGAATCTAAGGGATTTAAGTCGCTAAGTGCAAGTTGTTCTTATAGATTATTAAATAATAGGTTATCTCTTTCTTTATCGTTAAATAACTTAATTACTTCGGAAATGGAAACGACGAGCTATGGTGACAATTTTTATTCGCAAAGTAATTACGAAATTATGCCTAGAAGTATTTCGCTTAGCGTAAGTTATAAATTAACAGATAAAAAGGAAACCCATCGTATGCGGCGTAGCGTAAGTGGCAGTGATGATGTCAAAGGTAGCGAGTAGTTTTTATGAAAATCTTCATAGATTTTTCCATTTAAAAATATAATAGTAAATGACAAAGGATAGTAAAAATTTGTTTTCAGAAAAAGTGTTTCTTTTTCCTACGGAAACGGTTTATGGTATTGGCGCTAGTATATTTGATCAGCTAGCTATAAGGCGAATTTATGCTATCAAAGGTCGTGATTTTTCTAAGGCTTTAGCGGCACATATTTCGTCAATTAGTTCTGTTGAGTTGCTTTGCGATGCAACACCTGATTTATTTTATATTTTGGCGGAACATTTTTTCCCTGGTCCTCTTTCTATTATATTGCCGAATGTTAGTAGAACTGTGCCTAAGCTAGTTACTGCGGGAATGGATACGATAGCTATTCGTTTTCCTGATAGCAAAATTTTCAGCGAACTTGCCGATAGAGTAGGCACCCCTTTAGCGGGGACATCGGCAAACATATCGGGCGACGGAGCTCCGACTTCATTTTCTCAAGTTAATCCTTATATAATTGAGCAAGTTGATGAAGCTATTGATGGTGGCGAGTGCAAATATAAACTTGAATCAACAGTTTTATCAATAGTAGAGAAACCAAAAATTTTGCGTGTTGGCGCTATTAAAGTTGAAGCAATTGAAGAAGTATTAAATCAAAAATTATAGTAGTTCATATTTTAGAGTAAAATGCGAATAAGCAAAGAAATAATTGATGCGGTAGTGCAGCGAACGGATATTGTTGGGCTTATAGGTGAATATATAAGTTTAAAAAAAGTAGGTTCAAACTATAAAGCTTTATGTCCGTTTCACAGTGAGAAGACACCTTCTTTTTCTGTTTCGGAAAAAGGTTTTTTTCATTGTTTTGGTTGCAATGAAGGTGGAAATGCTATTTCTTTTCTTCAAAAATATCTGAATTTGTCTTTTGTTGAAGCGGTAAGCGAGTTAGCAAAGCGTTGCGGAATAAATATAGATTTGCAAGAATTTGAGCAAAGCGAGGAGTCCGAAATACGCGATCTTTATAACATAGCTCAAGAATTTTACTCAATGTTGCTTGTCCAAAATAGTGGTGTTGAAGCTCTTGATTATTTTAAGCAGCGTAATTTGAGTATGGAAACTATAAAAGAATTTTCTCTTGGATATTCGTCTAACAAATGGGACGCTCTTTTTCGTGAATTTATGCGACGTGGAATTTCTACGGAGCTAGTTATTAAATCGGGCTTGGTAGTTAACAAGAATAATAAGTTTTACGATTTTTTTCGCAATCGTGCAATGTTTCCAATAAAAGATTATTTAGGGCGAACAATTGCTTTCGGTGGGCGACAAATTGATGGAAATAAATCATCTCCAAAATACATAAATTCTTCTGATACAGTTATTTACGATAAAAAAAGAACACTTTTTGGAATTGCTGAAGCTAAAAATTCTATACGCAAAACTGACGAAGTTTTTATAGTTGAAGGCTATTTAGATGTGCTTTCTTTATCGCAAGCTGGAATAAAAAACGTTGTAGCTCCGTGTGGAACGGCACTAACGAAAGAGCAACTTATCTATTTGAAAAAGCATACAAATGTGAATGTTCTTTATTTCTTGTTTGATGGTGATTTGGCAGGTATGAATGCAGCTTTGCGTGGAATACCGGCAGCGCTTGAAGTAGGTTTTGATTTAAGAATTATTAAATTACCAGAAGGGCAAGATCCCGATACACTTATAAATCTTGAAGGTGGATACGACGAATTTATGTATCATAAAAATCACGCTTGCTCGTTTGTAGATTTTATTTGCGACAGGAAACGAAACGAAAATAAATTAGAAACACCTGCTGAAAAATCCGAAACTATTCAAGAAATAATAAAACTGATTTTCTTAATTAAAGATAAAACTCAACATCTTTTTTATCTTGAAAATATTAAAGAAATTTTTAATATGCCAATTGAAATTTTGAAAAATATTTATAGAGATTTATTAAGAAATAACGCGAAGCCTAAAGCAAGTAATAAAGAAGAAAATAATGAAGCTAGCACAAAAGATGTTTTTTTTGATGCAGAAAAATTGTTTCCTGAAGAAAAAACTATTTTTAAGTTTATTTTGAAAAATAAACAAAATTTTAAGACTATAAAAGAAGATTACAGAGTTGCAGAAAATAGTTTTATAACTGATATAGCTAAATCTATTTTTGAAATAATTAACGAGTTTTGGGACGCTGAAGATGTTGTTCAAGAGCTAATGAAAGAAGAAGATAGAGATGAAGAACTTATTCAATTGCTTTTGAAATTGAAAATGGAAGAGTTTTCCCAGAGTGCAAAATGGAAAGAGTTTACTGAGATTGAAACTAAAGTAAATACAGAAAAAGTTGTCGGTGTTGCACTAGCTAGGCTGCGCGTGAAAGCTATCGAGATAGAACTTAAGGAGTTGCAACAAAAACTCAAGGTAGGGGATATGCAAGGATTGCAGCAAATAAATTGTTTGCAGAAAGAAAAACAAGATATTATCAATACAGATTTAAGATATGAATAAAATAGAAGATGATAAAAAGCGTATCGCAAAAATTATGGAAATTCTGGAAAAGGAATATCCTAATGTTAAATCCGATCTAATTAATACTTCGCCATTTCAATTACTTATAGCTACAATTCTTTCGGCACAATGTACAGATAAGCGCGTGAATATGGTTACTCCAAAATTGTTTTCTGAATATCCGACGGCTAAAGAGCTTGCAAATGCAGAAAATGAAGATGTTGAGGAAATAATTTTTTCTACAGGTTTTTATAAAAATAAAGCGAAAAATATCATAAGTTGTTCTAATTATTTGTTAGAAAATCATTCGGGAGAAGTGCCAAGCACGATGGAAGAGCTCGTAAAGCTGCCGGGTGTTGGACGTAAAACAGCAAATTGTGTTTTAGGAAATTATTTTGAACCTGAAGGTATAGTTGTAGATACGCATGTAATTAGAATTACAAATTTACTCGGTTTTGTCAAAACGCGGAACGCAGAAGCTATTGAACGCTATTTGATGAAAATCATAGATAAAAAATATTGGGTAAATTCTACTCATTATTTTATTCGCTTAGGGCGCGCTGTATGTATAGCGAGACGTCCAAAATGTTCGGAATGTAAAATCAAGCAATATTGTAATAACTATAAAGAAAATATGAAGTTATAATGTCAAAATTGAGTTGAAATTTCCCTTTTGCACGTAGGAAGGCAAAGGAAGTTTAACGGGGTAGTTTGAAGACGGAAGTCAGAAGACGGAAGACGGAAGTCAGAAGACGGAAGTCAGAAGACGGAAGACGGAAGACGGAAGTCAGAAGTCTATTAATAAAATTAACGACAAACCCCGTAGGGGTGACATAATATTTTTTTTGTCTGAACTCTGATTTTTATGATTTTTAAAAATTTAACTTGCTTGAAGGTTAGGCTACAAATTCCCCTTCGGGACGAAGGGGTGGCAGGCGAAGCCTCAACCTCCCCGCTTCGCAGTTACTCCTCTCAATAGGAGAATTTTTAATTTCCTCTCCTTTGGAGAGATTAGGAGAGGTCAAGTTTCACTTTAGCACTAATGGCTAACAAGCGTAAAATTTATTCAAAACGGTATAACTTCATTTTTTCTGTTTTTGTCCGATTTCTATAATATTAGGAAAGTTAACAATTAGGGAAATATATAATATTAAATTATGTTGGAATTTGAAAATAAATATACAAAATGGATTTTATTGACATTTATTTTGCTTGGCATAATTATGCGTTATATATTTTGTTCAATAAATTCTTTGTCGGCAGAAGAGCAGATTTTTTGGTCTATAAGTAGTCAAGATTCATTAGCTACTGTTTTTTCTTTAGTGAAAGAAAATATAAAAAGCCATAATTTTATAGCATTTTTATTAGATTTTGCCAATTATAAAATTTATAATTATTTCGGGATTTATAGCGAATATATTGTAAGATTGCCTGCGATGCTTGCGGGAATATTATCTATCCCGTTAAGTTTCATATTAGTACGCAAGTTATATTCTGAAGCAGAAGCTTTATTTGTAGCAGTTTTCTTTTCTTTTTCTTGGATACATATTCAGAGTTGGCAAGCATTTAATGGTTGGTCTATATTTTTATGCTTAACTATTTTATTTTTCATAGCATTAATTAATTTTTTTAATACTTTAAGTACTAATAAAGTTATATGGAGTGCTGATATATTTTTTTTAATAGCTAGTGCGATTTTGCTTATTCTTTCTAATATTTTCGGAATAATAATAGTTTTTGTAGGTTTTTGCTATTCGTTTTTTTTCGTAAAACAGATAAAATTATTTTTAAGAACAGTGGCATATTTTTTTGCTATTTTTATTTTGTCTGCTCTTTATTACTATTTTTTATTTTCAAATAATTTTTTATCTTTTTCAGACAAATTTTCTATATTAGATTTTTTCCTTTCTTTGAATTATTTGCTATCAAATAACTTGCTGATTACAGGGCTTTTAGTGCTGCCTCTTTTATTCTTGATTTTTGTTTATATTAAGAAAGTTTTCAAGCGGGGTAAATTTGGTGAAGATGCGCGCACAAGCTTTATTAATTCTACTTTGTTTTTAGTAATTTGGCTGTTTGGAGCTAGTGGTTTATTTTTGCTTTCAATATATTTCTTGCATATAAAATATGTTGAAACGGATATTTTATTTCTTTTGTTGCCTATCATTATTTTAGGAGCTCGTGGCATAGTTTTACTTCCTAAAATTTTGAAATTTCAATATATTTATTTAGTTGTTTTTTCATTGATTATACTTATCAATAGTTATATTTTGCAAGGTAGCGCTAGTATGAAAAATCCGGATTACGATAAAGCTATCCGTTATGTTCTGCGTAAGTCGGAGCAATATAATAGAAATATTGTTGTTTTGACGGGTTTAGACAAATATTCTTTTCCGAAATCTACATTTTATTTGAAAAAATATGACATAAAATATAATATATTTCTCTTAAATTCGTATAATTTAGAATTGCCATTTAGGAACACTTATTGCTGGTGTTTTTTAGATGAACAAATTACAAAAGATTTGGTAAAAGAGAATATTCTGCGTAAGTTCAATGTAATTGATGGCTTACAATATAATAACTTGACTTTGTTGCTTATAAAAACATAAATGAGAACTATAGAATTTAGTGGAAAATTTGATTGTATAATTTGTCTTGCGGGCATTTTACCGAAAGCGAAAGTTTTTGAAAAATTGCAAGATATTCCTATTTTTGCGGCTGACGGCTCTGTTTTTAATTTAGAGAAAATAGGTGTTGAAGCTGAGAAAATTATCGGTGATTTAGATACATTTTATGCAAATCCTGACAATATCAAATTTCCTAAAGATAAATTAGTGCATATTGCTGAACAGGAAACAAATGATTTTGAAAAAACTTTGCAATTTGCTATGGAAGCAGGTTATAGAAATTGTTTGATCTTAGGTATAGACGGAGGCGAGTTTGAACATTCTTTGAACAATTGGAGCATTTTTATTCGCTATTCTTCTAAACTTAATTTATGTATATGTACAGAAAATAGATATGGTTTTGTGGTGAGAGAAGATGTTATGTTGAGATTGAAAAAAGATGAGATAATTTCTTTAATTCCACAGCCTAAAGCAACATTGACAACGCAGAATTTGAAATGGAGCTTGTTGAAAGAAAGTCTTGAATTAGGAGCTCGTGAGGGTGCAAGAAATTTAACGACTAACGATGAAATTACAATAAATTTACATAGCGGTTCGCTTACAGTTTTTGTAGAAGCGCGCTTGCCGTTATCGCCTATTTATAAATAAAATATGAGAATTAAAATTATGAAAAAGATATTTATTTTTGTAGTGCTTTGTTTGATTGCTACACAGAAAGTTTGGACACAATACGATAAAACGGAAGTGTTTAATAAAATAAAGAAAAAATATGCTAATAGTACAGCGGTTTCTATTAATTTTTGCGATGCAAAGCATACTTCAGCATGTTATTTTTTGCAAGCGAAAAAAGGTAATAAATTCAACTTGAAGTCAGGCAACAGAAGAATTGTTTGCGACGGAAAAACTCTTTGGAACTATAGCATAACTAATAAAAATGTTGTTATTTCTGACTTTGAAGAAGGTGTAGCTTCATTTACTTTAGATTATTTTTTCTTTGAAATTTTTCCAAATTTAATTCCTACTTCATTTAAAAGTGAACTTTCTTCAAGCAAGAAAAAAAGTTATGTACTTTCTTTGCGATGTGAGAATCAAAATACGGGAGTAAATACTGTTAATTTATCTTTAACTCCAGATTTTACTGACATTAAAGAACTTGAATTAGTTGGCGATATGGGAACACAAAGCTGGATAATTAAAAAGATTAAAGTAAATCCGAAGTTAGATAACAGTACATTTAACTTTAAAGTTCCTGAAAAGGTAGAGGTAATAGATTATAGATTATAGATTTTTTTATGTAAAATGGCAAAAAGAACAGTGAAGCAGAAAAAAGATGAACAAAATTTTACTCCTCAAGATGAATATATAAGATCTTTGGAGCTATCTGTGAATATTTTGCGAGACGAATTAAATGAAACGATAGAAAAGTTGAACAAAAAGGCGGACTTAGAAAGCAAAGAAGCTATAGCTAAGCCAGTGCTTGAAAATCAACTTGAAGTTGAGATGCCGACATTTTCAAATTGTAAAACGGTTTTTGACACATTTAATACGGTATTTGCTTTTCTGGCAAAAGAATATTTAGTAGTTGATTTAGATATTTTTATTATTGCTGACCAAAATATCAAAAATTTGGACGAAATTCATTCTTCCGAAAATTTAAAAGCGCTCTATAAAGATTTAGAAGAACGCGGTTTAATAGAATGGGCTTTTGAAACTAAAGAAGTTAAAATCCTACCAAATACAACGCAAGAAAATGAAGCAATAAAAAGTATTTTAATCATACCTATCATTTTTTTCGATGAAAAATCTGCAATTTTTCTCGCAAATTCTGCTATGGAAAAAGTAGAAATAGAAGAGAAAAATATTAAAGAGCTCTATAATTTTATAGAAAAAGCATATTATTTAATTCATTCATTAAAAAAACAAAACGAGATAGAAAGATTAAATACGGAGCAGCATCTTCTTCGTAATCAAATAGCTAGCGCTTCTAATCAACTAGCTATTAGTGAAATCATTCTAATGCTAAGTAAAGAAATTAAAGCACCTTTGAAAATTGGAAAAACTAATTTAGAACTAATAGCGAAAGGAATAGGCGATATAAATAAACGAATAGATATTTTAGCAGAACAATTTGCGTATATAAGTGGAATTGAGAAAAAAATGAGTGAGTTTAGAAACGATGTAGAGCAACATTTTACTAGCTGTTCTGTTAATGAAATTTTAGATGAAGTTTTGGAGATAATCGCATATCAAATAAATAGATATGGCGTGAAATTAACCAAAGTGATTGAAACGAAAAAGAATCAAATCAAATGCTTTAAAACTCAAATTATATTTGCTATAGCGAATGTAATTTTATATTCGGCAAATTCTATGCCTGAGGGCGGACAAATCAATATTGGAGTTCATAATTCAGATGAAAAAAATACTATTACTATATTAATTACAGATACGGGATTAGGATTAGAAGCTCCTGAAATATCCAACAATATCATCTCTCTTGTTGATTTATCTGAAGAAAAAGTCAAATCACGCTTCTTGTTTCTTTTATCACAACATATATTACTGCAACATAATGGAAAATTTTCCATTTTTCCAGAAATAGGTAGGGGAACAACATATAAAATAGAATTACCTGTAGAGTAGGTAAAAAAAGTCTGAACTATGAATTATGTGATTTAGATGATTGATGTGATTTTAAGCTGAAACGAACAAAAATACGCTAAAATTTTCTCAAAAATTTGGAAAATTCACTTTTTTTTTATATTTATTAAGAGATAAAATATTTCTGCTACTGAATTAAATAGGAGGTAAATAAGATGAAAGAAAAACTCACAAGAACTTTAGTGCTTGTTTTCGGAATATTTTTATTAGCATTCCAAGTTTCTATTTCAGAAATGGTAGAAACAGAATATCATAAATATACGGGAACTGACGGCAAAAAATACGTTGTTCTTTACTATCTTGATGATATTAGTGGAGATAAGTTATCTGAAATTAAAGTAGAAGGGCGCGAAGATTCTTACTGGAAAAACGGATATATTATGCCTAACTACTCTAATAAAGGAGTAACTAATGCAGGAATTGATGTTACAAGGAAGCTAGATATTAAGCCGCTTAAATGTGAAGGTAAAGATTTTGAACATGTATCTTCTTTAGGTAAGGCTTATGAGCCGGAAACATTTAAGCCTGCAAGTGGCAAAGTAAAAGTTTATATTCATAAAAATCTTTTGGATATGAACCTAACAGTAGATAATCTACTTGAAATTAAAGTTGCAGATGATAGCAAGATCGATATAGTTGATCTATCAACAGGTAAAGTACTTGCTTCAGATGTTACAGTTAAGGCAGGCGAATATCAAAAACTTGATTTTTTAGCAAAATCAAACCTTGATAAAAAACGTCCTTATGGCGTTGTTGTTAAACAAAATGGTGAGATATTAAAAACTGAAGTGTTTTATCTAAATTAATTAGAAAAATTTTTACAACCAATATAATTTGATTTGGTAGCAAGTTTTTAAAGTAAAAAGCGATATTACCTAAGCAGTAATATCGCTCTTTATTTTATTTACAGTATTTTTTTAAATATCAAGTCTAGCGTATTGAGCATTTCTTTCTATAAATTCGCGTCTTGGTGGCACACTGTCGCCCATAAGGGTTTGGAATAAAATTACAGCATTATTAGCATCTTCCACTGTAACTTTTAGCAGAGTGCGATTTTCTGGATCCATCGTTGTTGACCAAAGTTGTTCAGGGTTCATCTCACCAAGTCCTTTAAATCTTGAAATAACGATACCGTCTCTTCTTTTAGGTTGTTCTGGTGTTTCTTCAGTAATTTCGTTTTCTTCTTCAGTTGATTCTATAACTTCAACATTTTTACCACCACTTTTTTCGCGTCTTAATTCATTTACGATTTGTTGTCTTTGTTCTTCATCGTATGCATATTTTTCTGTTTTTCCATATTTAATTTTATATAGAGGCGGTTGAGCAATATATAATTTCCCTTTTGTGATTAGATCTCTCATATAGTTAAAGAAGAAAGTCAGCAATAGCGTTCTGATATGAGCTCCATCCACATCGGCATCCGCCATAATAATAATTTTGCCGTATCTTGTTTTGTCTACATCAAATTCTTTTTCTTTGTCGTTATTATTGTTTTCTTCATCGTCGTCATCATAATTTGGTTTTGTCGAAAATCCAGCACCTATTGCAGTAATCATCATTTTAATTTCTTCATTTTCTAGAATTCTAGTAGGGTTAGCTTTTTGCACATTTAGCACCTTACCTCTCAATGGCAAAATAGCTTGAAAACGTCTGTCGCGTCCTTGCTTAGCTGATCCACCTGCAGAGTTACCTTCCACGATGTAGAGCTCGCATTCGTCAGGATTATTAGAAGAACAGTCGGCTAATTTTCCTGGAAGAGTAGATGATTCTAAAGCATTTTTGCGTCGAACGAGTTCTCTTGCTTTTTTTGAAGCTAGTCTTGCTTCAGCTGCTTTAACAGCTTTATCTATTATAATTTTTGCTTCACTTGGATAAGCATCAAGATATTCTTGTAGTTTTGCACTTGTAATTTGTCTTACAACGGTTTCTACTTCGCTGTTTCCTAATTTAGTCTTTGTTTGTCCTTCAAATTGTGGAAATGGTGTTTTGACAGATATAACAGCTGTTATTCCTTCGCGAAAATCTTCACCTATCAAGGATACTTTTGTCTTTGTATTTTTTTCTATATAGGTATTTAAGGTTTTGGTTAGAGCTCCTCGAAATCCGCTTAGGTGCGTACCACCTTCTATTGTATGTATATTATTTACATAAGTTAGTGTTACTTCATTATATCCTGTATTATATTGGAAACAAATTTCTACTTCTGTATTAGTTTCTTCATCTTTGCCACTAATTATGATTGGTTTGGAAATAGTAGTATTAGAGGCATCAACATAATTAACAAAATCTTTTAAACCACCTTTATAGTGAAAAACTTCTTCTATTTCTTCTCTTTCGTCACGTAAAGTAATTTTTACTTGTGGATTTAGGAAAGCTAGTTCTCTCAATCTTTCAGCAACTTTAGAGTATTTAAATTCTACCGTGTCAAATATTGTTTTATCGGGAATAAATTTTATCGTAGTTCCTGTTTTTGAGGATTTTCCTATAATTTTTACATCGCCTTTAGGTATTCCTTCAGAATAGGATTGTTGGAATATCTTTCCTTCGCGTTCTACAGTTGCTTCAAAAAATGAAGATAGTGCATTAACGCAAGAAACGCCGACACCATGCAAACCGCCTGATACTTTATAGCTATTGTGGTCAAATTTACCTCCAGCGTGCAGGGTACAGAGTACAACTTCTAAAGTAGATCTTTTTTCTACGGGGTGCATACCTGTAGGAATTCCGCGTCCATCATCTTTTATGGAACAAGCTCCGTCACTATGTAAAGTTACAATAATATTTTTACAATATCCTGCTAAAGCCTCATCAATAGAGTTGTCAACGACTTCATTTATAAGATGATGCAAGCCACGTTCTCCTGTGTCTCCTATGTACATAGCAGGTCTAAGACGTACCGCCTCTAAACCTTCAAGGACACGGATACTTTCTTCATTATATGTATTCTCAGTTAAATTTGTTTTCTTATTTTCCATTTTATTTTTTTCTATTATATAAAAAAGCTATTATATTAATTTGATTTGTTCGCCTTCGTAACTTGGTTCTTGTGTTTGCATACCGCTGTCGTCATCATCATCATCATTTTCTTCATGCATAATAGTTGTAATATCTGCTATGGTATCGCCTTCATCAAGCCTTATAAGTTTAACGCCTTGCGTATTTCTTCCTATTGTGCTTATGGCTGAAATAGCTTGACGTATTATAATTCCTGCCGTTGTAATTACAATTAAATCTTGTGTATCTAAAGCAGGAACGAGGCGTACAACTTTTCCTGTTTTTGGTGTAATATTCATAGAAATAACACCTTTTCCGCCACGATTAGTTAATCTAAATTCTTCAAATTTTGTGCGTTTTCCATAGCCATTTTCCGATACGACAAGGACTTGAGCATCTTGCCGTTTAATAATCACCATTGCAACAACAATATCATCTTTACTTAGAGATATACCGCGAACTCCCACAGCTGTGCGTCCCATAGAACGAACTCTATCTTCGCGGAATCTACAAGCAAATCCATTGCGTGTGCCTAAAATAACATCATTTTCGCCATTAGTTATTTTAGCTGAAATAAGTTTATCGTCGTCTTTCAAAGTTATTGCGATGATACCTGTAGCGCGTACATTAGCAAAAGCAGAAAGGTCAGTTTTTTTAATTGTACCGTTTTGCGTACACATTATAACATATTCGTCATCTTTAAACTCTTGAACCGGTAGATATGCCGTTACGTTTTCATCATCATCTTTATGAATTAAAACATTTGATATAGAACGACCTTTTGCATTCCGTGAACCTTCAGGCAAGTCGTAAACTTTAATTCTGTAAACCTTTCCTTTGTCAGTAAAGAATAAAAGGTAATGATGTGTTGAAGCTTGGAAGACGTGTTCTACGAAATCATCTTCATAAGTTGTAAGTCCACGTGATCCTCTGCCACCTTTATGTTGTTTGCGATATGCTGTAGCAGGAATGCGTTTAATTAGTCCTTTGTGACTTATAGTTATAATAACTTCTTCATTTACAATAAAGGCTTCATTTGTTAAATCTTCAGTATTGTAAACTATTTCTGTGCGTCTGTCGTCGCCATATTTTTCTTTTAGTTCGGCAAGTTCGTCGCTGATAATTTGCATTTGCAAGTCTTTACTAGCTAGTATAGCGCGTAATTTTTCTATTGTTTGCAAAATTTCTTTGTATTCTTGTATGATTTTTTCGCGCTCTAAACCTGTTAAACGATAGATACGCATATCTAAAGTAGCTTCGGCTTGTATTTCTGTCAATTTGAATTTTTCTTGCAACTGAACAGAAGCTTCAGGACGATTTGCAGATTGGCGTATTGTTTTTATAACTTCATCAAGGTTATCTAAAACTATAACAAAACCTTCTAAAATATGAGCTCGCTTTTCGGCTGCATCTAATTCAAATTGTGTGCGTCTTACAACTACTTCGTTTCTGTGCTCAATAAAATGCCTTAACATCTTCACAACAGGTAGAAGACGCGGACGACCATTGACTAAAGCTAACATATTAGCGCCGAAAGTTGTTTGAAGTTGCGTACATCTCAAAAGTTGATTAGAAACAATCTCAGGGATACCGTCACGTTTCAAGTCAATAACTATGCGAATACCATCGCGGTCAGATTCATCACGTAAATCTGAAATCATATTAAGAGCTTTGTATAATTCAGCGTCTTTATCTTTATCCGTATTTTTTATTAAATCTGCTATACGTTCAACAAGATTAGCTTTATTTACTTGATAAGGCAATTCCGTAACGACAATAGAAGTTTTTGTTTTTGCTTCTTCTATATGAAACTTAGCACGTAAAATTATTCTACCACGTCCTGTTTCATAAGCTTCGCGAACACCTGAATATCCGTATATTATGCCAGCAGTGGGAAAATCAGGAGCAGGCATAACTTTCATTACATCATCGACAGTAAGATCAGGATTTTCAATATAAGCTTGCAAAGCATCTACGACTTCCGATAGGTTATGAGGTGGAATGTTCGTTGCCATTCCAACCGCTATACCACTAGCGCCATTGAGTAATAAAGTTGGTAAAACTGTCGGAAGAACAGTAGGTTCTTTTAAAGATTCATCAAAATTAGGTTGAAAATCTACAGTGTTCTTGTCAATATCTCGTAAAACATTATGAGCAATAGCTGACAATCTAGTTTCAGTATAACGCATAGCTGCTGCTTGATCACCATCTATAGAGCCGTAGTTACCTTGACCATCTACAAGTGGATAACGCAAAGACCAATCTTGAGCCATTCTAACCATTGCTTCGTAAACAGAAGAATCGCCATGAGGGTGATATTTACCAAGAACTTCACCGACTAATCTTGCTGATTTTTTGTATGGTCTGTTATGCCAAAGTCCCATTGTTTGCATAGCATAAAGAATACGACGATGGACGGGCTTCAAACCATCTCTAACATCTGGTAAGGCACGAGAGACTATTACTGACATAGAATAATCCAAATAAGAAGAACGCATCTCTTCTTCAAGTACCGTTGGAATTATTGTGTCATTTTCAAATATTGACGTCATTATTTATCTTAAATTTATTTCAAAAAATGAGTGAAAAAAACAGTCCTAAACATCATTTTTTCACAAAAATACAATCACAAATATACGAAATTTTTCCCTAAATTCCTACTTTAAATTGCTAAATCTACAATTGATACTGACGTTAACTTTTCATTGATTTTGCTTATAATTTCAGTCTTTCTGAGTAAAACTTCTTTACGCCAAGCAGAAGAGGAAGTATGAAGATATAGTTTGTTGCTTTGGAATTTAACAACACTTATATTTTGTGATAGGTTAGGCGGAAAATCTTCTTGCCAAATTTGCTTTATTTTTTCTAAATTTATACTTTCCGCTAAAAATTCATTGTCCGAGATAAATTGATTGAGAATTTCAGATATACGCTGCATAAAAAATAATATAAAAATAATTACAAATATACAAAAAAAGTATGATTAACAAAATAATTAGTAAAGATTAGTAATTTATTTTTGTCTGAACCGTTATTTGTGGGATTTTATGATTTATATGGTTTTATCGTTAATTTTTTTCATAGACTACCCCGTCAGGCTAGCGCTTGCCCCCTTCTGTGAAGGGGAATTTGCGTCCAGCGAAGAGGTGAAAATTCTCCTCTTTGAGAGGAGTACCTGCGAAGTGGGGAGGTGTGGCTATGAATATATATCCTCAAAAATCCCGTTAGGGATGACATTATTATAGCTTTATGAAATCCAAATTTTGATAAAACCCCGTAGGGGTGACATTTTTTATTCGTGCCATAACAACGCTAGTGACACCCCTACGGGGTTTATTTGTTTTTGTGCATTATTTTTTCTATAATAATGACACCTCTTCGGGGTTTGTCGTTAATTTTATCAATAGACTACCCAGTCAAACTTCGTTTGCCACCCTTCGTTCCAAAGTGGAATTTTAAAAACATTTCTAAATCACAATAATCACATAAATCATAGTTCTGACAATAGAAACGAACTAATATATTATTCAATTTGGTATTATATAGATATAAATAGAGAAATTGCAAATAAATATAAAAAGAACTTCAAAACATTCTTAATACTTTGAAGTTCTTTTTTCAATAATGAGCAAATAAATTCTTTATTTTTTGATAAACAATGGTAGATATACTTGATTGTTATCTTCTTGTATTTTCAAGAAATAAACACCATTTTTTAATGGCAAATTTTTATCAATAGAATTTGTTGTAAATTTTACTTTCAATTCATCGTAAGTGTTGATATCATTGTATATTATGCCATAATCTTTACCTAAAACATCATATATATTAACTGTTAATTTCTTGCCTTTTTGTCCACGAATATGTATATAAAAGTCATTTTCTACTGGATTAGGAAAAATATAAGCTGATATTTCTTGATTATCAGTTATATTAGATATCGTTTTAGTTTTTGCAAATTTTCCCGTACTTTGAGTAAAATATGAAGTAGAGAAAGTTAAGTTTTTATTAATTGCCCGTACTTGATATATAGCTGAATCTGATGGAAAATTTTTATCTACGAATTCACATTCTTTTATAGGTGTATCGTTTAATTTTACAAAAACTTCATTTATATTTTTAGCTCTATATACATTATATCCAATTATATTATTGTCGTCATATTCCCATTTTAATCTTACTTCTAAGCTAGTCGGTTCTTGTTCAGAGCCGAACATACTAGCGCTTAGGTTTTTTACAGGTGGAACTGTATAAATTCTTAAAGTTGGGTCGCCTAATAAAGAGATGTGCGTTCCTTTATGTCCAAACATAGAGTTAGAAACGTAATGAGATTTATCATTATTTTGAGTAACTAAGGCTGAATAAGCTATGTTTTCGTCAGTTCCCATATGATTAATATACCAATATGGACGTGCAGCCCAAGCACAAGTTAGTGCTGGCGGGTCAGCAGCTAATATAGTACGCATTAAATTGTTTTTGCTATCCCAATCGCCGAACCAAGAACCGAATAAAAAAGAAAATATTGTATGATATCCGCCATTTTTAACAATATCATTAGTATAAGCTACTTTGTTACAACTTACATAAGAGCCGGCTCCACTTCCGTAAGCGAACAAGTATTTTTCGTTACGCAAAGTTTCAGACATTAGTGACGTATCTATTTTATCTGCACCTAAAATTCCACCGAACATAATCCAAGCGTTTGTTACAAATAATTCTTTTCCATTAAGTCCAAAAAAATCATTAACAATAGCACGTGGTTTATAGTCAATTAAATTATTACGATATTTATGATTATGTTGTAAATAGCGACGCAAAAGTTCTTCTTCTGTAAGAGAAAAAGCAGGTAAATCATACATATCTACGCGACCACATTCTAAATTCAATTTGTAAGGAAAAGTACTATTATCAAACTTACCATCTCCTGGCTTGTTCCAAGTACGTTCACTTATAGCAGTTGTGTTATTAGCATAGGAATCAGTCCAATTGGGACTAAATTGAGGAATGCCTTTCTTGTCTAAACTTTGATAATAACCGTCGCAGGGCCAAGCTCCTTCATGCTGAGGGCGATGTCCATCAATTGCGTAGTTTCCTGAATATGGTACAGGAACACGACCTAATAGAAAAAGAGTTCTTAAATTAGTATCTGTTTCAATTACTTCTTTGATAATATTGGCTACAATATCTACTTTTGATTTATCAAATGTTTCTGCACGTGGAACTTGTCTGATATGAAGTTGCCAGCCGTCTCCAATAATATCTTCTGTTAATTGTTGAATTTCTTCAGTTAAACTCTGAAAAATAGTACTATCTATTAGCATTAACAAGCTACCGCGATAATCTTTTAGTGGAATATCTATGCCTGCAGAAAAGTATGCAAATGCAGTACGTTCTTCTTTTGCTTGTGTTAGACCATAGTCATATTCTTTGCCTATTTCAATATCTGTGTCACGCCATTGTTCTGCTGTATTGCCTTCTAAATATGCAACT
Organism: Ignavibacteria bacterium; assembly: GCA_012518115.1. Classification (GTDB taxonomy): domain Bacteria; phylum Bacteroidota; class Ignavibacteria; order Kapaibacteriales; family UBA2268; genus JAAYTD01. Next base: position 486 of record JAAYTD010000067.1, on the reverse strand, counting down.
TGTGTAAACTTTGATTCATTCTTTAATTTGCGGACAATCTTGAAATTACGTGTATCAGAAGTAGCTTTCCATTTGATAGTAATAGCTGGTGACAAGCTATCTAATTCCACGTTGTAATATATAACAAAATCGGAAATAGTTGGTTTTGCAGCAAAAACACAACTAAAATTTAGATAGAAAAAGGAAATAAGAAGAATAATAAAGGTAATTTTTGTTTTCATTTTTATAAGCTCCTGTAAAAAACAATATTCTAATAAATACAGAAACGAAAAAGGAGTAAGAAAAGTGTAAGATTTTTATAAAAATAAAAAGAGACTGACGAAATTTCTTTCAATCAGTCTCATTAAAAATTAAAATATAAATTATCTTTCAATAATTAGTTTCTCAACTTGTTTTTTGTCATCTGCTTTTATGATAACGTTATAGCTACCACTCGGCAAATCCTTTGTGCTAAATGTAAATTTGAAATATCCCTCTAACTGTTTT
>JAAYTD010000066.1 GCA_012518115.1 Ignavibacteria bacterium | reverse complement strand
GTCATCTGCTTTTATGATAACGTTATAGCTACCACTCGGCAAATCCTTTGTGCTAAATGTAAATTTGAAATATCCCTCTAACTGTTTTTCGTTGCAAACTTCCATTAATTTATTGCCTCTAATATCGAAAATTTCTATTCTGAAATCGTTAGCAGCTTGTTTTAAAGCTCCTGTTATTGTGCAATTTGTTTTTGCAGGATTAGGATAAATCAAGCTGTTCTCACATATTTTTGTAGGTTCTGCTATGCTTGAATTATCAACATCTCTATAAACATAAACTCCTTTTCCTAATATCGCAATGAAATTTGTATCAAGCATTTTCATTCTGGAAAAGTCTTTATAATGTATTTTGAAACTATATTTATGTATAATATCTAAGCTGTCTATATAGTCAGGTTTATACCAAGTCTTTCCGCCGTCTTTAGTAAGTACTAATGAATTATCTAAGCAGTAATCTTTCCAGCCAGCTACAACGCCTACCTTGGGTGGAATATGTCCCACTATTTTTCCTACTCCTATTCCATTAGGTAAAAAAGAAGAAGAGGAGAGGTTTAAAACAACGCTATCGGGCTTATCTTTCAGTTCATCTAAAAGATATGTAATGTCCATATTCATATCTTGCCAAGTTTTCCCACCGTCTTCAGTATATTTGTACTTTTTAATGGCATCAGGATTTTTATTTTCCAATGTAGGCAATGGCAATTCAATATAATCACAGTATCCTATTAAATCATCTGTAAAATTTATTGTATGAAATAAATTAGAGCGGACGGGCATGTCGGTCATAACTCTGTCACATATTTTTGTTCTTTCCCAAGATTTTCCTTGATCTTTTGAATGTATCATATACAAAGTAGGTTTTACCAACATATATTCATCGGGCGTACCTTCAAATAGTTTTAAAGAATCTATTTCACCACATAATCCATATATGTTGTTTTCGTTTGGAATGCTCAGACTGAAATATAACATTTCGCCCCATTCTTTAGGTTGTACATTATCCCAAGTCTTACATTTATCGGTAGAAATCAATAATTCTTTTGTTCTGGCACCGCTACTTCCAAGTAGTACAATGTCTTTATAACTTGCTATAGTAGTTAAACTAACATTAGAGTACTCTATGTTTTTTTTAGTGTCTTTATAGACACTTTCACAAAACTTCGGTAAAGTGTCCCAAGTTTCACCGCCGTTAAAAGAAAATAATGTAGGCAACTGATAACCACCGACTACAACTGTATTTTCATCTACATATCTAACAACTGTATATTGTCTAGTTCCTGTGCCGGGAATATCTAATTGAAAAGTATCTTTAATCGGATGTTGGTTAATGTGCCAAGTTTTCCCACCGTCTTTGGTTGATGATATAAAATAAGTAGATTTGAGCTCCCGTGTTGTAAAATTCATTTCTGTATCTTCTATGCCGACAACAGTAAGACGTTCAGGTGAAATGCAGTCAAGATCAAAAGTAGCCCAAATGCTTGAAAGTTTTACTACATGATTCTCTTCTTGCAATACAGGAACTTTAAGCTTATCATAGCAATGTGCTTTCCCACTATCTATACCATAATAGATAGTCAAAACTTTCTGAGGTTCTTCTGCATAAAGAGAATAAAAAGATAGAAGTAATAACAAGAATAATAGTTTTTTCATAATGTTAATTCCTCTTATTCACAAGGTCCATGTTTTACACATGGCTTATTATAGATCGGACTCATGCTACCCGGTGGACAAGGTGCTATGGGATATATCAACTCTGTTTCAATGAGTACGTCAGAAGGAGGAATAGAAGGTGGGTGGTTGAGACGTACACAAGATTTTAATATTTCCCAGCAGGAAGCGGAAACATCACAAGGTTCAGATATATATTCATTAGTAACTGGGTCAAGAAAAAACTCTGTTCTGCAAGCTACAGAAATGAAACGCCAAGATGTACACATTTCAGGACAAATTGCAGTGCAGCCACATCCTTCAGCATTCCATAAATCGCTGTGATAAGCTATTATTTTATATTTAATAGCTTCTATTAAATCTTCCATTTCTGTTCCTGTTTCTAGAAAACATTCAATACATGAGAGAGATACAGTAATTTTTCCTATATAAAAATCTCTATGACCGTTTGCTCCTCCGGCACATCTCCAACACCATTCAACTTCAATAAAACAATTGTCGCAATGAGGGGCTAAATGGCTAAAATAAATCGTTAGCGGAGGCCCAGGGTGGAACGGGTCATTTGGATAATCAGGCGGTGGGTTAGGGCACTGTGAAAATGCCGAACTGTTACTTATGAAAACTCCGATAATAACTAATATAATAGTAGTTAATGCTTTTTTAATGGTAAAATGTTTCATATAAAAACCTCTTAATTTAAAATTTACTAATAAAAACATACAGTTATTTTGTATGCAACAACTATATATTTGTAATATACAAAATAACAATTTAACAACCAAATATTTTTTAAAAAATTTCAAAAAAAAATAGAAAAATTTTTGTCGTGCTTTGTTTTTGTAACAAAAAAAAAGAGACTGACGAAATTTCTTTCAATCAGTCTCATTAAAAATTAATACTCTTTTGAATAATAATTTGTTCAAAATATAGTAGTCTAATTTCAAGGGAGGTTTATTAACTACCCCGTTAAACTTCGTTTGCCACCCCTTCGTTCCAAAGGGGAATTTTAAAAATTATCTTTCAATAATTAGTTTCTCAACTTGTTTTTTGTCATCTGCTTTTATGATAACGTTATAGCTACCACTCGGCAAATCCTTTGTGCTAAATGTAAATTTGAAATATCCCTCTAACTGTTTT
>JAAYTD010000065.1 GCA_012518115.1 Ignavibacteria bacterium | reverse complement strand
CTGTTAAAAAAGTAGGTACCGTTAAAAATACTACGCCTAACGCAAATATTTTTCTACGTCCAAAAATATCAGAAATTCTTGCAGCAGGCATTTGAAAAATAGCAGTAGAAATAATGTAGATGTTATTAAACCAAGTAAGTGTAACAGCGCTCATAGAAAAAGTTCTACTAATCTCAGGCAAAGCTAAATTAAGAGCTGAACCCATAAATGGAACAATAAACGTAGCTAAGCCTAAAACTAATAGTATTTTCAACTCATCTATTTTATAAGAACTTGTATTCTTTGATATCATAAAGTTTTAAAATTTGATAGCTTGATAGATTTTATGTTATTCAATACTACATAACTGCTGAAAAGAATAACGAAAGAAATAAAAAAAGGCTATTGGACTTACTTGCCACGTGAGACCGCCGTATAAAAACGGCTATCCCCTAACAAAACCAACAGCCTGTTACAAAATTACAAAAAATCGTTGTAATAAACAAAATTTTAAAAAATAAAAAAAGGTTTATAGCGTTTCACGCAGTGCTCCTATCATTTCTAAAAAGAAACTCACTCTTGAGAGCGGGGAGCGCGCTTGGTCCGCTATAAACCTATTTTAAAAGCTAAATTGAAAGATGGCTAAAGATACACCCTACTTCTTAAACGATAAAAAGGCTCAGAGAGCAACCTCGCCACGCTCTCAATGTGCAATCTATCAGAGCCTCGATATAGAGAGCCACAGCTTATAATTACAAATATAAGGCTTTTTTATGAAATAAAAAAGGTTTATGGAAAGTGTGTATAATACCCCGAAAGTTTCGGGGCGTTTACTGCTTTAACCATAAACCTATTACAAAATAGGTCTATAGAGTTTTCACACGTGCCTACGATTTCCTTAAAAAAGAATACATTCTTTTTTAAGGAAACTCACTCTTGAGAGTGGGAGCTGCTACTGTTACTATAAACCTATTTTAAGAAGCTAAATTGAAAGATGGCTAAAGGCTACACCCCACGTCTTAAAAGAATAATAAGGCTCACGGAGTCACCTCGCCACGCCCTCAATGTGCTATCTATCAGAGCCTCGTTATAGAGAGCCACAGCTTCTGATTACAAATATAAGGCTTTTTTTTTATAAATAACAAACTTTTTAAAAATAAAAAAGGTTTATGGAGTTTCGCGCCGTGCTCCTACGATTTCTAAAAAGAAACTCACTCTTGAGAGCGGGGAGCCGCTTTTTCTACCATAAACCTATGTACAAAAATACAACAAATTTTTAAAACAACCAAATTATTAGAAAAAAATATTTTTACATACTTATTTCTTCATTTTCTTCGTTTTCTTCATTATTTTCAATAGACTTACCTATTTTCTTTTGCATATATTCCTTCACTTTATCTTGTATAACTAATGCAATTACAGCAGTTATAGGAACGGCTATCAGCATGCCGATTATACCAAAAAGCGAAAAGAAGATAAAAACAGAAAGTATCATAATAATAGGATGGAGCCCGACCCTATTTCCTGCTATAGCCGGCTCCAACAAATACGCATTTAAAAAATGTACTCCTGCTATTGTGCTAATTAATATAACAATCTGCAAAACCACACTACTTTCATTAACTAAAAGAAGTATTGATGAACCTATTAACAAACTGAAAATTGAACCAAAATAAGGTATCGGATTAAGCAAACCTGCTATAGCTGCAATTAAAACTCCATAAGGTAGATCGAAGATAGAAAACACAATAGAACTAACAGTGAAAACTATCAAAGCAGCAGTTATTTGCCAACCTATGTAAATTCTAAGAACACTATCAAAACGGTTTAAATAATAATAAGCTTTCTCGCTTTCTTCTCTTACAATCCAATTTAATTTTGACTTAAATTTTCCAAAATCTTTTAGAAAATAGAATGTTAAAATTGGTGTAATTACTAAATTTACAATATGTGTTGCTAAATCTGAAAATCCTAAAAATAAAGCCAACAATGAATCAAAAACAGTAGAAATTATACTTTCTAATCGCGGTAATATCTCATCTCTTATAGTGTTTTCTATTGTAACCTGCTCTAAATTAAACTTATCTAAAAGAGCATAAAATTCTTCGCTACGAATATATTGCGAAATTTCATTTACATAGTGAGATAATCCATTGACAATATTTTGTGCTTGTTCAATAATTATAGGAACAACAAATATAGCTCCCGTAACTAAAATTACTGTAAAAAGTAGTATCGCAATAATTGCGGAAATATAACGCGGAAGACGATAGCGACGCTCAAGATATGTTACTAAAGGATCAAGTAAGTAGCCGACAAGTATAGCAATTATAAAAGGAAATAGAGTGCTACCTAAACCGACAACAATCCAAGCAATAAAAACTATAGAAACAACGATGAATAAATGCTTAGTTATCTTTGATGTTCCTATAAACGGATAAATAACAACAAGAGATATAATGGCTAACAAAATACTGTTGCTAATTAATTGAGTTTGAAAAAGAAATGCAGTAAAAGCAATCATAGATATTACAACAGCAATGACTGCTTGAGTTTTCTTATTTAACATATTTTTTTGCCATTATTTAGAAATTAAATTTTTTCAAAAAGTGAAATCAGCTCAATAGCGGTCATAGCTGCCTCAAAGCCTTTATTACCTGCTTTTGTTCCAGCGCGCTCTATTGCTTGCTCAATGCTATCTGTCGTTAAAACACCGTAAACACAAGGAATACCTGTTTTTAATGAAACATTTGCTAAACCTTTTGTTACTTCTGCTGCAATATAATCAAAATGAGGAGTTGCACCTCTAATAACAGCACCTAAAGCAATAACAGCATTATATTTTCCACTTTCTGCAAGTTTTTGCGTAACTAAAGGTATTTCAAAAGCACCGGGACAATAAGCTATTGTTAAATCGTTATCGTCTATATTATGACGACGCAAAGCATCTAAAGAGCCTTCAATCAATTTTGAAACAATAAATTCATTCCAACGAGAAGCTACTATCGCTATTTTATTGCCTCTTATAGCTTCATAAGTTCCTTCTATTCTTGTTATCATAATTCTATAATTTTAGTAATAATATGCTAATAAAACAAATTACAAATATACAAAAAATAAATTAATTTATTTCTATGAATAAAAAAACCTTGTATTTTTTTTACACAAATAAAAAATGGGAAATGAAACTAAATAACTTTCTTAATCGTCTTAATATGTTGTTTAAAAGTTTTATTAAAATAAAAAAGATTTAATTCAAGTATGGAAAGTATTATTAATTTTTTCGGGGCTGATGTTTTTACTTGGCTTGTTGTCCCACTGCTTATAGTTATAGCGCGTATATTAGACGTATCTGTAGGTACAATTCGTATTATTATGATTGGAAAAGGATATAGGAAAATTGCTCCTGTCCTTGGCTTTGTTGAGATATTCATTTGGATATTAGCAGTAAGTCAAATTATGCAAAATCTTAATAATATATTTTATTATATAGCTTATGCTTTAGGTTATGCACTCGGTACTTATATTGGTATGGGCATTGAAAATAAGCTTTCACTTGGTAATGTCGTTATTCGTGTCATCACAAACAAAGAAGCAGATGAGTTAGTTAATGCTCTTCGTGAAGCAAACTACAATCTGACAACAGTAGATGCACAAGGCAAATTCGGAAATGTAAAAATTATATTTATGGTTTCTCAACGTCATTTACTTGATCAAACAATAGAACTTATTGAAAAATATAATCCTAACGCTTTTTATTCTATTGAAGATGTACGATATGTTAAAGAAGGCTCATTGCCCGGTGGACCGAATCCAATACTAAAAAATCCTTTTAAAGCTAGTGCAACCATGCAACATAAACGAAAATAAGCAATAAATATAGTTTGATATATCCTAAAAAGAGACAAAGATTTTTACTTTGTCTCTTTTCTTATATAAAGTGTTGAGTACGTTTCACATCAAAAATTGCAACTTCGGGCATCGTTCCAATTCGCACATTAAGTGTTGTTGTTCCAAAACCTGAATTAACATAAAGATATTGATAATTTTGCTTATATAATCCGTGAATTTTATCCGTGTTAAAAACCTTTTCCCAAGGAAAAATTTGTTGTTGCGTAAAAGGAACGGTAACTTGACCGCCATGCGTATGTCCTGCAAAAGTTATATCAGCGGGATATTGACTAGCTATAAATTTGTCCCATAACTCAGGATTATGGCACAAGAAAAAACATGGTAACTCTTCATTAATTCCATCAAAAGCTAAAGCAAGATTTTTTCTATTTGTATTTTCATCTAACGAAAAATCAACTCCTACAATTTGTATAATCCCAGCCGATGTATTCATATTAAACGCAGAATTACGTAACACATTTATATTAGCAGCGGTTAATAATTTTTCTATCTCTTCCCCACCAACAGCAATATCATGATTTCCTAAAATAGCAAATTTCTTGTATCGCACTTGTAAACTAGCTAGTAATTCCAAATACGGCTCCATCTCTTCCGAACAGTAGTTAACAAAATCACCTGTAATAAAAATCATATCGGGACTTAACTGAAAATTTATAATATCACATAGCTTTTGAAATGCTGTGGCAGACGAAAAAGAACCAAAATGCAAATCTGAAATATGTACAATTCTAAAATTATCTAGCTCCGAATAAAAATTTAAAAGTGAAATTTCATAATAACGTCGCTTTATATTTTCTACACCGTAAATTAAACCTACGCCTGCAGTTAAAATAGGTAAACTAGCGCCAGTCCAAGCAAGTGTAGATAAAAGTTTCCGTCGCCGACTTGAAAAATTTTGAGGCAAACTTTTCTTTCTAAATTTATAAATCAATAATTTTAGTAAATAAAAAATATTGATAATTAGAAAAAACGGAAATAAAAATAATTTTGGAACTAAAAGAACGCAAGTTATATTATAGGTAAGAGAAATGAAAGAATAATTAGGAATTCTTAAACGCAAAAGACCACAAGAGATAAACAAAAAAACAATAGATATAACTAAAATTTTTAATATCTTAACAGCTACATCGGAATTTGTAAGTTTTATAAGAAATCTACGAAATGTTATATAAAACAAAAATTCGTTAATGACTATTAGCAATGTAAAAAGTGAAAAAACAAGTAAATAGTTGTACATTTTTTTATATCATTTTGAATATCGTATGGTTTTTTATTGACTACCCCGTCAAGCTGACGCTTGACACCCTTCATCGAAGGGGAATTTTAAAAATCATAGTTCAGACAAGAGAAACACATATAATTCAATCAAAAAAAAGACACGCTATTTCTCACGTGTCTTTTTTGATTTTATTCAATTATTTATGAAGATTTTTTACCTCTCAATTATAAGTTTTTCAATTTGTTTTTTGCCGTCAGCATTTAAAATTACGTTATAGCTACCACTTGGTAAAGATTTTGTATCAAATGAAAATGAAAATTCACCTTCTAAATTTT
>JAAYTD010000064.1 GCA_012518115.1 Ignavibacteria bacterium | reverse complement strand
CAAAATTACGTTATAGCTGCCACTTGGTAAAGATTTTGTATCAAATGAAAATGAAAATTCACCTTCTAAATTTTGATGTTTGCAAACTTCAAATAATTCCTTGCCGTTAATATCAGAAATTGTGATGCTAAAGTCTTGTACTAGTGCGCTTAAATTACCACTTATCGTGCAAGTAGAACTTGCAGGATTAGGGTAAAGTAAAGTGCTTTTGAGTGGGGCTTCAGCGATGCTACTTATTTTCCTTCCAAAATATAAAGCTTCATTTTGAAAAGTATGTAAAATAATTGTTGTTGGTGAGGTACAAAAAGCATTTAGAACTGCATCAGCATGGAACCACTCTTTACCTTCTTCATAATACATCATATTTCTAAAACCGGGTAGAGAATCAGTATGCCAAGTTTTACCGCCATCAGTTGTGATATAAAGAGGGCAAATATCTGATTTTACAGGTGTTTCATTTTCAAAATCAGAAAAAATCACTGCACATACTATACCATTTAATCCATCATCAGAAAAAGAAATACGAGGAATTTTATATCCGTTTTCGTTAATTAAAGTCAAAAGAGTATCATTAAGTAATTCCCAAGTACTTCCACCATCAGTTGTTTTTGATATAGATAGCTGAGCAGTCCAATCTTTAGGAGGAGTATTAGAAACTTCATTTCTTTTGCCATACCCAACAATCCAACCTTGATTTTCATTGATAAAATTAACAGAGCCTACAAAGTCGTATGTAAAATCTGTTCCTTTACCTATAGGTAATTTTGAAAAATTATGAGTGCCTTTCATATCTGTAGTATAAAAAACCGGATAATCATATTTTTCACTAGCATTAGCAACGTTCCGTCTATTTATCAATGCACTAAATTTATTAGTACTTGGAAAAAGAGAAATATAATAACTAGAATCAGAAAAAGGAGCAGGCAAAGTATCCCAAGTTTTACCTAAATCTTTTGTACGAATAATAGTTGCTATATCATCAATATAACATTCTCTATAAATATATTCACCATCTGTAGAATAACTGATTTTAGAATTATCAGGATACAAAGGATTGTCTGCGGGATAACTTTCTAAAGGAATAAACTCACAAGTATCTTTAAAATTAGAATAAAAAATATGTTTTTTACCCGGAATAATTAATTTATCGCCTGAAAAGAAAGCATTATTAATATCTACATGTTTTAACATTTTGTCAAAATTTTCTTCTAAAACTTCATCAAAATAAAGATGCCAAGTTTGACCTAAGTTATAAGATAAAAAAATAATTAATTCGCCTACTAAATTTTTATTGTGTCCTATAATCAAAGCCTTATTTTTATGCTTATAAAAAGCTATTTTATCTGCTGAAAATGCTACTCCCATATTTTGTAATAAATTTATTGCTTCAGGAGGATATTTTGTACTTTTTCTGACAATTTTAACGAAACTCTCTATTTTTTCCCATTTATAAATATTCTTCGCATCAACTTCTTGAATAGAAGTCAACGAAAAAACTACAATTAATAGTAAAATAATTTTGTTCAATTTTTTACCTCTCAATTATAAGTTTTTCAATTTGTTTTTTGCCGTCAGCATTTAAAATTACGTTATAGCTACCACTTGGTAAAGATTTTGTATCAAATGAAAATGAAAATTCACCTTCTAAATTTT
>JAAYTD010000063.1 GCA_012518115.1 Ignavibacteria bacterium | reverse complement strand
AGTCTCAATTGCCAATCAGACATTTAAAGTAAAGTTACAAAAAAGATAGCGCCGTATAAGGTGCTATCAAAAGATCAGAAAAGGTCTCAATTGCCAATCAGACATTTAAAGTAAAGTTACTAGAGAAAAACTATGAAGAAAACAAAAGAAGAAAAAAAGTCTCAATTGCCAATCAGATATTTAAAGTAAAGTTACAAATTAATCATAAAATTTGAGGGAAAGAGCAGATGAGTCTCAATTGCCAATCAGACATTTAAAGTAAAGTTACAGAAATTGAAATTGAACAAGTTTTTTAGTAGTTCGAGATGAGTCTCAATTGCCAATCAGACAGTTAAAGTAAAGTTACTGGCCCTTCGGGAGTGAAAGTGACGAAGATCATGAGTCTCAATTGCCAATCAGACAGTTAAAGTAAAGTTACACAACCACATTCGAACGGATCAGGGACTAGAGAAGTTGTCTCAATTGCCAATCAGACAGTTAAAGTAAAGTTACAATATGTATATCAGTGTTTTACGTTTTTAAAAAAAGTTTATTGCCTTATAATCAAGCATAAACAAAATTTCGAAAATGAGACATGAAAAAAGTATTTATAATGTTGTTTTTTGCGTGCTTTTAAGTGTAATCTTCTAATTATTAAGACTTTATCTTGCGGTAAAAACTTCGAAAATGTTACAAAAAATTACAAAAATTGTAGATTTGCGAAAAAGCAAACAATTCCCCAAGCTAAGTGCTTGATAATCAGATGTGAAAAATTTGTAAAAATCATACAATTTCGAAAATCAACATAAAATTAAGTTCGTAATCGTGTGTTTCGAAGTTATGAAAAAAGCCGCTTTTTTCTATCTTGTTGAGTATCAGTATTTCAAAGAACTGTGAGTTTTTGTTTATGTTTTACAAATATAGTGATTTAATTTTAATTGAGCGTATAGGAACAAACTATCCGTATATTCTTTTTGGCACAATATCTTGTTACGTAACTGCTTACCGTTACATTTGGTGCAAGAATAGTAATTTGGCTAATAGTGCTAATCGGTCTAGATATAACTATCTTGTTACCGTTTTTTACCCTAAAAGTGTCTTTTGAGACACCAATAAAGCTACCCGGCAACGTTACCACAAGCTCACTTTCTTGCTCAGAAAGTGCTATTGCCTCTATCTGTCCATTACCTATTTTAGTGTTGCTACCTACGTGAATATAATGGGCAAGAGCAAGCAAATAATCATCTTTATAGCTATAAGGAACCGAATATCGGATGAAGCCTTTTATCCCCGAAAGGGTATATTTCTGCTTTTTTATAATCATCTGTCGGGGAAAGCTCAAACCGTTTAGCAGAGTAACAGCATTTGTTTCGACAATAAAATTACTGCTTTCGTCAATTTCTTCACTAGGTGCTAAGAAAGAAAAATACAAATTCAAAGCTCGGTTTTGTATTCTTTTAATCAAATCATCATAAAAAACTTCATCTGTTGGTGATAGTATTCGGTCTTTATAATAAGTAGTTGGCGTTAAAAAGCGAATTTCTAAAGCATCTTTCCATTTTACCAAATGCTTATTAAAAAACTTATAATCAAGAGGTTCTATATTACTTTGTCTGCTTGGCTCAAACTCATTAGATAGAGGATTAAGCACATAAGATGAATGAAAGCGAAATGAATATTTCTTAAAAAAATGAAAATCAGCCCATTCTGGTAAAAAATCAATAAAATCAGTAATTTCTTGCTTATTATTGCTTACTATAGTAATATATAAATTAAGAATTTCCTTTTTAACGAATTTAGAACGTCTTGTACTGTCTGCACGCACAATTATACGCGAAGGAACATTTTTAAATCTTCCTTGCGTAGGCTTAAAGAGTGTATCGTATAAGTGTTGGTAGTTTTTGCTATTCATTAATGCATCACCCAAAGCATAGCTTGGCAGATACCACCACTTTTCTTTGATTTCCACATCTTTTTGTGCAGCAAATTGTACACGCAACAGGTAACATGTAAAATTTTTTAAATATGACGGAAGTGATTTACTCATCAGCAATCTTATTTTTTTGTTTTTATCTGTTGAAATTGTCCGTATCCTACGTTGGTTTTAGCACCTACTCCGACAGTTTCTAAAATTTCTTTAAAGAGAGCTTTTTTATGTTCAGCTTTAAAATAATTACCATCAATTTTTGAATCCACTAATTTAAAACGAAATTCCATTGTACAACCCGCAGCAATTTTCATAAAAGTCAATGGTACGGGATTTTTCAATGGATTATCGCCATGTGGTGTAATTGAGTCGGAACAAAGAATACGTCCATCGTTATCGGCTACTGTAATAACAGCATCGAAGAATATATCGCGGTTGTAGATAGATTTGGGTGTGTATTTACGATTTTTTTCGAATTGAACTCCTTTTGCCCATTTTTCTTTCCATTCATCTCCGTATTTTTCTTTGTAAATTTTTTGTTCTAAGTCTTTATTTCTTACTTCTCCGCAAAAAATATCATGTTCCAAATCAATTAAATCTATAGCATCATTTTTATAAAAAATCTTATAAATTTCTTTAAAATAAGCTTTCAACACACCTTTTACCGATGAACCATATACCACAGGCATTCCCCAAGTATAATCAAAATGAACACCAAGTTTAAATTCTCCTTCTATTTTAGCTTCATGATTTATGCCAACTCCTGTTACAAGACCGGGGTAGGCGATAACAAGATTTTCAATTTCGTCTTTGGCAATAGGATTGTTAATTATAAAAGGGATGTGGTCTTTGTTAGAAAAAGAGTCGCCAGTTAGTGTTTTATTATTTTTCTTAATTACCCTTTCATTTTCGCTATTTATTTCCTCTAATTTTTTTATTAATTCTCTTTTTCTATCATCGTTTTTCTCTTTTTTAATTTCTTCTTCTAAAAGTAGATAATTAAAATTAATATTCTTAAAATAATCCTTATAATAATATTTATGTAAATTAAGCATTTTCATTCTTCGTTAATTTATAGGTTCTGATTACTTGTTTCAAAGCAATTCCACAATCTGTTATTTCACGTTGTAGCCTTTTCATTTCATCATCATCACAATAAAAAGCATATTTTAACAAGTTTTTGGGTTTGTCATTATTAACACAAATTGGATTATCATCGGCATCTTTTATATCTTTAAAGCCAAAAGAAATTTCATCATCTAATAACATATCTGTGATAATTTTTAAAACTTCTCTTCTGTCTTCTTTATGATAATAAATTGTTAGAGTAGGACGAAGTCCACTCGTAGCAATTGACACACAAAATGCTGCCACTGAACCATTATAAGAATCTTTTATGCTATTTTTCTCTTTGTCGAGAATTTTTGATGATTGTAATGCCCTGTCAGCTACTCTTAGTAATTTATTACTTTTTTCTTTATTGATTTTGTTCATTGCTATTTTCTTTAAAAGTTTTAAATTTACAATATCCATATCCTATGGTTGCATTAGCTCCAATTTGGACAAAAGAGTCTTGTTTCCCTAATTTTTCAAAAAGCTTCCCATCTTTTTTGTCATCGATAATGGTATAAAACACGGTTTCGGCGGGTAAAATTTGCTCATACCATAAGTTTGAACTCATGCCATTTTCTAAGTAATTTCGTGCTATAATAGGAAGATTGTTGTCAGAACAAAGCTCTTCAAATTCTTTGTCGCTTTTTTTGACATCTATTCTGTTTTTTAAACCTAATGTCGTTTTTAATTCCTTTATCAAGGAATTATTATCTTCATTTAATTCAATACCGAATAATTTCATTTGTTTTCTAAATCTATCCAATACACCTTTCGATGTTGCCCAGTGAAATAGAGTATCATCATTTTGCACGGGTAGAAAAAGGATTTTAGCATCAAAAAAAATGTAACTTCCTTTTTTAGCATCTTTATTTGTACCTGTTTTATCGCTCCCAAAAATCTTTATCCTTGTTTCAGAATTGAGAAACTCTTTTCCTTTATTACCATTACAGCAATATTCATTCAATGCTCCTTTTAGTGAACTGGAGTTAATACATGGCAAGCCGGTTAGTGCATCACGTTGAACGGCTTTGTCTATAAGCCCATAGCTTGAAGTGTTTTCGTCTCCAACATGCAGGTTGGTTTTTGCGGTTATAAACCAAATATTCTTTTTTTCCATTTTTTTAATTTTTTACTCGTTAATTACTTTATAATGATTGTATCCGATTTTACGGAATTCTTTTTCTTTTTCCAAATTTTTTCCAAATTTTTCACAGTCTTCGTTGCTTTTGAAATAAAAGACCGAACCTATGTCGTATAAATTGTATTTATCACTGTGATCTTCTTCTTTATTGCGGTTGTAGCTTTTTGTTTCTTGTACATTAGTTTGAATACATTTAAAAGGTATAGTTTTGGTAATAGCAAATCTAACAGATTTTAAGTCTTCCTTTTTGATAAAAGCAGGAGAAGACAAAACCACTTTATTGCCATTAATTGCCTCTTGTTTCTCTGTGTTATCATTAATTGCTTTTTGCTCTTCAATGCCAATAATAAACATAGAACTATCGGCTCCAAGCTGAACAAGTTGTCCGCTATAGGCAGTAATGTTCAACTCTTTAATATCAGCTTCAAAAGCAAAGCGGTAGCCTTTTTTTAGTCTATAAAACACTTGCTTAAACAGTGCATTTTCTTGAACTAGTCCGGTTGTAATATCTCTGTTTATTCCATTTCTAATATCTTCTTGAAAAATTTTCGACTCCTTGATTTCACAATTGCCTGCACATATATATACAGGTTCTACGTACTCTTTGGCATCATAATTCATTTCTGGAATTTCTATACTTTGACCATTAATTAATGCAGGTTTTGCATTTTCAAAATTTACATTCATTCCATAGTCAGCAGGAGCAATTTGTATATTATTCCAATTTGAACCACATTTTTTTTGTAAAAAACAAGGATACAGTTTTTCGATTTTACCAAAACTATAATTGCATTTTGGATTAAAACTCCGTTCACCTATCAACTCTTCAGCTGTTTTTTGACAATTAATTTTTTGGTCGGCTTTATTAAAGGCTGTATCATCATTGCTTAACAATAGGAATCTTAACATTCCTAGTAGCGATGTTTGTTGCGGAAATTTATTTGACTTTATGATATAGCTAGTAAATTCTGTTTCTTTTTCATTTACTGTAAACGTCATATCACCTCCGAAGAAAAATCGGTCTATTGGTGTTAGGCTAATTAAATATCTGTTCATTGTTTGTCCTCCTCTCCATTTATAAATTTTGCAACACGAAGCATACCATACATAGTTTTAATAATTTCAGAAGTGTTTTTCTTTTTTTCTTGTTCTGACATTTTTGGATTTATTTTTGTTTTGTACAATTCATTTAATAAATCTAATGCTGATTGTTTATATGAAGAATTTATGTCTGTTTTACTAGAGTCGTATTCTATATATTTTTCAAAAAATGCTTTGTTACGTTCTGTAAAAATGTTTTCATTACTTCCTATCCACAGTTTTAATAAACCTTCGCTATTAGAAATTTTATTTGCAACAGCTGAAGTAAGCGCATCTTCCACTTGACTTTTCTTTATCATATTATCAAATTTAGTTGCCAAATTAGTATTTGTCTTTGAAAATGATATGGAGAACGCACCGCCACTATGTTTACGCATGTCTAAGGCTATAGCATTTTTGCCTTCTATGTTTTTAGCTACACCAAATAATAAATCTCTTGCTGATTCCAATGCCTCATAAAGCGGATATTTGTAATAGGTTATAGATACCCCAAAAGATAAAGATGCTTCAATGAGTTTACCGTCTTTTGTTAGTCCACATTCTTTAACCTTATCAGCAACTCCACTAAAAGAATTTTTGTTCAGTTTTTCCAATAAATCAAATATGTTTTCAAAAGAGTCACCTTTTTCCTTTTTTCCTACCACAGGAGCAATAAAAAGCAAATCGTCACCACCTGCATAAATGGGCAAGCCACCATATTCTTTTATTTCTTCTGTAGCTTTTTTACCAAACTCAAGAAGAGCTTTTGAAATTTCCTTTACTTTACCGTTAGGCAAATCTTTATGTGTAACTGTTTTCCCTACATTATCGCCGTCAGCTTGTACAACACAAATATATTTATGATAGGATTTTAGGTTATCTCTGGAAAAAGAATATGCTTTCTCTGCTGTCTCTTTATCATCAGATTTAATATCATTTACAAATGATTCCCACTTGTTCGATTCTAATATACTCAATTGTTTAGCTGCTATTTCGCCTAATGTTTCAATTGGAAATTCTGTTTTTCCAAAAGCCTTTTTAAATAAAGGTGAATTTTTTCTCAAACTTATCAACTTTCTAACATTTTTTGTGTCTTCATCTTTGCAGGCTATATTGAATAATTCCGCTTTGTCGAGTGCCTGATTAAGTTTGCGAATGGCTTCTGATTCTTCATTTTTACTGGAAATATCTAATGATGTTATCATTATATTGAAAAAATCTTGTTTTAATTTTTTTATGGTGTCTTTATTGTTTATTTTAACAGTAAATTTAGTTTTTTCAATTTTTTTAAATACTTCCTTAAAAAAAACTTGTTCATCAAAAGGTTTTTCTAAATTATTTCTAAAGAAAACTCTATCAGGATAAAGTCCAACACCAAGATTTTTACTTCCACTGTTAAGAATAGCAGGAGAAATAATATCGTCTTTATCTATTCCATTTTTGGGCAATGTTTCTATAATACATTCCATTAAATGTGAAAACAGATAACTTGCTGCCCACAATTCACGTGGTTTTCTTGCCATCTGTATTGTGGACACAATTGGACCGATGTTTATGGCTGTGTATGTTGTATTATTGTCTTCCATGTTCAATTCTTTTAAAATTTAAACTTTGAATACTATTAGAAATAAAATCATGAAGATTGTAGTTATCGTCTATTTTAGGTGGATACAATGTAAGCTCTTTTTCTTCATTATCTTGAAAATAAATTAACTCTTTATCATCTTCCCATTCCTTTTTCCCATTTTCCTTTTCTTTTTTTCTTTTTATTTTCACTTTAAATTTAAAAGGATATATTGAAAAATCTTGTGGCAATTCGTCAATAAGTAAATAAATGTTGTTTTTAAAAACCTTAAAAATTAATGGGGATTTAAATCGATTAATATAATCATTTTCCGGTATTACTTTATATCTTACATTATCATCATTAGTTAAAAACTCCCAATGTTCAGGTAATCCTAACAAAATTCGGATAAAAAAATAGTTGTCTTGAAAAGTATTGTTATCATTCCAATTATTATAAGAACAATTACCATTGTTGGTGTTTATATCTAAATTATTGCAATAATCGTTAGGTGGTTTATTGTATTTTAATGGGCTTGGTAATTTTGTTTGCCTTACCAATTCCTTTATTTGTTTTTTTATCCATCTTTTTTCCCAACGCATCTGTTGGTTGATGGAATATACAAATAACTTAGATTTTATATAAGTTGTATTTCCTGCCTTATCTCTATAATTAATACCACTTTTCAATTTTCTTTGAACATCTGAAATAAACTTGTACTCTTTTGAAAATGATTTATTTTCAATTCTCCTTCTAATAAAATTTTCATATATAAATGTTCCTGTCGGCAATTTTTGTTTTAGTTTTTCCCAAGTTATTGGATTTTTTTCATCACATACATAAAAGTTACCAAACCCTTTATTATTCCTTTTTCCAAAAGAGTTGTAAATAAAGAAATCTTCTATGTGTTGTTCTATATAATCTCTTAGAGGCTCTTGAGAAGCTATAATATATAACTTTATATCATTCGATATTAATGTTTTTTCTTTATTTGGTGGAATAATGACAACTTCACCCTCTCTTTCATTTAGATTACGATTATCTGAGTCAATTATTCTCATCTTATAATTCAAAGCCGGATGTTCACCTTCCCCAATAAGCCAGTCTCTATATTTGGCAATAAGTATTCCTTTTTCGTAAGTGGTCAAATTAGAGAAGTTTTTCCCTTCGTTTTCCTTTTTGTCTTCTTTGTCTTCCCATTCTTTTTGGATGACACTTATTTCATCTTGGTCGGGATTTTCTCCCAACTTTGTCAATATAAACCTATCCAACTTCGGTTTCACTTCGCTTGCCCTCAGTGTTGCTCCATCTTGGTCGTGTTGAAAATGGATAAGGGGCGTGTGCTGTTTTAGGGTAATTGTTAATGGGGTCATACTGAAATTATATTGTTTTCTGTTTTTTTTTTGGTAATTATTTCATTGATATTACATTCCAAACCTGAAATTTCTTCAAGCATTTTTTTGTACCATTTAAGCTCTAATTTCAAAGTTTCGTCTGAAATTTCTTTTTTGTTTTCTTCTTTTGCTAAATCTCCAATTTCTTTTTCCTTTTCTTTTATCATTTTTTCGAGTTCTTTTTTAATATCCTGATTTAGATTTTTTTGGGCACACCAATACTTTTCTTTAATAAACGTTTCATCTTTCACTTTTATCTCATGCTTGTTTTTTATGAGCAATTCAAACAAAGGTAAAAGATATTTCAACAAAAACACAAAAGCAATAAGTCCAATTACACCCCAAATAAGTCCAATTACACCCCAACATAAAGGAGTGAAATTGTCGTCAATAAATGTTTTCCATATTTCGTTACTAGAAATGTTTAAGATTACTAATAAATGATTCATTTTGTCCTCCATCTTTTTGAGTTATATATTTTAAATGCAATTATAAAAATAACAATACTAACGATAATTGCTATTATTTGGATAGCAAATATGTTTAAAAAATAGTTATTATTATTAACAACATTATAGGTATTATTCATTCCAAAAATAGCTGTCAACACAGTGGCAGGAACAAAAATAGTGGCAATCAAAGTTAGCCAATACATTGTCTTGTTTGTTCTTTTGTCTTCCAAAAGTGATACGTAATGATAAAGATCTTCTATTTCATCTTCTAATTTTTCTACTTGGTGTTCAATACGCATGGTTTCATACATCATGTTGTACATTTCAATGCCTTGATCCTGCGCAGAAACTTCTCGGAAATGAATTTGGTTTACAAAACGTATGTATTCCTTATACAGAGAGTCAACTTTTGAAGTAAGCAGTCTGTCATTTGGAAGAGTGCTAATGCGAGATACTTCTGCTGAAAAGCGTAGTACAGAAGCTTTTTGCACCAAAATATGTTCCGCTATCCTTATATACTCAGTTTCAAAATTATAAGTTAAAAAATCTGGACATCCATCAGATGTTAGATACACTAAAGAATAACGAGATACGCCATATAATGAGTCCCAATTTTGCCAGCGTTTATAAGTAGCCTGTTTTAATAAATCTTGTAACATTTGTTCATTTTGACACGATGGGTCGCCACTTGCTGCAGAATCAATAAAAATGAAACGATACCAATTTTTGTTATCTGACCATGGCTCACTTTTATCATTAGTTTGTTTACACAAAGTATTTACCCATTCTGTATTCTTATACCAGGTAGCCACAAACATTCTATCATCAACTACGGCTTCTATCGAAATATTACTTGCCACTTCGTGGATTAGTTCAACAATAAAGCTAGCAGGTTTGTTACTGTCATTTACGGTATAGCCATTAAAATCTTCTTTTAAAAGGGTAGAAGATGGTACTCCAACAAGTTCAATGCTTTGGGCGATGACATCGCGTTTGTTGATTGAATCATAAAATGGTGGAAAAATTCTTCTTCCGTATTCATTAATACTAATGATATCATTAAGCTCTTTATATTTGGTGTTTTTTAAATGAAATTGCAAAACACCTACACCAGTAGAATATAAATTCAGAATAATTGATGCTATCTCTAATTCATAACATCCATTTTTGCTATCTATCTTATAAATTGCTAAATTTGAGCTAGGTATTTTCCTTTCAAAATGTCTGATAAAACTGTCGTCACTTCCATCATCATATAATGCGTTATGAACAAATTGATAAAAATAGTTACGCTCGTTATACATTCCTTCCTTTTCTTCGTCAGTTTTGGGTATCGGAACTCTTTCCCAATAATTAGAAGGAGCATAATTGATGTTTTTAAGTTTAATTTGTTCAGAGAACAAATCTTCATTCAAGTCGTTTATCTTCCATTGAAAAGGAAACATGAAAGTATGAAAGCTGTATTGATTATTTTCCATAACTATATTTTTTAAGTAAAATTAATGTTAATTCTGCATCGCTTAAAGCGTTGTGCATTCGATAATTTTTTGGCATTTCATTTTTGTCAATCAGCGAAATTCTTTCTGTTTTGTAATCTATGCCGTTTGCATGAAGTAGTGTAGCAAAATCCAAACACATAAAATGTAAATTTTTAGGCAAGTTCATTGAACCACCAAATAGCTCACAAAACAAAACCCAATCGTAATGTGGAACATCTGCCCACATTTGGATTTCGCCAAACTGCTGCAGCCACTTTGTCAAGTGTTCGGTAACACCCTTTTTGTCCGATTTGCATTTGAACGTACTGCCTTCCATGCGAACAACCGTTTCCGAATCATTCATTTCAAAATGGTCGATAACATTTGTCCGCACCCATTCATTGATGCAGTCGGGATTGTAGTCATTCAGTTCCGCATAGAATTTCTCTCCTGTTTCTGCTGCCAAAGCCAACGACAGCAGTTGAGAATCCTGCGTGAGAGAAGTAAACTCGGTGTCGAGTACGATTTTTGTTATATCATTCATTTTAGCGCGGTTTATTTATCTATTAAACACAAAATCTCTATTATGATTTATTTTATCTCTTTGGCATTAAAAATAATAACGGTAGCATTTTGAATTCTTACAGGTACAGAAATAGTGCCTTTTACAACCACGTTGCTATCGGCATCTGGCGTTTTATTTCCACCTACAACAGCCATCGTTGATTATAAAACCCGACATACCCAATAAAGCCACAGATTTTTCTACTTTCCCTTTTATTGTGATTTCCTTGTCCTGAAACTCTTGTATTCATTCGTTGATATCACAAATTTTAGTCGTGAACAATGAATCACAAGCTGTTGTAGATATCGCTAACGCAATTATTATAAGTAGCGAAAATATTTGATTATATTTTTTATTTATTAATGAGTAATTTGCAAAAACAATATTTTTAATTCATTTTATTAAACTTCAAAATTGGTTCCTGCTGCTTCCTTTAATAGTCTTAAAAATACAACACCTCGGTTTGTTATTTTAAACTTTTGTCGAATGATTTTCAATATTCGGTATTGTATGTTCAATCAAACAATCTTCAGCTAATTTTTTCAGAGTTCTATTCAGATTTTCTGAAATCTGTTTTTCTCTAAATACTTCTGAAATTTCTTTTCGAGAAAGAAAGATTAACACTCAATTTTCAAGTATTTCCGAGTATTTTTTTTGGTTTCTCAACTCTTGTCCTAACTCTTGATCAGAAACATAGTTCAGTTTAACAAATTGTACTTGAAACGAAAGTCCTCTCTCTTTCCAACGGAATTCGATTTGAGGACCATGTCTACCTGAATTTATAGCATACAAAAATACATTTCTTATAAAGCCTAAACGTGAATTTTGATTTTTCTTTTTTCTACTCTGTTTATTATTTAAGAAAAATCTTAAATTTACACAAAGATTATTTTAAATTTACACAAGAATTATTTTAATTTTGCAGGGAACTAATTTTAAGTTTACACGATTTAATACCATTTTGAATAACTATTTGCCAACCGTAGTAGTCAAACTTTTTTAATAACTACCCCGTCAGGCTTCGCCTGCCACCCCTTCGTTCCAAAGGGGAATTTTAAAAACATCTCAAAAATACAAAAATATTACAAATAAAAAAAATAAGTTAGGAGTGTTTTTACACAATATTATCAACATATTATCAACATTATTGTTAACAAAAAAAACTGCTTACTAAAAAAATCAATAAGCAGTTTATATGAAGTGAAAAACAATTTAAATTATTTCTACTAATTTTTTTGATGTAGCGGGAATTTAGTAGCAAATTCTTCTACTTCTTTAGCTATTTTATGTAATTTGCTTTCATCATTTATATTATTAAGAGCCTTATCTATGAACTCTACAACTTGAACGATATCATTTTCTTTGAAACCACGAGTTGTAAGCGCTGGTGTTCCAAGTCTAATACCGGAAGTTACCAATGGCGATTGAGTTTCGTTAGGTACTGTGTTTTTATTACAAGTTATTCCTGCTTCATCAAGTGCAATTTCTGCAGCTTTTCCTGTAATGTTTTTATTTCTTAAATCAACTAAAACTAAATGGTTGTCCGTTCCACCTGATACTAGCTTGTAATCTTTATCTAAAAGAGCTTTAGCAAGAGCTTTAGCATTTGCCATAACTTGTTTAATATAGCGATCATAGCTATCTGTTAAGCATTCACCGAAAGCAACAGCTTTAGCAGCAATAACATGCATTAAAGGTCCACCTTGTATTCCCGGCATTACCCAGCTATCAATAACTTCACTCATTTTTCTTGTACGTCCTGATTTTGGCGCTACAATTCCAAATGGATTATCAAAATCTTTTCCAAGTAAAATCATTCCACCACGAGGTCCACGTAAAGTTTTATGAGTTGTAGTCGCTGTTACATGAGCATATTCTACTGCGTTTGTTAAATATCCGCGTGCAATCAATCCTGCTGGATGAGCTATATCCGCAAATAAAAACGCACCAACAGAATCAGCTATTTCACGGAACTTTTTATAATCAATATCTCTTGGATAAGCCGAAGCACCTACAGTAATTAATTTCGGTTTATTTTTCTTAGCTAAATCTTCAACTTGATTATAATCGATTCTTTCGTTTTCGTCTAATTCGTAAGCTGTAAAGTTATAAAAACGTCCTGAAAAATTGACAGGTGCACCGTGAGTTAAGTGTCCACCATGTTCAAGTTTCAAACCCATAACAGGATCGCCCATTTTTATAAATGTAAAATAAACTGCTTGATTTGCAGTACTTCCTGAGTGAGGTTGCACGTTTACGTATTCAGCACCAAATAATTTTTTAGCTCTGTCGCGCGCTAAGTTTTCAGCAACATCAACAAATTCGCAGCCACCATAATAGCGGTTACCCGGATAACCTTCAGCATATTTGTTAGTTAAAACAGAACCTTGAGCTTCCATAACTTCTGGCGAAACAAAGTTTTCACTAGCTATAAGTTCTAATTTAGATGTTTGACGACCTCTTTCATTTTCTAATGCTTTATAAACTTCTGGGTCCGATTTTTTAAGTAATTCATTCATAATCTTTATTATCTCAATATATTGTTAAACATTTTTTTATTTTTTAAATACAGTTACAAATATAACTAAATTGCCAACCAAAACAAAGCAATAATATGTTTGTACGCACTATTTTTACCTGTTTAGCATAAATTTTTTTGACACAAAAACAAATTTATTTATTTTTAAGGATATCTCGTATTTCCGTTAAAAGTACTTCTTCTTTGCTCGGTGCGGGTGGTTCGCTTGCTATCTCTTCTTTTTGTTTTCTTTTTAATCTATTAATTCCGCGTACTACTAAAAATATAGAGAAAGCTATAATCAAAAAGTCTAACACTATTTGTATAAAATTTCCATAATTTATAGCAACAGCTACTTGTTCTACACCTGCTCCGTCCACAAAAGCTTCTTTAAGAACAATTTTTAGACTTTTGAAATCAGCACCGCCTAAAAGCATTCCAATGGGTGGCATAATAATATCGTCTACAAGAGAACTGACTATTTTACCAAAAGCGCCGCCAATTATAACGCCGACTGCCATATCAACGACATTACCTTTAACAGCAAATTCTTTAAATTCTGATAATATTTTCATAATATTTATATATAAAATTATTTTAATTCAACTAAAATTTCTTCATTTTTTGTTTGCAAACGATATTCTTTAGTTTTTCCGTCAGGCAAGAAATACTTGAAAATATATTTATGATTTTTCTTTAAGACAAAAGTCAAGAAGTCGTTTAGATCTTTCTTTGTATCGGAAGTTCTGCCTCCGTCTACTTGTCCATCTGCATCAAACACATCAACATTTATAGCTACTCGCTTATCTTGTTGTTTTAGCGTAGTATCAATATATTTTACTTTTACATGAATATAATTATCGCTTTCAGCAAGTTTCCTGTCTTGATCTTGTTTATATATATCAATATAATTCTTCGTTACATTTTCAGCATAAACATACTTTATTGTAGTGTCCCAAACTAATGGAAAATGTATATCAGTTGTTTTAAATGAAGTGGCGTATATAGAATGTTCTTGGGAATTTTCATCAGCTTTTCCAGCGCTAGACAAAAACCAACATTTATTCAAACCTGTCGGATGATATTCAGTAAAATACCATGTTCCGTCTGCCCAAACTTCAGTCCAGTTATGGTTTCCACGCTTATCATACCAATTAGGCGTACCTGCAATGCGTGAAGGAATACAAACGGAACGAAAAGCATCAGTTAGCAAAATAGCTAATCCGCTACAAGAAGCCATGTTTTGCCTCATTGATTCGTATGGACTTTGGTCAGGTTTTTCTCGTTCTGTATTATATTCTACTAAAACTTCATCGCGGATATTCGCATTTACCGCCTCTATAGCTTCAAAAATATCTTTTGCGTTCTCAACATATTTTGAAAAACGCTCAAAGAAATCTTTTCGCCAATTATCTCTTGTTTCGTTCATAGAACAATACGGTAAAACTTCATTAAAGAAAATATCTTTCGGAAGATCATTACCCCAAGAAAATTTTTCTTTAGCTTTAAAAGCATAAGTTACATTTTCAATTAAAAAATCGGCTTTTAAGCTTTGCAGGTCTCGCTCCGGCATATAGCTAATAAGAAATGCCATAGCTTCTTTTTGCTCACGCGGAATTTCGCTCAAAGCCTTTTTTAACTCCTCAGAATTACTTCCTGCTTTTTTAAGAGCTTCTTCAATTTTTGCGTGATATTCAGTAGGAATATCCTTATAAATTCCGGATTTATTACAAGCAATAAATGAAAACATAAATATCGCTAAAACTAATAATTTAATTGTTTTTTTCATATTTTCTCCCATATATTTAATTTGTTAATTTGAATAATTTGCAAAGATATAAAATTCTTATGAAAGTTTTGTTATTTAAAGAATTTTTTGTGAAAATTAAAATTTGGTTTATATCTAATTAACTCAGATATACTAATAAATTCAATTCTACAAGTGGCTAATTTTATTCGCTGAATTTAGATTTTAGTTCTTTCCGAGCTGTATAGAAAGCATCATGAAATTCTCTATGAATAATTTTTCCTTCAGGAGAAATAAAGATAAAAAATGGCATTCCTCCGAACTCATAGTCTGATGAAATTTTTTCATTTTCTTTTGTTAGCTCTACATCTAACCACGGGTGTTCCAGCATATTTTTTAGCACCGGCTTTAATTTTATACCCACCAATTCCATGTTTTCATCTATGTCTTCATATAAACTACTGATTGATTCTATACTTTCCGTTACTCCTATTACTTCCAAATGCTCTTTATATTTTTGATATAGTGCTATTACATCTTTGTCTATCATAAGCGAACCGGGACACAATCCCCAATAATAAATTAAAACATATTTACCTCTAAAATCTTCAAGAGAAATTTCCCTTCCGGTGATGGTTTTCAAATGAAAATCCGGAGCATTATTGCCTGCTTCCAAAAGTGCAAGTTTATCAAGGATATTTTTATACAATTTTCCAAGATAATCATTTTGTGCAGATTCACTCATTTTATTATATTTTGCTAAAGACTCAGCAAAAGGCGTATAACTCGCACTCTTTAGATTGGTAAGCACAGTGTATTCAGAAGACGGAAAATCATTATAATATTGATTTCGCATTTCTTCCAACTTTGCATATTCTTTTTCGCGAATAGAATAGAAATTGTTAAATTTATCAATGTATTCATTCCCTTTAACTGTGTCGCCAGAAGCGTATGCAGCTCTGTAATTACGATGATATTCATTTCTCTCTGCACTTAATGCATTTTCTAATTTCATTACCTCTTGCAAAGCTTCATTGTATATTTCACTCTGAATCTCGATGTTTTCCACTGATTTGCCAGAAAGACGAGTAGTACCATCTTTTACTAAAAATACAAGATGTGGACCATCATCTTGAGAAATTTGTTCATTAGCAGGTTTATAAGTCATATAATAACAATTAACATGATTGTGTGAACCACGATAATAAAATTCATCTTGCTTTTCTATGATTATATTAAATGCTGCTTCTGTGGAAGAACCGGGCAATATCATACGTTCAAAAGACAAAGTGTCCCCTATTTCCAAACCTGTTATTTTGCCCTCAATAGTAAAAGGCATAGCATTTGCACTAATTGAACAAATACACATCACGAGAATAACAATTATTTTTTTCATATTTTTATCTATATATTTAATTTGTTAATTTAGATAATCTATAAAAATATAAAAATTTTACGAATTTTTTGTTATTGTAGCTAGTTTTTATTCGCCGAATTTAGATTTTAGTTCTTTCCGAGCTGTATCGAAAGCATCCTGAAAGCCTCTATGAATCATTTTTCCCTCTGGCGAAATGAAGATAAAAAATGGCATTCCTACTATCTCATAGTCTTCAGCAATTTTTTCATTTTCTTCATTTATTCGCTCTGCATCTAACCACGGGTGTTCCAACATGTTTTTTAGCACAGACTTTAATTTTACACCCATCAATTCCATGTTTTCATCTGCGTCTTCATACAGACTACTAATTGCTTCTATACTTCTCGTTACTCCTATTACTTCCAAATGTGCTTTATATTTTTGATATAATTCTACTACATCTTTATCTATCGTAATCGAACCGGGACACAATTCCCAATGATAAATTAAAACATACTTTCCTCTAAAATCTTCAAGCGAAATTTCCTTGCCGGTGATGGTTTTCAAATGAAAATCTGGAGCATTGTTGCCTGCTTCAAAAACTGCAAGTCTATCAATAATATTTTTATATAGTTTTCCAAGATAATCATTTTGTGCCGCTTCGCTCATTTTGTTATATTTTGCCAAAGATTCGGCAAATGGCATAGCACGCGCACTCTGTAGACTATTAAGCACAGTATATTCGGAAGATGGAAAATCACTATAATATTGAATTCGCATCTTCTGCAATTTTGTAAATTCTTTATCGCGAACAGAATAATAGAAATTATTAAATTTATCAATGTATTCTTTTCCTTTAACTGTATCTCCTGAAGTATATGCAGCGTCGCCCTTACGATAATATTCATTTCGCTCTGCATTTAATGTATTTTCTAATTTAGTTATCTCTTGCAAAGCTTCATTGTATATTTCACTCTGAATTTCAATATTTTCTACAGATTTGCCCAAAAGCCGAGTATTGCCATCTTTTACTAATAAGAAAAGACGTGTTCTACCATCTTGAAAAATTGGTTTATTAACTGGTTTATAAGTCATGATATAATAAGTAATATTATCGTGAAAACCACGATAATAAAATTCATCTTGCTTTTCTATGATTATATCGAATTCCGCTGCTTTTCCAGGAGCTCCGGGTAATCCTATGGCTCCAAAAGATAAAGTATCCCCTATTTCCAAACCTGTTATTTTCCCCTCAATACTAAAGGACATAGCATTTGCACTAATTGAGCAAATACACATCACGAGAATAACAATTATTTTTTTCATATTTTCATCTATATATTTAATTTGTTAATTTAGATAATCTATAAAAATATAAAAAATTTACGAGATTTTTGTTATTTAAATAATTTTTTCGGAACAAATCTTTTCCCTTGTTTTTACACTCACGTTCTTCTTTTTGTGAAGATTTTGTGAATTTTTGAAAAAAATCTTTGAATAATGAAAAAAAAAGCGTAAATTTGAAATTATTTTAATCATTTTTTTTAGAATTTAATAAAGTAAAAAATTATAATTTTATGCACTATAAATATGAAGAGTTGGAAAGCACTTTAATTATTTACCTTGAAGGACAGCTTATAGGCAGCGAAGAAGTTAACAAACTTTCTGATTTTTTGAATACTACAAAAGATAAAGCTGAAAGTAAAGGTAAGAATAAAATAATTATCGATTTAGCAGCAGTTCCGTTCATAAGTTCATTAGTTGTGGGATTGTTTATTAAATTTCATAAAGCTATGTTTGATAACAATATTAAACTTGCTTTTATAAATGCAAATTCAACTATAAGTGAAATTTTTAAAATAACGAGAGTTGATTTGAGTTTAAATATATTTCCAACTTTGCAGGAAGCTATTGATTATTTGAAAACGTAATTTTTTTTTGAAAAAAAGCTACTAATTTTTTTTAGTGGCTTTTTTTTTATCTATTATACCAAATTGAATAATAATTTACTCCAAACGTATTGGTTAAATTCTCCTCTTGAGAGGAGTACCCGCGAAGCGGGAGGTGTAGGACTATCCCGTCAAACTTCGTTTGCCACTCCCTTCACTGAAGGGGAATTTTCAATTTGGTATTATTTAGAATAAATTCATTTTTTTTGAATATTTTTGAATAATATTACTAACCTAATAATATATACAATAACAATGAAAAAGGATAATATAAAAAAAGTATTGGTTCTTGGTTCAGGAGCTCTAAAAATCGGTGAAGCAGGTGAATTTGATTATTCAGGTTCTCAAGCGTTAAAAGCTATGCGTGAAGAAGGTATTCAAACTGTTCTTGTCAATCCGAATATAGCTACAATTCAAACTTCGGAAAACATAGCTAATAAAGTTTATTTTCTACCTGTAAATGCATATTTTGTAGAAAAAATCATCGAAAAGGAACGTCCTACGGGAGTTTTATTAGCCTTTGGAGGTCAAACGGCACTTAATTGCGGATTAGAATTAGCAAGTCAAGGTGTTTTTGAGAAATATGGAGTTGAAGTTCTTGGTACTTCTATTGAAGCTATTAAGACAACGGAAGACAGAAGTTTATTTGTACAAAAACTTTCTGACCATAACATTAAGACTCCAAAAAGTATAGCTGTCAATTCTATTGACGATGTAATTTCAGCAGGTAAATCTATAGGTTTTCCATTAATTATTCGTTCCGCTTTTGTTTTAGGTGGAATGGGTAGCGGTTTTTGTAACAACGAAGACGAATTAATCAAATTGGCAAAACATGCTTTCAGTTATGCACCTCAAATTTTAATAGAAGAATCACTTTATGGCTGGAAAGAAATAGAATTTGAAGTAATACGCGACAAAAACGACCATTGTTTTACAGTTGCAAGTATGGAAAACTTTGATCCTCTTGGCATACATACAGGCGAAAGCATCGTGGTATCGCCGACGATGACACTTTTACCAGAAGAACTTAAACTTTTACAAGATTTATCGGTAAAAGCAGTTCGCGCTATAGGTATTGTAGGAGAATGTAATATCCAATTTGCTTTCAATTCAGAAACAGACGATTACCGCGTAATTGAAGTAAATGCGAGAATGTCGCGTTCTTCAGCACTAGCTTCAAAAGCTACAGGCTATCCTCTTGCTTTCGTTGCTGCAAAATTAGCAATAGGTTATTCACTGCATGAAATAGGCAAAGAAAACACTCCGAATTCAGCAGCACTAGCGCCAGAACTTGATTATATTATTGCAAAAGTTCCGCGTTGGGATTTGACAAAATTTGTTGGAGTTTCGCGTGAAATAGGTAGCAGTATGAAAAGCGTTGGCGAGGTAATGGCTATCGGCAAATCTTTTGAAGAAGTTATACAAAAAGGTTTGCGTATGATAGGGCAAGGTATGCACGGATTTGTTGGAAACTATAACATTAAAACTGATGTTCTTGACAGAGCTTTAGCAAGACCGACCGATCAACGCGTCTTTTTCATTGCTTTAGCTTTTGAACGCGGATACTCTATTGACAGGATTAATGAACTTACAAAAATAGATAAATGGTTCTTGAAAAAATTAGAAAATATATATATACTTTCAGAAGAATTAAAGAAAATCAACGCAATAGAAGACATAACGAAAGAACAAATGTTTGAAGCTAAGCGACTTGGATTTTCAGATTTTCAAATAGCACGTTTCGTTGATAAGCAAGCTGGAAATATGGAAGAAGCTAATCATCGCGTAAGAAGTTACAGGAAAAAATTAAATGTATTGCCGACTGTAAAAAGAATTAATACAGTAGCTTCCGAACACCCCGATTTAACAAATTATCTTTATCTTACTTATGATGGAACAGAACATGATATTCCATTCTATAAATCTAACAAATCAGTGATTGTTCTTGGTTCAGGTGCTTATAGAATAGGTAGCTCTGTTGAGTTTGACTGGTGTTCTGTAAATGCAGTACAAACAGCTCGTAAATTAGGATATCACACAATAATGATAAACTACAATCCAGAAACAGTTTCTACCGATTATGATATTTGCGACAAGTTGTATATGGACGAACTTTCTATGGAGCGCGTTTTAGATATTTTTGAACTTGAGTTACCAAAAGGAGTTATTTTATCAGTCGGCGGACAAATCCCAAATAACTTAGCTATGAAGCTACATCGCCAACATGTGCCTGTTCTTGGAACTTCACCAATTTCTATAGATAGAGCTGAAAACCGTCATAAATTTTCTACGATGCTAGATATGTTAGGAATAGACCAACCAGAATGGATTGAAGCTGCAACATTAGAAGACGTTTATAGTTTCTGCGAGAAAGTTAATTATCCTGTTCTTATTCGTCCTTCTTATGTTCTATCAGGTGCTGCTATGAACGTATGCACAAATAAAAAAGATCTCGATCACTTCTTAAAACTAGCTGTTAATGTATCGAAAGAACAACCCGTTGTCGTTTCAAATTTTTTAGAAAATGCAAAAGAAATTGAGTTTGATGCTGTAGCTCATAACGGCGAAATAGTAGAATATGCTATTTCTGAACATATTGAATTTGCAGGTGTACATTCCGGCGATGCTACTTTAGTTTTTCCAGCTCAAAAAATATATTTCGAAACAGGACGACGAATAAAGAAAATTAGCCGACAAATTGCAAAAGAACTCAATATATCAGGACCTTTTAATATACAATTCATTGCTGTAAACAACGATATTAAAGTTATTGAATGTAATTTAAGAGCTTCACGAAGTTTCCCATTCGTCTCAAAAATTTTGAAACGAAGTTTCATAGATACCGCAACTCGCATAATGCTTGATGCTCCATATACAAAACCTGATAAAACAGAATTTGATATCGATTATATCGGAATAAAATCTGCAATGTTCTCATTCAATAGACTAGCTCCGGCAGATCCGATTTTAGGTGTAGATATGGCATCAACAGGAGAAGTCGGCTGTATAGGAGATGATTTCGGACAAGCTATCTTAGCTTCATTAATATCAGTAGGTTATAAAATTCCGAAAAATATTATGCTATCTACAGGCGAAACAAAATCAAAAGTAGATATGTTACCTGCTTGTAAAAAAGTCGTAAAACATGGTTGTAAACTTTTTGCAACAAGAGGAACGCAAAGCTTCTTAACTGAAAACAATGTCCCTTGCGAAATGGTTTACTGGGGCGACGAAAAAGATGAGAAAAACGTCATCGATATGATAAATAATAACGAGTTTGATTTAGTTATAAACATACCTAAAGACAGATCATTAGATGAACTAAACAGCGACTTTTTAGTAAGAAGAACAGCTATAGATAGAAATGTTCCGCTTATGACAAATGCACGATTAGCAGCAGCTTTCTTAGAAGCAATTTCTGAATATGGATTGGAAGATATAAAAATAAAATCATGGGACGAATATAAATAATGATCATTAACTATTTGTTTTTTTGCTTTTTTTGTTTAACTTTAACGATTATTCTATGCAATTATAATTTTAAACGGAGGTAAAAATGACTAAAGTTTTCATAGCTATTATAGCGTTTATATGTTGTGCTACATCACTAAACGCACAACAAAGACAATTGCCTACCACTCTTGACGACTTTGCTATGTACACATTTGTAGAAACGGCATCAACAAAGGAATTAATTCCTAACGCTGGTACTATAATCATACATAGAAATTATGGTATTCCAAGATTTGGTGAAGCGCTAAATAATAGTAATACTGTTGATACTATTATGTATATACCGAACGATTTTGTAAGACCACAATCAGGTGGAATTAATACACCTTTGCTTACGGATACTTCTTTGACTGTATGGTGGAAAGAAGGAACTTTCAATGTTAAAATTATGGATGTTCAAACAGGCAATGTTGTAATGGATAACTATTATCAAGGACAGTCTGTAGATCAATTTGGCGATAGAATTGACACCCTTGAACTTGCTAATTCCGATTTGTTAGTTTTTGACGGCGGTTCTAATCCTGTAGAACCTACTAATTCAGGTGTTCATATAAGCTATAACCATATTCCTAACGGACTATACTGGGTTTACATTGCTGATAATAGTAAAAACATATGGTATATGAAAACTATTCGTAAAGGATTATAGTTTTTATTACTTTGTAGGCAAAAAATTAAAAGGCTGATTCATTTTACAGAATTCAGCCTTTTTATTTTTTCTAAAAATATCTATTTCAAGCAAAAAAATTACGTTCCACTAGCTACAACATTAAATCCAGCTTTTGAAATCATATTTTCTAAGCGTAGCATCTCTACTTTATCTAATTTCACCAAACTTTGAGCAGGTGTTTCTCTGTCAATAGGATAAATCATAATTAAACGCGGTCTTGTTTCTCGCATAACTTCTATTAATCCATTAACTTCCTCTTCGCTTGTGTTATCAATAAAATTTCCATTATGTTCACCTTTCAAAAACATAGTTTGCATAATAAAATCTCCGTCAAATTGTTTCATTCCTGACACAATTTTTTCTATTGAAAAAGTCTTACTTGTCGGCTGATTTATTTTTCGCAAAGTTTCTATATTAGCTGAGTCTATTTTTAAGATAGGATTTTCAATCTTTTTCAGAGCTGAAACAACGCTATCTTTATGTAAATTTGTCGAGTTAGATAAAACTGTTATTTTCACATTTGGAAACAACTTATTTCTAATTTCAATAGTATCATCAATAATATTATGAAAATCAGGATGAAGAGTCGGCTCTCCATTTCCTGAAAAAGTTATTGAATCAAAATCTTGTTCTTCTTGTTTCATCTCTTTCAACTTATCTTCTAATGCTAATTTTATTTCTTCGCGTGTTGGGAAATTATTGGCGCTACTAGCTAGTGCGTTCCAGCCACATTCGCAATATATGCAATTAAAACTGCACACTTTACGGTTCAAAGGCGTAATGTTTACTCCCAAAGAACGTCCTAATCTTCTGCTTATAATTGGTCCAAATATATATTCGTTTCTAAGAAATGTAGCCATATTATTTTATTATATATAAAAAAAACTCCTTGTAACCCAAGGAGTTCTTATTTTGGAATTCAGATTTATTTAGATTTCATTAAATTTTCTTTTGATTCTTCTGATAATAGCTCACCTAAAGAATAGGCACTGTTACGTTTGTTTTTAGCAATATAAGCTTTTACTGCTTCGTCATTTTGACTTATTTCTTCCCTGATTACAGGAACAATAGCTGATTCAAAAATCATTGAATGCTTTTCGGCATCTTTTTCAACAATTTTCACGTTTACTATATCACGTTCTTTTACTGTGATTTTATTTCCATTCATCAAAGCTCTCATTCTACCTTTCGGCATAAAGCCTTCTATTTCTTCATTCAATAGAACAGTAACTCCGTTTTGTTTTACACTAGTAACGACACCTACATACTCTATGTTTTCAGAATATTTATTAGCAATTTCCGCCCAGTTGTTTTCTACTGCACGACGATAAGATAAATTTATCTTAGCTTCTTCTTTATTTACGCCAAGGATTTCAGTCTCAATTTCTTGTCCTATAGTAAATAATTCTTCGGGCTTAACACTTCTTTTCAACCATGAAAGTTCCGAATTTTTTATAAATCCACTCAAACCTTTGGCAATTTCAACAAAAGTACCATTTGGTATTATATTTACTACTTTACCTTTTATTTTTTCGCCAACAACAAGACTATCTAATATGCTAGCAAAACGAGGATGCATATAATCGCGTAAAGATAAGGAGATTCTATTTTTTTCTTGATCAGCACTAATAATAGTAGCATTAAATGTTTCGCCTATTTCAGCAAAATCTTCAATATTCTCAACTCTATTTTTTGATAATTTAGATATATGAGCAAATCCCTCAAGTCCTCCAAGATCAAAAATAATACCCTGAGGAATAATAGCTTTTACTTTTCCTGATACTGTTTTGCCAACTTCAATATCTTTCCAGAGCTCATCATTGATTACTTTTACACGACTTATTCTTACATCACGAACAAATTCATCTTCAACAAAATCAATGATTGCGACTTTTATTGTTTTACCAATTTCTTTGGATAATTCTTCTTCTGATAAATTACGATTTTTTGAAAACAATCTAAAAGGTAAAAACAAAGTTAAGTCTTTATAATCTACTTTAAATCCACCTTTTGTAAGTGATGTGATTTCAACTTCAATATTTTCGTTTTTTTCGTGTTTTTCTTTTAACTCATCAAAAATTTGATTGAGCTGTTTACGTTTTTCTTCTCCAGCATTACTCATTGCTGAAATTTCCGTTTCTAATTCTGCCATGTTTGTTTATAAATAACTTCAAATAATAGTTACAAATTTAATATTTTTTTCTGAATATAACAAAAATAAAAAATAAAATGTTTAAGTTCTACACAGTAACAATATTTTTTATTCATTTACAAAAAAATAATTTTAATAATAAAAACAAAAACACTTGTTTATCGTTTTAATATAATATCTTAAATTAAATGTTAATATCTTTTTGTGGTTTTGGCGAATAATCACCACACTTGTTTGTTTTTTATAGCCTAAACATGAATCAATATTTTGCAATAAACTTAAGAATCTTAAAAAATATTCATTTTATACTATGTTTTTGTTTAAAAATGAGCATTTTTATGTATCGCCTATCTAATGGCATAATTATTTCTATCGGTGAAACTGTGTAATTATTTTTATAAATTTAGCTATGCGAATAAAAAAAATTATAGCAAATACGGTAAAAGAAGGTCGTGAAATTATAGAGCGAGATTTAGGAAAAGATGCAATTATTTTATCCTCACGAAAAGCAAAGCTACCTAATGGTAATGTAGTCATAGAGCTTGTAGCAGCTTTGGACGACAAAGCAAACATTAAAGAACAATCAACTATGCAGAATACTCGTAAGGTAAATTTGTATGAAAATAGTTCTCTTCTTTCAAATTCTTTTGATTTTAAGGAACTTGTTTTGAGTTTAAAATCTGACATTTCAAATTTATCTAATACATTAGAAACTTTGTCAGAAAATTTTAAATATAGATATACCGGTACAATGCCTAAGCAGCTAGCTCAAATTTATAAAATATTACGTAATTCGGGTGTATCGGAAGAATTTGCTTTAAATATAATAGGTCGTATTAGCGCTAAAGGTTTATTTTTAGATTATAAAAAAAGTTTAAATGAAGCACAAAAAATACTGCTTAATTCTGTAAGTTTTGCTAATCCTATTATGCAATCACCTATGCGACAGATTATTGCTTTTTATGGTGCTACAGGTTGCGGAAAAACTATTTCACTTGTAAAATTAGCAATTATATGTAAGTTGATATATAAACAAAATGTTCTTATTGTATCGGCAGATACACATAAAATAGGTGGAGTAGAACAATTACAAACACTAGCTTCCATTTCAGGAATTTCATTTAAAGCAGCCTATAACGCAACAGAATTAAAAAATATTATAGTTCAAGAAAAAAACTATAATATAATTATGGTTGATACAACTGGATGCAACCCGAACAAACAAAACGATTTAGATTTTTTAGTAGAATACCACAAAAGCATGGTTCCAGATTTAAGATTTCTTGTTTTAAGTGCAACAACTTCTAAAAATTCTTTACTTAATATAATAGACAAATTTAGACTATTTGATATTAATTCAACAATTATAACAAAAGTAGATGAAGCAACGGGTTTAGGGAATATTATAAGTGCCTTAGAAATAAAAAAACTACCAATATCTTACTTTGCGACAGGTCAAAGCATACCTGAAGATTTTGAGCTTGCAACTTCTGATAAATTACTTGACTATTTATTAATGGTGTAACAATATGATACAAGCAAAACAACCTTATTTAATAACAATTGTTAGTGGAAAAGGTGGAGTAGGCAAAAGTATGATAACTGCTAATATCGCTTATAGATTATCTGAATTAGGCAAAAAAGTACTAGCTATAGATGCAGATATAATGTGTCCAAATCTACACTTACTGTTTGGTTGTAATCCAAATTTGCGTTTAGATGACTGGATATACAAGCGAAGTTCAGCTGTACGAATCATTCATAATATCTATGAAAATTTAGATATTATAGCAGGTACGGCAGGCAATAGTAACTTAGATTTGCAAGATTATGTTTCATTCATTGATTTATATCAAGAATTATTGTTAAACACAGATTATGATTATATCTTAGTTGATACTGCTGCCGGGATTTCTAAAAATTTAGTAGAGTTCTGTAGCTTTTCTAACAAAATATCTGTTGTTATTACAGATGAACCAACTTCTATTTTAGACGGATATGGCTTAATAAAGATATTACAAAACTATGTTGATACTGCAAAAATAGATTTAATTCTTAATAATATTATTGATGATGAAGATGCTAAAGATATTTCTAACAAAATCAACCAAGCTACTAATCATTTTTTGAACTTAGAGTTTAATATATTAGGCGTAATCCCTTATAATCGTGCTGTTAGACAATCTATTTTAAGACAAGAAGTTCTATCGAAAATTTTACCGGACATCGATGTAGTCCAAGCAATTAATAAAATAGTTACACAATTACCAAATTAGATATTAAGAAACTCTTGATTTTATTTGCAAATTAATTATGGCTGAACAAACATTAAACAAAGTGGACAAAGACAATCAACTTGCTGTTGCAGACAAAAAACCTGTCATCCCAAATATCTCACGCGAAGAAAGAATAGCAGAACTACGCGAAAGAATGAGTAAGCAAAACGATATATCTGTCTCCCAAGAACCAATAGAAACAGAAGCACAGAACGAAGTTGTAGATAAAAAAGAACAAGAAGAAAATAATAAAAAGCAAAAGAGCAAAACCAAACAATCGGGAAAAGAAAAAAAAGATAGTGCTGCAGAAAAATTAGCAAAAGAAAAAGAAAAAAGATATAAGTATATTTATCAAAGTGACACATTGCTTCAAAAGTTCTTTGAACGCGAAAAAAAACGTCTGATAAAAAGTATAATAACTACATCTTCTATATTAGTAATTTTAATAGCAGGAGCTGCTGTTTTAGCTAGTATGTTTAATCCTATATTAGCAGCTATAACAATTCCTTTTATAGGAATTAGTATTTGGAAAGTTTTATCGGCATTCAAAAAATTAAAGAGGATAAAAAATCCTTATGAATTATATGATATGCTTATAAAAGAAAAAGAAAAAAAAGATAGTAAGTTGTCTCAAAAACAGATGATAACGGACTACAACCGTGAAAAAAAACGAATAAAACAACTAAAACAATTACCTTATAAGGTACTAGCTAGTATTTCTTTTTTACTGTCTATGTTTACTATTATCTTTTTCTATTTTGTTGTAGGACTAAAAATTCCAACTATGTTGATAATTCTATTCTCTGTTTTTACAGTAAGCTATTTTTTAGTGGGAGTAATGATGATTACTGTATTCTATATGATAAGTGAAAACAGATTGCGACTAAAAAACATTAAAGATGAAGAAGAGAAAAAACGTAAATCTATAGAAGAGAGAATCAAAAACGATGCAATTTTACATAAAAAATTAGATGATGAAAGACGTAAATATGAAGAAGTAATAAATCTACATAATAAAATAGAAGAAAAACAAGCAGCTGAATTGGAAGCAGAACGACTAAGACGCGAAGAAGAAAGACAAGCTTTCGAAACTTCTTTGTTAGAAAAGAAACAACTTGTGTCTAGTAGAATAGCAAAAGCAAATTTACTTTCAAAAAGTCTTGAAGAACAAGAAAACGAAACAAAAGAAATTAAAAAGAAAATTAATAGCGAACTATTAGAAGAAATTAAAGAGGAAATTAAAAAATATAATTTTAATGTCATCAACGACTTATATGAAAAAGATATATTATCGCTTGAAGAAAGTAGTTTTAATGAAATGGAAATTATTGATGATGACATTGATATAAAAACAGAATTAGAAAATACTTTAATTGGGGGAAAAAATTATTTAAGTAACGATATAAATAAAACAAAGAAAAATGTAGAGCATATAGAAGAAGAGAAAAAACATGTTTTACCTGATTATATGTCTCCTGTTTCAGGAACTAAAAAAACAAATATTCCAGCTCAGGTTATGCCACCGGCACCGGACTTAAACAAACAAAAAAATATAAACCCAAAAAGTGTTTCCATTTTTAAGGAACTTATTAAAGAATAATTTATTATTTAAAATATAGGATTTTGTTATGGCTATTGCACAAACTGATATAACAGAATTATGGTATAAATACCAAGAAAGTAAAGAAACTTCTATAAAACATGAATTGATGATGAGCTATATTTGGGTGGTTCGTTATGTAATACAAAATACAAATATACCGTCAAATTCATTATTAGAAGAAGATGACTTCTTAAACATAGGTATTATTGGACTTAACGAAGCTATAGACAGATTTGATATCGAACGTGGCGTTAAGTTTGAATCTTATGCTATTCCTAGAATACGCGGTACGATACAAGATGAATTAAGAAGGTTAGATTGGCTCTCTCGTTCAGCCAGAAAAAAAGCCCAAGACTTTATAAGTACTAAAGATACTTTAAGTCTAAAAGAAGGGCGTGATGTTTCCACCGATGAAATATTAAAAGAACTAAATGTTCCACCTGATAAGTATTATTCGTACTTATCGGCTGCTTCTGCAGCACGTTCTTTCTTATCTATGAGTGATTCACATGTTTATATCAACGAAGATAATGAAGAAGTTAATATTCTTGAAGAAATTCCTGAAAACGAAGAAGATAATTTCTTTAATAAGTCGATGGAAAGTGAAAGAATTAACTTTCTAGCTAATTATATATCTAAGTTGAACGAAAAAAAGCGCTTAGTTATTATGCTTTATTATTATGAAGAACAGACATTTAAAGAAATCGGGATAGCGCTCGGAGTTTCTGAAAGTCGTGTCTGCCAAATCCATTCACAAATTATATCGGATTTGAGAATT
>JAAYTD010000062.1 GCA_012518115.1 Ignavibacteria bacterium | reverse complement strand
TATAATTGTATATCACTTATAATTCCTCCTTTAAAAATTGTTATTATTGTAATTTCTAAAACCCTTGCTACTACTGGGTTTCGGGTTTTCAATTTTTGAATAAAATATGGGTTTTATATTAATATATTTAAATATTACGATATATTAATATAAAACTTTTTCTAAAAACAATAAAATAGGGAAGAGGCTAACCCTCTTCACCTAAATTTATCTCAATTTCTTTTTTCACTTCTTTTTTATTTTCTTTTATAATATCTTGCCATTGTGCATTAATAGGTCTGAAACTCCCACAGCTAAAGCCAATGGGGTTCTTAGGTACTATATAGATTTCTTTAATACTCTCACTGTATCTAGTACAGCTACAACATATTAAAACTATCTATTTTCCCTAAGACTTTCACTATCAAAGTACGTTCTGATGAACCGCTTTAACGATAGTATAAGGCTCGTTTCAAAACCTTTTATTTATATTTTTATATCCCCATACTGCTTATTAATTTATCATTACTATTTTTAATTCTTTCTATTTCTTTGTCATGCAATATTTTAAAATTATCAAAAGTTTTAAAACATAAATCTCTATCAATCTCTTTCAGATTGCCTTTAACATTCATAATCAAAAAAGCTGAATACAAGTCTCTTTGTATTTTATAATTATTAAAATAATTCCATCGTTCCGACAATTCTTTTTTAACATATTCATCATCAATATGATTATACTGACTAGCCTTAACTTTCCATGTGTCAACCTTTAATAGCTGTTCTCCATGCCATTTTAACTTATTGTCAAGTATAGTTAAAAACATGGAAGGTGCTTTATTTGCTAACGACTTGCCAAATCTTTTCTTTTTATTATACCTACCAGTCTTTTCGTTAACAGTAGTTTCCCTTGCTCTAGCTTGTAGCCCTTTATAATTCATTGTTTCCACTTTGACTATATTACCTAAAGATAGTATATAGTTTGCTAATTTCTCATGGGACTGTTTTCTTATCACAGACTGTTTGCGTTGCAATTCCTTTAATTCATTTTGTGTTTTGATATACCTGTTGCTTTTAGCCCACTTATCTTTATTGCCTTTCTTAATTGTGCCATCTGCATTATACTTGTTAGGATTATTCGCACGTCTTTGACGGTCTAGCTTCCTATTAAGTATACGTTTTTGCTTTTCAACGTTATTGACTTCTGGTGCTAATTCTAACAGCTTGACATCCTTGTTACTGCAAATCGCAATTGTTTGAGTTCCTATGTCTAACCCTACATTGCCATTAGATATACTGTTTTTAACCTCACCTGTTTCTTTGTTTACTTTTAATGGTGGTACACCTTCTAATACTAGCTGAATATAAAATTTATACTTGCCACGAATTGATTTTCTGACAATGCGACAATATTTAATTCTATTTTCTAATGCCATTTGTGCATATATATCATTAGGCTTAATAACTGCTGAAACAGATAATTTATTCCAAACAAGCCTATTATCAATAAACCTGATTCCAGTTTTATTACTCTTACCCTCAATACTATTC
>JAAYTD010000006.1 GCA_012518115.1 Ignavibacteria bacterium | reverse complement strand
GCAACAACAGTAGGGCTGATTGAAGGAACTATGAGAAGGAATGGCCTAATCGATGCTGAACTTGAAACTCAAAACGCCTCTTATTCTATCCCTGAAGGTTACCATGATGGTAATGGAAAAGTAACAGCTAATATTACAAATCTAATACCTGCTAATATTAAAAAAGGTGTTAATGTAGGTGGGGTAGAAGGAGCTTATGAGGGAAGTGGGGGAGATCTAAATCAACAAACGAATTTTACTGATTTTTTATTTGCTACTGCTAGTTATGATACAGTTACTTTTAGCAGACCTGTTTTTGATTCAAAAAATAACTATATTTATGTACCTAAAAAAAGTTTTGGAAGTAGCACAGGAGGAAGTATAACAGTATATAGATATGAAATTGATGAAAATGGTTTGCTAACTAACAAAACAGGTTCTAGAGTACTAACAGATAATAGGAGTACAGGTGATGGAGATGTAGAATATTTAATGAAAAGAAGTTTTATAGTACCTAATTGTGGAGTTCCAATATTTAATTTTTCTAGATTTAATAAAGGGGATAGCTCGCTAGTTAAAGAGTATCATTCAATGATTGAGCCTGATTTTAGTAGAAGCAGAGATCTTGCAAGAGGAAATTTTGTATATGGTTCAAATATAATTGAAGATAATAAATATATTGTAGCATACAGAAATTATGATAATGAATATCGTTTTTCAATTCGCCTTTATACTTTTGATGAAAACGGAAGTTATGCTACTGAAACACTGGCAAGCGATTTAAATATCAGGAATATATCTGGCAATAATGGATTTAACATTGGTTCTTATTATAGTCCTGATGGCAATATTCACATTTTGGGCGGCACAGGAGCAGAAGTTTATATATTAAACAATAATTTTGAAGTTCAAAATAGTTTAGTTTTAGATGCGAATGATCGTATTCGGGATATTATTTACGATGGACAATATTATTATATGGCTACTGCGAGGCAAGTTTTTAAACTAGATTCTTCTTTTACTTTATTGGGAAGTATAGAAATAGACAAACCAACATATTATCGCTATCCAGTTCCTAGTCTGTTTTTAGATTTTATTAATAATTATTTAGTTGTTATTAAACATGATTATGATAATAGTGCTTCTGGTGGTTCAAATTATTCACAAAATAATACTATTTATTTTATAGATAAAGAAAGTTTGGAAATAAAACCTGAATTAACTTTTGGTAATTGTAGATGGTTTGCTTCAGGTGAGCAATATTATTGTATAACAGAAGATCTTGCTCGCAGCAAACATATGCTTAACTACGAAAGTGGTGTTTTAAAATTGTTTAAAAAATAAAATAAAAATGTCTTTAATATAAAAAAACTTAGCATTATTATTATATGTGCTAAGTTTTTTTATACTTACAATTCAAAATGCCTCTTATCCTATCCCTAAAGGTTATCATGATGATAATGGTAAAGTAACAATTAATATCAAAAAAGGCGTTAATGTAGGTGGGGTAGTAGGTACATATGGGGGAAGTGGGAACAATAGAAGATGATAGGACAATAGCTTTGTAAATAATATATGAGGAAAGACTAATGGGAATGTTTTGGGATCTTATTAAAATTGAAGGAGGTGAAAAGGCTGATAGACCAATATGAAGAACTACCACAATATCTAAAAAACAATGGTTTTCTTACCAAGATTTTATAAAAAAGTAAACAGTGTTCAGAATAATTTAAAAAGAGGATATAAAAAGGAGGAGGAATTTATAGTTTTCCTCCTCCTTTTTAAAAAAGTACTTCTTGCGACTAAATTCGGTAATAACAGAGC
This sequence comes from Ignavibacteria bacterium, assembly GCA_012518115.1. GTDB lineage: Bacteria > Bacteroidota > Ignavibacteria > Kapaibacteriales > UBA2268 > JAAYTD01. The sequence goes on along the minus strand of JAAYTD010000006.1, from coordinate 26 downwards.
TAATTATTGAGTTTTTTAAATTCAAG
>JAAYTD010000061.1 GCA_012518115.1 Ignavibacteria bacterium | reverse complement strand
TGAAAAAATTAATTGTTATCATCCTACTCTCAATCTCATCATCTTTATTTGCATATTCAAATAATATTTACAAATTTTCAAATGTAGAAAAAAATGGTGAAATAACTATTGAAGATACCCAAAGCTATGAAGTTAGCCGTCAAAATGCTGAAATTCTTTCAAAATATATGGGAACAAGCATTGCAAGTATAGAAATTGATAATACAAATATTGCAGCAATTTGCAAAAGCTTTATTCTAAAAAACTATCCGAAAGTAGATGTTAAAAATCTTAAATTATTATCTGCTAAGCTTAGACGAAATCAATGGTTTGTGAACTTTAGACAAGTATATAACAATATAGAAGTTATGAATTCCGACATTAGATTTAGACTGTTTAAAAACGGAGCTCTATATGATATATCTGCAAAAACATATTATGAAGATATTGATGTTGAGAATATATTTCAGTTTGATACACTTAAGCTGCAATCAGCAGCAATTGCTGGACTTAATTTAAGCGTAGATAAATTAAACTTTAAGATAAGCGATAGCTATATTCTGCCAATTGCAACTAATAAAGAAAATGATAAATATAGATTTGAACTTGTTAAAAAAGTTGAATTTAGAAATAATATCGGTGATATTATGCAAGTTGCTTTTGTTAGTCCGAAAAATTATACATTATTTATAAGACACAATTTAGTTCATAGTTTTTCCTATCAATTAGAAACTAAAATCATTGATAAAGAACCAAATCAACCGCTAAAAGTTACAAATGATTTACCGTTTATGGAAGTAAAAGTTAATGGCAAGCCATACATATCGGACGAGAAAGGAGTTATTAATTCTCATGAAAATTTAAAAACAAGAAAAGCAATTACTAATTTTCACTCACCTGCAATTAATTTACGAATAAAACATTACGAAATTGATTATCTATTACTTAGCGGTAGTACGTATGAAGTTGTAGAAAAAGAATTACCTCTTGAACGAAAAACAACTATAAAATATGAAACTATACAATTTCGTACTGATAGTTTGTTAGATGTTATTTTCCCAACACATTATAATAGTTTCTTTCAAATGAGAAATAAATTTTGTGGTATAGATAAAGATTTTAATTATTTAGACAGAGAATACACTATTGCTTTTTATTGTTATTATGGTGAAAACAATAATTCTTTAGCACTGGATTTTGTTAACGCATTTTCAGCGATGAATAATATATTATTTTACAATCCTTTAGATAAAAAAATGCGTTTAGGACAAATGCCTTCTGTGCTTTATCATGAATTAGGACATAGTATAAATAATTTTATGTATAGAGATGCAGGTGCTCTTGGAATGCAAAATTTGGCCTTACACGAAGGTTTAGCTGATATTCATTCTGCTTTAATGTTAGGCTATTCTGATGTTTTTAGAGGTACTTCGCCTGATAAAAAATATGATAAAATACGCGATGTAAAAAATACTTTAAAACTTGGCATTGACAACATAATAGGCGGCGACCCTCATTTCAATGGACAAATCCTAAGCGGAGCTTTATGGGATTTTGCAGAGCTCACATCTATTGATAAGATGACGGAACTAATGCACTTCACGCGATATGCTTTGCCTGACGGAGTAGATGATGGAACTGCATTTACAAGCTGGTTAAAAGAAATGTTGATTACAGATGACGATGACGGAAACTTGAAAAATGGAAGTCCACATTTTGATGAAATTGTTGAAGCTTTTGATAATCATAATATCAATTTTGATACATATATGCAGTATAATTATGTACATACTCCATTGAAAAATACTTTAGATACTGTCAATCCTTATGAAACAAAACTTATTATTCCATTTGTCAATACTTTCAAGCCTGTTGAAGTTTGGCTACATTTTTCAACTTCAAACGGTCTTGTTGATTCCACAAAAATGGAGAGAAATGAAAGCGAGTACATTGGCTTTATTCCTGCACAAACAAAAAGCACGATAATAACTTATTATTTTAAGGTTAATTCTCCTTTTAAAAACAAGTATTTTAAGTTAGATCCTTATGATAAAACTCATTTTTTCTTAGTTAATTTTGATCTAGCTTATGATGATAAGAATGAACATAACGGACACTCAACTAGCTCCGCAAACTCTATAAAATGGCAACTTGGAGATCCAGCTCTTCTCAAAAGCTTGACTCCTAAAAAAACTGCGTCAGGAAGTCAATTATGTTGGTTAATTTATGATTTTGAAGATATGAATAGTAAAGTTCGCTTAGAACAAGCCGATTTAGATTTCCCTACTGTTAAAATTAACAACAAAAATGCATCTGTAATTGAATTATATTTTGCTATGTATAATAATAATTATGCTATTCCATATTATACACCTGATTTATTAATTTTTATGGCGAGTAATGATAATGGAAATTCTTGGAAAGAAATGAAAAGAATAGAAAAAACATATTTTGATTGTGATTGGACAAAATTAACCCTTTGGCTAAATGATTATTTTGATGAATTTGGGCGTAATAGTCAAAATTAATGGTTTTTTACCTTCAAAAAACGAGTAATAGTCAAAATTAATGGTAATATCCTCTGAAAAGCCTTTGTTCAAAGGCTTTTCAAAGATGTGTTGCCTTGAAATATTCG
>JAAYTD010000060.1 GCA_012518115.1 Ignavibacteria bacterium | reverse complement strand
TATTAGATATTTCAGGTCGTCTTGTATCTGAATTATCTAGTAAGTCAGGCTATCAAGGATTGAACGAAGTTAGTTTAGATATGAGTAATTTATCTAATGGAACTTACTATATTTTAGTTGAATCTAATGGCAAGTTTGCTATGAAGTCTATAGTAGTGAGTAAATAACAACACAACTTAACTTATAAAAAAAACTATAAGCCCATCGGGATAAGTTCTGGTGGGCTTTTTTTAATCAAGATTATAAAAAATAGAAAAATATAATATAATGGAAGTTGATAAGGAAATATATAACTTCGGTACAAAAGAAAGAGTTGAGAAGTTAAAAAAAGTATTGGAAAAAAGACAAAAAAGTATAACTGTAGTTATGGAGAATATAAGTGATCCACATAATGTTTCTGCATGTTTGAGAAGTTGTGATGCTGTCGGAATACTTGATGTTTGTCTTGTTTATCATAGTGGACAAGAGTTTCCTAAAATGGGAGAAGCAAGTTCTGCTAGCGCTCGTAAATGGGTAGAACAAAGAAGATTTAATAATATAGAAGAATGTTATGAAGTTTTGAGAAGTGAAAATAAAAAAATTTTCACAACAAAATTAGATGAAAAATCTATCTCGTTATATGATATGGACTTAACACAAAATATAGCTCTTGTTTTTGGGAATGAACATTCAGGAGTTTCTGAAAAAGCTACTCATCTAGCTGATGGTAATTTCTTGATTCCACAGATAGGAATTATTCAATCCTTAAATATTTCTGTAGCTTGTGCGGTAAGTGTTTACGAAGCTTTCAGGCAGCGTATGAAAGCAAATAAGTTTGAAAGCTCTGAATTGTCGGCAGTGGAATTAAACCAAATGTTAAAAAATTGGCTCTTAAAATAAATAAGTAGCTTGTAGAAAAATAAGTGGTAAAAAACAATGGAATATATTGAAAATAGTGAATTAAAATTAGCAAGAGAGTTTATTCAATTTACGAACAATAATTTATTTTTAACAGGAAAGGCAGGAACGGGAAAAACTACTTTTTTAAAAACATTAAAAACTAATCAAGTAAAAAGAATGATCGTTGTTGCACCTACAGGAGTTGCAGCTATAAATGCCGGAGGTGTTACAATACATTCATTTTTTCAGTTACCTTTTTCACCGTTTTTACCTAAAAATAATTCTGATTCTCAAGAAGATGAATTTGATAAGTATAAATTAAATCGGCAGAAAATAAAAATAATCAGAAGTTTAGATTTGCTTGTTATTGATGAAATAAGTATGGTTCGCGCTGATTTATTAGATGCTGTAGATCATGTTTTGAGAAAGTATCGATATAACAATGCGCCTTTTGGTGGGGTACAACTTCTTATGATAGGAGACTTACATCAACTAGCGCCTGTAGTGAAGAATGATGATTGGGAAATTTTAGAGAAATACTATCAAGCTCCTTATTTCTTTTATAGTAAAGCTTTACGGCAAGCAACATTTAAGACAATTGAATTGAAAAAAATATACAGGCAAACTAATCAAAAATTTATAGAAGTTCTTGGCGAAATTAGAAATAATAATCTTTCTCAAGAATCTATTAATTTGTTAAATTCACGATACTTAGCTGATTTTCAACCTGATGAAGATGAGGGATATATTACTTTAACAACTCATAATGCAAAAGCATTAGCTATAAACGAGAAAAGATTAGATGAACTAAGTTCTTTAGAAATATCATTTGAAGCAAAAATAGAAGATGATTTTCCTGAATATATGTTTCCTACTGAAAAAGAATTGAAGTTAAAGCTAGGAGCTCAAGTGATGTTTATAAAAAACGATCCGTCCTATGAAAAGTTATATTATAATGGTAAGATTGGGAAAATAACGTACTTAGATGATGAGACGATTATTGTAAAATGTGAAGAAGACAAGGAAGAAATACATGTTTTTTCAAGTACGTGGAAAAATATTCGCTATATTGTTAATCCCGAAACAAATGGAATTGAAGAGGAAATTATTGGCACATTTGAGCAATATCCGTTGAAGCTAGCTTGGGCAATTACTATACATAAAAGTCAAGGTCTTACTTTCAATAAAGCAATTATTGATATTGGAAATTCGTTTGCAGCAGGTCAAATTTATGTAGCTTTAAGTCGCTGTAAGACATTAGAAGGTATAGTACTTACAACAAAATTTCCTTCTTCAAGTATAAAACTAGATGCTAATATCAAAGAATTTGATAAGCAAATGCAAGAAAACGAACCAAGTGTCAATTGTTTGCATCAAAGTAAAATTGATTATCAAAAAGAACTTATTTTTGATCAATTTAATTTTAATGAATTGCGACAAGTATTTTATCGTTTAAAGAAAATTTACAATGAAAACACAAGTAAATTTGAAGCGGATTTCGTGCATATTTTTGAAGAAATTACTAAAGAAGCAGAAGAAAATATATTTAGTGTAAATGATAAATTCGCAATACAATTAACGAAGATTCTACAAGGAAATGAAGATTGTGAGAATAATGCTATTTTGCAAGAGAGAGTAAAGAAAGCTTCAGAGTATTATAGTAATAATTTTAACGAGATTTTTTACAAAAAAATAAGAAATTTATATTTTGATACTGATAACCAAGAGATAAAAAAGAAGTTATTAAATGCTTTGGAGAAATTTGAGTTTATTTTGATGCAAAAAATAGAACTTTTTGCTGAAACGTTAAATGGATTTTCAGTAGAAAATTACTTAAAAATTATTACTAATTTTAATTCTAATTTTTCTATGAAATTCAACAAGAAATCTAGCTATGTGCCTAGTCAAATTTTAACGGAAGAACAGAGCGAGGTATATGAAAATTTAATTGCTTGGCGATATGAAATAGCTTCTAAAGAAAACATACCGCTTTATATGGTGCTACCGAAAAAAACATTGTTTACTTTAGTTGAGCAAATGCCGCAAAACATAAAAGAATTATCTAAGATCTATGGAATTGGAAAGGTTAAGATAGAAAAATATGGAAATGATATACTTGAAGTTATTAATAAATTATAGAATTATTTTACAAAAAATGTAATATATTTCTAAAAAATACGTATATTAGCAAAATATATAACTTAAGTATGTTTAACAAATTTAATTGATAGAATAATGAATAAAAGAGTTATGAGTGCTATGAACACTCAAATTAATCGTGAATTTTATGCTGCATATTTATATTTAGCAATATCTGCTTATTATGAAACATTAAGTCTTAAAGGATTTGCAAGTTGGATGCGTGAACAAGCAAAAGAAGAACAAACGCATGCAATGAAACTATATGATTTCGTTTTTTCACGTGGTGGTACTGTTACTTTGTTACCAATAGAACAGCCAGAAGCAAATTTCAACAGTGTTTTAGAAGCTTTTGAAGCTGCTTTGGATCATGAAAAAAAGGTAACTGCTTGGATTCATGAAATTGCTACTATTATAGAAGAAGAAAAAGATTATGCTTCGCGTACATTGATACAATGGTTTGTTGATGAGCAAATAGAAGAAGAAGAAACAGTTTCGGATATTTGTGAAAGATTGAAAATGATAGGTGAACATAAACCTGCTTTGTTTATGTTTGACAAAGAACTAGCTACAAGGCAGACAGAACCAGTGCAGGAATAATGTATTAGTTTGTATTAAGATATATAAACATATATTGTTATATATTTAATTTAGTTTTTCTCTATACGTTGAAGTTTAACAATATATTTGCTATATTTATTTTATAAATTTAATAATTTTAGTTAACAAAATGTCAGTTATACAAAAAACTTTTAAAACAAAATTTACAGCACAAGAAACAAAGCAAATTATTGAAAAATTTTTAAGAGAATTGCCTATCTTAAATGCAGTTATTGATAAACTTGAGTGGCAAGGAAATAAATTATGTTTCATGTCAAAAATAGGAGATGGACACGTAGAAGTTTTAGATTATATGGTAAATATTTTTATAAAACTTAATTTTGCTGGTTCTATGATACAATCTAAAATAGAATCAACTCTTGATCAAGAATTTTTGAAATTAGAAGAGAAAAATATTATTTAATGACAAAACCTAAAAAATGAAAACTTCCGTAATAATTCCAGCTGCAGGTGTTGGTACAAGATTTGGCGGTGATGTGCCAAAGCAATATATTGAAATAGACGGTGAGCCTATCTTAATAAAAACAATAAAGTTATTTGACAAAATAGATGATGTAGAAGATATTGTTATTGCTGTTCATACTGAAAAATTTACATATACTGAAGAACTTGTTAAGAAATATAATTGTACAAAAGTTAAGGAAATTATAATAGGTGGCAAGCAGCGCCAAGATTCAGTTTTTGCAGCTCTTAGATCTAAGATTGTGCAAGATTCTGAAATTACTCTAATTCATGATGCAGTGAGACCGTTTGCAAGTCTAAATTTAATACAAAGATTAATTAATGCAGCGGAAGAGTACGGTGCAGCTATTCCTGTCATACCTATAAATGATACTATTAAAGAAATAAATCATAAAGGATTTGTAGAGAAAACTCTTGACAGAAATAAATTAGTACTTGTTCAAACGCCACAAGCTTATTGGACTGATATTGTAACAGATGCTTATAAAAAAGGGCAGCAAGCTAATTTCGAAGGAACAGATTCGGCTTCATTTGTTGAGTTTCTTGGTTATAAAGTATATGTTGTTGATGGGGAATATGGTAATTTAAAAATAACTCGAGAAACTGATATAGAATATGCTAAAATAATTTCCGAAGGAAAAATATTGTAATAACATAATGTTAGAAACGCAGAAAATACAAATAGATAAATTACAAGAGCGATTAAATCAATTGCGGAGGTTCCTTTGAAATTGATGAGAAGATTGAATTATTAGCTGATAAAAAAAAACAAAGTGAAAGTAGTAATTTTTGGGATAATGCTACTAAAGCTCAAAAAATAATGGCGGAGATAAGTTCTCTTAAAGATTGGATAGATATATTTGATTCTACAAATAAAACATTAGGAGATTGTTTAGCTTTATGGGAACTTGCAAATGAAGAATATGACAAATCAATAGAAGAAGAATTAGACTTAGAAATTAGTAAGGCTGAAGAAGCTATTAAAGAGCTTGAAATAAAAAATTTATTATCGGACAAAGATGATGACAATAATGCTATATTGATGATACATTCAGGAGCTGGTGGTGTTGATGCACAAGATTGGGTTGAAATACTGAAAAGAATGTATGTGCGTTGGGCTGAACGTAAAAAATATCAAGTTTTGTTGTTAGATGAAATATTGGGAGATGTAGCGGGAATAAAATCGTGTACATTAGAAATAAGTGGTAAATTAGCTTATGGATATTTGAAAGGTGAAACGGGTGTTCATAGATTAGTACGGATTTCACCGTTTGATTCTAATGCAAAACGTCATACTTCTTTTGCGTCTGTTTTTGTTTATCCAATGTTGGAAAATACAAATATAGAAATTGAAATAAATCCTGATGATATTCAAGTGGATACGTTTCGCTCTGGAGGAGCTGGTGGGCAAAATGTAAATAAAGTTGAAACAGCAGTAAGGATACATCATATTCCTACGGGAATTATAGTATCTTGCCAACAAGAACGCTCACAACTACAAAATAAAGAACGTGCAATAAAAATGTTGAAATCTCGTCTATATAAGCTAAAGGCAGAAGAAGAAGAACGTAAAAAAAATGAGTTAGAAGGAAATAAACAGAAAATTGAATGGGGAAGTCAAATCCGTTCCTATACTTTTCAACCATATACAATGGTTAATGATCATAGAACGGAAACAAAAGTTACAGATATACAATCTGTTATAGATGGCGATATAGATAAATTTATTAATGCGTATTTACTTTTATAAACGAAGATAATATAAGAATAAATAAAATAGGAATATATATTTTTGGAGGTATGAAATGAAAAAAATTTTACTTTTCACTTTATTTGCATTGATAATTTCAGGCTGTGCAACAAGTAATAGTGAATACAAGCAAGATTACTTCGGATATAATAACTCTGCGAAGAAAAAAGATAAACAAGACGATAAAACGATTGTTTATGAAGTCGAAGTATCAGAAACAAATTATTATGGTGGCGGTGGCGGAATAATAGGAACAGACATTTTCTATACAGATACAACAGAGCAAGAAAACAAGACTATTATAAATAATTATTACAATTCAAATGTTTATAGTAATTACCCATATTGGAATTATTATCCATATTGGGGCTGGTCAAGGTTTTATGTATCTGTAGGTTGGGGCTGGTATGATCCTTGGTATTACTATACTTGGTATCATCCATATTATCGTTATAACTATCATTATCCATACTATGCTTATTATCATAGACCATATTATTATGGTTCATACTATGATGGTTATTATTATGGCTATCATAACGGATATTATGATGGTTATTATGATGGCTATTACTATCAGCCGAGCTATCGTGATTATGTAGCAAAACCGCGTTCCTCCTATCGTACAATAGGCGTAAATTCTGGAAACTATGAATCTATGAGAAGTTCAGGTATACGTGAAGATGGAGGTCGCAGCAGTGGAACATCACGTGCTGGCTATTCGGCAGGTGAACGTGAAGATGCAAGAACAACAACACGTACATCTGTAAATGTACGAACAACAGGCAGCAATGAAATTAAAACTCGCGATGTAGAAAAAAGTCGTGAGGGCGTTTCCACTCGTGGTAGTTCTACAACAAGTCGTGATGAAGGTGTTTCCACTCGTGGTGGCAGTTCTTCACCAAGTCGCGAAGGAGGTGTTTCAACTCGCGGTAGCAGTTCTTCACCAAGCCGGGAAAGTACTCGTGGTAGCAGTTCTTCGCCAAGTCGTGAGAGTACTCCTACTCGCGGAGGCAGTTCTTCGCCAAGCCGTGAGAGCTCTACTCGTGGCAACAGAAGTAGTTATTCTGCTCCAAGCCGTGAAAGTTCTCGTGGTAGTAGCTATTCTGCTCCAAGCCGTGAAAGTTCTCGTGGTAGTAGCTATTCTACACCAAGTCGCAGTAGCGCTCCTTCTAGTACTCCTCGTTCAAGTTCGAGTTCAAGTAGTAGTAGATCAAACAGTTCAACTCGTACATCGGGCGGCGCTAGGCGCTAGATAAGAAAAACGTAGATTTTCTAACAAAAAAGCAGTTGTTTCATTTTCCAGAAACAACTGTTTTTTTTGATATTATGTTAATTTTTTAATAGACTACCGACTTCCGACTTCCGTTTCCAAAAACTACCCCGTCGCTTCGTAGGGCGTATTGGGTACGCCCCGACATTCGACAAATAGAAATTTATTTCATATCAAGTTTTACTGCAGTAATTTTTGAAACGCCCGGTTCTTGCATTGTAACTCCATAGAGAGTATCAGCAGCAGACATTGTTGTTTTATTATGTGTTACAATAAGAAATTGAGTGTCATTGCTAAAATCACGAATTAATTTTAAGAATCTTGCAACATTTGCATCATCTAATGGAGCATCAATTTCATCTAAAATACAAAATGGTGATGGTTTTACAAGATAAATAGCAAAAAGCAAAGCTATTGCCGTTAAAGTTTTTTCACCACCCGATAACTGTTCTATAGAATTAGGGCGTTTATTAGGTGGTTTTGCTATAATATTAATTTCACTTTCTAAAGGGTCATTTATATCAAACTTTATATCAGCTTCACCAGCTTCATTGAATAATTTTTTAAATAAATTTTGAAAATTGATTCTTATTTGATTAAAAGTTTTTATAAAATTACTTTCTGCAATTTGATTTATTTCTTCAATTGTTTCTCTTAAAGTTTTTTCGGAGTTCATTAAATCTGCAATTTGATTTTCTAAGAAAATCAGTCTTTCATTTTCTTTTTCAAAGTCTTCTATAGCTGCAAAATTAATATTTCCTAAATTGTTTAGTTTTTGCTTCAAGGTTTGTAAAGTTTGTTTAGTTTCTTCTTCGGAAAAATCTTCAGGAATTTCAACAGTATTTTCAACAATATCTAATTGATAGTTGTTTTTAGCATTTTCAATAACATGTTGGAGCCATGTATTTACTTCGTTAAATTTAATTTCTTTTTGATGTAAATTTTCAATTATTTTATCATAATTCTTACGACATAAATTAACACTAGCTTCGGCTTGTTCAACTTGTTCTTGTACATTTTTTTTCTTGTCGGCTAAAAACTCACAATTACTTCTTAATTTTTCTAATTCAACGTTATTTTTATTAAAATCTTCTGTAGTTTGTGAAATTATTATTTTAAGATCTTCTCTTGATTTTTTGTTTTGAATTAGCTCTATCTTACGATTTTCTATAGTATTACTATAATTTTGCAATTGCTTTTGTAGTCTATCTTGTTCATTTTTATATGTTTTTAGTTCTTCTTTAGATTTGATTAATTGAATATCAAATTCTCTAACTTTTACATCTAAAGAGTTTTGTTTTTTTTCTACTTCTTCTAATATATTATTTTTTTCATCAAGTAAGGTTAAAGTTTTGCTAATACTTATTTCTATTTCTTCACTTTGTTTTTGATTTAATTGATTTTCTTTTTGCAGTTCAGCTATTTCATTATTATAATTTTCTATATTTTTATCAATTAATTCATAGTGATTTTGCAATTTTTGTTTATTTAATTTTATTTGCGAAATTTGATTTTCAAAATTTCGCTTGTCGGTTTCCAATTGTCTTATTTGATTTGTTATGCTTTGTATATCAATACTTTGGAGCTCGTTGTTTAATTTGTTGCGATTTTCTTCAATCTTTTCCAACTCATCTTCAATATTAGAGATTTCTTTTTGCAGTTTTTCTATTTTTTCTTTTTTTCCAATTCTTTCAATTTCGCCTTCGCTAATTGAGCCACCGCGTATAGCGCCAGATTTATGGTAATACTCGCCCGCTAAAGTAACAACAGCATTCACTTCTTTATGTGCAAAAAGTTTATTCAAATTATCGCTATTTTCTGTTACTATAAGTCCTTGAAACAGTAACCTTAATACATTACGTAAACGGTCATCAGCACGTACAATTTCGCTGAAATATCCAAGAGAACCATCAATATTTTTATCAGGTGGGGGAATATTCGGTGTTAATTCTAAACAAATAAAACCAGATTTTCCTTTTTTGTTTTGCTTTAATAATTGAATAGCTTTTTCCGCTTCTTCTTTTGTTTCAACAATGAAATAGTCGGAATTATTGCTGATAATCACAGGAATTGCAGAACGAAATTTTTCATCAACTGCTATAGCTTCTGAAAGCATTAGTATCTGTTTTTTTGTATTCCAACTTTTATTGTTAATTAAAAAAGTAGCGGTTTGACTAGTGTCCACTAAATTTTCAAAAAAAGACAGAGAGGATTTTTTATTGCTTAATGTATTGCGCGCTTCATTTGCTTGATGTCTAATTGCATCTAATTCTGTTTGTAATTTTTCTTGTCGTTCTTTTTCTTTAGTTAGTGTTTTTTCTAAACTAACTAGTGTTTCTGTAAAGTCTTTTTGTTTTTCATTTGTGCCTAAAAGTTCTTTATCTTTGGCATTAATATCCGATTGAATTTTCTCTTTTTCTTGATTTTCGTTGTCAATTTTTTTCTGAAAATTTGAAATTTTACTGTTATTGTTACTTATATTAAGTTTGCAAGTGCTATTGTTACTTTGTAGTGTTGTTAATTTTTGCTTTATTTGCGAAACTTCATTTCTTGCTAAATTAGTTTCTTGTTGATTTTGTTCTTTATCTGTTTCAATAGCTTTTAGATTTTCTTCATTTCCAGAAACTGTATTTTGGAGCTCATCAATATTTTTTTTATTTTGTTCTATATAATTTTTTGTGTCTTCAAGTTTATCATTACTTTCTTTTATTTCATTAGCTAATCGTCCTTCATCGCTATCAATTTTAACTAATTTTTCTTCGGAGACTGCTAAGGTTTGTTTTTGACTAGCTAGTTCTTTATTTAGCAAAAGTTCATTGTGTTGTTGTTGTTTTAGTTCCTCATCAACTTTATTAAAATCTGATTTTAATTTGGAAAGATGTAGGTTAATATCAGTTAGTTCTGTTTCATTTTTAATTTTATCTTTGTTAATAAGTTTTATTTCGCTGTCATAAATTTCAGATTTTTGTTTAAATTCATTGTATTGAAATGCTAAAAGTTTAGTTTCATTTTCGCGATATTCTCCATTTAGTACATTGTAGCGACGTGTTTTTTGTGCGTGTCGTTGCAAAGAAGCTACATTTTTTCTAACTTCATCAACTAAATCATTTACTCGTGTGAGGTCTTGTGAAACATCATTTAAGCGTTTATTAGCATCTCTTCGTTGGATTTTATATTTTTTTATTCCAGCAGCTTCTTCGAATAAAGCTCTTCTGTCGTCGCCACGTCCGCTTAAAATAGCTTCAACCATTTTCAGCTCAATAACAGAATAAGAATCGGAGGCAAGTCCTGTATCCATAAATAAATCTATAACATCGCGTAAACGACATTTTACATTATTTAGCAAATACTCGCTTTCACCGCTGCGGAATAGTCTGCGTGTAACTACAACTTCTTGATATTCAACGGGTAGTATATTTTTATTGTTTTCTATTGTTAGCGAAACTTCAGCCATACTCGTCGGTTTACGGTGTTTTGTTCCGTTAAAAATAACGTTTTCCATTACATCGGAACGTAAAACGGAAGTTTTTTGTTCACCTAAAACCCAGCGTATAGCATCTACTATATTAGATTTTCCACAACCGTTAGGTCCAACAATTGCAGAAATACCTTTAGTAAATTTTAAACTAGTTTTTTGTGCAAAAGATTTAAATCCGACAATATCTAATTTTGATAAGTACATTATATATTTAGTGTTGTTAATCGTAAAAAATAAAAAGTCGTTCATTGTTTGCTATGAACAACTTTTTATTATTGTAAAAATACAAAATATTCTAAAAAAAATTGTTATATAGTACTAATAAAACAAAACGAAAAAGAGGTTTATTCGTTGGGATATAACAAATATTTTTCTCTTTTAATAAGGAAGTCTGCTAAGCCTTGTGTAGCTACTTCAAGAATTTCTTCATCAGTTGCATCGCTAAAAATTTTATTAAACAAATGATTACTTCCCGTTACTTTTTCAAACATTTTTCTACGGCTTTCCATAACAATTTCGGGTATAAAGAGTTCTGGATGTATTTTTTTTACTTCAAGCATAATTTTTATTCCTGTAGTATATGGGGCAAAATTTTGCGATGGAGGGAATTTAAAAATAAATCCTTTACAGCTTGTATTAGCAAATTTTCCGTAGAACGGTTTAAAGTGAGAAACTTGAATTAGTGTTCCGAAGAAGTTGTGTTTATTAATATTTTCATAGACTTTATTTACTTTCATTGCAGGTGTTCCTAAATATTGGAAAGGCATAGAAGTACCAATTCCTATGCTAAATATGCTTAATTCACCGAAAATTCCAAACATTGCTGCACCTCTAATTGCATCAGGAGTTGGTATTTGTGGGGAAGTAGGAAACCACAGAAGATCGCAATCTTCCCAACGCATATAACGTTTCCAATTACTCATTTTGATTACAGAAACATCGCATTTCATTGCTTTTCCTTCCGCATTTTTCAACCAGCCTTCTTTGTTCATCATCAATGAAATTTCGCCTAAAGTCAAGCCATGAATGTAAGGAACAGGAACTAAACTCATAAAAGTTTCACAACCTTTTTCAGTGATATTGCCATCAACAGTATTTCCGCCTATAGGATTAGGACGATCTAAAACAATAGCTTTTATGCCTGCTTCAGCACAAGCTGTAAGCATATAATTAACAGAACTTAAAAAAGTATAAGAACGAATACCAATATCTTGAATATCAATAAGTACTACATCTAATTCCCGAAGTATATTCAAAGGTGGTCTTCGCAAAGAACCGTAAAGCGAGATGATAGGTATTCCAAAAATTTCGTTGTTTTCAACTTTTTCACCAGCATGATTTTCGCCATAGAAACCATGTTCAGGTGAAAAGAAATACTTTAATGTGAAGCCTTTTTGTTTAGATAAAATTTCGGCAGTTAAAATTCCGTCAACGTTGCGTCCAGAAAAGTTTGTAAATAAAGCTACTTTCTTGTTTTTTATATCTGCAAAATTGTTAGCAATTAAATTGTCAATTCCTAATTGGATTTTTTGACTTTCATCTTTTGATTTAGCGTAAGAGCAACTATAAGAAAAATTAGTAATAAGAAAAAAAAGAATAAATAATTTACTTTTCACTACAGCTTGTATTAAATTTATAAAAAGGGTTTCGTTTATCAATAATTATACCATTTTTTGTGCTTAATCAGAAGCGAGAGATACTTCTCTTAATAAATCTCTGTAAGATGTGAGAACTTTTGATCTTGATAAGAAACCTAAGTACTTTCCGTTATCTACTACAGGTAAGTTCCATTCTTTTGTTTCTTCAAAACAATCCATAACTTGTTGCATAGTATCTGCCTTATCTATAATAGCCTTAGGGTGTTTCATTAGCTCTTTTATTTCAATTTCGTCATATAAATCGCAATCAAACATAATTTTCCTAATGTCATCAAGAAGTATTATTCCTTTAAAGTTATTATCGTCATCTACAACAGGGAAAATATTTCTTGTTGAAGATACTATTTCTGAAATTAAGCTACCGAAATACGCATTATAATTAACAGTGCTAAAATCTGTTTCTATAAGATTAGGCATTTTCATAAGTGTTATAACTGCTTGATCCTTGTTGTGAGTAATTAATTCACCAGCTTTTGCTAAATTTTTAGTATAAATTGAGTGCTTTTCAAATCGATGTATTGTTAAATATGCAAAAGTTGCAGTAACAATAATCGGGATAAATAAAGCGTAACCACCTGTAATTTCTGCAATTAAAAATATGGCAGAAAGCGGTGCTTGCATTACAGCAGCCATAACTCCAGCCATTCCAACTAAAGCAAAATTTCTTGTAGAAATATCAGAAATATTTAAAGAATTTATTATCAAAGCAAATAAATAGCCTGTTAATCCGCCCAAAAATAGCGAAGGTGCGAAAACTCCACCAACGCCGCCACTTCCAGTAGTGAAGCCTACTGCAAAAGCTTTTAAAAATATAATAAGCGCTAAGAAAAGTGCAAGTTGCCACACTTTTCCAGTAAGTGGGAAAAAAGAACTAGTGTGCAAAGTATCAGCGGGAGCTGAACTAAAAAGAGCCATTAAGGTACCGTAACCTTCGCCATAAAGTGGAGGAAATAAAGAAATTAAGACACCTAAAGCTAACCCCCCCATAAGAACTTTTTTAGCAGAAGATTTGATTTTCGAAGCAAATCGCGTTTCTAAAAATTCTAGAGCTCTTGTAAAATATAAGCCAATTAAACCACAAACCACACCTAATATAACATAATAAAAAGTATTATGGATATTAAAATCTTCAAAAACAGCAAAATAAAAAACGACGCTATCCCCTAAGAATAACATTGATAAAATACTAGCTGTTACAGCAGAAAGTAAGAGCGGAACAATTGAAAGTATACTTAAATCCAGCATTAAAACTTCAAGAGCAAATATAGTACCAGCTATAGGAGCTTTAAATATACAAGCTACTGCTGCAGCTGCACCACAACCAACTAATAAAGTTCGTTCTTTGTAATCTAAATTAAAACGTTCTGCTAAATTTGAACCAATGGCAGAACCAGTAAGTGCGGCAGGCGCCTCAAGACCGACAGAACCACCAAAAGCAACCGTTAAAGTACTAGCTATAATAGAAGAATACTTGTTATGCTTTGGAAAACGACTATCATTTCGCGATATTGCAAAAAGAATTTTACTTACTCCGTGAGCTAGTGAGTCTTTAACGTAATATTTAACATACAACACAGTTAATGTTATACCAATCAGTGGAGTTGCAAATAAAAAAATATGAGTTGGATCAAGTTGAGAAACATCGTGAACAAAAACTCCAGTATAATGAACAACTGTTTTTAAAATGATAGTAGCTATTCCTGTAACAATTCCTATCACGATGCTAATCAGATAAAGAAATGTGCGTTTGGAGATTTTTGATTCTATCCAATCAGTGATTTTTTTGATTCTGTTATCTAAATTTTTACTGTCCGATTTCATATATGCAAAAATACAAATAATTTCTTTGATTATAAAATTATAATTATGAAATTATTTGAAAGTTTGTTTATTTTTGTAATGTTAAGTTTGCGATGATTTAATTAAATATAGCTTGATTAAATTCTGCTTGAAATGGAAAAGTGGGGGTGTTTCTTTTGCGGAGTTTTTTTATTTTTTCGTTCATTGAACTTGTCAAAATGAACGAAATTAATTAAAGTCGTTTGAAAGTTTGTTTTTGTTTATGTATTTGCGTATTTTTGTAATGTCAAGTTTGTGGAAATTAATAAATATAACTTGATTAAACTCTGCTTGAAACGGAAATGTAATGAAGTTCTTAGCTAAGTGAAATATTTTGCAAAAATTATTTTTTTGAACTAGCTGGTTTGATATAGCTAAAACTGTTTTTACGATATCTTGTAAATGAGCTTCAAGCGTTTGTTAAATTATTCTTTAATCCTATCTTTATAAAAAACTATGACCGATACTGAACTAAGACTTCTGAAATCATTGTCGCAAAGGTACCCGACAATTCAAAAAGCCAGTACCGAAATTATTAATTTAAGTGCGATCTTAAACCTACCAAAAGGCACAGAACACTTTATATCTGATATTCATGGAGAATATGAAGCGTTCACACATATATTAAATAATGCATCGGGGGTTATAAGAAGAAAAATTAACGACGTGTTCAAAGATAGTTTGCGACAGTCGGAAAAATCGCAATTAGCAACGCTAATATATTATCCAAAAGAAAAACTCCAACATATTCTTCAGAACGAAGAAAATCCCAATGAATGGTATAGGATTACATTGCACAGACTTGTAGAAGTGTGTCGCAATGCCAGTGGAAAATATACTCGCTCTAAAGTTAGAAAAATGTTGCCTGCTGATTTTACTTATGTTATAGAAGAACTTCTGCATGAGCAAGCCTCTGATATCAACAAAACAGAGTATTACAACTCGATTATAAGTGCCATAATTGAAACCGGTAGAGCAGACGTGTTTATATACGAAATTTGTATTCTTATAAGAAGACTTACAATAGACCGCCTGCACATTGTTGGCGATATTTATGATAGAGGTCCAAGTCCTGATATTGTTGTAGATACGCTTATGCAATATCGCGACGTTGATATACAATGGGGCAACCACGATGTTGTTTGGATGGGTGCCGCACTTGGTTGCAAAGCTTGTATAGCTTCTGTTATTAGAATGGCTGCCAGATATGACAACTTATCAACAATTGAAGATAATTACGGAATAAACTTGTTGCCTTTAGCTACATTTGCAATGGAAACTTATGGAAACGAGGAGTGTGATCCATTTAAACCAAAAGTTCCAACCGACAATTCTGAAGCGCAAGAAATGCTTGTAAGACGGATGCACAAAGCTATAAGCATTATTCAATTTAAGCTCGATGGGCAAATAATTGATAGAAATCCTGTGTTTAATATGGAGCATGTTAAACGTATGCATCGTATTGATAAAGAAAACGGTACAGTTGAAATAGATGGAGAAATTTATCCGCTAAAAGATGCAAGTTTTCCAACATTAGATCCTAAAAATCCATATGAGCTAACGGAAGAAGAGACAGCAGTTATAGATCGACTACAAAGTACGTTCTTGACATCTGAGAAACTAAGAAAACATATACAATATCTTTTTGACAAGGGAAGTATGTATCTAACATATAACTCTAATCTACTTGTTCACGGATGTATTCCATTAAATGAAGATGGCTCATTAAAAGAAGTGAGGATTTTGGACAAAAAATTAAAGGGAAGAGCTCTGTTTGATGAACTTGAAAAAATTATGCGAAGAGCATTAGCTAATATAAAGCAAGGTATAGCAAACACATACGAAATTGACTATTTTTGGTATCTGTGGCAAGGACCTGATTCGCCACTTTTCGGAAAAAGAAAAATGGCAACTTTTGAGATGTACCTTGTTGAAGATAAAAAAACTCATGAAGAAGAAAAAAATCCATATTTCCAACTGCGAGACGATGAAACAGTTTGCAACAATATATTAAAAGAATTTGGTCTTGATCCAGAAGATAGCCATATTATTAACGGACATACGCCTGTTAAGTTTTCAAGGGGTGAAAACCCAGTTAAAGCTAACGGAAAATTAATTGTAATTGACGGTGGAATGGCAAAAGCATATCAACCTGTTACAGGAATAGCTGGTTATACGCTGACATACAATTCTTATGGCTTGATATTGGTAGCTCATGAATCTTTTGACTCGAAAAAGAAAGCTATTGAAGAAGAGGTCGATATAAGCACAATGCAAACTATATTAAAACGTGTTACAACCCGTAAACGTGTTCGCGATACAGATATTGGAGTTGAGATTCAAAAGCAAATTCAAGACCTAGAATTCTTGTTAAAAGCTTATTACGAAGGAATTATACGAGAGAAAAATGTTTAATTTTTCTGTTCATCGAGCTTGTCAGAATGAACGATAGACTTAAAGCCATTTGAAAGAAATTTTTCTTTCAGTGGCTTTTTTTTACACAATAAATTGTATTTATTTTTATATCTTGTTAGTATATTTTGTAAGAATTAATTTTTTAACAATAAATTTTAATTGATAATATGAAAAAAATCTTCCTATTCTTATTATTATTTAACTTCCTTTTTCTTATTTCTTATGATAAGTGCTATAAAAAGATAGAACTTATTCCAATAGATACATTATCCAAAGATGTTATTTATGATGCAAGTTATTTTGATAGTACAAACTATATAGAATATCTTATTAAAGATGTAAAAAATGTGCATAATGATTTAGATTCACTTATATTTTTTGATGCCAAAACAGAAGAACGAAAATATGGTATAAAATTTCAAACATCTTATTCATTGGTAGAATATAACTTACATACATTAGATTCAATTTTTTCTATACCTGATTATCAAAATAAATTATGTCAGTTTAATCGTCAAGGTGAACTTGTTAATGAATGGGATATTAAATTGTTTGACGACAGTATATCTTATCTAGCTTCTTGGAGTAAGCCACTAATAAATGATAATGTTATTTATTGTAAACTAGGTGCTGCTTTAAGAGCTCCTGCTTTTTATAATACCAAACATATTGGTATGATAGAGTTTTTAGATGGTAAGATAATAAATTATAAAAAGATGATCAATTATCCTGATTTTTATCGTCAAGATAGTTCTTATTTATTATTAGACGTAAATAAATTAATTTATAACAATAAAGAGCTTCTAATTTCTTATGGTTTTTCCCATGATCTTTATTTATATAAAGATGATACAAATTATAGGACGGTTAATGTAAAGAGTAGATATCTAGATACATTTCGTTACAGACAACTTAATTATCGCGACCAACAAACAGAGGACGGTAATTATTCTAATATTTTGTATGATAAGTATCGTAATTTATATTATCGTGTAGTGCGTCATAACCAAAATATGTATAATCCTGACGGCACAGTCAATGATTATTGGGATTGTTCTTGGTCAATTATTTTTCTTAACTCTGATTTAAGTATAATTGACGAAATCTTTTTTCCCGCAAAGAAATACTTAGCTTGTGAAGTAGTGATTACTTCTGAAGGTATTTTGCTTAGAAATCGTATAATTAGAAGTATTTTTGAAAAAGAAGAACATCAACAAATTTTATATAAACTTAAATTAGATTAGCAATATGAAAAAAATCTTATTATTCTTGTTATTATTTATATCATCGCACAGTGTAATTTTTTCTTTTGATATTACACCATTATTTAATGAGTACTTAGATAAGGTGCTTAAGATAAGTAAGCCCGCTGCCAATCATAAATATATATTTATATATATGCATGATTGTGGTGGCACTGTAAGTACTTTAAGATTAGCGAGCTCCGAAATTATTAAATCTAAGAAAATAAAAGATGTTTCCTTAGTTTTTGTATCAGAATCAAGCGGAGTTCCCGATAACATCTCTAAATTGTTAAAATTACCGAACGTATATTTAGATGATATTGGTGGTTATAATAAAATGAATTTAACCCCGAACAGAAGCGGCTTAGTCATTGTAGAAAACAAGAAAGTAAAAGACAAAAAGATTCTTACAATGAAAAATTACAGAGAGATATTTAAAACGTTGAAAACAAAATAATAATTTTTTTGTAACTAGCTAGTTCTGAATTTTTTCTGTTCATTGAGCTTGACGAAATGACTACCCCGTCAAGCTTCGCTTGCCACCCCTTCGTTCCGAAGGGGAATTTGCAGCCCGACCTTTAGGGAAAAAAACATCTAATAATCATAAAAATCCCACAAATCACAGTTCAGACAAAAAAACGAACTAATATATAATTCAATTTGGTATAATCTTGTTCAAAAACAGAAAAAAGGTAAACATAAAGATGTGCCGTAGGCACAAAATATCGGTAAAAAAATGTGAGCTACTAATCTCGTCCCATACGGGACGAAACAGAGAAAAACATAAACTTTTTTACCAACATTCTATCCCTAACGGGATAAGAAACAAGTATCCTATAAAATCCCGTAGGGATGACATTATTATAGATTATGAAATCCAAATTTTGATAAAACCCCGTAGGGGTGACATTTTTTTAATTAGCCATAACAAGAACGATATTTCGCCCCTACGAGGTTTGTGGTTAATTTTTTAATAGACTACCGACTTCTGTCTTCTGTCTTCTGTCTTCAAACTACCTCGTCAGGCTTTCGTTTGACCCCATTCGTGCCAAATGGGAGTTTATATAATTCAATTTTTTATTAAAAGTCATTTGAATTTTTTTTATATAACAAGTAATTTGCAAAAAATGTGTATATTTGTAACTTGTTTTTTAATTCACAAAAAATACTATTATGTTTAAACTTGAAACTATTATCTCTTTAGCTAAGCGTCGTGGCTTTGTTTTTCAATCATCTGAAATATATGGCGGAATAAACGGTTGTTGGGATTATGGACCCTTAGGCGTTGAACTTTTGCTAAACTTAAAAAATGCGTGGTGGCGTGAAATGACTTTCCGCGATGATATTGAAGGACTTGATGCTTCAATTTTAATGCATCCTAAAGTTTGGGAAGCTTCAGGACATTTAATGCAGTTTTCTGACCCGATGATTGACAATAAAACAAGTAAAGCTAGATATCGTGCCGACAATTTAATTGAAGACCATATAGCTAAATTACGTAAGAAAAATAAAAACGATGAAGCTAATGAATGTGAAAAAGCACTTGGATTAGCGCAAGAACCTGCTGATTTCTATAAAATTATTATAGATTATGGAATTACTGATCCTGTTTCTGGAACAGCAGATTGGACAGACGTCAGAAACTTTAATTTAATGTTCAAAACATTTATTGGTTCTCTTGATGATGCTGCTTCTACGATTTATTTGAGACCTGAATCGGCACAAGGAATTTTCGTTAATTTCAAAAATGTTATGGAAAGTGGAAGACAAAAAATTCCGTTTGGAATAGCACAAATAGGAAAAGCTTTTCGTAACGAAATTAATACTAAAAACTTCCTGTTCCGTACGCGAGAATTTGAGCAAATGGAAATGCAATACTTTGTTAAGCCGGGCGAAGAAAAAGAATGGATTGAGTATTGGAAAGAACAGCGCTGGAATTGGTATGTAAAATATGGAATGAAACCTGAAAAATTAAGATGGAAAGAACACGAAAAACTAGCGCATTATGCAAATTATGCGGTTGATATTGAGTTTGAGTTCCCATTCGGTTTCGGCGAAATTGAAGGCATTCATTCACGTACAGATTTTGATTTAATGGCACATCAAAAGCTATCAGGCAAAAAATTAGAATTTGTTGATACTGTTACAAAAGAACGTTATGTTCCTTATATTGTTGAGACTTCAGGCGGAGTTTCACGCGGTTTGATGGCGTTTTTATGCAATGCGTATGATGAAGAAATAACAGAAGATAATGGTGAAAAACGTGTTGTTTTACGTTTCCATCATAAACTAGCGCCGGTGCAAGTTGCAGTATTTCCTCTTGTCAATAAAGATGGAATGCCGGAAAAAGCTCATGCAATTTATAAAGATTTGCAAAAGTATTTTAAAACTCAATATGATACTTCAGGAGCTATAGGAAGACGATACAGAAGACAAGACGAGATAGGAACACCTTATTGCATAACTATTGACGGCGATACGTTAGCTAATAACACGGTTACTATTCGCGAACGTGATAGTATGCAACAAGAAACTATAAATGCTGACAATATAAGAAATTATTTATTTGAGAAATTTACAGAGTAAATTGTAAAATTAGTTGTATAAAAAAAGAGCTCTATCTTATTTTAGGTAAAGCTCTTTTTATTTTTTTAATCTGCTGTTTTTTAATTTCCTAATGCGCGCAAGTTATCTTTAGCCGTTTTATTATCTTTGTTTATTTTTAGGACTTCTCTATAAGATGATTTTGCTTGTTCAACTTTTCCTTGTCCTTGATAAGCAATAGCTAAGAAGAGGTGTCCATATTCATTTTCTTCATTTATGTAGCTTGTCCATTCTTTAGCTACTTTTTCTAAATCTGCATATTTTTTTCCATCTAATCTTGCAGAAGCTATTTTTTGGAATGCTGCATTTAGTTCATTTTTATATTTTCCGGGATCAGTTTTTCCTGCTTCAATAACAAGATTGAAAGCAGCCTCACTTTCGGTCATATTTTTCATTGAATAGTAGATGTCGCCTAAATATATATGTGCCCAATAAAATTCAGGTTGGATTTCTATTGCTTTTTTCAATGTTTCTATAGCGTGAGTTGTATCGTTTAATGAGAAATAACCTGTTCCCATTGTGTAATAACAGAAAGCGTCATTATTGTCTGAACAGGTTGAAGTTCCTAATCGTTTTTTCAAAACTTCAATCATTTCAGCATATCTTTTTTGTGGTTTCAAAATTTGATTTGCAACAAGAAGCATAAAACTACAACTTTGTTCAGGAGCTACTTCAAATAGTTCGTTAAATAAAACTAATGCATTAGCCGTATCTTGTAAGAATAAAGTTGAAATTGCATAAATAGTTAAATCATCAGGAACAAGCTGTTTATTTTCGTGAAGTGCTTTAAGGATTTTTGCAGCTTCAGAATAATTTTTATCATTATAATGGCAAGATGCTGCTAAAAGTTTTGCTCTTGTTTTTATACTATCTGAAACATCTTTATGAGTTGAGTTTATTACCATATCTAAGTGAACGTATGCAGAATCACATAATCCTGAAGTAGCTAAGAGCTCTGCTAATCTCCAACGTTCTTTGTAGTTGTTAGGACGTAAAGTCAAAAATTTATTGTAGGCTTGTGCAGCTTCAAGTTTTTGGTTTGCGTTAAAATGGATTTGTCCTTTTAATCTCCAAGTAGAAGCATCTTTGTCGTTTTCTTTTAGTGCTGTATTACATTGTTCTAAGGAACGGTTAAGATATTCGTTCATAAGTTCTACGTCACCACCACCGTCAGCAGCTACAGCAAGTTTCCAATATACTTCAGCAAGTAATTGACGAATTTCAACATTGTTAGGAGATAATTTTAATGCTTCTTCATAATTTGTTTTAGCTAGTTCCCATATTTTTTGTTCGTAATAAAGCTTTCCTAACATAACAAAAACTTCAGAGTTTTTGTTGTCAATAGAACGTGCATTTGTAATTTGTACTTCTGCAGCTTTAGAGTTTCCAGCAGCTATATAAGCATTTGCAAGATCAAGCATTAAAGAAACATTACCTTTATTTTCTTTTTCATCTAAAGCTTCTTCGAGTTCTGCTACAGCTTCTTTTGGGCGTTCAAGTTTTACAAGTGTTTTAGCTAACTTGTTATAAAGTCTTTCATCTTTTGCTCTTAATTTTTTTGCTCTTGAATAAGCCGATAAAGCGTCAGAAAATTCTTCTAATTCATAATATACGTCGCCGACTAAAAGAATTAGCTCATAGTCTTTTTGGTTTTCTTCTAAAACTTGATTAGCGATTTTACTTGCTTGTTCGTATTCACTTTCGTTTACAAGCTTTCTAAATTCCATTGAGGTACTTTGTGAAAATAAAGTACTTACTGAGAAAAGTGCTGCTAAATGGAAAATTAGCAGTTGTTTTAATCTAATGTTCATAATTATTAATTAAACCTAAAATATATAAATAATAGTATTACTTAATTTTAATTCTTGTAAAATACAAAAATACGAAATAATATTTAATTGATTGTTAAGAAATTTAAAGTAATTAAAAAAAGTACAGTCAAAGTATCTTATTTAAACTTGTTTTTTATAAACATCAATCCATCAGGAATAATTCTAAACAGTTGTTTAAATTGAAAGTTAAAGTGTTTATTAGCGTACCTAAAAACACAAAATGCGATTGTTGCTTGAAAAATAACAAATGGAATAGGAATTAAAATTATATGCGAATTGAAAAAGAAACCTATTACCATAAAAGAAATTATCCAAATTAAAAAAGCAAAAAGTGAATACTTAGCAACAATTTCAGGCTTACCACTAGCGCTAATTGTTGAGGTCAATAAAGTTATAGGCAGTAAAATTGACGACAACATTAAAATATTAAAAAGAGGAATAGCTTGAACAAATTTATTTGGTAAAAATACGCTAAAATAGTCGCTCACTCCTAAAAAACTCAACAAAGTAATAAAACTAAACGTAACTAACAATAAAGAAACAGACTTAGTAATAATTGAATTTAATGATTTTATATCGTTTTTTGCAATATATTTTACACTTGGAGAATATATTAGCGAATAAACTGTATTTATTAGCTCATCAATAAAACGGAAAAGAGTTTTTGCAGGTGAATATAATCCTACAAATGATGTACCCCAAAAATATTGAATGAAAAATATATCACAATATCGCGGAATTGGAAGAATAATGCTACCAACAGTATATTTCGCTGAAAATTTCATTATATCCGAATACTTTGTTTTACCTTTGAAACTAAATTTCAAGTATTTTAACGATAATAAAATTGCAACTATCGTTCCTAAAGCAGAACCTAAATAAGTTATGTTAATAATATCGCTATAAGTTAAGAAAAAATTTTGAAAATAACAATAAAATATTAAAAAACTCATAGAACCAAAATAAACTAAATTTGTCATAAACAAACGAAAAGTTTTTAGTTCTCTATACATAATTCTGTAACAAAAATATCGCGGAATAGAAAATAAAGCTAGTAGTGGCAAAGCATTAGCAACATTTATTATTTTCGGTTCAGAAAGTAAAACAGAAATAGGAGATTTAAAAATAAGGACTAATAAAACAATAATTGTAATAAAAATTGTATGGTTTATTAATGCTATTAAATTAACACGCGGCTTTTCTTCTTCAACAGCAGAAAACTGCAAAAGTGATTGCAGAGTAAAAGAATCTGAAATGTTAAATATGAAGTTATGCAGGTAGTTGAATAAAGTAAAGATACCATATTCAATTTCGTTAGTAATTGCCAGTATAGCTATTGTTGCAAATCCATAAAGAACGTATGTTAATTTGTCCGCTACAGACCAAGAAATTTTATTTAAATGCTTTGTCAGTTGCATTTTTTAATGTCATATTAAAAATTTTTGTATTATAAAATATATTCCGATAAGAATAATAAAACAACCGTATAATCGCTTTATATAATCCGATTTCATTTTTATTGCAAAATTTGCTGAGAAAGCACTACCTAATTCTATGCCAATAGCAATCATTATAGCAGGTAAAACTTCAATATAACCTTTCATATAATAAGAAATAACACCCGGTAATCCTACCGGCAACAAAAGTGAAGCTAAAGAAATTGCAATAGCATTTTTTGCAGGTAGCTTCAAAATTCCAATTAAAAATGCAGTAATTACAATACCGCCACCTATACCGAACATTCCAGCAGCTATTCCGGCTATTATGCCTACAGCAAAAAAGATATATAGCTTAAGATTTTCATAATCTTCTCTTGTTTTATCAGGTTCTTTATTTTTTTTATTTGTTTGAAATAAATCAAGAGGTCTTGCAAATTTTATTCCTGCCCATATTAGAAATAAACCATAAATTTGCTTTAATAAGATATTGTTAATATTAAGTGCAACATTTGCACCTATGGCACTACCACAAAAAATACCAAACGCTACGATAGCTGAAATCTTTATGTTTAACAATCCAGCGCGCTTGTATTGCAAGAGTGCTGTAATACCAGCTGGCAAAAGTAAAGCGGCTAGTGAAGTGCCGCTAGCCGCTAACAAGGACATCCCAAAAATAAAAACAAGTGCTGGGACGATAACAATACCGCCCCCTATACCGAATAATCCGGCTAAAATACCGGCACCTATTCCTAAAATGATATAACTTATCATAAAAATGATTAAATTTTCAACTTACCGTCAAGCATTATTTCTTTTCCGTCAAAGAAAAAAGAAGGGGATTTTATGACACAATCAATATGAATAGGAACATTTATATTGCCACCCATAGATTGATTGTTGCCAAAAGCTATATGGACAGTACCAAGAACTTTTTCATCTTCTAATATAAGACCATTTATTTTTGCTTTAGGATTTGTTCCAATTCCGAATTCGGCAACAGCGTGTGCATAATGTCCAACTTTACCAAGCATATCTGCCAATTGTTTTGCTTGCTTGCCACCAGTAATTTTAGTTGCAAAACCGTCAACTATTTCTATTGTGATAGGTTCTTCTAATAAACCTATGCCAGATACAGAACCATCACAAACTAAAATACCGTTAGATACTCCTTCTACAGGTGCAAAGTAAACTTCACCTGACGGAACATTACCTGAATCGCCAATATTGCGTAAAACGCCTGTGCTAGATATAATGCGACGTCCACTAGCGCTGAAAGTAGCGTTTGTTCCAGCTTTTGAAGTTAATTTAACTTCACGAGTTGCTTTTAAAAGCTTCTGTAATTTTTCGTTTAATTCGATAATTTGATTTGGATCAGCTGAAAAGCAGCGTTCCATTATCCCAGTTGTAATGCCGGGCATTGTGCCAATTCTGACACCTTGTTTTGAAGCGTTTATTCTTGCTTTTGTATGGGTTAAAGATTTAGCAGTTGGGCATATTACAACATCAACTTTTTGCATTAACTCAGCGATTGAATCGGGTGGCTCTTGACCATTTATTTCCCTTTCACGCATTTCAAGATAAAAAGCTTCTTTTGCAATTTTTAAGCCTGCTGTAAATAAAGCTTTACCTACATCGTTAGTAGATGGATCGGTAATGACTAATAGTGTCTCATCTTCAGTGATACACATATAATCTTTCAAAGCTAATGTAGCTGATTTTTCTAGTTTTGAGGACATAAGTCTCCTTTTTGTTTATTAATTAGTGAAAAATAGAAATGTTCTTGTTTTTGTAAGTACTTGACTTGATAATTACAAATTTAAGCAATTATTATTTTATAAAAAAGAAAAATACTATTTTTATAAAAAAAAGAAAAAATAAGTGTAGTAATATGAAAACTCATTTTTTTTTTGTATTTTTAAAAATTAACTTAAATTGAATTATATAAATTTTCTTTTTTGAAGGGGTGCAAACGAAGTTTGACGGGTAGTCGTTTGAAGTCGGAAGACAGAAGTCGGGAGATGGATTTACCACTCTTCGCTGTAAGCAAATTCCCCTTCGGGACGAAGGGGTGGCAGGCGAAGCCTGACGGGGTAGTTTATTAAAAAAATTAACTACAAACCCCGTAGGGGTGAAATGATTATAGAAAATAATGCACAAAAACAAAGAAACCCCGAAGGGGTGACATAATACCACACTCTAAGAGGAGAATTTATTCAAAATTGTATAACATAATTAAAGAATAATATAAAAAATGGAAAAAAATGATATAAAAATAAAAATATTAGAACTTGAAGAAAATTTTGAGCGATTAAACAACATAGAGCGCGAAACAATTCTATTGAATTTTATTGACTGTTTGAATAAAGGAAAAATTAGAGCAGCTGAAAAAGTTGGCAATAATTGGCAAGTAAATTCTTGGGTAAAACGTGGTATATTAATGCTGTTTCGTCAAGGTAAATTATGTGATATGTCAAGAGAAAATTTTGCTTTTTTTGATAAGCATCTTTTGACATTAAGAGACTTAACTTTAGAAGATAGTGTAAGACTTGTTCCGGGCGGATCTAGCATTCGTTCTGGCGTTTATATAGCTAAGGGTGTTATTTGTATGCCACCTATGTATATTAATATAGGAGCTTATGTTGATGAAGACACGATGATAGATTCTCACGCATTAGTAGGAACTTGTGCGCAAATCGGAAAAAATGTGCATGTTAGTGCTGCAGCACAAATTGGTGGAGTGCTTGAACCCATTGGAGCTAATCCGGTTATCATTGAAGATAATGTGATGATTGGTGGAAATTGCGGAGTTTATGAAGGCGTTATTGTGAAAAAAAATGCAATTTTAGGTAGTGGAGTTATATTGAATTCATCTACAAAAGTTTATGATTTACCAAACGAAAAAATCCTACAATTCCCATTAGAAATTCCTGAAAATGCTGTGATTGTTCAAGGTGCTAGAAGTGTTAATACAGATTTTGCAAGGTCATACGGATTAAGTATAGCTACGCCTCTTATTGTAAAATATCGCGACGGTAAGTCCGATGCAAAAACAGAATTAGAAACTATTTTAAGATAGAAAATGAAAGAAGAAATAGACGCAAATAATACAGAAACTACAGAAACAAATAACATAGACGAAATAAAAAGAAAGTGGAAAGTAGGGAAAATTGTACTTATAGTTACAAATAGCTTAGCTGCAATAGCCTTTGGATCTTTGTATTTTATCTTGCCAAACGCAAATTCCTTTTTCCTGATATTAGCACTGATTATGCTAGCTACAGTTATAACGGCAATAATTGTTTTAAGAAAACTTGAAAAGAAACTTGGAAATCTAGGGAAGTGATTGTCGTTAAAGAAAGATGATTTGTTAAGATGAAAAAAAAATATAAAAATATCGTTCTAGTTTTTATTATTTCTTGTGTAGTGTTATTACTAGGTACTTCAATCTATGCCTACATTTTATTAAATTCTAAAATAGATATAGAAGAAAATGATATAAAAGTTCAAATAAAATATGGTAGCTCGCTTTCGGAAATTGTACAGCAATTGAATGAGAAAAACTTACTAAAACCATTTTGTTTCTTTGAAAATGTAGTAAAGTTATATGCTTATGCGACGAATAAATCAATATTAGCAGGATGTCATAAATTTACTGCGGAAATGAGTAATGCGGAGCTTATTGTTTCGCTTTTTACAGGCGAAAACCTTTATATGCAAAGTGTTACATTTCCTGAAGGGATTACA
Organism: Ignavibacteria bacterium; assembly: GCA_012518115.1. Classification (GTDB taxonomy): domain Bacteria; phylum Bacteroidota; class Ignavibacteria; order Kapaibacteriales; family UBA2268; genus JAAYTD01. Next base: position 12,559 of record JAAYTD010000060.1, on the reverse strand, counting down.
ATTAAGAGATTTGCGTCTATCTTGCAAAGAAAATTAGATATTGATTCAAGTCAATTTCATAGACTTTGCTATGATAAAAATATTATAAAAAAGTATGATATTAAGGCAAATTCTTTAGAAGGTTATTTGTTTCCTGCTACATTTAATTTCTTTAAAGACATTGAACCACAAGAAGTTATTGATATTTTAGTTAAAGAGCAATTGAAATATTTGCAAGATTTGAAGCATGAAATAGAAAAATCTAAATTTACTCAATTAGAAATACTAACATTAGCCTCAATTATTGAAGCTGAAACACCTGTTGCAAAAGAACGTGAGAGAATTAGTGGTGTTTATCACAATCGCTTAAAAAAGAATATGATGTTACAAGCAGATCCAACAGTACAATATGCAATAGGTGAAAAAAGACGATTACTTTATTCGGATTTAAAAGTAGATAATCAATATAATACTTATAGATATTTAGGGTTACCGCCCGGTCCAATAAATTCTCCAAGTAAATCGTCAATAAAAGCGGCAATTAAACCCGAAAAAAATAATTACTTGTTTTTTGTTGCTAAAGGTGACAGTTCTAATGAACATCTATTCGCAACTAATTACTATGAACATAAAAAAAATGTAGCAAAATTTAGAAAAAATATTAACAAAAAAAGAAAAAATAAAATATTATAATGATTTTTAATTGATTTTTTTTTATATTAGAGTAAAAATTATAATAAAAAAAACATGATTTCAATAATTAATAATTTATCAACTCAGTATATAGGTAGAAGTAATTTCTATAACTATAGCTATAAGAAAGCTATAGGTAGGAATTACTATGTTCCTGTTGAACCTATAGAAGAAATAGTTCCCGAAGATAAATTAAATATTGATTTCAATAAATTAGAAGCATATAAAAAAGAGAAAAGCGAAAAAGATACTAACGTACAAGAAAATAATCAATTAACAGACAAAGAGAAAAAAATCGTTGAAGAACTAAAAAAACGAGATGCTGATGTAAAAAGACACGAACAAGCGCATGTTATTGTTGGCGGTGATTTAGTGAGAGGAGGTGCTAATTATAATTATACATTAGGACCTGACGGAAAACGATATGCAATAGGCGGAGAAGTCAATATCGATATTGCATTGGAAAATGAACCTGAAAAAACAATAAAAAAAATGCAAAGAGTTGTTGCTACTGCATTAGCACCTACCGATCCTTCCCCAAAAGACTATGCAGTTGCAAATCAAGCTAGGAGAAATGAAGCAGAAGCAAGAAAAGAACTAGCGGTGCTTCAAAAAGAAGATTCATATCTAACCTTAAAAAAATATAAGAAATCAGGGTATAAAAAAATATTTAATATATATACCAAGTATACCAAGAATAATACTACTCTAACTCAAAACTTATCGATTAAAGTATAAATAAAACTTATCTTTAAAAAAAAACAGATTATTAAGGTAACTTAATAATCTGTTAGTGCTTTTTACTTTCTATCTATCTATTTAGGATAATAAAATAGTTAAGCAATTTAATTTTTTTTAACTAAAAACAAATACAAGTTAAATAGTATACTTAGTATTTATTTTTCTTGATTTTTTTTTATTAATCTTAAAGGAGAAAAATTAATTATGTATAAAAAAAAATCGAGCCACTTGACGGATTCGAACCCCCGACCTGCTGATTACAAATCAGCTGCTCTACCAACTGAGCTAAAGTGGCATATACATTGCTACATTAAGTAGCAATGTGTTCTAAATTAAAGGAGTATTATATGAAAAAAAATTGAGCCACTTGACGGACTTGAACCCCCGACCTGCTGATTACAAATCAGCTGCTCTACCAACTGAGCTAAAGTGGCAAATAATTAACTTTCTGCAAATGCAAAAAAATAAGAATACAAATATAGGAATTTTTTTTTTATCCACCAAATTTTTTCTTTTTTTTTCTTGATTATTTTTTCGTAAAACATCATTTTTTGATGTTTTTTTACTTTAATTGATACATTTTATACTTTCTTGTGTCTTAATATTGTGTCTTATATAAATGCAATGATATAAGAGAAAATACAAGAAAGTTATCTTAATTTTATATTGTATAAACCAATATTTGCAAGCATATCAAGATAATTTTGATTTTTTTTGAAAAAAGATATGATGTTAAAGAAATATTATTATTGTTTTTCTATTTTTTTTCTTATATTTATAATTATTATAAATTGTATGGAGTGAATTTATTTTTGAAAATATAAATATTATATATTAATAATTATTTTTTTTATTATTTGAATAAAGGTTTAATTTATGAAACTGAAACGTTATTTATTTGTGGCTTTTTGCACATTACTTTTCTCATTTAGCAGTAATGTCAAAGCCGATGAAATTATTGTTGGAGAAGGCAACGCAAACTCAAGTTCATACAATGGTTTGCCATTTTATCATGTATATCAATGTGGTTGGTCTGAGAACTTGTATTCTCAAGAAGATTTAGCTAAATATCGTGTAGAGGAGGGAGAAATTAATTCTCTTTCTATTCAACTTAAAAATAATGATGCAAGCCGTACGGCTTTTGGAACTTTGCAAATTTGGTTGGCTAATACTAGTTTAACTAGTTTTTCCACTAGTAAAACAGCAAAGGAAAATGCAGATTATATTTTAGTTTACGAGCAACCCAACTATGTTATCCCTTCTACCTTAGCTGCAGATACTTGGATAACTTATGATTTTTTAGGAGAATATGGCAAGGAGGGACCGTTTGAATATACCGGAGATGGTTTAATAGTATATATCTGTTATACTCATAATGATTGGACTGGAGGTACTAAAGGTTTTAGAGCAACGCAAGTAGCTACAGCAGGTTCAAGGTGTTTTTTCTCTTATTATGATTGTAGCAATGATAATACCTTCTGTGGAGTTTATCAATATGGTCCTGTAAGACCTAATTACCAACTTGATATAAAGCTTGATATTGACATGGGTCCTTCCATAAGAGATATTCATCCTAGTTCAGGTCTTTTTTCCACTAGTTCCAAAGGTGGTGACATCATAGTTCCTTATATAAGATTCAACAGAAAATACATAGATCCTGTAATTCAAGCTCAGTATCAAGTTCTCGATCCTAATGGCCAAGTAGTTTTTGAAGCTATAGACGCTTTAACGGGATCAAACTGGGTAGATGTTCCCGCTAGTATGTTTACCACAGGTGAGGCACCTAATAATATACTTCCTGTTTTGTATTTCAAAAAAGCGCGTGGTTTTTTAGCAGATACAAGTAATCCGGATACAGCAAAAATCTCATTTAGAAGGTTAGGAGCTTTGTCAGGTAATTATCAGATTTTAGCTAAGCTCAGATATCTTAAAGCAGGCAATGAAAAGCTCAATAGTAAAGAAGGTGCAATAGAAATAATTCATCAATACGATATGTCATTAAATGAAATTAATGAGCCCTTATCCTTTGAAAAGACAGCTTACAAGTATCCATTTTCATCAACTCCTTTACGTATATCTTTTGCCATTGGTAATAAAGGTAAAGAAGACATATCTAATTTTTTGATTCAATATAGGTTAGAGAAGCCTAATTCTATTAGTGGTATGGATCTTGTTTGGAGTAGAGAAGATACAGTTCACTTACAAACCCCTATGAAACGAGGCGATATTATGAGTTACGACACAGAAGGTCTTGTTCCTAATAGTGTAGTTGGTTTACTTCCGGGTACATTTTATCTTCACATCAATTTAGTATTATTAGATGAAGTCGAAGAGAATTTAGTAGACAACAGTACAGTTAGAGAAGGTTTAGATGTTCGTTTAGAATATCCTTATAACGGTGTTTTAGATGCCATTCTTTCTCCTTTAGCAGAAGTATATAAGAATCAGCCAGTTTTACCTAAATTAACAGTTCGTAATACCGGTGCATTTGCAATCTCTGAGGTTCCAGTCACAGTAATTATCAAGAAGAACGGTTTAGTAGTTTATGATGTTACAGAATATGTTCCTTATCTTGCAGAGCGAGGTGAGGTAGATGGTCAAGATGTTGTAGATTTTGAGTTTTCCACTGCATTTGTTCCAGTCGAGACAGGTATCTATGAAATAACAGCTATTGTTTCTAAAGAAGACGATTCAGATACAACAGACAATACTAGGACAGCTATTTTTAATGTTCTTGGTTCTTTATCTGGTACAATAACAGTAGGTCAGCATTCCACATATAAAACAGTTAAAGATGCTTTAGATGCAGTTTACACTCGTGGTATAGATGGCACAGTTACTTTTGTATTATCAGATCCAGTTATGCAATTAGGTAATATAAATTCAGAATATGCTCTTGATTTTTCCTCTAGTATTTCAGGTTTTAATACCAGTACCAATAAGATACGTTTTGTTCCTTCTAAATCACTTTCCCGTATGGAAGGAGGAGTTACTTTACGTTTAAGTAGTAGAACGGGTATAGGTATAAGATTTGGTTCATCAATTCATTCCTCAGAATTTGCTGGTGCAGCAGTAAATAGGGTTCAATTTTTAGCTAAACGTGATTATTATCCTTTTAATGCAGTAGTAGAATTTGATGGAGGTTCGAATAAATCTATTCGTTTTGCTATAGGAGATATGCCATTAGATCAAGGCAACAGGATTTTGTTATATTTTGCCGAAGGAGCTAGTAATATTTCGATTAAGAATTGTTTACTGACCAATGTCACCTCCAATTCTATGAATTTACCTTTAGTTCTTTGGAATCGTGAAAAGAATGAATTTACCTATGACGGTATACGAGGTTTATCAGCTTGTGTTTTACTTCGTTCAATACCTCCAATGGATGAGTTTGGTTTAAATAGGACTTATAACTTAGATACACTTATCAATAGGAATATATTAATTGAGAACAATACAATCGAGAACGGTGCTTATGGTATTGTTTCTATCGGTATTGGTGCATTATATAATGCTTCAAAAGGTCAATTTCAACGTTATTATAATTATAACAATCATATTGCCAACAATATTCTTCTTGGTCAGACACGTGCAGGAATTTATATGGGTTATGAAGAGAATTCCAGAATTTTAAACAATCGGATTCATTTTATCGGTCATGCTCTTCAAAAGAAAGATAGTGCGGATATAGCGGGTATCATTTTAGGTGGTGAAGGTAAGCAATTAGGTTATGATCCCACAATAGATGCAGCTAGATTTGAGCGTTTTGGTTACAATAATATTAACATCAAGATAGATGGCAATGAAATTAGCAAGATAGTATCCAACAATGATGTTTATGGAATCAAGATCGAACAAGAACGTAATAATTTTTATGACATGCATATTCTTCATGGTAAGCATCCATTTATGCCTAATGTAGATGATAGCATCAAAGTTTATAATAATCTAGTATGGGATTTAAGTAGTAAGAACATCAATGGCAGTAGATATGGCATTAGATTATTTACGACTCGAGATAACAAGAGTGATAATTACATTCATAATTTTGCTATTCAGAAGGAGTTAGGATATAATATATTATCATCTAGTATTATAAACAACTCTGTAATCATAGGTGATGACGGATTTGAGAACGAGGAGCGTGCTTGTCTAGCTGGTATAGTTGCTCAAAATGTTGATAAATTTAGGATGTTTAATAATGCAATTAACTTATTAGACAAAGATTCTAAGTCAGATATAGTAGCGCCAGTTGTTTTAGGCAGTGTCAGACCGGAATATGTAGATATAGTTATGGATCATAATATATATTATTCTGATGATAGTGAGCAAGCTATAGCACGTTATATTGAGCTTTCCAGAATTGATAATAGAGTCAATCTTGATTTACTAGGTTATCGTAATGAATATGTATCAATAGATCAGTGGCAGCTTTTAACGCATGGTGAAGCATCTACTACAACTTATAACTTTATAGGTAATTTAGATACAATTAAACGGGGTGTCATTCCATTTATTCGAATAAAATCTCCAGTTCCAATAGGTTCCTATTTGAACAATCGGGGTAAAGTCATTCCTGAAGTTGTTTATGATATTGATGGTAATTTACGAGGTGTTGCAGATCAAGGTTACGATATAGGATGTTGGGAATTTGATGGTCAGCTTTATGATGATGATTTAGGTTTTTTAGCCTTTATAGAACCAGTTGCTTATAAAGACAATCGAGAAACATCTCCATTTAGCGATGCAGAATATGTAATGACAACAAGTCCTGTAAATGTTAGAGTAAACATTCGTAATAATGGTAGTGTATTTGCGGAGAACAAACCAATAGTTTTAACTATATATAACACAGAAACTAATCAGGAAGTTTTGAAAGTTACTCAAGATTTTAGTATCGGTGCTTTTGAGATCAAGACTTTGGATTTTCAAACGAACAATAAGGAGTTATCAGATAGGTTATTTACTCCTGTACCTTATGGACTTGATAATCCTAATACGCCATCACGTTTTTCCATTATGGGCAATAATGTTACTCCAGTTTACAGATTAGTTGTAGAGTTACCAGTAGATGAGGACTTAACCAACAATACCAATAAGATAGAGAAGTTAGTACGGTTTTATATCAAGAGATCTAGTTTACATTTATTGCTTTCAGCCGATAATACCACATTAGTTGACAAGCAAGTAGGTGATTATTATAAATATATTGATGAGAACATAGAATTAGATCAAGAAGGTAATACTCTATCTGATATAGTAGGATTTACTAATTATAAGGCCTTACGTACTGCATTTGAGAAGTTAGGTTATTCTTTGCAAGAGAATGACATAACAGGTAATGTAATTCAGGCGGGTTTTGATATTTTAGATAGAAGTAATTGGGAGCCACATTCAGTAAATTATACACCTTATCATTCGATATTCTGGTCAGATGGTTTAGAAGATGTATTTACAGAAGAGCAAGAGAAGGCTATAAATAATTTTTTATCTCTTTCTAGTCTTAATGTCAAGCGTAATTTAATAATTTCCTCAGAAGAGCTTGCCAGGAATTCTTATTCAATTTACACAGCGGCAGAATTAGAAGATTATTTTTATAAATTATTTAATACTCAACCCAAGGGTAATGGTATTTATGCAACAGAATTTGATGTTAACGGTCTTGCTTGGCTCAGTGGTTCAATGATAGCTCCAAATTTAGAGACATCTTATAGAAATACACTATTGTTTGGTAGTGGGAAAGATGTTAATTTGCAGGCAGGTATTTTTGAACATTTAGAACAGGCAGGTTCAAACACTCGGGTAGTCGGTCAATCTTATTATTATAAGCATCCTACATTTGTGCATCGGAATTTGAAGAGCATGGGAGTTGTATCATATTCATCTAAGGATTTTTTAATTTACTTAGGTTTAGATTGGCGTCATTATTCCTCACCTGAATTCATTCTTAGCGGTATAATAGATTTCATTACTAACAATTCAGGTAGTATAATTCCGGTTCAATTATTAAGTTTTGATGCTTTTGCAGGTAATAATAGAGTTTATTTGACTTGGGAGACAGCGAGTGAATATAATAGTGATAAGTTTTTAGTAGAGCGTTCTACTTTAACAAATGCCGGTAAATCTAGTTTTGAAGTTATCAATGAAGTTAAAGCAGCGGGTACTACAACTATAGGTAAAGATTATTCAATAATAGATACTGATGTATTTTATGGCAACACTTATACTTATCGCTTAAAATTTGTAGATTTAGATGGTACATATTCATATAGCGATGAGAGGATTGTAAGCATAGATGAAGGTAGTCAATTATCTTTTGAACAGATAGTACCAAATCCTGTACAAGATATTTTGACAATAAACTTTTCTTTATCATCAGAATCAGATGTAAGAATTACACTAATAGATGTAAGCGGTAAAGAAGTTTCTGTGATTAAGGAAGGTAGATTTGCTTCTAATTTACATAGTATCAGATTTGATGTTTCTAATATCGCGACAGGCACTTATACAGTTTTAATTAACACTAACCATGGCTCAAAGACTCAAACAATTAACATAGTCAAGTAGTCAAGAGATAGAAGTTAGAATTAGACATATAGAGAAGTTGTAAATATGCAACTTCTCTATTTTTTATTTAATTATATGGATTTAATTTTTTATTTAAATTATTATTTGTTATATTTATTTTTTTTAGATTACATTTTTTTAACAATTTTATATTATATAAAATCTTATGAGTATAGGTATTAATAAATTAGACGACTTAGTTAGTATTGCCCGATTAAAAGAGAAAAAGACAATAGTAGTAGCGGCAGCTGACGATGAACATGTACTTCATGCAATTAATGAAGCACGTAAAAACAATATAGCAGATGCTATTTTTGTAGGTAATGCTGAGAATATTAATAAAATTGCGGAAGCAGAAAAAATTGATATTAATGGCATTCGCATTATTGATGAACCAAATCAAGCCTTAGCAGCTCGTAAAGCAGTTGAGCTAATTAATTCAGGAGAGGCTCAGGTATTAATGAAAGGTTTAGTTTCAACAGCTGATTTTTTACGTGCTGTTTTGAACAAGGAGGTTGGACTTCGTACAAATAATCTGCTTAGTCATATAGGAATATTTGAACTGCCAGCTTATCATAAACTTCTTGCTTTAACAGATGCAGCGCAAAACATAGCTCCTACTTTTGAAGAAAAAATATCTATATTAAATAATGCAATTGGATGTTTGAACCGTATAGGAATTGAGAAACCTAAGGTTGGCGTTTTAGGAGCTGTTGAGGTAGTTAATCCTAAAATGGAATCAACAATTCATGCGGCTATGCTAACACAAATGAATAGACGCGGACAAATAAAAAATTGTATTATTGATGGTCCTTTTGCTTTAGATAATATAGTTTCTAAAGAAACTTGTGTTCATAAAAAAATTGAAACAGAAGTTGGTGGTGATGCAGATTTAGTTTTCTGTCCGAACATTGAAGTTGGAAATGCGTTATATAAATCATTTACTTATTTAGCAGGCGGAACAACTGCCGCTATGATTCTTGGTGCTAAAGCTCCTATTGTTCTTACTTCACGTGCTGATAGCAATAGATCTAAATTTATGTCAATAGCTTTAGCAGCGGCTTATTAATAAAAAGAAGGAAAAAAGAATGAAAATATTGTCGATAAATCCAGGGTCAACATCAACTAAGATAGCACTTTTTGAGGATTTACATTCTATCTTTGTAAAAACATTAAAACATAAATCTAAAGATATTGAGAAGTTCTCTAATATAATGGACCAATATGAATTCCGAAAAGAAATTATTATTGAATTTTTGCTTGAACAAAATATTGCATTAAAAGATATTGATGCAGTTGTAGGACGTGGTGGATTATTAAAACCTATTGAAGGTGGAGTTTATGAAGTAAATGAAACTATGTTGAACGATATTAAGTTTAACGCAAGAGCTGACCACGCCTCTAATCTTGGTGCTATACTAGCTCATGAAATTGCAGATAAAATCATGCAAGAACACAATAAAAAAGTACCATCATATATTGTAGATCCTGTTGTAGTTGATGAATTAAGTGATATGGCAAGATTCTCAGGACATCCTGAAATTGAGCGTGTTTCAATTTTTCATGCATTAAACCAAAAAGCAGTAGCTCGTAGATATGCTCGGGAAAATAAATTAGATTATAATAAATTAAATCTAATAGTAGCTCATCTTGGAGGAGGTATATCTGTCGGTCTTCATCATCAAGGTAGAGTTATTGATGTAAATAATGCTTTAAATGGAGATGGTCCTTTTTCGCCTGAACGTACAGGTGGTTTGCCTGCAGCAGCTTTAGTAGATGTATGCTTTTCAGGGAAATACAATAAAAGTCAAATGAAAAAATTTATTACTGGTAAAGGTGGATTTGTAGCTTATTTAGGAACAAATGACGCTTATGAAGTTGAAATTCGTGCTTTACAAGAAAATGATGCAAAAGCTAAAAAAGTATTTGATGCTTTAATCTATCAGATAATAAAAGAAATAGGTTCAGTTGCACCTATAGTTTGCGGGAAAATTGATGCAATTATATTAACAGGTGGAATAGCACGTGCTAAATATGTTTGCGAAGAAATTGAAAAACATACAAAATTTATTTCACCTAATATTAAAGTTTATCCGGGTGAAGATGAAATGGAAGCACTTGCTGAAGGTATTTATTATGCTAGTAAAGGTGAAATACCGATATTAGAATATAAATAAATCTGTTCTTTATGCAGGTAAATAAAAAGGTGTGAATATTGAAATTATTATATTCACACCTTTTTTAATAAAATATTTTTATTTGTTTATTTGTCTATATCAACAGTAATACTACCAATTTTAGGGTATCTTATTTTATAAGTTTTAGATGTAGTTTGCAAATTAAATTCTAATGTGCTATCTAAACTAGCGCGTGAAATAGCAATATCAATATAATTTGTAAAAGCAAAATGTAAGTCTATAAATTTATTAGAAATAACATTTAATTTCTCATTTTGATAAGTTAGAATAATATCATTAATTCTAAATTCAATTTTTTCATCTTCAAGTAAATTGTTAATTAATTCTATTCTAAAATATATCCATTTGTTATCAAATCCAAAATACAACTGCGACGCTATTTCACCTATTTGGTGCATAGTTGACATCTCGGCATTACAATAAAAAATGCCAGCATCTTTCCAATCTTGATGAGTTTCTAACTTACCTGTAATTTTAGGAGAAATAGAACTCTTAGGCGGAACAATACTACTTGTTTGCTTAACTCCAATCGGTCTAAACAAATCATCAGGCGGTGTTTCACCTATCATATTATAAATTTCAGCTAGTCGCCAGCGATAGATCATATCAAAATCAGATTTATTCGGCGCATTATGTTCAGGTCCATACCACCAAAACCAATCGGAGCCTTCAGCAATATATATTTCTTGCATAATTTCATTTAGTTTTTCAGCTGAAAAACTTGTTTTTTTCGTTTCAATTAATTGTCGTAATTCAGATAGTAAATTCCAAGCGACTACATCATCTTGATGACCAATCCATATACTAAAATTAGAGTTTATCCAAGAACCTGCCCGAACTTTTTGTAATTTTGGCAAGAAATCAGGTGTCTTTAAATCTAAGCAATCTGAATATAATACAGTCTCTAATTCCTCTGTATTTCCAAGCATAGAAAAGAAGTCCTTCAAAAAAAGAATACCATTTTCATGATAATACTCCCAGCAATTTTCACCGTCTAAAATAATAGGTACAACTGCATAATCAAGAGCCTCTTCAGAATGATTTTTAATAATTTCATTGCGAATTTCAAAGAGATGTTCGCGAAAATTGCAAGCCGCATCAAAAGGTTTCCAATTAGAATAAACAAATCCAATCTTGTCAGATAAAATATGGTCGCGAAAAAATAAGCTTATTTCTGAAGTTTGTGTTTGGAACTTATGAGGGAAATACTTATAAGTTGGAAGATATTGATCGCCTAAAGAAGCAGCTAAAATACCTTCATCGCTTGCAGCCCATTTTATTCCTGCTTTTGCTATAAGTTCCAAAGCTTCTTCTGAAATAGAACCTTCGCTAGGCCACATACCAAGAGGTTTTTTATTAAATAGCTTTTCATAATAATTTATGCTATCCATTATTTGTACTTTAGCATCTTCAGGATATTTATAAATCGGATTGGGTAATTGAGCATTCGGCATAGCTTCTAATGCTGCTTCTGAATTGATAAGTAATGGTAAGATCGGATGAAACATAGGAGAACAACTAATTTCTATTTGTCCTAACTGATTTAATCGAGCCATTTCAGGTATAATTTTTGACAAAATATCATTGTGGAGTTCGAGCAATAAGTTTTTTTCATCTTCCGTAAAATCACGTCCTTTTTGTAGCAAACGCTCTGCAATCGGGAGCTTCTTTGAAATTTGTCCTATCCAAGCTAAGTTATACCAAACTTGCAAATCTAACCAATCTTGTGAGGTATAGCTTGTCAAAGCATATTCACGATTTTGTGATTGTTCAAAGAGCTCGCGAAAACGTGAATGAGGTAACAACAAGTTGTCTATATTTAAAGTAAAAAAATTATCTAAGATATCATTTTTTTGTTCAATAGTTAATTTATCGGCAGGGATTTTTGTTAAGCGTTGAATTTTATCTTCAACGGTACCGTTTATATAATCTTCTATTTGCAATATTAACGATGGTGCTAGATTAATTGTTTGTTTTACGTTAGGATATTGATAGAGTAGAGCGGGAATATCGTAATAATCTTTTACTCCGTGCATACGAACCCAAGGCAATAAAAATTCATTTTTATATTTATAATATGGCTGATGCTGATGCCATAGAATAGCAACTTTTAATTTTTTCATAATGTTTCAAGTAGTAAATTGCAAATTGATGATTTATAAGTATCATTTCTCAAAATATAAAATAATACAATATCATAAAGACGAAGTTTATATTTTTTTAGTGCAAAAAACAAATAATAATTAGAAATATGGGCGTAATAGTCAAAATTAATGGTTTTTTACCTTCAAAAAACGAGTAATAGTCAAAATTAATGGTGATATCCTCTGAAAAGCCTTTGTCCAAAGGCTTTTCAGAGATGTGTTGCCTTAAAATATTCG
>JAAYTD010000059.1 GCA_012518115.1 Ignavibacteria bacterium | reverse complement strand
TCCATGAGCCATTAGCAAGACTATAAAACTTCAACTTTAATGTTAAAATTGACCAATAATTTTCAGAAGAATTTGTTCCTACTGGTATCCAATTCCAAACCGGAACAGTCTGATCAGATATTTCTGTAGCACTAGCTTGCAAAGTAGTGTTTACAATATTAAGAGTATTCGTTGAAGAGGAAATTCTGTAAGCTATAGCATTCGTAGGATCATCAAGACGATGTATCTTACCTGTCGTTATCTCATTAGGTTCTAAGTAGAATTCTAAATCAGGAGTTCCTAAAGTAACGACACCTTGTAAATCAGTTTTCCAATAAGCATTAACATTACTTTCTACAGAAGCTTGATATATAGGAGATTGTGCAAAAGGTAAAATCTCTATAGTTGTATTAGAATTAGATAAAAAGTGTGTGGAATTGCCTTTTAAGTTGATACTTGAACCAAAAAATCTATCTTCCATCGAGATAGGAAACAAAAACTTCTTATCTTGATTAAAAGCAATAGGAGTAGAACCATTTGTATAACTATATATTACATGACCGTCTGAACTTTTTAAAATCGAACGACTTACAGAAAAATCATCTAAGGAAGCGCTAGTAGGATTACTTACATAAATAAATTCTTTATTAAAATTAACACTATTACCACCATTGAATGTTAATGTGTTGGAAGCAATATTAAAGATATTGTTACCAGTAACTGTTGTAGCTAATTGTAAAACATCTAATAAATTTAAATTCATACTTGCTTTAGAGGCATCTACATTATCAACTCTTGAGATAAGTTTATAAAATGTAGTATTATTAGGAACATCAATTGCTAAGATATTGTTACCTGTATTGCCTGTTCTTACAGGCTCAAATACAATTTCACCTCCCGTAACATTAAATAAGCCATTAGGAGCATCAAATTCACTTCTATTATTTAATGGATCACATTCATATATAGAAACTATTCCAGCAGATTGAGTGAAATTTAAAGCAGCTCCATCGTTCACTACTCCCTGTTCACGCATTAATCCTTTATAAAAATGGATATCACCATTCGATATGTTTATTAAATGAGCTGTAGGATTTGGAGTATCATCATGCTTATATTTAAAAATACCTTCATTAATAAAACTTGTATTAATATCTGAAATATTAATAGTAGCTCCTATGCCGTCAAATAAAGAATTACCTTTAACAACAACTTGTGCAACATTATTAACATTCAATATCGCATTATTCATAATGTTAAGTTTAGAGACCCCTGTATCAGCAATAAATTCACCAACAGTTAATGTTCCACCTGTTGTTACATTTAATGTGCCTTTTTTATCATTAGATGTTGCACCCGGTAGAGAAACAACATCGTTATCACTACCTACATATAAATAACCACATTGAGCTACACTATTTATCGTTATATTATGATTTTTAGCTATTACAACTTTTGAATTTGCATCAGGTGCTACAGAAGCCTGTGAAGTAGCTAACGGTTCATGAGTTTTTAATGGAGTCCATACATCTCCATTCCAATTGCCACTTTTAACACTATAAAATCTATGCACAATTAGTAGAGCTAAATGTTTATATATAGGTCTTGCTCCCATATCAACTATCTTAAAAGATTGCTTAAATATTGCACCTGTCTTTTTAGATTCATAACTTTCATGCACACATTCGCCTACACGCTGTATAGTCGAATCTACATCAAAAATTTCATAAAGCAATCCTCTTAAAGGGGGTTCAGCAGCATTGGGTGCATGGTGAGTATAAATATCTATAGAAGCAAATTTATTGTCACCTGTTGCAAAATTAATATTTTCCATTCTAAAGTCAATATAAAAATCTTCACTATTTATTACGGGCTCATCAAAAACCAATGTTTTAATACGAGGCGAAAATTCAACTATAGAACTATCTCCAAATTGATCACCATTAGAAAAATTAACAACACCACATATAAATTTAGTTCCAACTGTTATAGGAAAAAAGAAAACAGGAGCTCTCTTTGTAGTATTATGTTGATATGTAAAAGCACTAGTTCTTTTATATATAACACGTCCTTCATTCGCTATTTTTATAGAATAAGTGCTGTCAAATTTTAGTGGGTGAACAGGGGGATCAATAGTTTCATTTATTTCTGAATTAATAAATAATAAAGTATTATTGCCTATATCAAATAAATTAGTTTTACTTGCAGCCTGACCATTGTATATTTGTAGAAATCCTCTTATAGTTATTGTATCGTTACTATCAAAAGTAGCATCTGTACTAGAATTTGTTACTAAGACATTGAATTTTGGTTTATTTGCATTTATAGATATCATATTCGTCTTATCTGTAAACATAATATCTCCACTCTCACAATCTGTAATTCCATTAGGATTATCAAAAGTAGCACGATTTGGATAAGGCGGATAAGCAGAAAATTTGACTGATCCTCCAAAACCTTGTGTACTCGCTACATGACTATAAGTGATAGAAGCATCGTCATGTCCGGGAGCACGACATAAATAGCGAGCATTTAATCCTGGAGTATGGTTACTTTCTTTAGATATCTCAATAAGATTATTCGTACCTATATATTCTATCCCTTTAACTGTAAGGGTTCTCGATACAGTGACAGTTCCTGAGTTAATATTATTATGTGGTTGAGAAATGTTGGTTCCATCTGTTCCAATATACAATATATCACAACTACTACTACCCGTAACACTTACTACATGCCCTGCTGCTACGACTACAGTATCATTCTGTCCTGGGACAGAGCCTCCACCACCTGTATGGGTCGAACTAGTTGTCCAAGTATTACTGCTATTCCATGCTCCTGATTGTCCGCTATATAAAATTCTAGCTAGTAAATTTTGACTAGCAAACAATGGTATAAAAATAAAGATGATTAAAAATATATTTTTAACATTATTTTTTATTGTTTTTGTTATATAACTTTGAGATATCATAGTATTTTTTTCTCCCTTTTATTGTCTAATTTAATAAAGTAAATATACAAATTTATTATAAAAATTTAAAGATGTTATTCTTTAAATTTCATTTAAATTGTAAAAATATCATTTTTTTATTTATATGAACAAAAAATAATCGTTTTTATGGTAAAAAAGATATAAAAGAGCTTGCTTTTTAAATTTATGAATTTTTGTTAATCGCTTAAGAATGTATGTTCATTTATTCTTTAAGAGCTCCTGCGGTAAGTCCTTCAATAATTTGTTTTTGAAAAATGAGAAATAGTATTAGTATAGGAAGGGCTGCGATACTAGCGCCTGCCATAAGATGTCCCCAATCGATAGATTGTTTTCCGAGATAGAAAGTAAGTCCTACTGGTAGTGTTCTGTAGCTTGCTTCATTTGTAAATAGGAAAGGAAAAAGGAAAGAGTTCCAGTTGTTCAAGAAAGTATATATAGCTAGTACGACTAATATAGGTTTACATAGCGGAGCTACTATACGAAATAGTATATACCATTCGTTTGCTCCGTCCATTCTTGCTGCATCTTCAATTTGTTGCGGCATAGCAGAAATATATTGCTTAATTAAGAAAATTCCGAATGGAGTAATTATCCAAGGAACTATCAGCGCCGAATAAGAGTTAATCCAGCCAAAATTAACCATTAATCTATATAAAGGAATCATAACAACATGTGAAGGAATTATTAGTAACCCCAATATACTGATTATCATAATTTGTTTTCCTGCAAACTTCTTTCTTTCTATTGCATAAGCGGTCATTAGGCAAAATACAACATTAGAAATTGTTACAACGCTAGCTACAAATATTGAATTAATAAAATATATTGCAAAATTATCGGAAGTCAGTGCATCTGTATAATTTTGTAAAGTATATGAGCTCGTAAAGATACTTATGATATTAGAGTATTGTTCAGGATTTTCTTTTAGCGATAAAATAATCATCCAGAACATTGGAAATATCATTATAATCGCAACTATTATTAAGAAAGTGTGAATTATTATGCTTTTCATCTTTTTCATTTTGCAAGATAGCAAAAAAATAAGAGATAAAAAAGTACAATATTTATATAAAAAATATTATATTTGCATTTGCACACTATTAGCAAGTATTACCTAAATTAATTAAATATTATGGCAAATTATAATTTTTTAGAAATTGAGAAGAAATGGCAAACTTATTGGCAACAGAACGATATATATAAAGTTACTGATGACTTTTCTATGCCTAAGTATTATATCTTAGATATGTTTCCTTATCCGAGTGGTGCAGGTTTGCACATCGGACATCCGGAAGGTTACACTGCAACAGATATAATAGCGCGATACAAGCGTATGTGCGGTTTTAACGTCTTACATCCTATGGGTTTTGATGCTTTTGGTTTACCGACAGAACGTTATTGTATGCAAACAGGCATTCATCCAAATGTTGCAACAGAGAAGAATATCGCGACTTATATTAGGCAACTTAATTCTATTGGTTTGGCTTACGATTGGACGCGTATGGTGAATACAACTTCGCCGTCTTATTATAAATGGACGCAATGGATGTTTTTGCTTATTTATAATTCTTGGTTTGACAAAGAAGCAAATCGTGCTAGACATATTGACGAATTGCCTATTCCTGAAAATTTATCGGAAGTAGAACGAGAAGATTATAAAGATAAGCATAGATTAGCTTACATTGCTAATATTCCTGTTAATTGGTGTGCAGAGCTCGGCACTGTACTAGCTAATGAAGAAATTGATGAATGGCGCGAAAAAGGTTATACTGTAGAACGTAAGCCGATGCGTCAATGGATGTTAAAGATCACAGAGTATGCTCAAAGATTATTAGAAGATTTAGAGCTCGTTGAATGGCCTAATTCAACAAAAGAGATGCAAAAACATTGGATAGGCAGAAGTGAAGGTGCGGAAATCACTTTTAAGATTGACGGCACAAATGAAAATATTGTTGTTTTTACTACGCGACCCGATACTATTTTCGGAGCTACTTATATGGTACTAGCGCCTGAACATAGTGTTGTTGAAAAAATTGTTACTTCCGAACAAAAAGAAAGTGTCCGAAAATATATAGAAAGTTCAGCACAAAAAAGTGATTTGGAAAGAACAGAATTAAGCAAGGAAAAAACGGGCGTATTTACCGGAGCTTATGCTATAAATCCAGCCAATAATCAAAAAATTCCGATATGGATTGCCGATTATGTTCTCGCTCATTATGGAACAGGAGCTATTATGGCAGTACCCGGTCATGATGAACGTGATTTTGGATTTGCAAAGGTTTTCAATTTACCGATAATTCAAGTTGTTACTGATAAAGATAACACTGTAAATATAGAGGAAAATGCTTATACAGAACATAGCGGTTTTGCTATTAATTCTAAAAGTAATTTATTAGATATTAACGGACTTCCGACAAATGAAGCTATAAAAAAAGTTAATACTTGGTTAGAAGAAACAAAAATAGGAAAAGCGAAAATACAATATAAATTACGTGATTGGCTATTTTCTCGT
This sequence comes from Ignavibacteria bacterium, assembly GCA_012518115.1. Classification (GTDB taxonomy): domain Bacteria; phylum Bacteroidota; class Ignavibacteria; order Kapaibacteriales; family UBA2268; genus JAAYTD01. The sequence goes on along the minus strand of JAAYTD010000059.1, from coordinate 18,785 downwards.
CAAAGATATTGGGGCGAACCGATACCGATAATGTTCTTTGAAGACGGAACAAAGCGCTGTTTAGATTTTGACGAATTACCTTTAATTTTACCTGATGTAGATGACTTTCATCCTGCAGGAACAGGTGAATCACCTTTAGCTAAGGTAAGCAGTTGGGTTTCTTTTATTGATAAAAAAACAGGGAAAAAAGCTGCTTATGAAACTAACACAATGCCGCAATGGGCAGGCTCTTGTTGGTATTATTTACGCTATATAGATCCGCATAATTCTGAAATATTTTGCGATAAAGAACTTGAAAAATATTGGATGGGCTCTCATGGCGTTGATTTATATGTAGGTGGTGCTGAACATGCAGTACTTCATTTACTTTATGCAAGATTTTGGCATAAAGTTTTATTTGACTACGGATATGTTTCAACAAAAGAGCCATTCAAAAAGTTGTTTCATCAAGGTTTAATTATGGGTGAAGACGGTCGCAAGATGTCTAAATCTTTAGGAAATGTTATCAATCCTGATGAAGTTATTGAAGAATTTGGTGCAGATTCTTTAAGATTGTTTGAAATGTTTTTAGGACCACTTGAAGCTTCTAAGCCATGGAGTACAACAGGAATTGAAGGAATTCACCGCTTTTTAAATCGTGTATGGCGAATGATAGCCGATGAAGACGGAAAAGTTTTAGAAGCCGTAAAAGATGTAGCTTTAACCGATGACCAAGAATATATTTTGAATTATACTATAAAGAAAATTAGCGAAGATATTGAAAATCTTAGCTTTAACACTGCTATTTCTCAAATGATGATTTTTGTAAACGAATTTACAAAATCTGAAATTCGTCCTTTAATAGCTATGGAAAAATTCTTGTTATGCTTAGCTCCTTTCGCTCCACATATAGCCGAAGAGCTATGGGAAATTTTAGGACATAAGGATTCTATAGTAAAAGCCGAATATCCAAAATTTGACGAAAATAAAATTGTAAAACAAAACGTTGAGATTGTCTTGCAAGTAAATAGTAAAATACGCGGTAAAGTCGTGGTCGCTAATGAAGCTAGTCAAGAAGAAGTAGAAAAAATTGCTATGCAAGATGAAAACGTACAAAAATATATTGAGGGAAAAACCGTAAGAAAAATAATATTTGTTAAAAACAAGATATTTAATATCATAGCAAATTAATCTAATTATATTCCCTTTAGGTGAAGAGATGGCAAACGAAGTTTGACGGGGTAGTTGCAATTAGCAAGAATTGTAGAGGCAATCCCTTGTGGTTGCCCTTTTTGCAAATTCCCCTTTGGCAAATGTTGGGGCGTATCGCATACGCCCTACGAAGTTTGACGGGGTAATCTATTGCCACACCTCCCCTGCTTCGCAGGTACTCCTCTCAAAGAGGAGAATTTTCCACTCAGCGAAGTTAGCAAATTCCCCTTCGGGACGAAGGGGTGGCAGGCGAAGCCTGACGGGGTAGTCAATAAAAAAAAAGACTGCAAATACAGTAAAGTTTGCAGTCTTTTTTTTGTATAACATTAATTAGAAAATAATTAATCTAAGCTACCAACTTCCGCTTCAACAGCATCAAGAATTTCACCTGATTTTACTAATGCTTTCAAGACATTATGATCTTTATAAAGCGGTCTGTCCACTTCTAAGAATTCAACATATTTTCTTACAATTTCTTTAGCTTTTGCTACTCCGCGTCCTGTATTAAATCCGCGAAGATCTAAAGCTTGAGCAGCTGCAGCAAACTCAATACCTATAATACCATAAGCATTATCAAGAATTTGCAAGTTCTTAAGAGCAGTGTTCATTCCCATAGAAACAAAGTCTTCTTGGTCTGCCGCTGCTGGAATAGATTGAATTGAAGCAGGTGCAGATAAAATTCTTTGTTCAGCTATCAACATATCAGCAGTATATTGACTTAGCATTAATCCTGAAAATAGTCCGGGTTGTTTAGACAAGAATGGCGGTAACCCTTGGCTAAGTGCAGGATTTAGCAAGCGATTTAATCTTCTTTCAGAAAGGATACAAACCATTGTTGTTGTATATCCTGCCATATCCATAGGAACAGCTATAGGTGTACCTTGGAAGTTTGCACCTGACAAAGCAACTTCATCTTGCGGAATAAATATAGGATTATCGCAAACTCCATTGAGTTCAATTTCTACTTGAGAACGTGCATATTTATGTGCATCGTGCGCTGCTCCTATAATTTGCGGAGTAGAACGCATTGAGTAAGCATCTTGTACTTTAGTTTTTACTTTTCCACTAATTAAATCACTTCCTTCAAGACACTTACGTATAGCTTTAGCTGAACGTATAGCGCCTGAGAAACCACGTAAAGTATGTATTCTCTCATCATAAGGTTTAAGATTAGCAAGTAGAGCTTCTAAAGACATAGCAGCAACAATTTCAGCATGTTTTAATAAGCGATTAAAATCATACAGCGTTATTGCACTCATTGCTGTTAGTACGTTTGAGCCGTTAATTGTTGCAAGTCCATCACGAGCTTGTAATCCCGGAACAGGAATACCCGCTTTTTCAAGAGCTACTTTACCCGGAAGACGTTCGCCATTATAAAAAGCTTCGCCTTCGCCCATCATAAGCAAAGCAATTTGCGACATAGGTGCTAAATCCCCGCATGCTCCAACTGATCCTTTATTGCAGATAACAGGTGTAACACCTTTGTTTAACATAGAAACTAAAGTCTGAGTTATTTCAGGACGTACAGCTGAGTTTCCATGCGCATGAACATTAATTCTGCCCAACATAGCTCCACGTACATGCTCAATAGGTGCAGGTTCACCTATTCCAGCAGCGTGGTTATAAATTAAATATTTTTGAAATTCTTTAACTTGTTCAGGTGTTAGCATAGTTTCAGAGAACTCACCTATTCCAGTATTAACACCATACATAACTTCGCCTTGCTCAATTTTTCTTTCAAGCATAGCGCGACAAGTTTTTATTCTTTGAACTGCATCTTCACACAATTCAACACTTTGATTGTTGCGAGCTACATCAACCATTTTTTCTATAGTTAAGCCCGCTCCTGTTATTTTTAATGCCATATTTAATTAAAATAAATTAAAGTGAAAAAATAAATTATATAAATTTGTTTGTTATTAATTTTCTTTGTTAATTTGTACTCTAAAACAATAAACAAAGATACGAAAAAAATATATAAAATCATACTGTTCTATGAAATATATAAAAGAAGAAATTATAAATTTTGCACAAAATATTAATATAAAAAAAATTAAATTTGCTAAATCTAAAATACTAGCGGAAAAATATAACGAGCTCAAATACAGGACAGAATGTGGCTATTTAGGTGAAATGGATTTCTTGAAAAAAACTCTTCATAAACGCACTAATCCTAATGAAATTATAAAGAATGCAAAAACTATTATCGTAATTGCAGAACCATATACTGCAAACATCAAATTTTCAAGCAAAATTAAAATTGCAAAATATGCCATAGCTAGTGATTATCACGAAACTATTTATAATAAGCTTCAACAATTACAAGAATTTATTTCAGAAAAATATAACGCCAAATCTTATATTAGTGTTGATGCAGGAGCAGTTTTAGAAAAAGAATGGGCAAAACAAGCAGGAATTGGTTGGCAAGGCAAAAACAGTTTGATTATTTCCGAAGAATTTGGATCATATTTCAATATCGGAGTATTAATTACAGATTTAGAATTAGAAATTTCATCTGAAGAAATCAAAGATAAATGTGGTAATTGTAATTTATGTATGAACTCTTGTCCTACAAAAGCTATTGTCGCTCCCGGCATTATTGACGTAAAAAAATGTATTTCATATTTGACAACAGAAGCTAAATTATCCGAAGAAATTAATTATGAAAAAGAAATTAAAGAAACTGCTTATATATTTGGATGTGATATTTGTCAAGATGTATGTCCGCATAACAGCAAATTCCAAAAGAACAAGCAAGAAATTAGTGATGTAAAAATCCAAGAGCTCTTGAATGAGACTGAAAATATATTATTTTTGTCAAACAAACAATTTTCAGAAAAATTTAACAATTATGCTATCAAGCGTTTGAGGTTGAACCGTTTAAAACGAAATTATAAATTAATAAAAAACAGTTAAAAAAATGAAAACAAAGATATCTAAAATTAGTAATAGTTTTATTTATATAAAAACAAAAGAACTGAAGTATAGCTCATTACCCCCATATAGAGTTCACCTGACGTAGAAAGTCCTATATGTGGAGCAAAATCAAAAAGTTTAACCAATCTATCCATATCATTGTTTTTGTTTAACATATTCGTACGCGATAAACAATTAAATTCAACAACACCTATCATTTTATCCAACCTTTCTTCTTCTATGTCTTTCTGAAGTTTTAGATTAATTGCTTTTTTCGTCTCAAACCACATATCACTTGAATACATTACATTATAATCAACATAAGAATGTATTTTTGCATAATACTCAAGACTACCATCTGGCAAACTCCGTTTAGTTTGCACGGTAAAAAAGCAGTCTGTAGCAGGTTCAAAAGCTAAAGAAAATTCTTGAAAAACATCATTATCTATTTTATCTTTATCAATACCTATAGCTTGACTAAATGCATCTATGGCAGGCATATGATTGAATTCTTTAACTATTCTATTATTCTCCCCAAAAGCAGTAGGAGTAAGAATCTTGTTAGTTGGAAGTTGGTTATGAGTGGAAATAATATCAATATCATTAAAAGCTTTAAAGAATATCAAGCCTATATAATTTTTATATGTCTGTCCGTTAATATGGATACAATTATTTGAATCATCTAAAAAAGAAGCAGGAGCAGAAAGACCACCTAAAGCAGTGATATTAAAATATGAAGCAAAGTATTCTATCAATCTATCTGCCTTGTCTGTATATTGAGGGTTTGATATATCTAATAGCGTAACGGCAAAATATTTTTTTGAATCTTGCCTCATAGCATCTTCATTAAAATAGCCTGCAACAACACGTCTTCTAACACTTGCAATATCCATATCCTCTGCAAGATTAAGGTTTACAATGTCATATTCTTCAAATACTTTGTCCGAAAAACACATAGCAGTTAAAGAATGTTCATAAAACTTGTCGTCGCAGTATTCTCCACCTGCCGAAGTCATACCAACACAATCACAATTGAAATTTGATTTTATTTCAACAGCAATTTTATCTTGCGGATACTTCATAGAAAGAAAATATAAAATAAGCTTCGGCTCAAACTTTTTCTTTTCTATTTCTTCTACTATTTCAAATACTGCTTCTTTATAGTCTTCTTTTGTAGAACTTGCCGTTATTATATACATATTAATTTAATTTCGTTTTTAAAGTAGTTATCAAACTATTCTTTATTTTTTTAACTGAACTTTTTGTACTTCTGAATACTCACTAGGTCTGCTATTTTTCATAATAGCTCGCACTTTACAATAATAAGTAATACCTTCTTCTAAGTTTTCAAACGGAAATTCATTTGTATCTCCAATATCCGCATTATTAAAGAATTCATCAACTGTTACAAAGTTTTCATCTTTTGACAACGAAATCTCGTAACGTAATACATCTTCTATAGGCTCCCAATTCATAATGAAACTATTTTGGGTTATATCCTTAGCTGGTTTCATCTTAGGTGGTGGTACTGGTAAAGTATATTGTCTCGTATTTCTATTTTCTTCCTTAAGATTATAATTTATAAATTTCCCTTCACCATTAAATTCATAAGCCGCAAAATAATAAGTACCTTGCTGTAAATTATCTAACTTAACAAACAAATCTGACATTATAGTTGAATTATAAACTACGTAAGAATGCTTGCCTATTAAACAATTTGTATCAGCAAATTTGCCAACTTTATATTCTTGCCCATTACGCGGCTTCTCTGCTTCCGCATTTAATGAAGCTACAATTATTCTACCTCTTCCATTGCCGTTTTGACAAGAAATTTCTAAAGAATTTGAAGTCATATTTCTACATACAACATTACTTGCTTGTTTGTCAGGCATATTTGCTAATATAGTAATAGGAAAAGATATAACCGTATCTAATTTACTTGCTTTAGATCCTGACCTTGCTGACTTTGTGGTAAAAACATCAATAAAATATGATGCATTAGGATTATGAGCCATTATCAATAATTCTATCTTTTCTAATTTATTATTCTTTTCGTAATATAAAAGATAATTATTATCTCCGTATTTCTCTAACTCATTTAGATATATTTTACTTGATAACGGAACTGACTTATCTTCCGCAGGAAATACAGTTTTATCAGAATTTTCACGCAAAACAATAGCTACATCAACCATTTTGTTTTTATGTACAGAAAATACTATTTCATTTCTGTCGGAATTGATAATTTCACATTCGATAGAAGGTTTGATTTTTTTTGCATTACAAGAAGAAGATAGCAAAATTAATAAGAAAAAATAAGCGTAAGTAATAAATGTTTTATTCATAGTTTTATTAGTATTAATTAATTTACATATTGTTTATTTTTAAAAAATATTTTCTTATAAAAAACAAATATAATAGAAAATCATCTTTTTTGCAAGTATTTTTAAAAACACTACAAATGTAGCTTCTAAATATTTCTTTAAAGACTTTTCTTTTTTAGTTGTAGAAAAAAAATAGTTTTAAGTTATAACTATTTTCCAAACGAATATTCAGCCCAAAGCATTTTTTTTCTTATTATATCAAAATAAGTACTATCTGTTGGAACAACAATTTTTACATGTTTTGTAGATTGGTAAAAATCTAACATTTCTCCAGACTTTACTACTCTTAGTGATTGTCCATCTGCCGTCATTATAGCTTCATTTGTTGGAGAAAAAACTCTTATGCTGATACTGTTTTCAGCCGGAACCACTAATGGACGTAAGGTAAGAGCATGAGGAGAAATCGGAGTAATGCAAAATACGTTTGCATTCGGACAAATAAGCGGACCACCACAAGAAAGCGAATAAGCAGTAGAACCAGTCGGCGTTGTAATAATTAATCCATCAGCGCGATAGTCCCCTACATACATATCGTTAGAATAAACTTTCAAAGTTATCATTTTAGAAAAATCTTTTTTCTCAACAACAAAATCATTTAAAGCTGTTATTGTTTCACCGCAGTAGTTTGTTTCTAAGAGCGTCCGTTCTATTAATTTATATTCACCTCTCAATAAACTATCAATCTCTTTTTCTACATTTACAACAGAATATTCCGCTAAAAAACCAAGTTTTCCAACATTAAACCCCATAATAGGAACATCTTTTGCTAAGTATTTTTTTACTGCTGCAAGCATTGTTCCGTCTCCACCAAAAGTCAAAATGAAGTTTATAGAATCCACTACAGTGTTATCATCAATTAGAACTAAGTTGTCAGATTTGATTTTGTTTTCAAATTTATCGTATAATTTATGCTTAACATGACATTTTACGCCCTTTTCAAGCAAATAAATTGTTGCCTGCTCTGCATATTTTCTCGCTTCTAATTTATCAAAATTATCAAAAATTGCTATTTCCATTGCCTATTTTAGAAACTGTTTTTTTTATTACATTGTTTTTATAAAAAATAAATTACAAATTACAAAGTTTTTTTCTTTTTTCCAAGAATTTATTATTTAAAAAAACTCAATAATACCAAATTTAATTCTATATTACTTCGCTCCTATTGTCCGAACTATGATTTATATAATTTTTGTGATTTTGAAGTGATTTTTAAAATTCCTATTCAGCGAAATGTCGCGGCGTATCGCTATACGCCCTGCGAAGCTTGACAGGGTAGCTAATAAATTATTATTCAAAATGATACTACTTTTGAATTTTCGCAAAAGTTTTATCTAATTTACGAATAATTTCAACAGTATCGAAATCTACAAGTTTTTCATTTTTTTTAATAATTCTATCATTACTTTTTAACAGAGCAAATCCCCTATCAATTGGAGATAGAGGAGCTAGTGTTTTACATTGTCCTGCAAGTTTTTCGAAAATTTGTTTTTTTATTTCCAAATAATTCACGATATTTTTATTCAGCAAAATTTCTGTATTATCAAGTAATTGATGGTGATTATAAATTTTATCCATAATTCTTTTTACTATTTTTTCTGAACTTATACCATCAATTATTTCATGATAATATTGTATTTTTTCAAACATAATTTCTTGCATATTATCGCATAATGTTAATATAGTTTCTTGCAGAAACTTCAATTCTATCGGTGTAGCTAGTTCAGCCGCTGCTGTTGGTGTTGCTGCTCGCAAGTCTGCTACAAAATCGGCAATAGAAAAATCAGTTTCGTGCCCAACGGCAGAAATTATAGGGATTTTGCAAGATAAAATTGCATTTGCAACTTCTTCGGTATTATATGCCCATAAATCTTCTATAGAACCGCCCCCACGTCCGATGATTATCACTTCTGCCGGCGTTTCTTGTAGTTCAGAAATAGCATCAACAATATCAGGAGCAGCTTGTTCGCCTTGTACAATTGTCGGACGAAAATAAATTGTAGCTAGTGGATAACGCCGTTGAATCGTAGTAAAAATATCTTTTACTACTGCACCTGTTGGCGAGGTAGAAATACCTATGTTATATATTTTTTCAGGTATTGCTTTTTTTCGTTCAGCATCAAAATATCCCAGCTCACTTAATTTTGCTTTTAACTTTTCAAAAGCTTGATACAAAGACCCGAGCCCCGCTGGACGTAAACTTATAACATCAATTTGATAAGTACCTCTTGGGGGATATACAGATATGATACCTGTTGCAATAACTTTCATTCCGTCGGAAAGTTCAAAATTAAGATTACGCGATTTCCACATAGTACAGGATATTTGCGAAGCTTTATCTTTTAATGTAAAGTAACGATGTCCTGAATAATGCGGTTTATAATTTGAAACTTCACCTTCTACAGAAACAATTCCTATATTTGCTTCAAGTAATAATTTTATTGTATTATTGATTTCAGTTACAGAAAAGATAGTTTTTTCTTCTACTGATTGCGATTTTGGAGTAGAAAAAAGATCTTCATAAACAATATCGTTATTATTTTTTCCCATATAAAAAAATACAAATTAAATATGAAATTTTAAGTTAAAACCTGCATAATTTTTATATAATTATGCAGGTTTTATGTTTGTTTAATCACAACTACTTAGTTTCACTATTAAGCCAGATAAAATAGTCGTTTGACATAGCAGTAAACGGTACGGCTACAATTTCAGGTAACTTATAAGTATGTACTTTTTTTACCTCTTCTACAACTTCATCGAACAAAGAAGATTTAGTTTTTACTAACAATTGCTCTTCTTGGTATTCTTCGATCTTACCTTCGAAGCGATATACAGACACTATGTTAGGAATTATAGATACGCAGCCTGCCAATTTTTTTTCGGTCAATAAGTTAGCAATCTCACGTGCTTCCTCAATAGAAGGAACGGTAATGTAAATCATTATAAAGTTTTCAGTAACATAACTATTCATCATTATTCTCCAATATTATTTGATTAAAAATAAAAAACAGGTAAAAAGATTTTTTTTTCTATTCAAATTTAATTAAATTTGGTAAAATAAACAAAAAAATATATAAAATAATATGTTAGAATTAATAATACTTTATTTACATTTAGTACTTTTCATATATGTTTTTACAAAAAACTGGCAAGAGCTTTCTAAAAAAGATGGTGTTTTGTCAGTATTATTAATGATTTTAGTTTTTATTATTGGGTGGGCAATATCAGGAACTATTGCAAATTTGATTTATCCTACATCTTATAACACTGTTTATTTTAATAAAGATACATTCGGGTTATGTATTCTTACAATTCCTGAATTTATATTTTATTATTACTATTTTTTTAAAAATGAGAAAGAAGATGAAAAAAGTAAATAATTTAACTTTCTCTTTCTAAAATTTAATTATAATCTTAAACTATATTATGAAAATGAACAAATTTATTGTAGTAGGTGCCGGAGCTTGGGGCACAGCATTAGCTATTCAAATAGCAAGTAACACAAAAGAAAAAATATACATATGGGCATTTGAAAAAGAAACTGTTGACGAAATTAATTCTTGTCATAAAAATTCTGTTTTTCTGCCTGATGTTAATTTACCTTCTAATCTTATAGCTACGAATGAAATAAATGACTTAGAACATTTTGATTATATTCTTAATGTAATTCCAACACAATTTATTCGTAGCTCCTATAAGAATTTATCTTTTTCGTTTGATAATAAAATTATAATCAACGCTTCTAAAGGTATTGAACAAAAAACATTGAAAAGAATTTCAGAAATTTTTCAAGAAGTTTTAGGCATTTCTGAAGAAAATTATGCCGTGCTAACAGGACCTTCGCATGCTGAAGAAGTTTCACGCAATATTCCTACAACTATAGTAGCTGCTTCTAAAAATATTAAGATGGCACAAAAAATCCAACAGAATTTATCTACAAATTCTTTGCGAATATACTCAACTAACGATGTTATCGGATGTGAATTGGGAGGTGCTTTGAAGAATATTATAGCACTAACTGCAGGAATGTTAGACGGACTACAATTAGGAGATAATACAAAAGCCGCTTTAATTACTCGTGGTCTTGCAGAAATATCACGTTTAGGGGTTGCTTTAGGAGCTTCACCTTTGACTTTTGCAGGACTCTCAGGACTTGGTGATTTAGTCGTTACTTGTAGTAGCAAACATAGCAGAAATCGAAAAGTAGGAGAATTAATAGGACAAGGCTTAACGCTAGAGAATATAATAAGTTCGCAAAAAACTGTAGCAGAAGGAGTTTATACAACTGCATCAACTTATGAGCTAGCTAACAAAATTGGAGTTGAAATGCCTATTACAGAACAAACTTATAAAGCTCTTTTTGAAAATATACCTGCAAAAACTATAGTGGACAATTTAATGACACGCGATTTCAAACATGAAATTTGGTCATAAAACTATAAAAACAAGCATATAACAATAGATATATGTTCTTCATATATCTATTGTTGTATTATAAATAATGAGTTTATTTCTTCTCCATCTTGAGATAACTTTATATAATATAAGCCACTTGATAAATGTAGATTTTTATACGGAAACAATGAATTAATATTGAATTTTATGAATAAATCTTGACTTAACATTATTTCTTCATAAATTTTACCATAATCTTCTCCTAATAAGCTGAACAGTCTTATAGATATAGGTTTATTTTCTGTTCCATGAACTATAATTGAAAAATAATCTTTAGCAGGATTTGGAAAAACATAAGCAGATAGAACTTTACTTTTATTAGCACTTGGTACAGTCTTTACTTTAACAAATTTCCCTGTACTTTGTGTAAAATATGAAGCTGAGAAATTATATTCTTTAGATATTGCTCGTACTTGATAAATAGCAGAATCTAACAGAACGTTTTCATCAATAAATTCACAGTTTTCTATCGGTAAGTTATTTAATTTAATAAACTTATCTTTCATATTTTGAGCGCGATATATATTATATCCAATAACTTTCGTATCACTATTTTTTTCCCAAGTTAATTTTACTTCTGCTTTCTCGCTTTCCTCTTTAATATAAAAATCAGCCGCTAAATTTTTTATAGGTGCTAATGAATAAATACGTAGAGTTGGATCACCTAAAAGTGCAATATGTATTCCGCGATGCCCTCGCAAAGAATTTGAAACATAAGTTCCAAAAGATTCATTATTTTGCGTAAGTAATGTCGAATAACCAATAGGTTCATCTATATTTAAGTTATGAATGAACCAATATGGTCTTGCTGCCCAAGCACAAGTTAAGGCAGGAGGTTGACTAGCTAGCATTGCCCGCATAAGATTATTTTCATTATCCCAATCGCCAAACCAAGAACCGAATAAAAATGAGAATACAACGCCAAGTCCCCTATTTTGTGCAAGTTCTTCTGTAGATATAATATCGTAACAACTTGTATATTGACCGGGCCCACAACCATAAGCAAACAAATAATTTTTCTGTCGTAAAATTTCACGAAGTGAAAAAGTATCAACTTTATTGATCCCTAAAACTCCACCGAACATTAACCAAGCATTTGCTGCAAAAGCTTCATATTTAGAATAAAGATTAAAAAAGTCATTTATAACTCCACGATTTTCATAAGAAATAATTTTGTTGCGATAATTATGATTTTGATTTAAATATTGTCTTAATAGCTCTTCTTCTGTTTGATTAAATGCAGGTAAATTATACATATCAACTCGCCCACAAGATATATCTAACTTATAAGGAAATAAATCATTATCAAATTTACCGTCTTGAGGAACATTCCAATTTCGTTCATCTAGCGCAGCTCTACTATCAACTTGCGAATCGCTCCACAATAATTGTTTATCTTCACTCATATTTAAACTTTGATAATAGCCATCACATGGCCAAGCTCCTGCATGTTCAGGAATATGTCCATCTGTTGCATAATTTCCAGAATATGGAACGGGAACACGTCCTAATAAAAACAATGATTTTATATTAGAATCAGCTTTAAACTTGTCTTTAATAATGTTCGCTACAGTATTTACTTTTTCTTTATCAAAATTTTCTGCACGAGGAACATATGAAATGTATACGCGCCAGCCATCTCCTGTAATATCTTCAACTAATCGCGAAATTTCATAAGATAAACTTTCGCGAAAAGTAGTGTCAATTAAAAGCAATAAAGCTCCACGGTCATCTTTTAAGGGAATATCTACACCTGAAGCAAAATAAGCAAATGCCGAATTGTTTTCTTTGACTTGCTCTAAACTATACTCATATTCTTTGCCGATTTCAATTGTATCACGCCATTTATTAATAGATTTGTCCTCTATATATGCAAGATAAGTCTCAAAGTTTTTTTCAGTTTTTAATTTGCGAGCTATACGAAAATTACGTGTATCAGAAGTCGTTTTCCAGCTTATTTCAACAATAACTGCTTCTGCTGTAGTATCTAAATGGACATTGTAATCTAAAATAAAATCTGATATGCTAAGTTGAGAGGAATTAAGAACATTAGCAGAAAAGCAATATAGTAAGAAAACAACTATAAAATAAAATTGTATATAATAATTCTTTAATTTCATTGCTAATATTCTTTATTATATTGAACTTAATTAACTTTCTAACAAGAACTTTGAATGTCTTTTATATACTTTTTATACCTTGAGACTAGCTTCAGCATAAACATCACTGGTTTCATATATTCTAACTGTAATTTTTTCTATATTACTATAGCTTCTTAATTCTTCGGCTAACAAATCAAGCATATAATAAGTTATATTTTCAACAGTAGAAGAACAATGAAATAGAAGGGTTTTAAATCCGTTTTGTTGTAAAAAATCTAAAACTAACTTATCTTCTTTTTCACATAAAAAAGCGTGATCAAACGGCTCAATTACCTTATTTGCAATTTTTGATAAATCATAATAATCTATCAACATTTTATTCTCATTAAGTTGCCCTTCTAATTCAACACGCATTTTATAAGAATGCCCATGCAGATTTTTACATAAGCCGTTATGATTTGGTAGCCTATGCCCCATTTCCCAATAAAAATTCTTTGCTATTTTCATTAAGTTTATATTTATTAAGGATAACAATAATCACTGCTTTATATGCTTTGCTTTAATTACAGAATTCATTCCACCCCGCGTACTCCATTGACTTACAATTTCCATTTCTAAGGGATCGGAAATTGCAACTAAATCATCTAAAATTTTATTAGTAAGTTCTTCATAAAAGATACCCTTATTACGAAATTCTAAGAAATAATATTTTAATGACTTAAGTTCAATACAAACCTCATTAGGGATATAACGAACTGTAATTACACCAAAATCAGGTAATCCCGTAATTGGACATACAGAAGTAAACTCAGAATTAATATGTTCTATAATATATCTTCTGTTAGGCGAAGGATTTGGGAATGTTTCTATGTTTTTATTAGTATCCATTTTATATTTCTATTACTTATTTTGTAGTTAATCTTTTTTTCATTCGTTTGATAATAACTTAGCATCTACAATATTATGAGCGTATCCATAATAATATAATACATCAAAGATTTTTTCTAATGCATCTAAAAAATCTTTCTTCCACTCCCAGTATTCTTTTCCATATCTTTGATAATCCTCACTGTGATCTTTTTTACTCTCTAAGTTACTATTAGCAAATGAACTTACTAATTCGATAATATCTTTATAGTTTTCACTATTATAATCTTCGTCATCTTTAAAAACCCAAAAACCCATAACTAATGGAACTTCAAAAGTATCATACCAATCTTCTGACAAATTAACTTCTAAACAATTTTCTATTCTATCACCATAATTAACAATAATATCTGCTTCTTCTAAGTTGTTTGTTAATTCCGGTACAATATTAAATCTTTCACAGAGAACTAATTTTGTGGCTACAATAATAAATTCATTAGAGGTGTGGAAAAATATTTTACTTAAACTTTCTTTATTTTGGCGAATATTTATTGCAACTGTTTTAGTAAAATCTTCAAGAACTAACATTTTTGTCGGTAAAATTTTAATATCTTCTTTTGAATTAATTGAGGCATAAATTAGCGGCGAAATAAGAGCTAAATCAAACTCATTTTTATTTATCGCCTCTACACACGCAATTTCGCTTAATACAGAAAATGTAAACTTGTTTTTATTTAAATTACCATAAAGAGGTTTTAATAATGGATTGTTTGTTATTATTATTCTTTTCATTCTTATTTTATTTATTTTTCTCTTGTTATAACATATTCAGCAAAATTTATTAATGCTTCTTTTTCTTTTATATCAGGCAAAAAAGCAATACTCTCTTTTGCCTTTTCTACAAACTCCATGGCTTTTGCCATAGCATATTCAATTCCACCTGCTTTTATAGTAAAATTTATTATTTCTTCTATGTTTTCAGCAGAAAAACTATTCAACTTTATCATTGATAAAATATCTTCACGAGTCTTTTCATTGGCATTCTGCAAAGCATAAATTAGTGGTAAAGTAAGTTTTCTTTCTTTAATATCATTACCTACAGGCTTTCCAATTTTATCATTAGTTGAAATATAATCAAAAACATCATCTCGTATTTGAAATGCCATTCCAACATATTCACCATATTTTTTAAAACTTATATATTTTTCTTCATCTCCATTGCTTGCGATATTTGCACTAATATAACAAGCGGTAGAAATAAGCGAAGCAGTTTTTGCAAATGTAACCTTAAAATAACTTTCTTCGTCAAACTCCAATGAACTGCTTTGTTGAATAGCTAAAATTTCACCCTGGCTCATAATTTCAATATTCTTACAAACTATTTCTATAAAATCATAATCTTTAATTTGAAATACAGGCTGAAAAGAGCGAGCAGACAAGTAATCTCCTAAAAGTACAGCAACTTTATTATCCCAAATAGCATTTACAGAAGGTTGATTACGTCTTTCCATAGAATAATCAACAACATCGTCATGAAGTAAAGTAGCAGTATGCAAGAGTTCTATCATTATTGCATTACTATAGAGTCTTTCAGAAACTTCTCCGAAAAAAGTAGCAATAAGTAACATTAAATTAGAACGTAAGCGTTTTCCTTTGTTTTTTGTTATATGCAGAATAGTATCTTTTACAAGTTGCACTTCTGAAACTAGAGTTTTACTAAATTGCTCTTCAAATTTAACTTGTAAAGGTTTTATAGGTAATAATATATTATCAAGTGTCATATAAATTTTGTTTTATTTTTGAAACAATAATTTATTTTATAATTGTAAACTTTTGTAATGAATCATCTATTTTTATAAAATAATTTCCTGCCGATAATTTATCAAGAACAAACTCTTTTTCAGTTGTAATCGTAGAAATAAAAACTAATTTTCCCGATTCGTCAAATATCTGTACTAACTTAGGTAAAAAACCATTCAATTCGCCGTCTAATTTTACAGAAACAAGATTATTTACAACAGGATTAGGAAATACTTTAATATTATTTTTTTGCAAATGGTCTTTATTAGCAATACTACTATTTTCTAAATGTTTCATAATAGCTAAGGCATCTATTTTTCCCCATCCCCAAGTATTACTTTTATTGTTTCTAACTTCTCCTGTAAAATTATCATTTATTGCAGTAATCCTTAAAATATCTTTAATTTCATTAATACTTAGCTTCGGATTAATTTGTAACATTAAAGCTACAACTCCGGCAACCAAAGGTGAAGACATTGAAGTTCCACTCATAGCATAGAAAAAATCAGTATCGTTATATGAATCTACAAGATAGTAATTTTGTTCATAATTAGAGATTGGACAATATACATTCAATGCTGAATAAATTGAACTACCCGGTCCTACAATATCAGGTTTAACAAAGCCATTAGTACTTGGACCACGAGACGAAAACCCTGCTATTCCTCCTTTATTATTTCCCCAAGGTGTAGTAACTTTACCTGTTAAACTCTCGATTGTTGGACGCGAAATACTTGCTCCAACTGTAACTATATCTTCTATGATACCCGGCGATCCTATAGAATAATTATTATCTCCAATAATATCCCCTGTCTCACTTAAAAGAAAATGACCATTATAATTCCATATATGCAAACTAGCGTCTTCAGAAGTTATATATACAAGCATCTGGTCTTTGTAAGAAAGATTATAAGCTGAAAAAATGATATTAGGTTTTTGATTATGAACATACTTTTTGTCTGTATGAATAATTATTTTTACATTGTTATTAAAGTCTTCAGTATAATTAGAAGACGTGTTCGTATGATAAAAGAAAGTCTCTTTCGAAGTACCATTAGCATATTTTATTTCAACTTTTGCATAAAATGTCTGATCAGGCTCCATTCCCCATATACCAATATTACGTGAATTGACCTCACTAGAACCACCTCCAGCCGGAATAGATACAACTACTGTATCAAATATAGTCTCATTATTTTCCTGCTTAGTTTTAAAAGTATGCTGCTTGTGCATATAAGACATTCCTTCATTTCCGGCAGAAGCTACAATGATTTTACCTTGTGGGTTTTTCTTCAATAAGTCTGCTAACATTAAATCCCGTTCACTGCTACCATCGCCAGGATGTGCTGAGGTACCAAGACTCATATTAACTACTATAGGTTTATCTACACTATCAGCATATTTAAACATATAATCTATTGTTTCCAATAAAGTTACACTTGGAGCAGAAACCTTAGTAACTCCATAAAGTTCAGCTACAATAAGTTCAGCACCAGGTGCCACTCCGCTATAAGTTGCTTTTGAAGCTTTTACAGGAGTTCCTGCAGCTATACCCAATACATGAGTACCATGATTGTTGTTATCACTACTGCTTTTTAAGTTATTTTTAATAAAATTAGCATCTGCATACAATGATCCACCTGTATAGCCAGCAGGTGGCTTTCCACCTATCTTATCTTGAGTTATCCAAGCACGAGTAACACGTGGCGTACCATCAGGCTTGCTAAACATAGCGTGAGTAAAATCAAACCCCCAATCCGTTACACCTACAATAACTCCACTGCCATCATATTGCCTTTTTAATCCATCAAGACCTGAATGAACTTTATCAATATTAGCGTCTGGTAAAGCCTTATCAAGATTAGGAAATAGACTTTCACCTGTATTTACAAGTAAAACCCCTTGAAGATTTAATACACTTTCTAAACTATCTAAAGGAAAAGTAGCAGTTAAAATGTTTGAAGTAGTTACACCTATTTTACCACCTAATTTGATAAAATCAAATGTAGAAAAAGTACTATCATAAGAAATAAATGCCTTTACTTGCAATTGACTATTTTCTTCAAGTAAATTATATCGCAACTTTAAATCACTAATTGAATTTTTTACCTTAGCTTCCTTATATTCTTCCATTAAAGTATATGTCCCTAAAGAAAGTTTATTGCTCGCAAAAATTACAAATGGAAAGAAAAATAAAATTACAAATAATATATAGCTAGATTGGATCTTTTTCATATTTTAATTTTAATACTATTGTTTTTTTTAATTACAAAATTACAAAAAAAACATATAAAAACATAAGGAAGATGCAATTAAATGTATATTTTTAACAATTATTTTATTTTTTAAAATAATATTGTATATATTTAAGTTCTAAATTTAAATTTTAAGATTTTTGCAAAAAAATAAAAAAAACTGTCTTATTTTTAAAAAGACAGTCTAATTATTGAAATTAACTAAGAACTAGTCTAAACAAGCAACAGCTTCTATTTCTACTAAAACATCTTTAGGAAGACGAGAAACTTGAAAAGCTGCACGCGCCGGTTTTGTAGCTCCAAAATATGAATCATATACTTCATTCATTTTCGCAAAATCATTCATATCTTGCATTAAAACTGTTGTCTTAACAACATCACTTAATTTACCACCTGCTTCAGAAACAATAGATTCTATATTTTTTATTGCTTGATGTGTTTGAGATACAATATCATCACCTGCTAAATTACCATTAACGTCAAAAGGAATTTGCCCAGAAATAAAAAGCATTTTACCCTCTGCCATAACAGAGTGTGAATAAGGACCTATAGGAGCAGGTGCATTTTCTGAGTTAATTATTTTTTTCATATCAGTAACCTTATCATCTAATTTAATTATTAAACATATTTACAAAAATACAATTTTTTTCCCATTATTCAAAATACATTTTTAAACCATTTTCTTTATAACAAAAAAAACCTTACATATAATTGATATACATAAGGTTTTTTTAACATTTAGCTTGGCAGTTACCTACTCTCCCACAAGGTCGCCCTAGCAGTACCATCGGCGTTTCAGTGCTTAACTACTCTGT
>JAAYTD010000058.1 GCA_012518115.1 Ignavibacteria bacterium | reverse complement strand
TATTATCAGGTGAATACTCTATTGTAACTTGCGATTTTGAATCGGGACGTAAATATGGCATATCTTGTGTATTCTTACGAACATCAGCTAGCTTCTTCACAAGTTTATGAGCATAATTAATAGGAGCTGGCATATATTCAGCTGTTTCACTGATAGCATAGCCAAACATCATTCCTTGATCACCTGCACCATTGACATCAACACCTAAAGCAATATCTGTAGATTGATTATTGATAACATTAATGATAGCTGCAGATTCGCAATCAAAGCGTAAACCTGTATGGGTATAACCAATATCTCTAATTACGCCTCGCACAATACTTTGCAAATCAACATAAGTCTTTGTTGTTATTTCGCCACCGACAACTATCATTCCTGTTGTAGCATAGCATTCACAAGCTACACGACTATTCGGATCGTCTGTTAACATAGCATCAAGAACAGCATCAGAAACTTGGTCACAAACTTTATCAGGATGACCTTCAGAAACAGATTCAGAAGTAAAAAAATAATTTCGTGTATTCATAATTTGAAGTTTTTCTAAAAATTTTCTAAAAAGTAATTGCAAATATACGCATTTTTTACGAATTGTTATATAAATCGTAAAAGATTTTTTGTAACTATCTAAAAAAACAGTATTTTAATTTTTTAATATTATAATCCAATCCCAATCTTCCGGATCGCCAGCTCCAACACTCGGAGTATATAAAAACAAATTAATTTTCCCATCAGGATTAGAAAGCATATAACTTTTAACTATAGCTAAATTACTTATAGCATCCCACACTTCCTTACATTGTTTAGGAGTAAGATAGTCCTGATCATATCCATATTTGATACACTTAAATTTATTAAATTCAGGCATATCTAAATTAGCATCTAATTTAGCAAATTTATCTGGTAAATCTATTTCTGGCGGATAATACATTTTTCCTCTTCCCATCCAATGAATAGTTCCATAAAATAATTTTTCTTGCAACTCATAGTAATATAAATGAAGACTACCAAAATCCGAAGGCTCAACATAAGTTGTAGAAATAGTAAAAGAATTTGTCCGTTCTGGAAAAACAAATTCTTTACCACCCTCAAAAATACTCTTAGTATAATCTACCATTAATAGTAATACCTTATTTTCATCTAATACCGATGCTCTGTTTTTGTTTTCAACATCTGAAACTACAGAATTATTATCAGTATTGCAAGATATAGACAATAGAAAGGATAGAAGCACAAAACTACAAAAGATTTTTTTCATATCAAATACCTTTATAAATTTATTTTAATTACTAACAATATTACAAAAATACAGTTTTTTTTCATCATTCAAAAACTTTGATACAAAATAATATTTTTTTACAGCTATAAAACAAAAAAAACTTACATGTAATTTATTTATACATAAGGTTTTTTAATATATAGCTTGGCAGTTACCTACTCTACCACACAGTCTCCTATACAGTAATAAAGTTTCAAGTTAGAATTCGCTATTCTGATATTTGAAAAATACCATTAGTAATATCAAATCTTACTGCTTTGTCCTTAAACCAATCAGAACCCAAAACGCCATCAACATTGATAGGAATATTATACCCCTCCATATTTTGTAATAAAGCTATATTTACAGATAATAAAGTTACTTCATTATCTACAATAGTATAACATTGAAAATCTGGATATTTATACTCATGACTTTTTATCATTCCATTCATACCATAGATTTTTCTAGTTCTTTTTTCCAAATTGTTGGTATCAATTCCGAGTATAGATGAAATCGATAGTTCATTAAAGGAAGTTATATTAGAACCCGTATCTAAAACAAATAATAATGGGTACCCATTGTGATAAAATTTAACAATAGGCATATAATACCAAAATAAATTTCTTTGTTCTGTATTTTTTTCAATAGGTTTTCTTAAAACTAATTGTTTATTCTTATAGTCAATTGTAAAATCGAAATTCTGCAACAAATCCCAACCAATAATGCCATCTACACGAAATAAACTTATAAACAAAAATTTTGCATTAATAGCATAATCTCTATCTATTGTAACAGTTGGAAAATTGGATATTTTTATCGAACCTAGATTGAAATCAGGAAAAATGGATGAAAACACATTTACAGCGCCATCTACTGTACTAGCAATTAGTTTTTTATTATCACAAACGACATTGTTTTCTGTTGCGATATTTTTTCCTATTAGAGTTCTACTACATCCCGTATCAAAAACAAAATAATAATACTTACCATTGATTTCAATTTTGATTAAAGGGTAGCCATACTTCAATTCTATAGAAATGACAACTGAATCTTCTACAAACTCCATATCAAATTGGGGCTTGTTCCTATAAAAAGCAAATGGGTTATCAGTAGCGCTATTCCTGATAGTTTCATAACATTCTTCTAATTTTACCAAATTACGATTCACATTCATAGAATAATAAAGTAGTGGAAAATACTTCCATAATTCTTCTAAGGAATCATTTTCTCGCATTGCATTAACAAATGTTTTTGCCGCATTTTCATATTTATTTTGGATTATATATTCGAGTGCTTGTGCGGCTGTTTTTTGTGTTTCTGTTGTTGCAAGACTATACGCTTCTTTGGGATGTAGCGATTTAAAAGCTGTACTAAAATCGTTAAAAGTCCAATTTTGAAAAGTGATATTCGTGTCTGTTAAATTAATTTTTCTTAAATCTACTTTTTGGGTTGAAGAACAACTTACAAATAATATAGTTATAAATAATAATAGGTATCGATTCATATAAATCACAAAAATCATAGTTCAAACAAAAAAAACCTTACATATAATTGATATACATAAGGTTTTTTTAACATTTAGCTTGGCAGTTACCTACTCTCCCACAAGGTCGCCCTAGCAGTACCATCGGCGTTTCAGTGCTTAACTACTCTGT
>JAAYTD010000057.1 GCA_012518115.1 Ignavibacteria bacterium | reverse complement strand
TGGTGTTTATAATGGTAATAACTTTACTGTTAGTGAGATGCAAATAGTACCTACCAACACCTATCAAGGTTTATTTGGACATACTGATAATGCAGAAGTGAAAAACTTAACTGTTAGTGGTAAGATTACAAAAAGAATGAATGATTTCTATACTTATACAGGAGGAATTATAGGGTTAGCGTATGCAACAGATATTATAAGCTGTAAGAACTTATGTAAGATAGAAGATAATATAGCAGAAAATGGTGATTGTACTGGCGGTATAGTAGGTAGGGCAGAGAATGGAAGCTATATCAAAAAATGTGAAAATTTAGGTAACATTGATAGAGGAGGTTATGTTGGTGGCATTTGTGGATGTGCGACTGTTAGTGGAAATGCAAATGAAGGTGTAATTATAGAAGATTGTATAAATCGTGGCGATGTTGTAACGCTCAATGTTGGAAAAACCAATGCCGATTATTCTGGTAGCTCTCTTGGTGGTATTTGTGGTGAATTTATTGTTGGTGAGATGCGAGGTACGAATGAAAATTATGGTAAAATAGGAGCTAGAATAGTGTCGGGTGGTATTTGTGGAGTGATACACAATACAGTAAATTTAGAAAAATCTGTTTTGATTAATCACGAGGAAGCAAGTTTTTCCGAAGCTAAAGCTACTTTCATAGGTGGTATATTTGGCGTATATTCTTGTTACGTTTCTCTTATCAAAAAACCGAACTTAGAAATTTATGGAACATTTATAAATAAAGCGAATATACAGTGTTGTGTTAATACAGGAGCCAGATTAGGTGGAATTTTTGGTGGAATATTTTCAGGCGCAGGAAGTATTAGAGATACTAATACATATAAATTTTTAGCAAAATGTGAAAATTATGGCAACATTAGTTCTTCCAGATTTAATTTAGGTGGTATAGTTGGAGCAATACATAATGGGCTTGGGAGTGAGAGCTCTATTGTTTTTTCAAATGCAAGTAACTATGGTAAAATATCTGGCAATAATCCTTCTTTTTCAATGAATATTGGTGGCATTTGTGGAGTGTTAATAGGAGAAAGTACAATAACTAACTGTCATAATTCAGGCGATGTTATACTATCTGACACTTCATCTATTCCTTCATTTATTGGTGGCATTTGTGGGCAAATAATGCATGCAGGTGTAATTTCTGAATGTATAAGTATAGGAAATATATATCTACTTAGTAAATATGGATCTTGTGCCGGCATTTGTGGTTTCTTAAATGATGACGGTAAAATAACAAATTGCTATTCTGGTGGTTTATGTTATCTGCCTGATAATTTTCCAGTTAATGAGTTGTTTGTTGGTGGTATTTGTGGACAAGTTTTAAAAGGTAGTATTAGAAGTTGTATATCTACATTAAATCCTTTGTATAAGGAAATTAATAATATACATTTAGGTGGAATAGCAGGGAAAGTATTTGTACTTGGAGACGTGGTACTACATTGCTATTATGATAAGCAGCTTTGTCCTATTGATGAAGTTTCTGGTTATGGGGTGGCTAAATTCACGCGAGAGCTAGTAGGTCTTTCGCCTAATTTAGAAGGAATATCGGCTGATGATTGGATATTTGCCGAAAATCTTTATCCGCGTCCAAGTGTAAAAACTTCAACAGAAAGTAAGATTTCTCAGAATGCAAGTTCTGTTGTCTTGCTTTTTGGTGATGAAACGGTGAAAGAAGTAACAAAAAACTTCAAGGTTTACACTTTGAATGATGAATATAAATGGAAAGTTGAAAAGCCTGATGTAATTGAAATTCTTGGTAATTCTGCAAAATTATTAAAAGGCGAAAGTAGCACGCTTTTGACTTCTGTAGAAATTGCTGAGGAACGGAACAAAAAAGATGTTTTTTTAGAAGTTGGTATTCCTGACACAGCGAGTGGCGAAGTGCGAATTATTGTAACAGAACATAAAAAAGTGTCTCCAAATAGAAAAAACTATAGAATTCCTGTTAAAATTACCGCACCTGAAGATGTTGCTGGATTTCAAATAGATAAAATTACTTTAAGGTTCAATAGAAATTTATTCTATCCAAAATATGTGATGTTAAACTATTCTTCACAAGTAGATAACTCTAGTAAGCGTGCTAAGTCTGATTTTTCTCTTGTAGATAGTTTACGTCAAGTTGATATAGAAAATATAATCGTTAGAGATTTGCGCGCTACAAAAGAATATATTTTATTCTATTTGGTAGGCGATGTACTTTTAGATGTGCCTGATTCTACAGGAGTTTGGGTAGAAGATGTTACTTGGGATATATCTAAGGTAAAAGATGTTTTTACAGAGCCGGGTTATCTAACTATTTATATTTGTACTGTTGGTGGCGATAGATTAGTTAATGCTAACGAAAATTTGCAACATTTGAATGTAAAAAACAACCCTATCAAAAATAATAACATAGAACTTGCTTTGAATACTATGGAAATAGGACTACATAGCATAGAGATTGTAGATATTATAGGAGAAAAACTATATCGTTCCAATTTTTATGTATCTGAAACTAGTGATAAATATAAAGAGTTGAAAATATCAACAAATGGAATTGCTACGGGAGTATATTGGGTTATTTTACAAACTCCTACTTTAAGGTTTTCAGAAAAAATTATAATTGAAAAATAAAATGGCACTAGCTAGTAAAGCAAAAATATTTCATTTTGAAATAGTAGAATCAACAAATGATGTTGCTTTTGAATTACTGAAAGAAGGCGAAAAATCTGTTGTTGTTGTAGCTGATTGGCAAACTGCGGGACGCGGTCGGAATGGGAAAACTTGGGAGAGCTCTAAACAAAAAAACTTGCTTTTTTCTTTCGGTGTTTCACATTCAATAAAAGATATAAGCTTGTATTTATTGCAAGTTATAGGAAGTTTAGCAACGAAAAAAACATTAGAAAAATATATAGATAAAGAAAGAATTTATCTAAAATATCCAAATGATGTTTATGTAAAAACTGATGATGAATACAAAAAAATTGCAGGAATAATATCTGAAACAAATTATTTGAACGAAAATAATTGTCATTCTGTTATAGGGATAGGAGTGAATATAATGCAGGTGCCAGATAAAGAAAATGTACCGAATGCAGTCGCTTTAGCAGAATGTACAAAGCTGAAAAATGAGATAAATATAGAAAAAATTACTTTAGAATTGAAGAACAATATAGAAGAGATACTAACTAATTCTGAAGAAAATATTTTTAACACTTGGACGAAAGAATTAAATATTATTGGAAAAAAAATCATTGTTTTACAAGAAGAAAAAAAACAGTATTTTGCATTAAGTATATTAAAAGACTGTAGATTACTTGTTGAAGACAGTGAAAAACAACAAAAAATTATCGATAATGGTGATACAATAAGGTATGAATTTCAATGATATTTTTTTGTAGAAATTTCTTAAGTTCAAAAAAAATGTTTTTTTTTTAGTTAATTTTTAGTTAATTTAACAGATACTTAAAATATTAAATAGCTTATTAAAATCATTCATTATATTTTTATTTAATAATTACAGGATTTTTACATATGAAAAAAATCAACTTATTAGTTGCTTGTTTAGCAATAGGAATTTTATTAACAGCTTCTTTATTTGCACAAGAACCGAAATGGGTTAGTAAAGAAGTTACACAAAGAAATGTTGTATTAGAAGAATTTACAGGTATTCATTGTGGATACTGTCCTGATGGACATAGGATTGCAAATCAACTTGCAGCTGCAAATCCAGGACGAGTTTTTGTTATCAATAATCATTGCGGAGGATATGCAGCGCCGAGTAATGCATCTGAACCTGATTTAAGAACAACAGAAGGTAATTCAATAGCTAGTAAAGCAGGAATAACAGGCTTTCCTGCAGGTTCTATTAATAGATCTACAACGCCATGGGCTATGGGTCGTGGAAACTGGGCAGGAGTTGCAGCAACTATAATGGGACAAAATTCACCCGTTAATATTTATGTTAAACCTACTTTAGATTATGATGCCAGAAAATTAACAGTAGAAGTGGAACTTTATTATACAGGAACAATTTCTAAAGATAAAAACTATCTTACTGTAATGTTGTTACAGAATGAAATTATTGGATATCAAGGTGGGGCAAGTTATAATCCTGAATATGCACTTCCAAATGGGCTATATCGTCATATGCATGCTTTGCGAATGGTGCTTTCATCTGGTGGTGCTTTTGGTGATACTATTAAAACAACAACTAAAGGTCATTATGAGTATAAGAAATATGAAGTTACTCTTCCTGAGAAAATTGCTAATATCCCACTATCAGTGACTGATTTAGAGGTAGTAGCGTTTATAGCTGAAGGAGATAATAATATTTATACAGGGCACCAAGCTACTGTTGAAGTTCCTGATAATGTAAAAACAGACCTTGCTCTTAAAGATTTAACAGTATATCCTAAGACTTTAAAGTTTGAGCCTATTACACCTAAAGTTGAAGTTACTAATAAAGCTGACCTAGAAGTTACAAAATTTGTCGTTAATTTGTTAATCGGTAATCAACCGTTTTCTAAAACATTTGAAGGAAAACTTGCAAAAGGCGAAACAACAACTATAGAATTTGATGTAGTAAACTTTAATAAATCTCAAAACTATTCATTTCAATTTAATGTACCTAGAGCAAATAATATTTATGCAGGCGATAAAGCTTTAGTAGATATAGATAATAGTAATAATTCCATTACTACATCTTCTTATGGATTTGTAGAGAAAGATGTAGATTTATTTAACTTCAGTTTTGAAGTTAAAAACAATGCTATAGATTTAGATAATGTGGTTTTTGATATGTCTAAAGCTGCATTTGGATGGCGCGGTTGGCAAGATCAAAGTGGGTATGTAGCATGTGGAGCAAACAATACAACTCATGCTTTAGCAATGGATTTGTATGGTGGACCATTTGCAGGACAAACAGCTTATATAATGTTTGGCGAAGTTGACTTAACAACTAATCCTCAAAAAATGCTAACTTATCACTATGCTTATTGTGATGGTAGTAGAAACGGTACTCCTCCAGCAGTTACATTAGAAGCTACAACAGATTGGGGAGCAACTTGGCAAAAAATTAATGAAACTACTTGCCAAGAAACAGGTACGACAGATCCTAGATATTATTATATTCCTAAATCAAATGAATATAAAAAAATTGATATAGACTTAAAAGACTATGCCAATAAAAATGCTATCTTTAGATTAGGAGTGCGCGCTGGTAGTGATGGTAATATGTTTTATATTGATGAAATTTCTCTATATAAAAACGATGGTTCTATTGAAGAAGAACTTGATAATGTAGCAATTTATCCTAATCCTACAACAACATATTTAAAAATTGACAACCAATCTTTTGTAGGTGCAGATTATCAAATTTTTGATGCCTCAGGTAAAGTTGTTATAGAAGATAGAAATACTTCTAATACAATTAATGTTGAATACTTAACCCCAGGTTCTTATAATTTGAAAATTAACGATAAGTTTTTCAGATTTATAAAAGAATAGTTTTTTTATATAAATAAATTAAGAAAAACTATATTTTAAAAGAGCAAACAAAAATAAATTGTTTGCTCTTTTCTTTTTTTGATAAAAAATAGTAAAATTTTATATGAAAATTTTGTATATTTGTAGCTTGTATTTTACATTATTTAATGGTAAATAACAAATGATAAAAAGTATGACGGGATTCAGCAAAACAGAAGTTTCAGCTGAAGGAATGAAAATTACCGTTGAGATAAAAAGTTTAAATGGAAAAGGTTTCGATATTAACTTTCGTATGCCTCGTCAATTATCTCATAGAGAAATTGAGATGCGTGAATTTTTTAGAAATAATATTTCACGTGGCACGATTTCGGTTAATATAAATATTGAAGATGATGATGAGAAAGTAAAGAAATTTTCTTTTAATCCTGAACTTGCACAGCAATGTTATGATGAGTTAACTCTTTTGAGACAACAATTTAAATTCAGAGAAGTAGTTAATATGAATCATCTATTAAATTTTGATACCTTTATTATGCAAGATGAAGCTGAATATGACGAGAAAAAACTTATGCGTCTATTGAATAAAGCTTTGAAAGATGGACTTCGCGGACTTGAAAACATGAAATTGCGCGAAGGACAAAATATTGCAAAAGATATCATTCAAAGAATGAAAAAAGTGCAAGAATTTGTTGCTAAAATTCAAGAAATAACTCACAATCGTATTCCTTTAGAACGAGAAAGATTAAGGCATCGTATTGCACAAATTTTTGAAAGCGATGAAATAGATGAGCATCGTTTACAGATGGAAATAGTTCTTCTTGCTGACAAAATAGATGTTTCGGAAGAATGTGTAAGACTTGATTCGCATTTTAAATTTTTCTTTGAAGCTGTAAAAGGTCCAGAACTAGCTGGACGTAAAATTAATTTCTTATTGCAAGAATTTAATAGAGAAATTAATACTATTGGTTCGAAATCAAGTGATGCTATGATAGCTCAATATGTTGTTTCTGCAAAAGAAGAACTTGAACGAATTAGAGAACAAGTTCAAAATGTAGAGTAAAAGACCTTAATTTAAACTTTTTTATTATTTGGTAATTAAAAAACGGGACTTTACAAATTAAATTTGCAAAGTCCCGTTTTTCTTGTAAAAAAGGTTGTTATTTTGTTACAGCTTCTAGTTGTGCTTCAATTTCCTTTACAATATTGTCGAAAGAAACATTACTGTAAACTTTATTACCAATACTTACACTAGGTCCTTTATCACAATTTTCCATACAGAAATTGGCTTTAACTTCAACAAAATCAGTAAGATTTTTAGATTCTATAAAGTTAAGAACTCGTTTTAAGATTTCTTGTGAACCTTTCATAAAACAGTTTGTACCAACACATACACTAATAGATAGCTTATTTCCGACATTTTCTAGTATGGACATACCTTCTTCAGAGATACGTTTTCTGTTATAGTAGTGAGTATGTAATAGTTTGTGAGCTTTTTCGCCACCAACTTCGCCTAAGAAGTTTTTATAAAGTTCTTGTATGTAAGGATTTTCTTGTGATTTTTGCATTTGTAGCATTTTATCAGCACTATAGAGTCCTTTTATTCTTTCTGTACGAATAGCTTTATCAAAATAAACAGGTTGTCCTGCACCGCCAATACAACCGCCTGGGCAAGTCATTACTTCAACAAAGTGATATATTTTTCTACCTTCTTTGATGTCCTGTACTACTTTTTTAGCATTCTTCAAACCGTGTACTACAGCAATTTTTAATTCAAGTTCGCCAACAGTAAGGTTAATTTCACGAATTCCTTCTTCACCACGAACTTCATTAAATTCAAGGTTAGATAAAGGCTTACCTTCTACTATTTCAACTGCATATCGCAATGCAGCTTCCATAACGCCACCTGTATTACCAAAAATTACGCCTGCACCTGTTTTATAACCGAATGGTAAATCAAAAGGTTCTGGTGATAAATCTTGGAAACGTATTCCAGATTGTTTTATCATCGTTGCAAATTCTTGTGTTGTTAAAACATAGTCATTGTCAGGCATTCCATCTGTTGTAAATTCAGGACGTTTAGCTTCGACTTTTTTAGCAGTACAAGGCATAATTGTAACTACTACTAAATTTTTAGGATCTATATTTAAAAAGTCAGGTAAATAACTTTTTGCAACCGCACCGAACATTCCCATCGGTGATTTACATGTCGATAGATTTGGCAACATTTCAGGGTAATATTGTTCCATATATTTAACCCAAGCAGGACAGCAAGATGTAAACATAGGCATAACTCCGCCATTTTGAATGCGTCCTACAAGTTCAGTGGCTTCTTCCATAATTGTTAAATCTGCCGTAAAAGAAGTATCGTAAATCTTGTCAAAACCGATAGTACGAAGTGCTGACGCTATTTGCCCTGGGAGAACAGTGCCCGCTGGCATACCGAATGCTTCACCAATAGCAACGCGAACAGCAGGAGCAAAGTGAACAACAACAGTTTTTTCAGGATTATCTAATTCTTTCCAAACTGCATCGATTTGAGAGCGTGGCACGATAGCACCAGTCGGACATACGCGTGAACATTGACCGCAATCAACACAATCAACATGAGCAAGTCCTTTGTTAAATGCTGGAACAACATGTGTGTTAGCTCCACGCCAAGCAAAATCAATAGCGCCTATACCTTGTATTTCTTCGCATGCACGTACGCAATCACCACATAAAATACATTTATTAGGATCGCGAACTAATGCCCAAGAGCTATCATCGATTGGCAAATTGCTTTGTCCGCGTTTGAAACGAACTTTTGTAACTCCAAGTCTTTTAGCTATATCTTGTAATTTACAAGCAGTAGATTTAGAGCAAGTTGTACAATCATGTTCGTAACTAGCTAGTAATAATTCTATAGTAAATTTGCGGATATCGCGTAATTGAGCAGTATTTGTTCTTACTACTAAATTAGGTTCGGGCTTAGTTGTACAAGCTGTATTTAATCCGCGTCCTTCAATCTCAACAAGGCAAAGGCGACAAGCGCCATATACACTAAGTTCTGAATGATAGCAGAATGTAGGTAGTTCTATATTTGCTTTTCTAATTACTTCAAGCAAATTTCTATCATCGTTACTAAATGTAACTAATTTTCCATCAACAGTTAAAGTATTCATTATGCAACTCCTATTATAGCGTTAAAACGACAAACTTGAGCACAAGCTCCACATTTAATACAAAGTTTATCATCAATTACGTGGGGTTTCTTTAAATCACCACTAATAGCACCTACTGGACAGGTTTTCACACATACACGACAGCCTTTACATTTGTCAGGTAGTATTTCAGGTTTCATAAGTGCTTTACATTGTTTGGTCGGACAACGTTTGTTTATAATATGTTCTTCATATTCAGCACGGAAATACTTTAATGTTGCAAGCACAGGATTAGGAGCAGTTTTTCCAAGTCCACATAAGGAGCCAGCTTTCACGGAA
The DNA here is from genome assembly GCA_012518115.1 of Ignavibacteria bacterium. Taxonomy (GTDB): domain Bacteria; phylum Bacteroidota; class Ignavibacteria; order Kapaibacteriales; family UBA2268; genus JAAYTD01. Next base: position 29,586 of record JAAYTD010000057.1, on the reverse strand, counting down.
AGAGCTAAACTTTCTAACAAATCCAATGTTTCTAACGTAGCATCTCCATTTTGTATATCATCGAGTAAAGCTAGTATTTGTTTTGTTCCTTCACGACATATAATACATTTACCGCAACTTTCATTTTGCGTAAATTTCATAAAGAATCTAGCAACAGAAACAATACAAGTACTATTATTCATTACAACAAGTCCGCCTGAGCCGACCATAGCACCCACGCTTAACAAGTTGTCATAATCTAATTTTATATCTAAATGTTCTTTGGTTAAACAACCGCCTGATGGTCCTCCTATTTGAACTGCTTTGAAAGCGTCAGGATCAACTTCACCTTTATCATTCAAAACACCACCACCGATATTCATAACAATTTCACGAAGAGTTGTTCCAAACGGTACTTCAATCAAACCGGTATTAGCAACATTTCCTGTTAAAGCAAATGTTTTTGTACCTGCTGCTTTTTCTGTTCCCATCGATTTGAAGAAATTAGGACCATTGAAAATAATAAGCGGAACAGCTGATAAAGTCTCTACGTTATTAATACAAGTTGGTTTTCCGAAAAGTCCCGATTGAGCAGGAAAAGGTGGTTTTGGCATAGGCATACCACGCTTACCTTCAATTGAAGCTATAAGAGCAGTCTCCTCACCGCAAACAAAAGCACCAGCACCCTCCATAACATGAATTTTTAAGTTTTGACCTGAATTAAAGATATTTTCGCCGAGTAAGCCAAAACGTTCAGCTTCGGCAATAGCTTCTTTAATCCTGCGACAAGCAAGTGGATATTCTGTACGAACGTATATATATCCTTCGTCAGCACCAATAGCTTTAGCCGCTATTATCATTCCTTCTAAAACTGAATGAGGATTACCTTCTAAAATGCTTCTGTCCATAAATGCACCAGGATCACCTTCATCAGCGTTACAAACAATATATTTTTTCGTTCCCGGTTGGATACGAGTTAAATCCCATTTTCTACCTGTAGGGAAACCACCGCCGCCGCGACCGCGTAACCCTGAAAGTAACAAATTGTTACAAATATCTTCATCTGACATTTCTGTAAGAGCTTTGTAAGCACCATAATATCCATCTTTACCTATGTATTCAAAAATAGAGTTAGGATCAATATGACCGCAATTTTTTAATACAGTTCGTTGTTGGCGAGCGTAAAATGGAATGCTTGATGTGCCTTTGTAAGATTGTTGTGTTACAGGATCTTTATAAAGTAAGCGATCTACAAGTTTATTGCCTACCAAAGTAGTATAAACTATCTCGTTTACATCTTCAGGCTTAACATGTACATATTGAATGTGATCAGGTTCTATTGTTACTAAAGGTCCCATTTGACAAAAACCTTGACAACCAGAACTCATTACATAGTGAGGATCTTTTTTATCTTCTTCAAAATCAAGTTTAACTACTAAGTTAAGACCTGCGTTTTCTATTTGTTTTTTTAGTTCTTCATAAACTTTTAAAGAACCATTCGCAGTACAACCTGTACCGGCACATACAATAATTTCACGTTTTAATAAAGCGATTTTTTTTGCATATTCTTTTTTTACAGCATCTAAAGCTTCTAAATTAGATAGCGACTTTATCATTATCACCCTCCTTACCATTTTCTTTTGCTATAATGGTGTCAATTAGTTTTATAGTGGATTCAGGATTCATAACGGGATAGACATCTTCATTTACAACAACTACAGGAGCAAGACCACAAGCTCCTAAGCAAGATACAATTTCAAGCGTAAACATTAAATCGTTTGTAGTATTACGCTTTTCCGTTAAATCCAAATGTTCTTGTATAGCTTCAATAATACGTAAAGAATGTCGTACGTGGCAAGCTGTACCATCACACACTTTGATAATATATTTACCCTTAGGTTCTAAAGCAAAATGTGCGTAAAAAGTGGCAACTCCATAAACCTTAGCCGGTGAAATATCTAAAGAAGATGCAACAAAAGTCATGATGTCTTCCGGCAAATACCTATATTCTTCTTGTACTTCTTGGAGTATAGGTACTAAGTTTTTTGAGTCATAATCATAATTCTGCAAAATATCACAAACTTTCTGAAATTTGCGCATAGCAGATTTGTCAACTTGAGTGTTACTCATATCTTAAAATTACTCGAATAATGAAATAGTGAATGAAATAATATTTTAATTAAATGAAAACACAAATATAACAATTACTTTTTATATTTGCAAGCATAGTTGAAAGATAAATTTTTATATAACTATAAAAATACAATCAATTTTGTAAATTAATATAAAAAATATATTTCTTAAAATATTCTTTTGCATATTTTTAAAATAATTTTTTGTATATTTGTTAAACTATATTAAAATATAAAAAAAAATTTTTCACAAAACATGAGTAAGAATATGAAACCATTTAAAAAGTTTTTGTTAATTTTGTTTTTAATGTCATCGACAACGCTATTTGCAGCAAAAAATGATCAAACAATTGCGGTAGGTTTCGGTGGAGGAATATATTACGGTATAAACGAATCTATTCCAGCAGAAAGAAGCATAGGACCTTTATTTGGAGCCTATGGAATATGGCATGGTGCTTTTGGTGAAGGTTTGTCTCCAGAGCTAGCTTTTAATTATTTCACAGCATCTACAAGTGAAAAAGGCGGATTTTCTCAATATGCAAGTAATTTTACTACAACAGAATTACGATTGAGATATGAATTTTTAACTGAAGAGAAATTAACTCCATACGTATTGGGAGGGCTTGGACTAATGACCTTCAAGTGTACAGATATGCCTTTTAATGCTAATGTTGCAAATGACCCTGAAGGTGAAAAAGTTGATCCTAAAGAAAGCGGCGTAACTGCAACTTTTCCTATTGGAGTTGGATTCAAGTATGCTCTAAGTTCTCTTGTGTCTTTAGATTTCAATTTAGGTATTGGATTTACTTTGTCTGACGATCTTAATCCTGTTCATGATGCTATAAATGATGGCGGATATTTTGCTCGTCTCGGTATTAATTTCAATCTTTTTAGAATACCTAAAGATAGTGACGGTGATGGATTACCTGACGAAGAAGAACTTCGTTTAGGTACAGATCCGTTTAATCCAGATACAGATGATGATGGATTACTTGACGGTGAGGAAGTTTATAAATATAAAACAGATCCGTTAAATCCAGACACAGATGGCGGTGGAGTTAAAGACGGTGTTGAAGTTCGTTATGGCGCTAATCCTTTAGATCCTGATGATGATATTTTGAATGTCGGAGTTGGTGAGAAAATAATTTTAAGAAATATTGAGTTCGTTACAGGAAAATCAACGATTTCTAATACTTCAGAAAAAATACTTGGCAATGCTTTGAAAGCTATGCAAAAAATTCCTGATATGAGATTTGATATTGTTGGGCATACTGACGATGTAGGTGGGGAAGAACCTAATCTTGTACTTTCACAAGAACGTGCTGATGCAGTAAAAGCTTGGTTAGTAGAGCGTGGAATTGAATCTGAAAGATTAAATGCTCGTGGCGTTGGAATGAGCGAACCTTTAGTTCCTAATACAAGCGATGCTAACAGACAAAAGAATCGTAGAGTTGAGTTCTATAGAACAAAATAAATCTTCTTTGAAGAATTAATAAAAAGAAAAACAGGCTTTAATAATACTAAAGCCTGTTTTTTTTTATTTTATAATATCAATTTATTTATTACTTATAAATGTAATATAATTTTCCTTATAGAAAAACATATATTTTTAAAAAATAAAAAAAAACTGAAAAAAGCAATATTATTTTTTTTTTAGAAATAATTTGCTTAAATTTGTGATAAATTTATTTCACATTTTTAATAAAAATAAAATTTAATTAACACATTTATCTGCGGACATAGCCAAATTAATATTGTCCGCTGAAAAAAATAGAGGTTTCTTTTATGGCAGATCAAAATTTCAATCCTTTTAAAATGGCGCAACAACAATTTGATAATGTTGCAAAACAATTACAATTAGATCAAGCAACTTGCGATTTTCTTCGCGTTCCAGATAGAGAATATCATTTTAGCATTCCTATAAGAATGGATGATGGAACTTATCAAGTATTCCGTGGTTTTAGATGTCAACATAATGATGCTCGCGGTCCTGCAAAAGGCGGTATTCGTTTCCATCCAAATGAAACTATAGATACAGTTCGTGCACTTTCAATGTGGATGACTTGGAAAACAGCTTGTGTTGATATTCCTCTTGGCGGTGGAAAAGGTGGTGTTGTTTGTGATCCACGTATTTTGTCATTGCGAGAACAAGAATTAATTTGTCGTGGTTATATTCGCCAAATATGGAAAGTAATAGGACCTATACAAGACGTTCCGGCACCTGATGTTATGACAAACAGCCAAATGATGATTTGGATGCTTGATGAATATGAAAAAATTACTGGAATGAAATATCCTGGAGTTATAACAGGTAAACCAGTAGGTGCAGGTGGTTCTTTAGGACGTACCGAAGCAACAGGTTTCGGAGCAATCTTTACTTTAAGAGAAGCATTAAAAGAAAAAGGTATTGATATTACAAAAACTACAGCTTCAGTGCAAGGTTTCGGTAATGTTGCACAATATGCAATTAAACTTTATACTCAATTAGGTGGAAAAGTTATTGCAGTATCTTGCTGGGATAACAACGTGAAAAAAGCTATTACTTTCAGAAAAGCAGCAGGTACAAATTATGACGAACTTATTGGAATTACAGATAAGTTTGGTACAATCGACCAAGCTAAAGCTAAAGATTTAGGCTTTGAAATTCTTGATGGTAACGACTGGATAAAACAAGAAGTTGATATATTAATGCCAGCTGCTTTGGAAAATCAAATCAATGCAGATACAGTTAATATGATTTCGCCGTCAGTGAAAATTATAAACGAATGTGCTAACGGTCCAACTACTCCTGAAGCAGATGAAGTAATTAAATCAAAAGGTATATTTGTTATTCCTGATTTCTTATGTAATGCTGGTGGTGTTACTTGCTCATATTTTGAACAAGTTCAAAACAATATGAACTATTACTGGCCAAAAGACGAAGTTCTTGAAAAATTAGATCAAAAAATGACAGCTGCTTATCACGGCGTTTCAAATATGGCAAAAGAGAAAAATGCTTATATGCGTGACGCTGCTTATCTAATTGCAATCAAACGTGTTGCTGATGCAGTTAAATTACGTGGTATAGTATAAGTCAATTAAATTAGACGTTACTTTATAAAAATATAAGAGGTTACAACAAAATGTAACCTCTTTTTTTTATCTAAAATCATTATTTCATTAAAAAAATATGTTCGTCTGTTCCGCTTTTTGTGCTGCTTACAAGGCGTAATTTATAACTTTCCGAAAGCTTTAATGTTTCTACTGTTGAAAAAGTACGCTTTCCGTTGCCTATAATAATTGGTGCGACAAAGAGATGTAATTCATCGATAAGATTTGAACTTACAAAAGAACTGAAAATATGAGAACCACCTTCGACAAGTACAGAAATAAGATTTTCTTGAGTTGCAATAAGTTCCAAAATATTCTTCAAATCAAACATATTTTCAACATAAATTAAATTTATGTTGGCGCTAGCTAGCTCTTCTATTCTTTCTTTATTATCGCTTGAGTGAACAACTATAACTTTACGTTTTGTTGAACTTAAAGCTAGATTTGAATTTAATGGGAAACGTAGATTTGTATCTAAAATTATTACTGTAGGGAGCTTGATATTGCCAATATGTCGTGTATCTAAAATCGGATTATCTTCTAAAACAGTATTAATGCCAACAAGAATAGCATCACATTCGTGTCTTAAAATATGAGTACGCCTGCGACTTTCTTCACAAGTAATCCATTTTGATTCGCCTGTTATTGTGGCTATGCAACCGTCTAAAGATTGAGCTACTTTCATAACAATAAATGGGAAATTGGTTTCCATCTTCTTGCAAAAAAAACGATTTATCCATTTGCAATCTTTTTCTAATATGCCGACTTCAACAGCTATACCTGCTTTTTTCAATTTTTCTATACCATTACCAGAAACTAAAGGATTAGGATCTTTCATTCCTATGATAACACGCGAAAATTTTTTCTCAATAATAGTATCAACGCAAGGCGCTTGTTTTCCAAAATGTGAACAAGGTTCTAAATTTACTGCTAAGGTCATACCTTCAAAGGAGCTTAACCCACTTTTATTAATAGCATTTATTTCAGCATGTAAACCGCCATATTCTTCATGCCAAGCTTCAGAAATAATAACTCCGTCTTTGATTATTACAGAACCAACTAATGGATTTGGACTAACAGAACCAGAACCATTTAATGCTAATTCTAAACATCTAGACATAGCTTCTGTATCACTTATTTTTGATTGCATTTGTATATCGAAATATTAGAAAATAATTTACTTAGAAATACAAAAATAAGAAAAAGTATCAATTCTTACAAAAGTTGCTAATATTTTAGCAAGCTATTTTTTTGTATGTTTCTTTATATGTCAAATGAATTACTATTCTGTTTTTATCTCCTAAAAATTAAAAAGGATAAGGGTGTTTTAATTGCATCAAAAAATCAGGGCTTGCATATACACATAATCCAGTTTTATATAAATCTCGTGAGAGTTTATAAAAATCTAAATCTGTTGTTGTAAAATAAACAGTATAAATAGGCTCATCTGTAAAAGGACGATCTACAATTTTATCAACTAAAGAAGTTAGTTCTAGTTTTTTTAAAACTTCATTAATGTCAATATCTGATTTAGTCTTTAAATTAATAGCATTACTTGTAACTAAAAATTCATCTTCACTTGGTGCTATCTCTATTGATTGTACCATATAATGAACGCTTTCTACATTTTTAATAGTTTTAATATTTTTAACAATATCTGTTCTTGTAGAATCTATTTTTGCATATAGAATATTAGAACTAGAAGAAGCACCAATAGAAATTAAACCTTTGAAGTTTTTGCTTTTAATTTCATTTAAAACTTCATTAAGTTTTTCTTCATATTTGACATAAATTACAATTCTATGCTTGCACTTAGCATAATGTATTTCCTCACCATTCTGGTCATAAATATAATACTCAATATCATTATTATTTACTTCTGAATTTACAATATTATCATCTTTTAAGCAGCTAGTAAAACTTAATAAAAATAGCAATAATATGCTAAGCATCAATGATGATAATATACTTTTTTTATAATGTTCCATTTCTTTATCTCCTAAAAATTAAAAAGGATAAGGGTGTTTTATATGCATCCAAAAATTTGGTTGTGCATATACACATAATCCAGTTTTATATAAATCTCTTGAAATTTTATAAAAATCTAAATCTGTAGTTATAAAATAGAGATGATAAATAGGTGCAGTTGTAAAAAGAGCATGTTCAACTTTATCAATTAAAGAAGATATTCCAATCTTTTCTAAAATTTCATTAACGTCAACATCTGATTTAGTCATTAAAATAATAGTATTACTTGCAGCTAAAAAATCATCATCATTTGGTACTATTTCTATCGGTTGTACCATATAATGAACACTTTCTACATTTTTAGTAGATTTGATACGTGAAACAACATCAGTTCTTGTAGAATCTATTTTTGCATATAGTCTATTAGAACTATAAGAAATGTCTGTAGGAGAAATTAAGTCTTTACTTTTAAGTTCATCTAAAACTTCATTCAAATTTTCTTCATGGTTTATATAAATTAATACTCTATGCTTGCACTTAGCATAATGTATTTCCTCACCATTTTTGTCGTAAATATAATACTCAATATCATTATTATTTACTTCTGAATTTATAATATTGTCATCTTTTAAGCAGCTAGTAAAACTTAATGAAAATAGTAATAATATGCTAAGCATCAACGATGATAATATATTTTTTTTATAATGTTCCATATTTGATTTTCTTGATTAAATTATTAAAAAATATTTTCAGCTACCCTTTATTTTCTCATGGCTCTCGCTAAATTCCATGTTTGCAAGCCTCCTTTATTCTTGCGTTTTGATAAGTGAAAAAAATATTATTTTGACACATTATTGTTTAGTAAATATAATAAAAAAGAACGAAATAAAAAAAGTTGAATGCATATTTTAGCAAGAAAAATAACTTAATACATATAAATTATATATCCAAAAAAAGTTATATTTGCTTTTTAAGTTAATTTTTTTGATAAAAATGCAAAATAAAACTATTATAGGAATAATGACAGGCACTTCTATAGATAACTTAGATATTGTTGCTGCCAATTTTTTTGTTGATAAGAATAAAAAGTATAATTTTAACTTACTAGCTAGTGATAGATTTCCTTTTCCATTAAAATTACAAGTTGAGATAAAAAGAGCGATTGACGACATAGCTACGACTTCAAGTATATCACAATTACATTTTGCTCTTTCTGTGTTTTTTGCAAAATGTATAAAGAAATTTGTAGAGAATAATCGGTTAGATTTTCGTTCTATAGATGCTGTAGCTATTCATGGTCAGACGGTTTGGCATAATCCTGAAAACAAAGAGTTTGCAGGCGAGGAAACACGTTCAACTTTGCAATTGACAAATGCTTCGGCTCTTTCTGTTTTAATTGAAAAAACGGTAGTTTCTGATTTTCGTTCTGCCGATTTAATTTTAGGTGGGCAAGGAGCTCCGCTTGTTCCAATCTTTGATTTTTATTTCTTAAAATCTGAAAAAAATGTAATAGCATTAAATATCGGTGGAATGGCGAATATAACTTTTATTCCTCCAAATGCTAACTTGCAAGATATTATAGCTTTTGATACAGGTTGTGGAAATGTCTTAATAGATGAATATGTTCAAAAATACTTTAATATTCCTTTTGATAAAAACGGCGATATAGCAAGAACAGGGAAGGTGAACCAAGAATTATTAAAAAAATTATTATCTATAGATTATTTTCATAGAGCTCCTCCAAAATCTTGTGGACGCGAGATTTTTAATCTAAATTTATTTGAAAATACTGTAAAGGAATTGAACATAGAAAGCGAGCTAGTTAGTTGTGATGCAGTGCGAACATTGACAGAACTAACAGTGATAACTATAGCAAATGCTATAAATTACTGTTGCAAAGGTGGTGAAGTAGTTGTTAAAGGTGGTGGTGCTGAAAATCTTTTTCTTATGGAGCTACTTAAAGCAAAATTGGGCGAAGAATTTACTGTTTTATCGTCTGATTTTAAAGGTATTTCCAGTCAATTTTATGAAGCTATAGCTTTTGCATTTTTAGGATTTTTGACCTTAAATGGGGTGGCGGGCAATGTTCCGCATATTACCGGCGCTAGTCAAAGTTTGGTTCTTGGAAGTATTTCGCCGTTTCAGAAATAGGGACGAAATTCACTAAATTAATTAAATTCGTTTATAAATTCATTTTTTTTCCTTATTTTAGTAATTTTTTAAGATGTTAATTAATAATTGTAATTAGGTAAAAAAATATGGCATACAATAACATAGGCATTATTGGTACGGGTTATGTTGGACTTGTTACGGGAAATTGTTTTGCTTCTACAGGTAATAACGTATGTTGCGTGGATATAGATGAGGAAAAAGTAGAGAAGTTAAAGCAAGGTATTTGTACGATTTATGAGCCGGGACTAGATAGGCTTTTAGAAAGCAATTTGAAAAATGAAAATATTGTATTTACGACGAATTTAGAGGAATGCGTTGAGAAATGCAGTATAATTTTTCTTTGTTTGCCAACTCCACCAAATGAAGACGGTTCGGCTGATTTGCATCATGTTCTTAATATGGCTGATGCTTTAGGCGAACTTATCGCAAAATCTAAAAATACAGAGAAAAGAATTATCATTAACAAAAGTACTGTTCCTGTTGGAACTGCTGATAAAGTTCATAATATTTTGCTTAAGCACTTACCGAAAGAGCGTTTTACTGTTGTTAGTAATCCTGAGTTTTTGAGTGAAGGAACAGCGCTTGAAGAATCTCTAAAGCCGGATAGAGTTGTGATAGGAACAACTGATAAATGGGCAGAAGATATTTTGCGAAACTTATATGCTCCTTTTGTACGTTCTGGCAATCCTATTTTTGTTATGGACGAAAGAAGTGCAGAAATTACGAAATATGCTGCAAATTCGTTTTTAGCGACAAAAATTTCTTTTATGAATGAACTTTCTGCATATTGTGAAAAAGTTGGTGCTAATATAGATAAAATTCGTTATGGAATGGGAGCAGATCCGCGTATAGGAAAAATGTTCCTTTATGCGGGCATCGGATATGGTGGCTCTTGTTTTCCTAAAGATGTTCGGGCTCTTGCTTTTACTGCGAGAGAAGCTAATACACCTCTTAGTATAGTAGAACATGCTGAAAAAGCTAACCATAGACAAATCAATAGATTTAGTGAAAGAATAAGCCGATATTTTAATGACGATTTGAGCGGAAAAAAAATTGCTATTTGGGGACTTGCTTTCAAACCGAACACAGATGATGTTAGGGAAGCGCCAGCTCATAAATTGATTAACTTCTTGCTTGAACGTAAAGCACAGATTTCTGCTTTTGATCCTGAAGCTATGGAAAATACAAGAAAACTTTATGGTGATAAAATTGAACTTGTAGAAAAAATGTATGACGCATTAAATGATGCTGATGTACTTGTAATTTGTACGGAATGGAATATATTCAGAACTCCAGATTTTGAAGTTATAAAATCAAAACTGAAAAATAATACAATTTTTGACGGCAGAAATTTATTTGCTTTGGAAGATATGAGAAAGCGTGGAATAAACTATTTTAGTATAGGGCGACCTGATGTTATTAATAAATAAATTCTGAAACTTATTAATAAAAAACTACAAAACTTGGCGCTAGTTCTAAGTAAGTAGTTTTTTTTTGGACTTGCAAGACGATGGATATTTTGAACTTATGTAGTCGTGTGCCTTTTCCGCCAAAAGATGGTGGAACTATAGGAGTATGGACTTTAATTGAAAATCTTGAAAAAATTGGTGATAAAATTACAGTTTTTGCTCTAAATACGAACAAACATTATATTGATGTTGAAAACGTAAAAGATCAATTGCCTGAAAATGTAGAATTAATTGCTTGGGCGATAAATACAGATTTGAAATGGAACTTAGCGCTGAAAAATTTACTGTTTTCAAAATTACCGTACAATTCCGAACGTTTCTTTAATGCTGAATATAATCACAGACTAAAAGAACTATTAAAGAAAAAACATTTTGATATTGTGCAAATAGAATCGCCTAATATGGGGTTTTATATTCCAACTATTAGAAAGTATTCTAAAGCAAAAATTGTTGCTCGAACTGCTAATGTTGAAAACGAAATATGGCAAAGAGTTGCTAATGCTGAAAAAAATACTATTAAGCGAATATATTACAAGATACTAGCTAAGCGAATGCGACAGCATGAGATAAGTGTTCTGCAAAATTCTGATGCTTTTTTGTCTGTTACTCCAAAAGATTTATCGTATTTTTTAGAAAAATTAGAAGGGAAAAAACATATAGCTTCTGCAGTAATACCAACGGGAGTTAATGCGGAAACTATTGTAAACAGCATAGAAGAAAAGGAACTTGCTGATTTCTTTTTCATTGGCGCATTAGATTGGATACCTAATCAAGAGGGCGTTATTTGGTTTTTGGATAATGTTTGGAAAGAATTTGCAGAAAAGAATCCAAAAAAATACTTTCATATCGCTGGACGCTATGCTCCTAAGAGCTTTGTAAGCTTGTTAGAAAAATATAAAAATGTGGTATATCACGGCGAAATTCCTGATGCAAATACTTTTATGCGGCAATATCCTGTTATGATTGTTCCGCTTTTGTCTGGTAGTGGAATGCGCGTCAAAATTATTGAAGCTATGGCTAATGGTGCTTTGGTTATTTCTACTTCTATTGGCGCTGAAGGTATTGGAGCAAAAAATAATGAGAATATTTTTTTAGCAGATTCAGGTGAAGAATTTATTGATATAATGACAAAACTATCTGAAAACAAAGAACTTATTCATAAAATACGGACAGAAGCTTTAGAGCTTGTGAAATCCGATTTTTCAAATGAACAAATAGCATATAAATTACATAACTTTTTTGAAAACTTAATTAATAAATGATATGAAAAATATAGCTGCGGTTGTTGTTACGTATAATCGGTTAGAATTATTAAAAAAAGTAATTAACGGTTTGAGAAACCAAACACATAAAATAGATAAAATTTTTGTTGTTAATAATAGTAGTACCGACGGAACTTTGGAATGGCTTGCCGAACAAAAAGATTTAGAAGTTATAACGCAAGGGAATGTAGGGAGCTCCGGCGGACAATATACAGGATCGCGAGCTGCTTTTAATGCAGGTTTTGAATGGATTTGGCAAATGGACGACGATGTTGTAGCCGATGAAAAATGTTTAGAAAATTTGTTGAAATTTGCAGATAAAGATTTTGTTGTCGTACCGAAACGAATAAAAGATGATGGCAAAGTTTTTTATAATGATACAAAAGTAATGAATATGACAAATCCTTTTAAAAGTATCTGGACAAGTATTGTGCAAGAAGAAGATTTTACTGGAGATACGATTTTAGCAGAAGGAATTACGCTTGAAGGTCCGTTGTTCCATCGTTCAATTTTTGAACGTGTAGGATTTGTAGAAAAAAAGATTTTTATATTAGCAGATGATACCGAGTATGCATTGAGGCTAAAAAAAATAGGAGTGAAAACAGCTATAGTAAACGATGCGATTTTCTACAGACAACTACCTGTAGCTGATGACCATGAATTTAATTGGAAAACATATTACTTGATAAGAAACCTTATAGTTTTGGACGTTTTGCACGGTAATCTGCCTGTCCGTATTTTAAGACCATTCGGATATGCGTTAGTTTGGCTGACAAGATGTAAGAAACTAGAAGATGTGAAAACAGTTTTAAGAGCTCTTAAAGATGGATATTTTTATAAGAGTGAAAATTAGGTTTTAAAAATGGAACGAAGGGTGGCAGGCGCTAGTTGATGTGGAGTTAATTTAATTGATAATGGATAATTATTCCGAAAACAAAAATAGGTAGCTTATGAGTAATGAATTAATACTATATCAATCTGATGAATTGTCAGAGCGTATTGAAGTAAGGCTAGAAAATGACACTGTTTGGCTAAACCGTCAGCAATTGGCATTACTCTTTGGAAGAGATATAAAAACTATTGGTAAGCATATTAATAATATTTTTAATGAAGGAGAATTGGCTAAAGAACTGGTTGTCGCAAAATTTGCGACAACCACTATACATGGTGCAATTAAAGGGAAAATGCAAACTCAACAAGTAGAGTACTACAACCTTGATGTTATTATTTCAGTAGGTTACAGAGTAAAATCGAAACAGGGTACAAAATTTAGAATTTGGGCTACTAATGTTTTAAAAGATTATTTGTTAAAAGGTTATGCACTTAACCAAAGAATGAATCGTGTTGAAAGTACAGTGGAAAAACTTGCTGAGAGAGTAGATGAAATTTCTTTCCAAATAAAATCAAGCGAATTGCCTACTCAAGGCGTATTTTTTGAGGGACAAATTTTTGATGCTTACGAATTGGCTTCAAAGATTATTCGATCTGCCAAAAATAAAATCGTGCTAATTGACAACTATATAGATGAAACCACATTGACACATTTAGCAAAGAAAAACAAAAATGTAAAAGTTTTGTTACTGACAAAAAAGATAAGCAAACAATTACAACTTGATGTGCAGAAAGTCAATGCTCAATACGGCAATTTTGAAATAAAAACATTTACCCAAAGCCATGATCGTTTTATTATAATAGATAATACGGAAGTGTATCATCTTGGTGCTTCATTAAAAGATTTAGGTAAAAAATGGTTTGCTTTTGCAAAAATGGATAAACATTCTGTGGAAAATATTGTTAATTCAATTGGTATAATTTAATATATTCATAATTGTTTTTTAAAAAAATAATATTATATTAATTGTACTTTTAATTGTTATTCTATTCAATTTTTTTAATAGATAATGAACAAATAAGTTTTAGAGTTACAAAGTATAGCATTAAATTAAAAAAAAGTCGGTTATAAGTAATTCAAGTAGCGGAAGAAAAATAATGTATGTTCTAGATAGAAAATTTAATAAAGAAAAGCATGAATTAAAAATTCAAAATCCAATTGAGAAAAAAACAATTGAAGAACTTAAAAACAAAGTTATTCAAGGAGATTGCTTAGATATTATGCAAGCAATTCCAGATGAATATAATATAATTTTGTGTGATAAAATAATAAATAATGAAAAAATATTTTGACAATATTGAAATTGACTATTCCTATTCGTTTTCTGATAAAACGATAAAAGATACATCATATATAACGCACGGATATTACACATATCCAGCAAAGTTTATTCCACAGCTTGCCGAGCGGCTTATTAAGGAAAATTCCAAAGAGGGTGATATTGTTATTGATCCGTTTATGGGTAGTGGAACAACTATAGTGGAGGCAATTGTAAATAATAGAATAGGTATAGGAACTGACATTAACGAGATTGCTTTTTTGCTCTCAAAAGTCAAAACTACGCCGATAAAAAACACAGAGCTAGTTACTGAATATGCGAAATTTGAAAAGGATTTGCCGTATAAACTTGATGGCAGATTTGATTATTTTTTGAGTGAGGCGCAAAAATACATTCCTGAAAATGAACGTATAGACTATTGGTTTTTGCCCGAACAAAAGGATAAATTATCAGTTATTTTTGCACAAATTTTAGAGATTGAAAACAAAAATGTGCAAAATTTCTATTTGATTGCTTTTGCACAAATTTTAAAATCATGTTCAATTTGGCTGCAAAAAAGTGTAAAACCAACACGTGATCATAAAAAGAAGGTTTATGAACCATTAACTTTGTTTTTGCGGCAGTCAAAAAAGATGATAAAAAAACATCATGAATTTGATAAAAAATTAAGTGAAAATATTAAAGAAAATATAGATTTGTACAGAAATGTGAGTTGTGGAGATAGTCGAAACTTGAATTGCGAAACAGAAAAAGCAAGTTTGATTGTAACTTCGCCACCATATGTAACTTCTTATGAATATGCAGACTTACATCAACTTCCATCTTTATGGTTCGGTTATTTAAAAGATTTACCTGAATTTCGTCAAAAGTTTATTGGTAGTGCATACAAAAATCGAGAAAACGTTGATTTAAGAAGCAATTTAGCAAATGAAATTGTATCAGAGCTCAAAAACAAAAAGCAAAACGAAGTGAAAAATTACTTTGCTGATATGTTGGAAAGTTTTGAAGAAACAAAGCGTGTATTGAAACACGGCGGACGTGCTTGTATTGTGATAGGTAACACTGAATTTCAGGGAGTTAAGATAAAAAATGCAGAGGTCTTTCAAGAACAGTTTCATAATATTGGTTTTAAAACACATAATGTAATAAAACGTGAAATTCCTTCAAAAATGTTGCCATCAACACGAGATCCAAAAACGGGAAAATTTGGAAAGATTTCTGACAAAAATATAAAATTAGTATATCCAACAGAATATATTTTAATAATGGAAAAGTTATGACATTTAAAGATTTACAGAATTTATATGACAAAAAGAAAACTCTTTTTGGTAAAAATGCTTATAAACATATTTCTGAAGTTTTTGAAGAAGCAAAAGCCTTGCACAAAAAAGATTTTAGAGGTAGAGACCATGAACAATCTTGGCGATCTTTTAAGGGAAAAAACTTAGAAAAACTTGTTGAATACATTATTACAGATGAAATTAAGAGCATTGGACTTGATGTAGTTAATGGCAACTCTCTTGAACGAACAGAATGTGCTAATTTATCGAAAAAACTTGGTAAAGTTAAGCGTAATTTGTTAATTGATTTTGGTGGTGAATGTGGCTGTCATATGCCAGATGTTGACATTGTTGTTTTTAATCCAGAAGACAGTATGGTTGTTGCGGCTTTATCGGTAAAAGTTACTTTGAGAGAACGAATTGCTCAAACAGGTTATTGGAAACTAAAACTTGCTGCTGATAAAAACACGAAACATATAAGAGTATTCTTTGTAACTCCAGATGAAGATGGGACTTTGACGAAGAAAAATCCGGTTAAAAAAGGGCGAGCAATTGTAGAAAAAGATTTAGATGGTGGTTATGTTATGACGGAAACAAAAATTGAAACAAGTGATAAAATAAAGATGTTTGATAAATTAGTTGCAGATCTAAAAAAACTGATAAAATGAAAACAAATGATTTAATTCTTGAATCAACAACGCTTTGGGATTTTCCAACGCAAAATTATGGAAAAATACCACACGGAAACAACAAGTATAATGGTGTTACTCCTGCTTTTGTAATTTGGAATTTATTACAACGCTATACTAAAGAAAACGACTTAGTTGTTGACCCAATGTGTGGCAGTGGAACAACTATAGACGTTGCAAAAGAATTAAATCGTAAGGTAATAGGATACGATGTAAACGTCGTAAGACCTGATGTTATAAAAAATGATGCAAGACAAATTCCTCTTGAGAATGAAACTGTAGATTTTGTTTTTATTGACAGTCCTTATTCAGACAACATTAAATATTCCGACGACCCACAATGTTTTGGCAAAATTTCTTGTGAGAAGCCAGAGTTTTATGATGAACTGGAAAAGGTAATGATTGAGGCTAAAAGAATTTTAAAAAAAGATAAAGTTATTGCTTGGCTCATTGGAGACCAATGGATTAAGAAAAAATTTACACCGACTGGATTTTTAATTTATCAAAGACTTGAAAAGTACTTTGAACCAGTTGATTTAATTTGTGTTACTCGTCATAATCAAACATCTAACACAGGGCTTTGGCATAATAGAGCTAGACGTTATAATTTTTACCTGCGAGGTTTTAAATATTTAATAATAATGCGTAAAATATAATTAGTTTAAAATGAAAGAAACTAGAAGATGTGAAAACAGTTTTAAGAGCTCTTAAAGATGGAAATTTTTATAAGAGTGAAAATTAGGTTATAAAATTCCCATTTAGAACGAAAGGGTGACAGGCGCTAGTTTGACGAGTAGTTTTTTCATTGACAATTGATAAGATTTCAACTGTCAAGGAATACTTGACGGTTCAAAAGACTTCAAGTATCGCAAAATCTGCCAAGTGGGGAAGTGGATTTTTGGAAACATTTAGTAGTGAGTTGATAAAGGAGTTTCCTGATATTCAAGGCTTTTCGTATAGAAATCTCCGCTATATAAGGCAATGGTACGAATTCTATTTTGAAAGCGTTTCAAATTGGCAACAAGTTGTTGCCAATTTAGATGAAGAGAAACGCGATAAAATTTGGCAACAAGCTGTTGCCAATTTAGAGATTTTCTTTTCTGTACCGTGGGGACATCACCTTTACATTCTATCTAAGTGTAAAGATGTGGAAAAAGCACTTTTCTACCAGCAAAAGGTGATGGAAAACAATTGGAGTCGCAGTATGTTGCTCAATTTTCTCGATACCAATCTTTTCGAAAGAGAGGGAAAGGCTATTACAAATTTCAAAAAACACCTGACTATTCCCAATGACGATTTAGCAGCACAAATATTAAAAGACCCATACAATTTCGGTTTTCTTGAGATGACACAACCTTTTGTTGAACGTGAATTAGAGGAGTCTCTTACCAAAAACATGACCCGTTTTCTCTTGGAACTTGGTACAGGATTTTCTTATGTTGGGCATCAAGTTCCGTTGAATGTGGGAGAGGATACACTGTATGCCGATTTGCTTTTTTATCATTTAGAACTTCGCTGTTTTGTTGTAATAGAACTAAAGACAACGAGGTTTAAGCCTGAATACATCGGACAGTTGGGAACTTATGTAAGTGCAGTAAATCATTTGAAAAAGAAAGAGATAGATAATCCTACCATAGGTTTACTGATTTGCAAGGAAAAGAACAAAGTAATGGCACAATACGCACTTGAAAGTTCAAATCAGCCTATAGGAATAGCGCGGAGTATAAACTTGAGGAGATAATGTCCGAAAAAGTGAAAAGTAAATTGCCAACTATTGCAGAGATAGAAAACGAATTGTCGGAAGATTTATAAAGTTTGCCTTAAACCGCTCACACCCGCTAGTTGAGCGAAGTCGAAACGAGCAACTAAAAACAGCAAACTATTACTATACTAATTAAACAATAAATTATGTTATTAATATTTGACATTGGCAACACAAATGTTAAAGTTGCCTTATTTGAAGCAGACACGTTACTGCAGCAATGGCGCCTCACTACCGATGCAAATCGCACCGGCGACGAATATTATGCGATTATTAGTACTTTATTCAAAGATTACAACTTGGATATTAAAAAGATAGACAATGTTGTAGTAAGTTCGGTAGTGCCACAGCTTATAGGAGCTTTTGTAATTGTAGCCCAGCGTTTTTTTAATAAAGAACCGCTTATAATAGCTACCGATATGTATCACAAGTTGCCGGTAAGCATACCGCCTACCGCCGTGTATGAAATAGGTACGGATTTGCTTTGTGATGCGGTGCAAGCATGGGAAACTTATCATCAGCCTTGTATTGTTGTAGATTTCGGAACAGCACTCTCTTTTGTATCTGTAGGCGACAAAGCTAATATTTTAGGCGTAGCTATAGCGCCGGGAATTAGGACGGCTCTTAAATCACTATTTAGTAATACTGCACAACTGCCAACGGTGCCGCTTGAAATACCATCGTCAAGTTTGGGTATTGATACAACAATGTCCATTCAAAGCGGTATAATGTTAGGTTATAAGGGATTAATCGAAGGTGTTATAAATCAGATGAAAGCAGATATGCAAAAGCAGGAAAATATCAAGCCCGAAAATATTATTACTACAGCTACAGGCGGTCTAAGTAATGTACTAGCGCCCATAACAAATATATTTGATAAGTATGATAAAATGCACACGCTTAACGGATTATATACTATAGCGAAATATGCGTTGAAGTAAAACAGTTCAGATAAAAAATGGGCGTATGCAATACGCCCAACATTATTTCTAATCACAAAAATCATAGTTCAGACAAGATATTCTAAAAAAAATCCCATTTTCGCAAACTCACGAAAATGGGATTTTTATGTTTTTTGCTTTTGGTAGCAGCAATATTTTTTATTTATTATATATAAATTTGTTTATATAATATCTATTATTAAATTTTGTTCTTAAAAAATAAGCTGCATTGTCTGTTTGTTTTGGTTCCCAAGTAAATTCAGTTTCTGTAGTTGAAAATAGAACTTTTCCGTTTATATCAATAATTTCTACAAGTTGAGCATCACTTGGTACTGATATATTACATACTGAATTAAATGGATTTGGTGATATAGAACAATGCGAGTTGAAGTCTGTTTCTATATCTGAATAAGAAAACTCACCTTCTAATAAATTAGCTTCAAATTCCAAGTATTGTGCGTGCATTGTAGAAAGTTTATTACTACATACTAAGAACCATTCAGTATTAGTTTCCGGAATTGGTATTTGTAATTTACCGTTTTCTTGATAGTTGAATTCTGAATATACTTCAAAAGGTTTACCGTTTTGCAATTTATCAAAATTATTTCTATCTACGATGAAATACTGTAAATATCCTGAGCTATCTTCGTTCCAATAGTGGAAAGTACGTCCACTATTTCTAGCAATCAAAATATCGTTTGCTTTCATATCAACTTCTATAGCGTATTTTGTTTTTTCTATAGTGTTAACTTGAGTAATATTATAAGTTGGGATTTTACAAGTATTAATAACTAAATTTTGTTCATATACTTTTCCAGCTTGTGATTTAGGACCTGTTAATTCTCCTGCATAAACCCTTCCAACTGCTATGTTGAAGCTCAAGCTATCTGGCGGATATTGACCATTTACAAAGTTTTTATGATAGATTTTATATAGATATATCTTGTCATCTCCTGCAAGAATCCTAGCATTACCGTTTTTATCGGTATATTCACTGCGAGAATATGTATATTGAATACTGTTAAATTTGTCTCCAAATGCATAGGGAACTCCGTGCAAATTAATTTTAGCACCATCAACAGGCAGTCCGTTAGTATCTCTGACATTGAAAACTAATTCACAAGTTTTAGTGTAGCCTTCGGTATGATTTATAGCAAAACCATCAGGGCGTTCTCCATTTACAGTAGAAATTATCCAATAATCAGGTGCTAATTCCTCATAAACTCCATTATGGTCTAAATGTGTCCAACCCCAACCGCTTACTACTAATCCGCCACGGAAGAATTCAAAATGTTGCCATCTATCAGCATCATAAACTGCTCCGAAAACATGATCTTCGCAATGCGTAATTCTTGTAATTATGGGGATTAAACAAGTTCTTGCTGCAGCAACTAAAAGTTGTGTATCTTCACCACAGCGACCTAAATGATAAGTAAGCACTTGATTAGGAGCTATAGGTCTGAAATTATTATCTACAGGATCGCCCGGTATCGCACGAGAACACCAATTACCTAAAACATTTAAGGCAGTATTTACTTTTTCATTAAATGGGCGATTAAAAAGAAGTAAATTATAATCTCTATCGAATAGAATTTCAGGCTTTTGCATTAAATCGCCAAGTCGTGGTATTTCTTTAACCTCTCCAACCTTAGTTTTTTGGTTTACAGGAGTGTAGTCGTGATTAGCATCAGGATTAGACCAATAGAAATTACGCCACGAATAGCCCCAAGTTCGCTGCGTTGTATATGAAGGATTATCTTTATATTGTAATAACTCTTGATGAATTTGTGGATGAACTACATACCAATAATAAATATCATAAGGAATTTCTGTCCATATAGCTTGAGAATTTTTATTTACTTTATGACGATATTCTGTTGTTGTATAGTAATCGCCACTTTCATAGCTACCGTGTTCTTTTATTCTTACATATTTCAAGGAATCAACAACAGTGTAAATGTGTCTTACATCTGCTAAAAGATTTTTATAATCTCCATTTCTAAAAGCAGGTGTTGTTAAAGATTCTACTGCAATATGAGCAACTAAAAAAGCAACTTCATCTACAAATCTCACATCTTCTTTTGCAGCGTCAAGAATAAGTTGCGCGTAGAGAGCATCATATCCTTCTTGGATATTTCGCAATTCGCGAAATTTTATAAGCAAATCATTACGTATCCACTTAGGAGCAATATTCATAGCTTGCTCACATTTATTACTTAATTTGAAATCAATTCTATAATATGCAAGTTCCTTTGAATCTGTGTTAATTTTAATTGCAAAGTATTCAGATGGAAATAAAAAATTACTGTTTTTAAAGGTAGCTAGCGTATTAAATGAGTTGCCTAAAAAAGAATTATTTTTAAGCTTTTGTTTTTGTTTAAAGTTTAGTTGAGGAAAGTACTGATCTTGTGAGTAAACATTGTACTTAGTTTCAATATAATGAAATTGTGGTAACGGATTTGTATCTACAATACCACGTATCATCTTACCTGTTGGATCGGTTAAAATAATTTTATCCTTGTTGTCTGCCAACAAACTTAGTGAACATAATAAAAATAAAAAATTTAGTGTGAATAATTTTGTGAGTAATCTCATATCTTTAACTCCTAAATATAATTATATAAAATTAACTAACTGTAAATATACAATTTTTTTTTGAAAAAAAACAAAAATTATAATAATAATTCTAAATTATTTGATAAATAATCTAAAATTAGAGTAAAAAAACAACATTAATTATTAAATATTACGAAACAACTGAACATAATATACAATTGTTTGTAAATTATATCAAAATTAAGCTATATTTTTTTCACTAATTCTAAAGCTTTACTTACAGCATCGTCCATATTGTAATATTTATAATTTCCTAATCTACCTGCAAATATTATATTTTCATTGTTCTTAGCTTCAGATAAATATTTTTGAAATATAATTTCACTTTCTTTGTTCGGAACCGGATAATATGGCGATAAGTTTTCTAAAGGATTATGCTCACAAGAAAATTCTTTGGCTATTGAAGTGCCAAAATGTTTTGTTCTATTATAAAATCTTGAAAAATCTGTTATTCGCGTATAATCATGATTACAAGGATAGTTAACTTGTGCTACTTCTTGAAAATGCTCCAAATTGTAATCTATAAATTCAAATCTTAAATCACGGTAAGGTAAAGCACCAAATTTACAATCAAAAAAAGTATCTATTTTTCCCGTAAAAATCATTTTTTCATATTGAAGCTGTTGATGAACATCAAAATAATTAGTAGCTAGTAAGATATGAATGTTTTTATTATCTAACATATTTTTGAACATTTCAGTATAACCTAAACGTGGAAGAGATTGATACTTGTCTTGAAAATATCTGTTATCACGTGATATAAAAACAGGTACGCGTCCAGTTACACTTGGATCTAAGTCTGTTGGCGAAACGTCCCATTGTTTAGTTGTATAACCTACAAAAACTTTTTCATAGATGTAATTTGATAAAAATTGTAAATCTTCATCTACTTCTTTACGCAAATCTAAAATGGAAACTTTTTTACCATATCCAAATCTTTCTAATAACTTTGTTTCTAATTGATTAGCTAAAGAAGTAGGGAAGCAGTCTCTTAAAGAATTTAAATTAAAAGGAATTGGTACTAATTTACCTTCAACATCAGCTAAAACTCTGTGCGTATAAGGTTCCCAATCTGTAAAATTAGAAAGATATTGCCATACTTCTTCTTTGTTTGTATGGAAAATATGAGGACCGTATTTATGAATAAGTAAATTATTATCATTACGAAAATCATAACAATTTCCGCCAATATGATTACGTTGCTCTATTATTAATATGCTTCTTCCTTGCTTAGATAATTGTTCTGCAAGTACACAAGCTGTAATTCCAGCTCCTACTATAACAATGTCAAATTTCATTTTTTTATGCTCCTTTTAATTTCTTGAAAATTAATGTAATTAAGTTTAAAAACTAAAAATAAAAAAATTATAAATGATAAAATAATTCCTAAAATACTTAAAATAGTTTGTGAAATATTTGCAAAATAATCTATTTTGAAAATTAAATTTAAATGACTAAGTAAATAAGCGATACTAACTGAAATTATTGCAA
Source organism: Ignavibacteria bacterium (assembly GCA_012518115.1). Taxonomy (GTDB): domain Bacteria; phylum Bacteroidota; class Ignavibacteria; order Kapaibacteriales; family UBA2268; genus JAAYTD01. The sequence continues at coordinate 6,564 of JAAYTD010000057.1, read as the reverse complement.
TAATTATAAATTTTACAAAAGTTTTAATATAATTTTTTCCTATTTCGCGAATAAGTAATATAGATAGTAAAATTGAAATTATAATTTCCGTGCCAATAGTTGCAAAAGCTGAACCTATTTCCCAATAATTATTAACTAATACGATATTGAGTAAAATATTTACTATTGCAGCAACAGTAAAAATATACATTATATTTTTTTCTTTTCCCCAAGCAAGCATAGACGGCATAATACTAGCATTATAAAAACTGAAAAAAAGTCCAATCATCAGTAAACGTAAGAGATTAACTGAACCTGAAAAATTTTTGCCAAAAACTAAATTAATGAAAAAATCAGCAAAGAATATAACAATTACAGCTAATATGGAAACTGTTAGCGCTAGTAATTTAGAATACTTTTGTATCGCATCTTGTTTTTCTGGAACAGTAGTAGCTCTAGCTATGGTCGGAAGAAAAGAGTTTTGAATGATTGATGCAGGAATCATACAAAACGTATATAATTTGAAAGCCGCACTAAATAAACCTAAACGATAATCACTTACTGTTAAGTCTAAGTATATGATATTAAATGAATTTACTAAAGTTGTATTGATAATTGAAGATGTTATAGGCAAGGAAGCTTTTAATAATTTTTTCCAAAAAGCAAAGTTAAAAGTAAGCCTTATTTTTGCATAGCTCTTGCGATATAATAAAAGTAACCAAGAATTGTTTAATAATAGGGAACAAGATACTATTGCCATATATATCGGAATATCTTCAGCAGTTTTGACAAAAAGAAAAACACCTATTAAAGTTATAACACTGACGAGAAATTGACGCAAGCCAAGAATTTCCATACGTTCAATGCTTTGATAAAACCAATCGATTTGAATAGATGTTGTGAAAATCTGCAAACAGCCAAGTAAAAACGCTATCTTAACTAAAAAAGTCGCCTGCGAAAAGAAATATATATATATACAAACTACTGAAAATAAAATAAGAGATAATACTATTTTTAAGGTAAGAATATTGTTTACATATTTTTCCTTGTCTTCTATATTTCGCGAAATAGCACGTAATCCAACCATATTAAATCCAAGATTTACCATAGTTAAATAAGCTACTATTGTCGTTATTTTTGTAAAGACACCATAACCTTCTACGTTAAAAACACGTGCAATATAGAAAGTTATAAAAAAAGTAACACCTTTTGTTGCAATTTCTGCTACTGAAAGTGAAAATAAATTTTTAGCTAGCTTGTTTTTTTGCAACATCATGTATTGTAATGCGAAATTGTTTGACAGAGATTATTTGAAGACAAAGTATTTTGCATATATTCAAAAAAATAACATCTGCAAAAATAATGTTTTTTATTTTAATTTCCAAATATAGAAAGCAGTAAGGAAAAGGAAAAACATTTCAAAAAGCACATTGTTTGTTTAGATAAAAAATAACAATGGACAAACATATTATATGCTTGTCCATATAATTGAGAAATATCTATCTTAATCAATGATAAGTTTAACAAAATTTGTATAGTAATCTGTTTTCAAGAAAATTAAATAACATCCTTTAGATAGATTGTTATGATTTATAACATAATTAAATTGATTTTCGCCTGCATTGAAAAACAAATTTAAATCTTCTTGTATTAAATTTCCTAAAGCATCGTAACATCTTATATTACAAGAACTTGCTTGCGGTAAATCAAAAACTAGCTTGCACTGTTTTTTCTCTAACTGTATCGGATTAGGTAATGCTTTTAGATTAAAGTTGCCCGGTAAACTTACTTGATTTTCTATACTTTTAAAACTTTCTATATTAAAATCCCAAATTCCACGTCCATAAGTTCCGAAACGTACTATTTTATTTTGTGGAAGATATTGAACCGACCAGAAAGTTTGGTCAGGTGAGTTAGGTAACGCCATTTCATACCATCTTTTATTATCTACAACATAAACAAAAGGACCTGAAGCAGTTGCAGCAAAATAATACTTTTCGTCAGGCGTTTGTGCAATATCAATTACTGTTGTTTTAGGCAGTCCTTGAATCATAGATTCAAAAGTTTGCCCACCGTCATTTGTAACAACAACACCATCAGAATAGTAAGATGAGCCTGCAATAATTATTCTTTTCGGATTTAACTTTGATACTAAAATTTTGTTTCCCGATAAATAATGTCCTTTTGTTTGTGGCAACGCTTTTTCAAAAACTATTTCTTGATCTATAACCTTATGAAACATTCCTTGATGAGTCATAAAATAAAAACTATTTTCTTCATGCGGATTAGTAGCTAGTGCAGTTATAGGATTATATGCTTTTGCAAATTCATTAAGAGTAATTATAGCTTGAACAGATGATTTACCAGAGCCAAGATTTGTTACTTTTTGGATTTGCGGAGCACCTGTTGTTTCATCACTAGCTGCCATATAAACTTGCGAGGAATTATTTAGCGGTGCTATAGGTGGAAGCCAAATCATATTATTAGAATTTTTCGGTTTATATCTCATATGGGTAGTTTTATCAGTTTTTATATCACTATAATTCATCAACATATACGGATATACAGTCCAAATTGTGTTGCCACTATCACTTGAACATATATGAGCATAATCGCCACTAATAACTTGTTTGAAATCTATTGAATTTTCAGTACCTTGAGAGACTTGCAAACCTTGATCTTGACTGCCCGCATAAATTACACTTTCATCAGCTTCTTCTGTATAAGTTGAATAATATTGACTGATATTCAAATTTGTCAAAGAAATATTTGTAATATCTTGCAGATAATTACGCGATTCATAGGTTCCACCATCTGTGTTAATAAGCAAATATTCATTGCCCACTGGGTCTATTATAGAATTAATTCCCGGTATGTCAGCATGCAAATTCGTTACTTCATTGCCACCGTATATAGTATAATATTCAGTCCATTTATTTTGACGTATCCATTGTTTACCGCCACCATTATAGTAAAATTCAACGCCACCAAAATATAAAACATTGCCGTCAACGCTAGAAACAGCAAAGCTATTTTCCATAAATGGATAGTCAGCAACTTTACCTCTATCTGTCCAAGTAGAACCTTCGTCTTGTGAAGTTGCAAAAAAAGTACTGTCGCCTCTATATAAAGCTACTCCTAAATTTAGCTCGTTTTGGTGTTTTGATCCACTTAACATTATTTTTCGAATTGCTTTTTGCGAAAATAAAGCTATTTCACAAATCTTCTCCGAATTTTCTAAATTATCTATTTTGTAGAGAGTGTTTTTGACTAAACAATATAAATCCGTCGTTTCATAAACAGAAGTCCAAATATCAATAGCAGTTACATTTGTATTAATAGTTTTAATTGTCTCAAAACTTTCACCATTATCTGTTGATTTTAAAATCATAGAAGATGTAGTGTTACCGAAAAGTGTATATATTGTGCCATTAGAACTGATAACTCCGCGCATACAGCGTTTGTCCGTAACTTCTTTGCTTGTCAATCCTTTTGAGAAGCGCCAAGTTTTACATTCATCATCTGAATAATATACATATTTCGCATTTTTGCAAGCAACTAAAATGCGATTTACGTTTCCAATTTTTATGATTTTCAACATTACAATATTGTTAATCTTAAAATTGTTGTTCAAACACTCCCAATTGTCTTTACCAATATTTTTTCGCCAAATATTTCCACCTGCACTCGCGGTATAAATATAATTGCGTTCAAAATCTATATCGGAAGTATGAGTTCTGCCTGCTTGATTATTACTACCTCGCTCTTTCCAATAACCAGTAATGTTTCCATCAGCTATCTGACCGCTTAATATATCGCCCGATATTTTTTTCAAAGGTAAGTTAAATCTATTATTGATATTATCTTGTCGCCAACGTCGGTTTTCTTGCTCAACAATACGCCAATTAAAATTCGTGTCCGGCGAATGAATGAAATTTATGTATTTTCTTCTCATTTTTTTATATTCTGCGTCAGATTTATGGTGAAAATGCAACCCTAAATCTGTTATGTCCGCATATAATAAACTACTTAAAGAAACAAATAGAAATAAATTTAGAAATATATTTTTCATAAAATTAAAAATATTAATGTTGAACATAAACAAAGATACAAAATTGTTTTACAATATCAAAGAAAAAATCTAAGTTAAATATCTATAAAAATATTTTGACTGTAGTTTATTAATCAATAACTATCCCGTCAGGCTTCGCCTGCCACCCCTTCGTACCAAAGGGAATTTTTAAAAAGTTACTAGCTAGTACTTTTAAAACAAACTTCCTATTTGATAAACAAGAAATGAAACTATCCACGCTATTGCAGTTGTGTATAAAGTTAAAACTAAAGCCCAGAATTTATTGTATTCTTTCATACAAGTAACAACCGCAGCAACACAAGGGCAGTATAATAACATAAAAAGTATGAATGAATATGCCACTAAAGGAGTAAAAACATTTTGTCCTGCTTTTTCTCCATAAGTGTATTTTTCTGCACGAATTTGTTCAACTAAAGTTTGATCTTTATCATCACTTTGATACAAAATACCCATTGTGCTTACCGCTGTTTCTTTAGCTGCAAATCCTGTAAGCACGCAAACGCTCATTTTCCAATCAAATCCTAAAGGACGCAAAGTCGGCTCAATAAATTGTCCAATTTGTTCTATGTATGATTTTGGGGATTGTATTGAACCTCTTTCAGCAGTCAAGTTATTAATTTTTTCATCATTTTGTTGTGGAAAATAGCTTAACATCCAAATAAGCGTGGAAGCTACTAACACTACCGAACCAATTTTTTTAAGATATTGTACGCTTTTTAGCCACATATGTGTAGCGGTGTTACGTAAAGTTGCTTTTCTATAAGGAGGTAATTCCATAACAAAATGCTCGGAAGTTTTTTTAAAAACAGTGTTTTTTAAGACTAATGCAACTAAGATAGCTATAACAATTCCTATCATATAAATGCTAAGTAGTATTAATCCTTGATGCTTTGTGAAAAATGCAGATACTAAAAGCAAATATACGGGCAACTTCGCTGAACAAGACATAAACGGAATTATCAACATTGTTAAAATTCTATCTTTCTTGTTTTCCAAAGTCCTACAAGCCATTATAGCAGGAACGCTGCAACCAAATCCTGTTAAAAGTGGAATGAATGAACGTCCGTGTAAGCCTATTTTATGCATTAACTTATCTAAAATAAAGGTAGCGCGCGCCATATAGCCTGTATCTTCCATTAACGAAATAAAGAAAAATAAAATTAAAATGTTCGGCAAAAATACGATAACGCCACCAGCACCAGCTACTAAACCTTCTACAACAAAATCATTGAATACGCCCGCAGGCAAAACCTTAGATAACCAATTTCCCAAAAGTTCAACGCCTGTCTCAATCCATTCTTGTGGATAAGCACCTAAAGAAAAAGTAGCTTGAAACATTAAGTATAGAAATATAATCAAGATAGGGAAGCCCAACCATTTATTAGTTAGAATGTTATCTATCTTAGTAGCTTTGTCAGGATGATGACTATTGTCTGAAAGTACTAGCGTTTCTTTTAAAGCACCTCTTATAAAACCGTATTTCAAATTAGCTATTACAGTTTCTACATTTTCTTTATATTCATCTGTTATAATCTTTTGTTGCCGCTTTACAATTTTATAAATCTCTTTAAAATTCTTTGTACCGTCTCTTAAAAGATCAAGTGTTGTTTTTTCGTTTTCAAGGAGTTTGATAGATAAGTAACGAGTATGATATTTATCACAAATAGCTTTATTTTTCAAAAGCTTCGGCTTGATTAAACTAATGGCGTTTTCAATAGTATTGCCATAATTGATATGAATATGCTTTGTGATTTCTTCTTGGTCTTCATAAACATCAATAATAGTATCAATCACATCTTCTATGCCGATACCTTTATAAGCTACGGTCGGAATGAACGGAATACCTAACATTTGTCCAAGATATTTATAATCAAGTTTATTACCACTTTTTTCAAACTCATCAAACATATTTAAGGCTACAACCGTCTTGAAATTCATATCAATAAGCTGCGTTGTTAAAAATAAATTACGCTCAAGATTAGACGCATCAACGACATTTAAAACAAGATCGGGCATCTCTTCTATAAGATGCTGACGTACATATAATTCTTCAGGCGAATATTCGGTAATAGAGTAAGTGCCGGGTAAATCTACTAAATTTATTGTGTAACCTTTACGATTGAATACACCTATCTTAGCTGCTACAGTTACACCACCATAATTTCCAACTTTTTCGTGTAATCCCGTCGCAAAATTAAAAAAAGAAGTTTTACCACAATTCGGATTGCCTACAAGTGCTACATTTATAGTTTTCTGCTTGGTATGAATAAAACTTGCTGGATCATCGTCATTTATTGTACCAAAAAAAGTATGCTGTTCTTCTTCATAATCACAAATATCAATAACTTCTATTTGACTAGCTTCACTACGTCGCAAAGAAATATGGCTATCTAATATCTTGTATTCGATAGGATCTTGTAAAGGTGCATTTTTTATAACAGTTACATGCCTACCTTTCACAAAACCCATTTCTAAAATGCGATGACGAAAAC
>JAAYTD010000056.1 GCA_012518115.1 Ignavibacteria bacterium | reverse complement strand
ATATTTCAAGGCAACACATCTTTGAAAAGCCTTTGAACAAAGGCTTTTCAGAGGATATTACCATTAATTTTGACTATTACTCGTTTTTTGAAGGTAAAAAACCATTAATTTTGACTATTACGCCTATTTTTTAATAATTTATATTTTTTTTTAATCCAGATTATACAATTGAGATTTTTAGAAGTAAATCAAGCAGATTATTTCGTTTTCTGCTAAAGCGTTACTTCCAATATTTTTCAAAATTCTATAATGCTCTTTTGAGCAAAGAAAAGTAAATTTATGTTGTAAACACTTCTTTCAAGTTGAAGCTATAATGTGAAGTCTGCAGAAATTAAATCAATTTGAATACTAATATATTATTCAAAATGGTATAAACTAAAAGCTAAACACTATTCTTCTATTGTTTCGCCAAATAAAGTAGCGCTAGTACTTTTATTTATTTTCAAATTAAGAAAATCGCCTTCTTGATATTTTTTATTTTTGTTATTAAAAATTACAACTTTATTAGTGTCTGTGCGTCCTACCCAATCGTCTGTGTTTTTTCTACTTGGATTTTCTACAAGAATTTCAACTATTTTTCCTACTTCTAAAGCATTTTTTTCTCGCGAAATATTATTTTGTAAATTAATAACTTCATTAAGTCTGCGAATTTTTTCTTCTTCAGGAATATTGTCATTTATTTTAGCGGCTTTCGTGCCTTCTCTCGGTGAATACTTGAACATAAAAGCACTATCAAAACGAATTTTTTGCATTAAATGAAGCGTATCTTTATGGTCTTCTTCCGTTTCTGTAGGATAACCTGCAATTATATCAGTGGAAATAGCACAGTTAGGAACAGCTTCACGTAATTTCGTAACTAAATCTAAAAAATGTTCGGCAGTATAGCGTCTGTTCATCTCTTTTAAAATCCTATCCGAACCAGATTGAAGTGCTAAATGCACGTAATTACAAACGTTATCATACTTCGCAATTGTTTCTATAAGTTCGTCACTCATATCACGCGGATGAGAAGTAATAAATCTAATACGCATTTTAGGAGCTCTAATAGCAATGGTTTCAAGTAGCTTAGGGAAAGTTGTATCATTAAAGCTATAGCTATTGACATTTTGCCCAAGAAGAGTAACCTCTTTAAAATTATTTGCAACAAGATAGTCTATCTCTTTTAATATAGATGTAGTATCACGCGAACGTTCGCGACCACGCGTATAAGGAACTATGCAATATGAACAAAAATTATTGCAGCCACGCATTATAGAAAGCCAAGCAGAAAAGCCGCTTTTTCGTAATGGTAAAATATCACTGTAAGTCTCCGTTTTACTTAGTTCTACCGCTATATCCTTGCTGCCCTTTAAAGCATTACTAGTTATTTCGGGAAGCTTGCGATATTCGTCAGGACCAACAACTATTGAAACAAAATCACTTAGTTCAAAAAGCTTACCTTTCAGCCTTTCAGCCATACAACCAATAATACCTATAACAGCATTACGTTTCTGTTTTTTCAAAAAATGGTGCAAAAAGTCAATTCTATTTAATATTCGTTCTTCTGCATTATAGCGTACTGAACAAGTATTCAAAAGTATAACATTTGCCATAGCTAGTTCCGAAGCAACAGATGCACCCGATGCTGTCATAATAGATTTAACAATTTCTGTGTCATTTAAATTCATTTGACAGCCATAAGTTTCTATAAATACTGATATTAATGCCATAATTAAATGTTTTTTCTAAGTGTTTATTTTTAATTTAAGGAATGTCGGTAAGTTTAATCGTTTATTATGGTAAAATTAAAATAATTAAGAAATTTTAGCAACATTTATTGATATTTTTGCCAATAATTTTATTTATAATTCTATGTTAAATAAAAATTAAATTTCAGATGAAATTATTTAGTTATTATTACACTGCCACTGACATCTGGAATTGGTACATATCCAATATTATTTTGCAAACAGTACTCAATAACAGCTGTTCTTGCTCCTTTGAACTCCTTATTGTTGAAATCATGAACAAAAATATATCCATTTTTTTCAAGTCTCGGGTAAAAGAAGTTTAACCCATTTATAATAGGATCATATAAATCTACGTCAATACTAACAAAGCAAAATTTATTGTCCATGTCATTTGTTGTATCGGGGAAATAGCCTTTTTTAAAAACGCATAAATCTGGATATTTCATTCGCTTGCGCACAAGTTCAATAGTAGTATCCGAAAAACATTGATAGTTAGTTCCAAATTGTTGTTGATCTTTTTCCATTTCTTTTTTGTCAAATCCTGAAAAAGTATCAAATAAAAAAAAGGTTTTATTAGGAAAAACCTCATTTATTTCCTTAGCAAAATCACCCTTGTAAACTCCTAATTCTGCAACATCGCCGGACACTTTATTTTTATCTATTTCTGCACTACATAATTCTAATATTTTGTGTCTAACAAAATCAAGATTTTCTTTTAATAAGATTCTATCTTTTGGATCATATAGTAAAGATCTTATAAAATAGAAATTCCAACGTGATAATAATTTTGAGAATGATCTATATAGAAATTTCATTATTATCTTTAATAAAATTGGTTCAATAATCTATACATCATAGTAGTTATTAACATGTTTTCCACTGCGTTATTAACAATTATATTCTTTGTCTATTTGTGATATTAGACTATAGATTATTTATAAATATTTTTTGTTTATAAAATTATAAATATAGGCGTAATAGTCAAAATTAATGGTTTTTTACCTTCAAAAAACGAGTAATAGTCAAAATTAATGGTAATATCCTCTGAAAAGCCTTTGTTCAAAGGCTTTTCAAAGATGTGTTGCCTTGAAATAT
>JAAYTD010000055.1 GCA_012518115.1 Ignavibacteria bacterium | reverse complement strand
CATATTTTATGATAGCAAAAGAACCACAATAAAAGCAATTTTTTTAACCATAAACTTAAAATGTTGCTAAGATAATGATTTTTTATATAATTACAAGGATTTTACCATTAATTTTGACTATTACGCCAAAAAATATAAAATTAAATTTATTCTTATTCGTTTTACTATTAGTTTTATTATATTTTATACAACTATTTTTATTATTGTTTTTTTGCGAGGTTCATTATGAATACTAATATGAATAAAGCGGTTATTATGGCTGGTGGTTTTGGCACAAGGCTAAGACCTCTTACAATGAAGCTACCTAAGCCTATGGTTCCTATTATGAATTTATCTATGATGGAACATATAGTTAATTTATTGAAAAACCATGGGATTACTGATATAGTTTCACTGCTGTATTTTCAACCAGATTCGATAACAAGTCATTTTGAAGACGGTTCTAAATATGGCATTAACATGCAATATGTCAAAGCACAAGATGATTATGGCACTGCAGGTAGCGTGAGAAATGCTGGCGGGTATTTAGACAAACGTTTTATTGTAATAAGCGGTGATGTTTTAACAGATTTCGATTTAACTAAAGCTATAGATTATCATATTTCTAAGCAAGCAAAAGCAACTATACTTTTAACTCGCCATACTCAACCATTGCAATATGGCATAGTTATGACCGACAAAGAAGGTAGAATTACGCGTTTTTTAGAAAAACCATCTTGGGGGCAAGTTTTTTCCGATACAATTAATACTGGTATTTATATTTTAGAACCTGATGTTTTAGATTTAATTCCTTATCGTAAAGAATTTGATTTTAGTAAGGATTTATTTCCTATGATGTTAGCTAAAAACATGCCACTTTATGGTTATATAGCTGATGGTTATTGGCGTGATGTCGGCAACTTAGATGAATATCAAATAGGTCAAAGTGATGCTCTTAATGGCGAATTAAAAGTTACTTTTAAAGGAACAAAACGACCTGACGGTGTAATTATCGGTGAAAATTGCATTATTTCACCTACTGTTACATTTAGCGGTAAAGTTATGCTTGGAAATAACGTAACTATAGGTGATCACGCACACTTAACAGATTGCGTAATTGGTAACGATGTAACTATAGGAAGCGGAGCAAAACTCACTCGCGTTACTTTGTGGAACAATGTAACTATAGGTGATTTTGCAAGATTAACAGATGATGTAGTTTGCAACGGTGTTTCAATAGGTCAATCTGCTGTTATAAATGAAAATGTTTTTATTTCTAATGATTGTAATATAGGCAAATCTGCTATTTTAAATGCTAATATTAAACTTTGGCCTAATAAAAATGTTGAAGAAGGAGCTGTTCTTTCACGATCTTTAGTTCAAGAAGAAAAATGGCAAAGAGAATTATTCTCCGAAGCTCGCATTACTGGACTTTCAAACATAGAAATTCATCCCGAATTTGTTGCAAAATTAGGAACAGCATTAGGACTTTCCATAGGTGCAAATTCTACTATTATAGCAAGTCGCGCTCCTGACAACTGTTCGCGAATTATGAAGCGCGCTATGATTGCCGGAGTAGCTTCTGTCGGTGTTAATATCGTTGATTTGCAAGTAACTTCTATTCCTCAATCACGCCAAGAACTACGTTCAGGAAAATACGACGCAGGAATACATATAAGAAGCAGTCCAAGAAATCCTAAGATGCACGATATTATAATCTTTAGCAAAGACGGACGTGATATTTCTACAAATGTTGCAAAAAAAATTGAACGCTATTTCTTCGGAGAAGACATTTTGCGTGTACCTGAAGAAAATATGGGTACAATCACGTTAAATCCAGTTACAAATGAAGCTTATATGAATAGATATACTAACTCTATAGATATTGAATTGCTACGAAAGCGTAAGTATAAAATTCTTATAGACTATTCATATGGACTTGCAGCTAGTATTTTGCCTAATTTACTTGGTTACTGCAATGCTGAGGTTATTTCACTGAATAATTACGTCAATAGTTTAAATAATTTTAACCCTGACAGCCAGTTTTTACAAATGCCGAAAGAGATGGACGAAGCTTCTAAAATTATGCGTAGTTTAGATTATGAAATCGGCTTTCAAGTTGAAGCAGGAGCTGAAAAGGTTCGTATGATAGACGAACGTGGCGTTTGGTACTCACACAGTCGCCTCTTAACTATAGTTACAAAATTATACTTAGAAACTCATAGACATCTTGAACCATATAAAATTGCTATCTCTATTTTAGCTGGAAGTGAAATCGACGAAATTGCCAAAGATTATAATGTAGAAGTTGTACGCATTAAAAACTCTAATGCAGCTATGATGGAATCTACTTTAGACGAAAAAGTGAAATTTGTGGGTGGAAGCTATGGTGGATTCATTTTTACCGATTTCTTGTTTGCTGCCGATGCTATGTTTACTGTCGGACAAATTCTTGAAACGCTAGCAAAATCTAATTTACGCATATCTGATCTTGATAAAAAACTTCCTCAATATTATCAAAAATCCATAATCGTTCACGTTCCTTGGGAAAAGAAAGGAACAATAATGAGACGCGCTATGGAAGCTTCAGAAGGTATGGAGCGAATGTTAGTTGAAGGTGTTAAAATTTTCAAAGAAGAAGGTAGCGTTTTACTTTATCCTGAAAAAGAAAGTGCCAACTTTGTAGTTTTAAGTAATAGTAAAGAGCCTGAAGCAGCTGAGTCTTTAGCGAATTACTATGCTGGATTAATAACACAATGGAAAGAAGAAAAATAGGCACTAATTCTTGAAAAACAAAAAACTCATCTTCGCTTTGAACAATTGCAAGATGAGTTTTTTTATGTATAAAAAAAACTCCAACTATTACGCTGGAGTTTTCAAACTTTACATTATTTCATTTTCATCATCCATTTCATCGGGATACTTAAAAGTTAACCTACCGTCATACATTTCTTTCATTGCGATAAAAGTAGCTTTAGGTAGTTTCTCAAATTCACGACTTATTGACAATTGATCAGGATTAGTTTCATCTGTCTCCTCATTTGAAGAAACGTCCATCAATCTTTGACGCAACTCGTATCTTATATCATCGTTAATCTGCCTAGAACGAATTCCCATAGCTACTATTGATTGATAAATAGAGCCTTCAGCAGATTCTTTCATCTTTACTCTAACCGGATTTACAATATATTTTGCCATTTATTAAAAATAGAATTATTATTTAGATTAAACATAACTACAAATATAATATTTTTTTTTGACAAAAACATATTTTTTTTATTTACATATTTTTTTTATTTTTAACTAATAAAAATTTATATGTGTTTTTAAGAAACAAGATGCTTTTTTTATTGAATTTACGCATAAATTCATTATATTGTATTTTTTGAACTATAAAAGGTAAAAAGACAAATGATGTCTCCATATAAATCATTTCAATATATAGAAAACTTATCTGAAGCTGTTGGTAAAGAAGTTACTTTGCGTGGCTGGGTACAGAACAAAACCGGCAAAGGTAAGTTGCAATTTATTGTCTTACGCGACGGAACAGGTATCTGTCAATGTGTTGTTTTCAAACCTAATACAAGCGAAGAATTATTTAATGATGCAAAGTCATTAACTCAAGAATCTTCCATTGAAGTAAAAGGTGTTGTGCGAGCTGAAGAGCGCGCTCCCGGTGGGTTTGAAATAGATGTAACAGATCTAAAAATATATTGCTTGACAAAAGATTATCCTATAACTCCAAAAGAACATGGTGATGCTTTTCTTATAGAACATCGTCATCTATGGCTTCGTTCTTCTCGTCAGCATGCAATTATGCGTGTTCGTGCTGCTATCGTTAAAGCTATTCGTGATTTCTTTGATGGTAACGGCTTTAAGTTAATGGACTCCCCTATTTTAACGCCAAGTGCTTGCGAAGGTACCTCAACTTTATTTGAGACTAAATATTTTGATTTAGGAAATGCTTACCTTTCGCAATCAGGACAACTTTATGCTGAAGCTACTGCTATGTCTTTAGGAAAAGTTTATACTTTTGGTCCTGTTTTCCGCGCTGAACATTCAAAAACTCGTAAACATTTAACAGAGTTTTGGATGGTTGAACCTGAAATGGCTTTTTTTGATATAAATGACGATATGGATCTTGCTGAAGATTTAGTTGAATATATAGTTCAATATACTCTCAAAAACTGCCAACAAGAATTAAAACTTTTAGAGCGCGATACAACTAAATTAGAAAAAGTACGCCGTCCATTCCACAGAATGAGCTATTCAGATGCTGTTGATTGGTTAGTGGAAAATAAAATCCCGCTTAAGAAAAAAATTGACGGAAAAGATGTAGATGTACTTCCTTTCCCTTGGGGCGAAGACTTTGGCACAGTCCAAGAAGAAGCTATTATGGAGCAGTTTGACAAACCTTGTATTATTCACCGTTATCCTTCGGAAGTTAAAGCGTTCTATATGAAACGTGATCCTAACGATTCCCGCGTTGTTCTTGCTATGGATATGTTAGGTCCTGAAAAAGCAGGCGAAATAATAGGCGGTAGCCAACGTGAAGACGATATAGAGCTCTTAACTCAAAGAATTCACAATGAAAATTTACCATTAGAAGATTTTCAATGGTATTTAGATTTACGACGTTTCGGCTCTGTGCCTCATAGTGGATTTGGACTTGGATTAGAACGCGTTGTTAAATGGATAACAGGTGCAGCACATATTCGCGAAGTTATTCCATTCCCAAGAATGATTTATCGCATTGTACCGTAATAGAAAAAAACACAACTTTTTTATAAATTTTAATTATTTAAAGGATAAAAAAATAAAATGACTAAATTCAAAAATTATATCAACGGAAAATGGGTTGATGCAGTATCAGGAAAAACATTTAAAAATATTTCACCTGCAAATCAAAATGACATTATAGGCGAGTTTGCATTCTCAGATAAAGCAGATGTAGATAATGCTGTTGCAGCAGCAAAAGAAGCTTATAAATCTTGGCGCTTAGTACCAGCTCCTAAACGTGGCGATATTATGCGTAAAGTTGGTGATATTTTCACACGCAGAAAAGCAGAGCTCGCAAAAATTATGACTCGCGAAATGGGAAAACCTACTTTCGAAACAGAAGGAGATGTACAAGAAGCTATTGACACCGCTTATTATGCGGCTTCTGAAACACGTCGCTTATTTGGACACACTGTACCAAGCGAAATGGACAACAAAATAAATCTAGCTTTCCGTACTCCTATTGGTGTTGTTGGTGTTATTACAGCGTGGAATTTCCCTATTGCTGTTCCATCATGGAAAATTTTACCAGCTATAGCTGCAGGAAATACTGTTGTTTTCAAACCTTCTAAAGATGCTCCACATTCAGGAGTGATTTTTGCTGAAATTATGGAAGAAGCAGGCGTACCAGCAGGCGTATTTAATGTACTTTTAGGAACAGGTTCTATGGGCGATCATATTGTTCATCATCCTGACGTAAAAGTCGTTGGATTTACTGGTTCAACAGAAATAGGCTGCCAAATCGCTGAAGTTTGTGGAAAATTAAACAAACGCGTTTCCCTTGAAATGGGCGGCAAAAATGCACAAATTATTATGGACGATGCGAACTTAGATCTAGCTATAGAAGGTGTTCTTTGGGGAGCATTCGGAACAACAGGACAAAGATGTACAGCTACTTCAAGATTAATTGTTCATAAAAATGTATATGAAAAAGTAATTGAGCTTTTGAAAGAAAAAGTAGTTAAATTAAAAATTGGCGATGGATTAGATCCAAAAACAGAAATGGGTCCAGTAATCCATATGAAATCTTTGGAAAACTGTGAAAGAATTACAAAAATAGCTCTTGAAGAAGGTGGACGTTTGGTATGTGGTGGCAAAAGAGTTGCTGATCCTGCGCTAGCTAATGGCTGTTTCTTTGAACCAACTATTATTGCAGACGTAACAGAAAAACATACTCTTTTCAACGAAGAAGTGTTTGGTCCAGTGCTATGTATCTCTAAAGCAGATTCTTTTGAACACGCTATTGAATTACATAACCATTGCGAATACGGACTTTCAGGCTCAATATATACAAAAGATGTTAATCTTGCTTGGCTCGCTACTCGTGAAATGGAAGTTGGTATATGCTATGTGAACGCCCCTACTATCGGTGCAGAAGCTCATATGCCTTTCGGCGGAGTTAAAGGAACTGGAAATGGACATCGTGAAGGTGGTTGGACAGCATTCGATATATTCACCGAATGGAAAACTGTTTATTTTGACTATTCAAATAAGTTACAACGCGCTCAAATCGATAACTATTAATTTGTCCGCATTATAAAAAAATAAAAAAAGAAGATGTAGAACGTTAGTTTCTACATCTTCTTTTTTGTTAATTCTCCTCTTGTAGAGGAGTACCCGCAAAGCGGGGGAGGCGTGGTTATTAATTATATATCCTTATAAATCCCGTAGGGATTAAATATCGGTAAAAACTTATACTTGCTTATGTTTCGTCCCGTAAGGGACGAGATGAGTAAGATTACATTTCTTTTACCGAAATTTTGTGCCTACAGCACAATCCTGCTAATCCTTTAATCCTGTTAATCCCGGTTCAGACAATTATAGACTACCCCGTTCATTTTTTCTTCAAAATATTCTTTTATTTAGCGTAAGTTTTTGTATATTTGCAAATTCAAAAATTGATTCAATAACTTTTTCAGGAAAAAGAATTATTATGACATTAGCAGAAATACTAAAAGATTCAGAGTACAAACTTACTCAATTTGACCCAGCTAGAATAAAAGTATTAGAAGATAAAATAATTGTAAAATCAAACGAGAAAGGAAATAATCCTTATTTTCTTTGTCAGATAAGAAATCAAGAAATAAAACTTACACCTGAAGAAGTTGTAAGACAATTATATGTCGACAAGTTGCTTAACGATTATAAATATCCAAAAAAGCGAATGGAGCTAGAGTACAATGTGCATTTTGGCAGAGAAGTAAAACGAGCAGACATCGTAATTTTTGACAAAGACCAAGCAACTGTACCTTTTATAATAGTTGAACTCAAGAAACCAAAACTAAAAGACGGAAAAGAACAATTAAAGTCATATTGTAACGCAACAGGAGCTCCGATTGGGATTTGGACTAATGGCGATTCCATTTCCTATTACCACCGAAAAGACCCTAACTATTTTGAAGATATTTCAAGCATTCCAAAAGCTAATCAAAAACTTTCAGATATTTTAAAAGAACGTTGGACAATTGACGACCTAATTAAAAAAGACAAATTAGTTACTGAACGCAAATCATTAAAAGACTTGATTCTTGAAATGGAAGATGAAGTGCTGGCAAACGCCGGAGTAGACGTTTTTGAGGAATTATTTAAGTTGATTTTCACAAAACTATATGACGAAATGGAAAGCGGGCGTAACAAATCACGACATTTAGAATTTAGAAACTATGGCGACACTGAAACCGAACTGAAAAACAAACTTCAAGGACTATTTGACAAAGCCAAACAAAAATGGGAAGGGGTTTTTAACGATGATGCAAAAATAATGCTTACTCCGTCGCACCTCTCTATTTGTGTTTCATCGCTTCAGGACGTTAAACTTTTTAATTCAAACCTCGATGTAGTTGATGAAGCTTTTGAATATCTGATAAATAAGAGTAGCAAGGGCGAAAAAGGACAGTATTTTACACCTCGTTATGTAATTGATATGGCTGTAAAAATGTTAAACCCAAAAGAAAATGAAACTATGATTGATACAGCTGCAGGCAGTTGTGGATTTCCTGTTCATACAATTTTTCACGTTTGGGAACAGATAATACAAGAAGAAGGTTTAGATAAAAGTCATCTGTTTACACTCGAAAATAAACCAGCACGCTGTATTGATTATGTGCAGGAAAAAGTGTTTGCAATAGATTTTGACGAAAAAGCCGTTAGAGTTGGACGCACTTTGAATTTAATTGCAGGAGATGGACAAACTAACGTACTTCATCTAAATACTTTAGATTGGGAACGTTGGGACGAAAAAACTGAAGATCACGATTGGCAAGACGTTTATTTTGAAGGTTGGAAAAAACTAAGAAGGCTTCGTAAAGACAATAATAGCAACCAAGATTTTCAATTTGATGTACTTATGGCAAACCCACCATTTGCCGGAGATATAAAAGAAAGCCGTATTTTAGCAAAATATGAATTAGGAAAAAAAGAGAATGGAAAGTATCAAAATAAAGTTGGCAGAGATATTTTATTTATTGAGCGAAACCTCGACTTTTTGAAACCGGGCGGTCGTATGGCAATTGTTTTGCCACAAGGACGATTTAATAATAGTAGCGATAAACGAATAAGAGAATTTATTGCTGAAAGATGCCGTATTTTAGCGGTTGTTGGTTTGCACGGTAACGTGTTTAAACCACATACAGGAACAAAAACAAGCGTTTTATTTGTTCAAAAATGGGACGATAAACTTTGTCCGAAAGTAGATGATTACCCTATTTTCTTTGCTACAATGCAAGAACCAAGCAAAGATAACAGCGGCGACAAAATATTTCTAAAAAATTCTGCCGGAACATATAAATTAGATGATCACGGACATCTAATTGTAAAGCATGACCTTTTTAATCACGACGGCTTAACCCAAGACGGAATTGCCGAAGCATTTATTGAGTTTGCTAAAAAAGAAGGACTAAGTTTTTTTTAAATAGCCCTTTCAATGAAGAAAAATATAAAAAGTTGTTGGAAGGGCTGGAAATAGCAGAAATTAAATTATCTGAAGCATTTAAAAATAAAGATTTAAGAGTAGATAGCGATTTTTGGACAAAAGAACCATATAGAAACCCAAAGTTAAAATATGAAAGAATTGGCAATGTTTTAAAAAAAGCTCAATATGGAATTTCTATATCCATGAATGAAGATAATATTGGTTATCCTATTTATCGAATGAATGAAATTCATAACATGCTAACTGATTTGAATGTTGATAAAAGTGCTGACATTTCAAGAGAAGAATTTTTAAAATTTAAGTTAAAGGACAGAGACGTTTTATTTAATAGAACTAATTCTTATGAATGGGTCGGTAGAACAGGACTTTATCGTCAAGTCGAAAAAGAAGAATATACTTTTGCATCATACTTGGTGAGATTTGTTCCTGATGAAAGCATTATTAATCCTGAATACCTTACTGCTTTTTTGAATACAAAATATGGTGTTAATGATATAAAAAGGCGTTCTCGTCAGTCAATTAATCAAACGAATGTCAATCCTGAAGAAGTAAAAGAAATATTATTTCCTATTTTAAATAAATCAATACAACTTGAAATAAAGAATTGTTTTGATACTGCTCATGAAAGTAGATTAAAATCAAAACAACTTTACCAACAAGCCGAAACCCTTTTACTCGAAACTTTAGGTTTAAAAGACTCTCAGCCAAGCACCGACCCAATAAATGTAAAGAGTTTCAAAGAATCTTTTTTGGCAACGGGAAGATTAGATGCGGAATATTATCAAAAGAAGTATGAAGAAGTTGAATCACTGCTAAAGTCTAATGGTTTTAAGTTAATTTCAGAAATATCAAAACTAATCAATTATGGAACTGTGCCAACAAGTCCATACACAGAAGATGGTAGTGGTATTCCTTACATAAAAGGAATGAATCTGAAAAATACAAACATTACGACAGAAAAACTTGATAGAATAATAAACACAGAGAATTTACCTGAAAAGTTTTATACAAAAAAGGGAGATATTATTATCTCTCAAATGGGTACAGTTGGAGATGTAGGAGTTGTAAGAGATGAAGTTGGATGGTTGTTTGCTTCATTTACAATCAGGGTACGGTTGAAAAACAACTCTGGATTTGATCCCGTTTTTCTTGGACTTTATATTCAAAATATTGCTAAACCTTATTATTTGTATAGGAATATAGCCCAAGCAAGTGTTCGACAAAACACTGATTTGCCAACAATACGAAATTTATATGTACCTATCGTTGACTATACTAAACAACAAGAAATAGCAGAACTAGTTGATGAAAGTTTCCGACTAAAAAACCAATCGGAACAGCTTTTAGAAACAGCCAAACGTGCAGTAGAAATAGCTATCGAAAAAGACGAGAACGAAGCATTAAAGTTTATTGAAAGTGTAAGTGCGTAAAAAAAACAAGCAAATTCAGCGAACTGTCGAGGCGTATCAAATACGCCCCAACAATTTGAACTAATTTATAATTATTGTTTTACTTCTTCTCCTTTAGGTCGAATATATTTATTATATAGCAATAAACCAACAACAGCTGCAACACCTATTAAGGAAAAAATCAACCAAAGTTTAGTCGGATTTCCATACATTATTACATCGCTTTTCGTAATGCCTATCGTTTCGGCTAACGACAATAAATCAGCTAACGAAGTACTTTCAGCCACTGCTATACCAGCTTCGCTAAGTCTCAACTTTAATTGAAGTACAATAGGAGCATTTACTAATTTCTCGTATAAATTCGCTCCTAAAATACTACCTATAGACGAACCAAAAACGCCGTATAGAAAACCGAAACCAAGATATGTTGCTTTCTTGTCAGCAGGTGCAATTAAACCTAAATAAGAAATGTATTTCGGATGTGCCGTCATCTCTCCTACTGCAAACATAAATAAACCAGCTACAAAAAACCATATATTTGAACTAATAGCTAAGATAGTCATTCCTAATGTAGCTAGTATAAATCCCGCTATGATAGTCGGAATAGGCTTCGTCTTCTGAACAATACGCGAAATTATTAATTGCAATAAAATTATAGTAAAAGCATTAATTACCGTAACATGTTCAATATCAAATTTCCATGATATTCCAAATAAATTACTAATAAATTCATTTAATGGCGTAGCATCAACAAAAAGCTGAACGTACCAAAGAGCTGTGCCGTACATTTGGAAATAAAGTACCCAAAACAATGAATATATTAATATAAATAGAACAAAACGCCAATCAAATAAAACTGTTAGTATCTTCTTGGAAATAGATAAAATTATCTTCGAAATACTTTCTTTTTCATTTTCTTCTTTACTATCTGCTACTACAGGCTCCTTATAAAGAAATATAGTCGGAATAATCATAAGACCCGTACAAATCGAAGAAGCTATGAAAACATAACTCCAATCTATAGCTTTTAAAAATGGTACTATAAAAAGAGGGAATAAAAAAGCACCTAAATTTATTGACCAATAAAAAATACCGAAAGCAAGTCCCGAATTTTCCTCGTTAGTTACACGAGCTATCGTTCCTGAAATAATAGGCTTAAATGTACCAGCACCTAAAGCCATTATAGATAGAGACGCAAATACTGTTGAGTATTCCGTCGATTGACTAACTAAAAAATAGCCCGTACCAAGAAGAGCAAAAGCTATTGTCAGCATACGACGATAGCCAACTTTGTCTGCTATTGCTCCCGTTAAAATAGGTAAGAAATATAAAATCGGTTGAATTATACCTAAAACAGAACCCGCCTCTGTTACAGAAAAACTAAGTTTGTCCGTTAAATAAACCGCTAAAATACTTAGCATGCCGTAATAGGCACCACGTTCAAAGAACTCAAATACAATTACAAGCCAATAAACAGCAGGAAATTTTCTCATTAATAATCTCTTATATTTTTATTGTACAATATTAAAATTACGATTTTATCCCTTCACTGAAGGGGAATTTTTAAATTCTCCTCTTGAGAGGAGCACCTGCGAAGCAGGGGAGGTGTGGTAATAGACTACCCCGTCCGGCTTCGCCGTCCACCCCTTCTGAGAAGGGGAATTTTAAAACATCACGGTAATCACCTAATCTTCTAACAAAGAAATATAGCTTTCGTATCTTTCATAATCAACTTCGTTTGATTCTACTGCTTCTTTAACTGCACAATCCGGCTCATGCGTATGAGTACAAGAAGGAAAGCGACATTTGTTAAGATATTTAATAAAATCAGGAAAGAATAAACGAAAGTCTTCTTTTTGCATATCCCACAATCCGAACTCGCGTAATCCCGGAGTATCAATAATTGCAGTTTGATTATCTAAAACATATCTGCGTGAAAATGATGTTGTATGCATACCTTTGTTTGTACGATAGCTTATTTCTCTTACCATTTGAGCTTCATAACCAAGAATTAAATTAAGAAAACTTGATTTTCCTGCCCCTGAAGGACCTGTTATAAGATTTTCCGCACCAACTAAACATTTTTTTATTAGTTCAATTCCTTTATTTTCTAATACACTAATGGTAAAAACTTCAATCCCATTATTCTTATATATTTCTAAATAATCATATATATATGAATCATCTTCAATTAAATCAATTTTGTTTACACAAAGTATAGGTTTTACTTCGCCTAAAGTTGCAGCAATTAGAAATCTATCGACAAGCTTCGGATTAAAAAGCGGTTCATCAGCTGCAAAAAATATAACAACATTATCTATGTTTGCTGCAAGAATTTGTTCTTTATTGGTATTACTTGGATCTTTGCGAGAAAAAAAAGTTTCTCTGTTTTCAACTTTTACTATACTTCCTAAAGAGTTTTCTTCTAATAAAAACCATACATTATCTCCCGCAGCTATTATATTTGCTAAATTACTATTGTCAGAAATTACTGTTCCCGTAAGAACGCATTCATATTCTTTTTTATCTGTAGTTTCTACTATAACTTTATTACCGACAATAGAACAGACTTTTCCATAATTTGCTTCATCTGGCACTTCACCTGTTGTTTTAACAAGGGTAAGACGATTTGCACGTGTTTTTCTAATAGGAGTTTGCTTTGCTTGCTCGTACTTCATTTTCTATGCAAATAGTTTAAGTATGTCCATATCACTAAAATACTTTGTTTCCGTTCCAATTATCTGATAGTTTTCGTGTCCTTTCCCTGCAACAATGATTATATCTTCTTTGTTACTAGCTAGTTCTACTGCTTTCTTTATAGCGCTTTCTCTATCAGAAATTCTTATCGTTTCTTTCCCTTTTTTAACTCCTAACATAATATCATCTATTATACTTTCATTGTTTTCAGTTCTCGGATTATCATCTGTTAATATAGTTATATCAGCAATTTCTGTCGAAATTTTTCCCATAATAGCACGTTTACTTTTATCACGATCGCCACCGCAGCCGAAAACACATATTAATTTTCCCGCTTTTTCACTTTCATTTTCCAATATATTTTTGCAAGTTACAAGCGCTTTTTCTA
Source organism: Ignavibacteria bacterium (assembly GCA_012518115.1). GTDB lineage: Bacteria > Bacteroidota > Ignavibacteria > Kapaibacteriales > UBA2268 > JAAYTD01. The sequence goes on along the minus strand of JAAYTD010000055.1, from coordinate 24,930 downwards.
ATGCGTCAGGCGTATGAGCATAATCAACATAAGCCACAGCTCCATTTTTAAGTTGCACTATTTCAAGTCGTCCCGGAGCTCCATTAGATTTGAGTAATCCCGCTTTGATTGTGTTATCATCAATATCTAATTTTTTTGCGGCAATAATTGCAATTGTAGCATTTTCTACATTATACCTTGCAGTCAAATTTATTTTGAAATCAACTTCATTTTTCCCGTCAAAATTAAGTTTAAATTGACTTCCAATCTTTGATATTTTTTCATCAAAAATTTTAACAAAATGTTCCGCATAATCTTCTTCTCTTCCAAATTTGATTTTTGTTGCTTTGCATGTTTGTAACATTTGCTCTGCAAAAACATCATCAGAATTAGCAATAGCTATACTGTTTTCTTGCAAGCTATCAAAAAGTTTCTTTTTTGCAAGCACATAATTTTCTATAGTTTTATGAAAATCTAAATGCTCATGTGTAAGATTTGTAAAAGCAGCAACTTGAAAATTAATAGTATCTGTTCTATGTAATACTAAAGAATGCGAAGAAACCTCCATTATCACATATTCCACACCTGCCTCTTGCATCTTTGAAAAAATCTGCGCTAGTTCAAGTGATTCTGGAGTAGTTCTGTTAGACTCTGTTTTTTCATCTCCGATAAATATGCCGACAGTTCCAATAACTCCAACCTTTTTCCCTGCTTCTTCCAATATGCTTTTTAATAAAAAAGTTGTTGTTGTTTTTCCATTCGTACCTGTAATACCTATAATTTTAAGCTTATTAGTTGGGAAACCATAGAAAGCATGAGACAGTTCAGCCAAAGCTATTCTAGAATTTTTCACAAGAAGAAATGAAATGCCGGGAAATTTCTCGTTACATAGATTTTCGTCAACTTCCGGCAGTTTTTCACATACAATAATTTTTGCTCCATTTTCTATTGCATTTGAAATGAAATTATGTCCATCAAATTTTTCGCCGGGTATAGCTACAAAAATAAAATCTTGTTTGCACAATTTGGAATTATAAGCAATTCCTTTTACATCAATATTGACACTAGCTAGGTGAAATTCTTCGTAAGATATATAATCTAAATAGTCTGTAATTTTCATATTTTTAATCTAAAAAATTTACAACAAATTTAACATTTTTTTCAGATATATACATTATAAATTGAGATTTTTTTTATTAAAAAATAAAAAAGACTATCTTCTTTATATCAGATAGTCTTTTGTTCTCTTTTAAAAAATTATGAGTTTCTATTATACTTCTTTTTCTTTGTTTTCTTCAGTATCAGCTGAAGTTTCACCTGTTTCACTTGTTGTATCTTCAGCTGTTGCTTCAGTAGTTGTAACTTCTGTTTCTTCTGTAGCAGTTTCTACTGTTGCTACTTCTTCATTTTGAGCTTCTGTTTCTTCTTTGATTTCGACAGTGTCTGAAGTTTCTTCAATTGTACTTGTTGTAGTTTCAGCAGTTGTAACTTCTGTTTCTTCTGTTGCAGCAGTTTCAACTGTTACTGCTTCTTCTTCATTTTGAGCTTCTGCTTCTTCTTTGATTTCGCCAGTATCTGGAGTTTCTTCTGTTGCACTTGTTATATCTTCAGCAGTTTCTACTACTTCAGCAGTTGTAACATCTGTTTCTTCAACAGCAGCAGTTTCAATTGTTGTTACTACTTCTTCATCTTTAACTTCTTTTACTTCTTCTTTTGTTGTAATTTTAGCTACACTGCTTTCTTTGCGAGAAGATTTCTTTTTTTGACTATCTCTTTTTCTTTTAGCTGGCTTATTAGAAATAGTTCCGTCTTGAGGAGCTCCCCAATCAACAAGTTCTATAATAGCAGTTCTTGCTGCATCACCTCTTCTTGTTCCTGTTTTTACTACACGTGTATAGCCTCCGTTTCTTCCTTCTACAACTGGAGCTATAGCATCAAACAGTTCTTGCAATACAGCTTTATTTCTTATATATCTTCCTACTTGTCTTCTATTGTGAATATCAACAGTTTGTCCTTCAGGCAATAGATTTTGCTTTTCGTTAGCAAGTGCATTTTTAGCTTTTGTAATTAATTTTTCAGCTATAGGTTTAAGTTCTTTTGCTTTTGCTTCGGTTGTATGTAGTTTTTTATGCTCAAAAAGCGATGTAGCCATATTTTTAAACATTGCTTCTCTATGGCTTTTAGTTCTATTTAATTTTCTTCCCTTAACTAAGTGTCTCATTTATAATCTCTTATTATTTTTAAAAGTTAATAATAGGTGGTTTAATATCTTCTTTCAGATATTGTTCTGTATTCATTCCAAAAGTTAATCCATGCATTGATATAAGTTCAGTTAATTCTGCAAGAGATTTTTTACCGAAGTTTCTGAATTTCAGCAAGTCGCTTTCCTGTAATTGTACGAGTTCACCTATATTTTTAATATTAGCAGCTTTCAAACAGTTATGAGCTCTTACCGACAATTCTAATTCATCAATAGGAGTCAGCAAAATAGTTCTAATTCTATTTTTTTCTGCAATCTTAGCTTCGTCTTCAGCTGGGACAGCAGAAGGAATCATTTCGTCATCAATTGACAATTCAAAATATGTAAACAGTTTAAAGTGTTCTAAAAGTATTCTTGCTGCATAGTGCACTGCTTCTTGCGGTAGAATCGTTCCATCAGTTTTCACATCAAGCAATAGACGTTCATAGTCTGTTCTTTGTCCAACTCTAAATGGTTCTATCAATGTATTTACTAATAGAACAGGCGTATATACAGAATCTATTGGTAACATACCAACAGGAAAATCAACAATAATTTGTTCTTCAGCTGGAACAAACCCTTTGCCACGTCCTATTCTTAATTCAACATCGAAATCAGCTTCTTTTGATAAAGTTGCTATATGTTGCTTTAGATCCATAATTTCCAAATTAGGTGCAGCATCTTGAATATGTTTTGCCGTTAAATTTCCTGGTCCTTTTACATGGAATAAAACTCTTTGTGTTTTTTTATCACTTAATTTGATTTTTACTTCTTTCAAATTCAATATAATTTCGGACACATCTTCTACAACATGTGGAATACTTTGAAACTCATGTAGTACGTTTGATATTTTCACACCAATTATAGCCGCTCCCGGAACAGATGAAAGCAAAACTCTTCGCATTGCGTTTCCTACAGTATTTGCATAACCATGTTCTAAAGGTTGCATAACGAATCTACAATGTGAATTGGAATATGCCTCTTCTACTTGAATTTTATCAGGCATTTGCATTTGTTGTGTTATCATAGTCTAATAACTTCTCCTTTATAAAAAATGGTAAAAAATACTATACTCTACGTCTCTTAGGAGGACGACAGCCATTGTGTGGCAATGGAGTTCTATCTGTAATAGTATTTACTTCAAGCCCTGCTTGATATAGTGCTCTAATTGCTGCTTCACGTCCGGATCCAGGTCCTTTTACAAAAACATCTACCTTACGTAACCCCATTTCATAAGCTTCTTTAGCAGCTTTTTCTGCTGAAACTTGGGAAGCATAAGGAGTGTTTTTCTTTGAACCACGAAAAGAGTTTTTCCCTGCAGACGACCAACATAAAGCATTACCGTAAGTATCGGAAATAGTTACTAATACATTATTGAACGATGCTTTAATAAAAGCTTTACCATGTACGTCGGTGACGATTTTTTTCTTTATTTTTTTCTTAGCCAAAATTTAAACCCTATATTTTAATTATTATGTTAATTACTTAACTGCTTTTTTCTTTCCTGCAACAGTTTTCTTTCTACCTTTACGTGTTCTTGCATTCGTACGAGTACGCTGTCCGCGGCAAGGTAAACCACGTCTATGTCGTATTCCTCTATAGCAACCAATATCCATTAATCGCTTTATATTCATTTGAACTTCAGAACGAAGCACACCTTCTATTTTATAATGTTCAATTTCTTGTCTCAGACGAGCTACTTCTTCATCTGTCCATGAACTTACGCGTTTACCGTATTCTATACCGGTATTATCTAAAATTTTTCTTGCTGTAGTGAGGCCAATACCATAAATATAAGTAAGTCCTATTTCACCACGCTTATTTTTAGGTAAATCAATTCCTGCTATACGTGCCAATTGCTATACTCCTATCCTTGTCTTTGTTTAAATCGTGGATTTTTTTTGTTAATTACATAAACACGACCCTTACGTTTAACTATTTTATCGTTAGGATCTCTCTTTTTTACTGAAGCTTGTACTCTCATATTTGATATATATTTTATTATTTAAAATTTCTATTTATGCTTAATAATTATCATGTTTCTATAAATCTCTACTTGTTTAGATATAAATAAACATAAGTAATCTATCATAGATTATTTATATCTATATGTAATTCTTCCTTTTGTCAGGTCATAGGGAGACATTTCTACAGATACCTTGTCGCCTTGCAAAATTTTAATAAAGTTCATTCTCATTTTTCCTGAAATATGTGCATGAATTTTATGACCATTCTCAAAGCGTACAATAAACTGTGTATTAGGTAATGCTTCTTCCACTATACCATCTATTTTTATAACGTCAGTTTTTGCCATTTTACTCTTTCAATCAATAATAATTTTTTTATAAAATCCATTTTGTTGTTATCTATAAACATAACAATTAATCTCTTAAAGTCAATATTAACGGTTTATTATCATTTACAATTACAGTATGTTCAAAATGTGCCGCAGGTGTTTTATCCATTGTAATTACTGTCCAGTTATCTTTAGCAGTATAACATTCTTTCATACCTAAATGTACCATTGGTTCTATAGCTAGTCCCATTCCGTTTAGCAATTTTGCATTAGGTAATTCAGTACGTCTTAACAAAGGTGGTACAAAATTTGGTATGCTTGGGGACATATGCAATTTTCTTCCTATTCCATGTCCTGTTAATTCTCTTGTTAAAGAGTAACCTGCATTTTCACAATGTTTTTGTATTGCAGAAGAAATATCATAAACTTTTCCTCTATTTACAGCTTTTTCTATTCCTGCAAACAAAGATTCTTCTGTTATTTTTAATAATCTTTGTTTTTCTTCCGAAATTTTTCCTACAGAAAAAGTTACCGCACTATCACCAAAATAACCATCTATTTCAGCACCACAATCTATAGATACTATTTGTCCTTCTTCTAACTTACGCTTGCTTGGAAATCCATGTACTATTTCTTCATCTATAGATATACATAAAGTATATGGGAAACCATTATAATTTTTGAATGCCGGCTTTGCATTTTTTGAGCGAATAAAATCTTCTGCTAAACTGTCAAGTTCTAAAGTTTCTACACCTACCCTAATATTTTTTTCTATCAATTTTAAGGTTTCTGCAACAATTTGCCCTGCAACTTCCATTTTTTTTATTTCATCAACTTTAAGAGGGCGAAACCGAAACATCTTTTTATCTCTAACTTTTGTCAAATTTTAATTAGCTCTGCCACGTATTCTACCACTTTTCATAAAGCCATCATAGTGTCTCATTAGAAGATGAGATTCCACTTGTTGCAAAGAATCTAAAGCAACTCCGACCATAATAAGCAAACTTGTTCCTCCGAAAAACTGTGCAAAACTCATTCCTACATTAAATACATTAGTAACAAATGTAGGTAGTATTGCAACTAATCCAAGGAAAATAGCACCCGGCAAAGTAATTCTAGTTAATATATAATCAATATATTCACTAGTAGCCTGTCCTGGTCTTATTCCAGGAATAAAGCCATTTTGTTTTTTCATGTTTTCAGCAATCTCTCTTGGATTAAATATAATAGCTGTATAAAAGTAAGTAAATGCAACTATCATCAAGAAATAGCATAATGCATAAAACCAAGAGTCATACTGGAACAACTGAGCTATTTTAGTAAGTGTAGCACTTTCAGGGAAAAAGTACAAAATTGTATTAGGAATAAACATTAGAGTTTGTGCAAAAATTATAGGCATAACTCCTGCAGCATTTACTTTAAGTGGTAAATATTGTGTTACTCCGCCTACCGTTTTACGTCCTATTTGTCTTTTAGCATATTGAATAGGAACACGTCTTGCTCCTTGAGAAACTAAAATAACTAAAGCTATAATAGCAACTAACAAGAATACAGCAACTAATTCAACTATCCAATGTCTTGCTCCAGATTGAATTAACAACCATTCTTGCCAAACTGCAGCAGGAAATCTTGCAATAATACCAATCATAATTATGAGCGAAATACCATTTCCTAAACCTTTTTCTGTAATTTGTTCACCCAACCACATCATAAATATAACGCCCGCTGTCAATATAACTATTGTACTGAGAACAAATAGAAAACCGCCGTTAGGAACTACCGGTATGCCTCCAGCTTGTTGCGACATCAATTTTATAGATACACCCCAAGCATTAAATACGCAAATTACAACAGTAAACATTCTTGTCCACTGATTGATTTTTCTACGTCCTTCCTCCCCTTCTTTTTGCATTTTCTGTATAGTAGGAATTACTATTCCTGCAAGCTGAAACACAATCGAAGAAGTGATATACGGCATAATACCTAATGCAAAAATCGCTGCATTAGAAAACGCACCGCCGACAAACATATCAAACATTCCGAACAAAGTATTAGCTTCTGCTGAAGTAGATAGCGCTAGAGCGTTTACATCTATTCCAGGAAGGGTAATATGAGCTCCAATTCTAACAACTATTAAAATACCTATTGTGAAAAGAATACGTTGCTTAAGTTCTTCTATTTTGAATATGTTTCTAAAAGTTTGAACAAAATTAGCCATTGATATTTACTTTTCCTCCAACTTTTTCAATTTTTTCTTTAGCCGAAGCAGAAAAGCTATCGGCAGTAATATCAATAGCGGAAGTTAATTCACCATTGCCGAGTATTTTTATAGGTACATTTCTTTTCCTTACAAGTTTTAAAGTATAAAAATCCTCTATTGTAAGATTAGTATCTATATTTTTAGTATCTATTAATTCTTGAATTCTACCGACATTGACTTCTTGATAATCAACTCTAAATCTATTAGTAAATCCAAATTTAGGTAGTCTTCTACTTATAGGCATTTGACCGCCTTCGAAGCCGCGTCTAATTTTAGCACCTGATCTTGACTTTTGCCCATTAGCACCACGAGTAGATGTTCCGCCGCGTCCGGATCCTTCTCCTCTACCAACTCTTTTTTTTGCATGCGTTGAACCAGCAGCTTTTTTTAAATTTCCAATATGTCTCATTTTTTTATTTCTTAAGTTTTTTTACTATTTACTAAAAGATATTTGTTTTATTGAACATTTTCAACTTTTACAAGATGCTTTACAACATCTATCATACCTCTTGTTTGAGGGTTATCGGGAAGTATATTAAAATAATTAGGTCTTCCGAGTCCCAATGCTTCTATAGTTCGTTTTTGTTTTTCTTTACGTTTAATCACACTTCTTATTTGTGTAACTTTTAATTTGTTACCCATTTTGTCATTCTCCTTTTAATATTTATCCGTGAATAACTTTTTCTACTGAAATTCCTCTACGTGCTGCAACTACCTCAGCACTTTCAATACTTGTTAGTCCAGCCATTGCAGCTTTAATTGAATTGTGTGGATTAGAAGAACCTAAACTTTTTGTTAAAACATCTTGAATCCCACAAAGTTCTAAAATAGCACGTACACCACCTGCCGCAATTACTCCCGTACCCGCAGTAGCAGGTCTAAATAAAATTCTAGAAGAACCAAATCTACCTATAACTTCATGTGGCAAAGTACCATTTTGAATTGTTACTTTTACAATATTTTTCTTAGCTGCTTCTGTTGCTTTGGAAACTGCATCAACGACTTCGCCTGCTTTTCCTAAGCCATAACCAACATGACCATTTCCATCTCCTACAACAACTATAGCTGAAAAACTGAAACGTCGTCCACCTTTCACCACTTTAGCAGTTCTACCTACGTGAACAAGTTTATCTTTTAATTCTAAATCTGATGCCTTTATTTTAGACACAATATCTCCGTTGCTTAAATAATTTAAAATTCTAATCCGGCTTCACGTGCAGCGTCTGCTAAAGCTTTAACTCGCCCACGATACACATTACCATTCCTATCAAAAACAATTTTTGTTATATTTGCTTCTTTTGCTCTTTTTGCTACCATTTGCCCAACTACTTTACTAACTTCTGTCTTATTCATTTCTGAATTTATCAAGTTACGTGTTTCTTTATCTATTGAAGAAGCCGATATTATTGTTTTTCCTTCAACATCATCAATAAGTTGTGCATATATATTAGTTACACTTTTGAATACACTCAAACGTAATCTGTTTTGTGTTCCAAAAATTTTTTTTCTAATTCTTAACTTTCTACGAAGCTTTCGTTTTTGTTTTAATGCTTGAGTCGTCATTTTTTTTGCTCGGTATAATTTTTTCTATTTTTATGATTTTTTGAGATTATTTATCTCTAATCTCCAATTAATTAACAATATACACAATAGTATATGATTATTTTGCTGCAGTCTTACCTGCTTTTCTTCTTACATACTCACCTTCAAACCTAATACCTTTTCCTTTGTAAGGCTCTGGCGGTCTGATAGCTCTTATTTTTGCCGCAACTAATCCAACTACTTGTTTGTCTATTCCTTTAACTTTAACAGTAGTAGGCGACGGCGTTTCAAAAGAAATACCTGGCGGTGGAATAAAAAGAATCGGATGAGAGAAACCCATATTTAACTGTAATTTCGTACCTTTCATTTCAGTTCTGAAGCCAACTCCTTCTATGATAAGAGTACGGACAAAACCTGTATTTACTCCAGTTATAGCATTGGCACACAACATTCGCGTCAAACCGTGCAATGCTCTATTTTTTTTGTTATTATCTTTTCTATCAAAGATAATATTATCATCTTGAATGTTATAAGATACTCCTTCTGGAATATGAACACTTAGTTCACCTAAAGGTCCTTTTGCTCTCAAGACTGAGTCTTCTATTTTTACTTGAACTTTATCCGGCACAACAACCGGCATTTTTCCTATTCTTGACACTTTTTAACCTCCTTAAATTACCAAAGTGAGCAAATAAATTCGCCACCTACATTAAATTTTTTAGCTTGTTTTTCGTTCATTACTCCGCGTGATGTTGAAATAATTGCAGTTCCAAGCCCATTTTTAATTCTTGGAAGATTAGCTGCAGATACATAAACTCGTCTCCCTGGTTTGCTTATCCGCTTAATTTCTTTTATTGCCGGTTCACCGCTAAAGTATCGCAAATGGATTTTAATTGTAGATTGAACTCTATCTTCAATCTCTTCGTAATCTGTTATATATCCTTGTTCTTTTAATATTTCTGTTATCGCTATTTTTAGCTTTGAACTAGGTATCAATACAGTTCTATGTTTAGCGTTACCCGCATTTCTAATTCTTGTTAAATAATCTGCTATTTGATCTGTTACTGGCATCTTTTTCCCTAAATTATATTACCAACTTGCCTTACGAACACCTGGAATTTTTCCTTCCAGAGCTAATTGACGGAATTGATTACGGCAAATTCCAAATTTACGATATACTCCCTTGCCTTTCCCTGTTATTGTACAACGGTTACGCACTCTAGTTGGAGCGCTATTGCGAGGTAATAATTGTAAAGCTTCCCAATCGCCTGCTAATCTTAATTCTTCACGTTTTTTTGCGTATTTTTCTACTAAACGCTTTCTTTTCTCATTACGAGCTATTACACTTAGTTTTGACATTATTGACCTCTCTTTGAAAATGGAAAACCGAACTCTGCTAATAAAGCTTTTGCTTCTTCATCGTTTCTTGCTTTAATAACAAAAGTAATATCTAATCCTGAAATTCTATTTACTTTATCTACATCTATTTCAGGGAAAATAATTTGCTCTTTAACTCCTATTGTATAATTACCCCTACCGTCGAAACTTTTATCAGAAAAACCTCTAAAGTCTCTGATACGTGGAGCGGCTATATTTATAAATCTATCAAGGAATTCATACATTCTTGCTCTTCTCAAAGTTACTTTACAGCCTATAGGCATACCTTGACGTAGTTTAAAGTTTGAGATAGCTTTTTTTGCTTTTGTTACAACAGGTCTTTGTCCCGAAATCAATTCAAGCTCATTTACTGCACTGTTTAATAATTTTATATCTTGTGAAGCTGCTCCTATACCTATATTAAGATTAATTTTTTCTAATTTAGGTGTTTGCATTACTGATTTAAAATTATATTTTTTTTGTAATGCAGGAACAACTTCTTTATAATAAAATTCTTTCAGTCTCGGTGGCGGTGGCGGAGTTTTTACTTCTTCTAAACGCCTTCCTTCCATTGGAAAATCGCCACGTTTCACAGTAGTTCCCTGCTGTTTTCCTGCTTGTTGTGGTTTTTTTGTTTGTGGTTTTGCCATTACTTTATTTAATTAAAATTATAAATCTTTTTTATTTGTACGAGCGAAACGGATTTTTTCTATTCTTCCGTTATTTTCTTGTTGTCTTATTCCAACTCGCGTTACTTTATTGTCGCTATCAAGAAGCATAACATTTGAGTAATGTATTGGCATTTCTTTATGCACAATACCACCAGTTTGGTTCTGCTGACTAGGTCTTTGATGTTTAGCGCGTATATTAACTTGTTCTACAAGAATACGCATTTTTTTTGGATCTACAGCAAGAACACGTCCAACTTGTCCTTTGCTATTTCCCGATATAACTTTAACTGTATCACCTTTTTTTATTTTCAGTTTCATTATTTCACCAATTTGCTTCTTAAATATTTAAATTATAACACCTCTGGTGCTAAAGATATTATTTTCATATAATTTTTTTCTCTTAATTCTCTGGCTACTGGACCAAAGATACGTGTTCCTTTAGGTTCACCTTTTTCATTAAGAATAACTGCTGCGTTTTCATCAAATCTTATATATGAACCATCTCTGCGACCAATTTCTTTTTTTGTACGAACTACTACTGCTCTTTGGATCGTTCCTTTTTTCACTCCTGCATTAGGAATTGCTGCTTTTACAGAAACAACTATTACGTCACCTACACCTGCATATTTTTTGCCGTGTCCTCCAAGCACTCTAATACAACGTACTCGTTTTGCACCTGAATTATCAGCTACAACTAAATTTGCTTCTTCTCTAATCATTGTTTTATCTCCTACTTAGCGCGTGTAATTATACTTTCTAACGTCCATCGTTTTCTTGCACTTAACGGCCTTGACTCTTTTATTTTCACAACATCACCTATTTGGCAAGCATTTTCTTCGTCATGAGCCATAAATTTCTTTGTTCTTTTATAATATTTTTTATATAGTGGGTGCATCACTTGACGTTCTACAGCCACAACTATAGTTTTATTCGGCTTATTAGAAGTTACTTTCCCTTGCAATATCCTTTTGTGGGAAACTTTTTTTTCTGTATTTTCTTCCATCTTTTTATCCATTAATTTGACGTTCGTGAATAATAGTTTTCATTCTAGCAATATCTTTTCTTAATATTTTAAGATAAGCTGTATCTTGTAATTGCTTAAGTGAATGTTGAAATTTTTGCTGCATCAAAGTTTCTTGTGCATCAGAAAGAATTTTTTCCAACTCTTCTGTAGATAATTCTCTTAAATCCTTTGCTTTTCTTGCTTTCATTAATCTCTCACCAAATCAATACGTGAAACAAACTTTGTTTTTATAGGGAGTTTATGGCTAGCTAGTCTCATAGCTTCTTGAGCTGCTTCTCTTGAAACTCCTTCTACTTCAAACATAATACGTCCTGGACGCACTACTGCAACCCAACCTTCAGGATTACCTTTTCCTGACCCCATACGGGTTTCAGCAGGTTTTTTTGTATAAGGTTTATCAGGAAATATTCTTATCCAAACCTTACCATCTCTCTTCAGGTATCTATTGATAGCAATACGTGCAGACTCTATTTGTCTATTTGTTATCCAATAAGGCTCTAAAGCTTTCAGTCCATAGGAACCGAAAACAACGAGCGAACCTCTTTCAGCCTTTCCTTTCATTCGGCCACGCATTGCTTTGCGATGTTTTATTCTTTTTGGTGCTAACATTTTTTATATCGTCGTTTTATTATTTTCTAAAATGATTTATCTATTTGTTTTTTTCGCCACGCTTTCCGATAACTTCGCCTTTACATATCCAAACTTTAACACCAATAATACCATATATAGTTAAAGCTTCTGCAGTAGCGTAATCAATATCAGCGCGTAATGTATGCAAAGGTGTTCTACCTTCTTTATATACTTCTGTTCTAGCCATTTCAGCGCCACCAAGTCTTCCGGAGCACATTACTTTTATTCCTTGAGCGCCACTTCTCATTGTATCGCTTACAGCTCTTTTCATAGCACGTCTAAAACTAGAACGTCCCACTAACAAAGCAGCAACATTATCAGCTACTAATTTAGCGTCTAGTTCAGGATGTTTTATTTCATCTACATATATTTTAACTTCCTGATTAGTCAGACGACGTAATTCTTCTTCTAAGGATGCGATATCTGCTCCACTTCTTCCGATAATCAAACCCGGTCTTGCTGAGCTAATATGAATTCGCATCATTTTAGCTGTTCTTTCTATCAATATTCGTGAAATTCCAGCTTTACTTTTTCTTGCTCTAATATAATTTCGGACTTTTATATCTTCCGATAATTTACCTGCTACATTTTTACTATCAAACCAATTGGCATCCCAAGTTCTTATAACGCCAAGTCTGAACCCTATTGGATTAGTTTTTTGTCCCACAAACGCTCCTATTTATCTGTGCCTACAATAATGGTTAAATGATTACTTCTTTTTCTTATTCTGAAAGCTCTACCTTGTGGAGCCGGCATAATCCTTTTGAAAGAAGGACCGCCATCTACTTTTGCGACTTTCACATAAACTTCATTATCATTAATTCTTTCACCTGCTTCCATAGCTTTGTTATTCAAGTTAGCCATTGCTGAACGCAATACTAGCTCTGCTTCTTTAGCAGCATGTTTAGGGTGAAAACGCAATATATTTAGTGCTTCTACTGCTCTTTTTCCGCGTATTAAATCTATCACTAGACGCATTTTTCTAGGCGACATTCTTATATGTTTTTTTAATGCTCTTGCTTCCATTATTTATTTTTTCCTCTATTTCTTTCCTCTAGCATCTTTTCTGTGTCCGGCATGTCCTCTATAGACTCTTGTCAACGAAAACTCGCCTAATTTATGTCCGACCATGTTTTCTGTAATAAAAACAGGTACAAAATTTTTACCGTTATGAACAGCTATAGTATGCCCAACAAAATCGGGCGTAATAGTTGATGCGCGCGACCACGTTTTTATAACTTGCTTTTTCTTTGTATTATTAAGTGCATTTATTTTCTTTACTAATTTTACACTTACAAATATACCTTTTTTTAACGAGCGTGCCATTTATATTTCCTTTATTTTATTTCGATTTTCTTGAACGAACTATATATTTATTTGAATGTTTTTTCTTATCCCTTGTTTTCAATCCTTTTGTATACTTGCCCCATGGAGTTCTTGGATGCTGTCTACCACCACCGGATTTAGATGTTCCTTCGCCTCCACCCATTGGGTGATCTACAGGGTTCATCGCCATACCTCTTGTTTGTGGTCTTACACCAAACCATCTTGTTCTACCTGCTTTACCATAAGATATGTTTTCATGGTCTACATTGCTTACTGTTCCTAAAGTAGCATAACAATTACTTAAAAACATTCTTATTTCTCCTGATGGTAATTTTACTTGTGCCATTTTACCGTCATTCGATACTAACTGCGCCGCATTTCCTGCAGAACGTGCAATTTGTCCACCTTTACCTGGTTTTAGTTCAATATTATGAATAAACAAACCTACAGGTATTTTTGACAAAGGTAAAGCGTTTCCGTCTTTGAACTCTGCATTAGGACTTGCAACTATAACATCTCCAACTTTTATTTTGTCAGGAGCTAATATATAGCGTATTTCACCATCGTTATACTTTACCAACGCTATTCTAGCACTACGATTAGGATCGTATTCTATTGTTAAAACAGTTGCAGGTATATCTATTTTATTACGCTTAAAATCTATAATTCTATATTTTCTTTTATGTCCGCCTCCGCGATGACGCGAGGTTATTTTACCGGTATTATTTCTGCCACCACTTTTCTTTAGCGGTGCAAGTAATGGTTTATAGGGTTTGTCCGTTGTTATTTCTTCAAACGAGCTAACCGAATAAAATCTAGTTCCCGGGGTTATAGGTTTAAAAACTCTTAATGCCATTTCTGTGTTTTTTAGGTATTCTCTGCCCCTAAAAGGCAATAATTATTAATAAAAATTTTATATTCTATATTTATTTTGTTGAACAAAATAAATAACTACATTATCTAAAATTAATCTGTATTTCCTATGCCACCGATCATCTCAATAGAGAAGCCAGGTTGCAAAGTAATATATGCTTTTTTTCTTAATTTTGTTTTACCTTCTATCAAACCTTTACGCGTGTAGCGTCTTAGATATTTAGGTTTTACTCTTAAGGTCCTAACACTTTTTACTTTAACTTCAAACATATCCTCAATAGCTTTTCTTATTTCAATTTTATTAGCATTAGGATTTACTTGAAAAACATATTGTCCTTTATCTACATTTTTCATTGCTTTTTCTGTTAGCAATGGTTTTTCTATTATATGAATCATTTTTATTTCCTATATCTAATTAAATTATTATTTAAAAGAATCAACTATCATTTCAACAGCACTTTTAAAAAGTACTATTTTTTTATGTCTTAATATATCGTAGGCAGAGATTTTATCAAATGCATCTACTTTTACGTTTGGTATATTACGTGAAGCTAAGTACATATCTGTATTAGTTTCAGGCATCAACATAAGTACAGAAGTATCTGCAATTTTTAATGCCTTTATAACTTCTAAAAACTCTTTTGTTTTTATTTCTGACAACACAAAATCTTCAACAACAATAAGATTATTCTCCGATGTTCTAGCGCTATATGCTGATTTCCTTGCTAATCTTTTTATTTTTATAGGAAGTCTCATAGAATAATCTATAGGTTTTGGACCGTGTATTGTTCCACCACCTTTCCATAGAGGTGATCTATTGGAACCAGCTCTTGCCCCACCACGTCCTTTTTGTTTCCAAGGTTTTTTACCTCCACCGGAAACTTCAGAACGAACCTTTGTTTTCTTTGTGCCTTGTCTATTATTCGCAAGATAAGCTACTACCGCCTGATGCATAACATGATCATTAGGGGTAATACCGAAGACATTATCTGCCAATTCAATTTGTCCTACCGTTTGTCCGGTTTTATTATAAACATCTACTAACATTTTCTTTTATACCTTTACAATTTCCAATAATGAATTAGGTGCACCTGGGAGACTTCCTTTAAATAAAATTAAATTTTTATCCGCTATAACTTCAACAACTTCTATATTTCTTATAGTTACACGTTTGTTTCCCATTTGACCTGCCATACGCACTCCTTTAAATACTTTTGACGGGTTAGAAGAACCTCCAATTGAACCGGGGTGCCTTTCTCTGTCGTGTTGTCCGTGTGATTGCATACCAACACCACTAAAATGATGTCTTTTTACAACGCCTTGGAAACCTTTTCCTTTACTAATGCCTGATACACGAACTTTATCATTTATTTCAAAATCTTCTACAGTAATAATATCGCCAATTTTATATTCTTTTTCAGTATTTCTAAATTCTTTCAAATACTTTTTAAATGCGATATTGTTTTTTTCAAAAAGACCTCTTAATGGTTTAGATAGTTTACGTTCTTCTATATCTTGAAATCCTATCTGTATAGCGTTGTACCCATCTTTTTCATCTGTTTTTATTGATACTACAGGACATGGTCCACACTCTACTATAGTTATCGGAATTGCTGCTCCATCTTCAGTAAAGAAACTAGTCATTCCTATTTTTTTACCTAATATCGCTTTTTTTATTGTTCTTTTCATTTCTTACATTCTCCCTAATTAATATGCTTTAATTTCAACATCTACTCCTGCAGGTAATTCTAAACGCATTAGAGCATCAACTGTTTTTTGTGTTGAATTAAATATGTCAATTAATCTTTTATGTACTTTCGTTTCAAATTGTTCACGTGATTTTTTATCAACGTGAGGAGAACGATTAACCGTATATACACTTCTACGAGTAGGTAACGGAACAGGTCCTGAAATAACAGCTCCTGTACCTTTTACTGTAGTAACAATTCTTTCTGAAGATTTGTCGATTAATATATGGTCGTAAGATTTTAGGTTTATTCTTATTCTTTGTGTTGCCACGATACTTTCCCTTAATTAAAAAATATACTCTTTCATTAACCCGAAAGACAAGGGGTTATCAGTTTGTAATAAATAGTTCCATAGAGATGCCTAAACATCTCTATGGATTTTTAAAAATTAAATTATTCAACAATTTTAACTACAACGCCTGCGCCTACTGTTCTACCGCCTTCACGAATAGCGAAGCGTAATCCTTCTTCCATAGCTACTGGAGTTATCAACTCGATAGCTATTTCATCTAAGTTGTCGCCAGGCATAACCATTTCTGTACCTTCAGGTAAAGTTAAAGAACCTGTAACGTCTGTTGTACGGAAATAGAATTGTGGTCTATAGTTATTAAAGAATGGTGTATGTCTTCCACCTTCTTCTTTAGTAAGCACAAGTACTTGTGCAGTAAATTTCGAGCGAGGTTTAATTGTACCAGGTTTTGCGATAACCATACCGCGTTCAATTTCATTTTTGTCAATACCGCGAAGTAACAAACCTACGTTATCGCCTGCTCTTCCTTCATCTAACAATTTACGGAACATTTCCACACCTGTACAAGTTGTTTTCTTTTGTAAGCCAAAGCCAACGATTTCAACTTCTTCGTTAACTTTAACAACACCGCGTTCTACTCTACCTGTAGCTACTGTACCACGACCTGTAATTGAAAACACGTCTTCCACTGGCATCAAGAAAGGTTTATCAACGTCTCTTTGAGGAGTTGGGATATAAGTATCAACCGCTTCCATAAGTTTCATAATACATTCTTGTGCTGGATCATCTTTCTTGCCCTCTGCTGCAGCTTCTAAAGCTTTAAGAGCTGAACCAGGTATAATAGGAATTTCATCGCCTGGGAACTCATAACTAGAAAGAAGTTCTCTTAACTCCATCTCAACGAGCTCTAATAACTCAGCGTCTGCAATATCCACTTTATTCAAGAAAACAACGATCTTAGGAACACCAACTTGACGTGCCAAAAGAATATGTTCACGAGTTTGAGGCATTGGACCATCTGTTGCAGCACAAACTAGTATTGCACCGTCCATTTGAGCAGCACCTGTAATCATATTTTTAATATAGTCAGCGTGTCCCGGACAATCTACGTGAGCATAGTGTCTGTTTGCAGTTTCATACTCTACGTGTGATGTTGCAATTGTGATCCCGCGTGCTTTTTCTTCCGGAGCGTTATCAATAGAATCATAAGAACGAGCAGCTCCTGAACCTGTTTGATTAAACAAAGTCATTGAAATTGCTGCTGTTAAAGTTGTTTTACCATGATCCACGTGGCCTATTGTACCAATATTAACGTGGGGTTTCGAACGATCAAATTTCTCTTTTGCCATTTTGAATTATTCCTTATTTATAATTTATATTAGTTAATTATTTTTATTCTAAATTTATTTATTTTATCATAATATGTAATAACTACTTATACTTAGTAACTATTACAAACTTTTTTCTTTTACAATTTGTTTTTCCCTACACCTGCTCATAATGTGAAAAAGCCATCGAGTATGATGCACGTCCTTGACTTATGGATCTTAATTTTGTTACATATCCAAACATTTCCGATAGCGGTGCTTTTCCTTTTATGAGCTGTATAGCACCTTTACGCTCTATTCCTTCAACTCGACCTCGCCTTGTATTCATATCAGTTATAATATCTCCTATATAATCTTCAGGAGAAGTAACCTCGATTTCGAATACTGGTTCAAGTAATACGGGAGAAGCTAGTCGCATTGCTTCTTTCACAACTATTGAAGCTGCTATTTTATAAGCAACGTCCACCGACTCTTCTTCGTATTGTAAATCAATCAACCTGACTTCTACATCTGTCATAGGGTATCCATTAGGACCGATATTTAATGCTTCTTTGATACCTTCTAAGGCTGATGTAATAAATTCTTTAGGTGCTTTTTTATCTGAATAATCGTTTTCTATTATTATTCCTTTGTTAGTAGCAGGCTTCATAAGTATTTTCACCCAGCCAAACATGTTTTTTCCACCACTTCTGTCGAAACTTCCTTCTTTTGTAATCTCTTCGCTAATCGTTTCTTTATATGCGACTTGTGGTTTCCCGACTCTAGCATCTATCCCGAATTCTTTTTGCAACCTATCAAGCATTATTTCTAAATGCAATTCACCAACTCCGCTAATTATTATTTGTCCGCTTTCTGCATCATTTTTATATTCAAAAGTTGGATCTTCTTCGGTTAATCTTTGCAAAGCATCTAATAATTTTTCTTGTTCCGCTAAATTTTTAGCTTCTACGGCTTGATTAATCACAGGCTCAGCGAAGTTTATTTTCTCATAGAGAATAGGTTTGTGATTATCACACAAAGTATCGCCTGTTGCTGTCAAGCGTAATCCAGATACTGCAACTATTTCACCTGCGGAAGCAGTCTGTATTTCCTCACGCCTGTTAGCTCGCATTATCATTATTTTTAGTATTTTTTCTTTCTTATCTATTCTTGGATTATAGACTGTATCACCTACTTTCAAAATCCCTGAATATATTCTAAGATAAGTTAATTTACCTACATAGTCATCTGTAATTATTTTAAAAGCTAGACCAGAAAATGCGTCTTTATCGTCAGGCTTACGTATTATTTCTTTATTGTCTTTTACTCCATAGCCGACTACTTCTTTTAAATCTATAGGTGAAGGTAAGTAATCTACAACCGCATCAATTAAAGGTTGTATCCCCATATTTCGCAACGAAGAGCCACATAGTACAGGAACAAATTTTCTATGTATAGTTCCTTGGCGTAGTCCCTGTTTCAGTTCTACTTCACTTATTTCTTCTCCGTTCAAATATTTAGTTAGCAGCTCATCATTTGTTTCGCATACTGCTTCTACTACCTTTTCTCTATATTCAGCGACAAGTTCCTTATATTCATCAGGAATGTCAATTTCTATAATTTCAGAACCGTAACTTTCTGCATCGAAAGTCAAAGCACGCATAGAAACTAAGTCCATCACTCCTCTAAACTTGTCTTCACTACCTATAGGCAATTCTATTGGCAAAGAATTTATTTTGAACTTTTCGTGAATATCAGAAACCACCTTGAAAAAATCGGCACCTATTCTGTCCATTTTATTCACGTAAGCAATTCGCGGAACATCATACTCATCTGCTTGATGCCATACTGTTTCTGTTTGTGGTTGCACACCACCTACAGCACAAAAAACCGCAACAACTCCATCTAAAACTCGCAAAGACCTTTGAACTTCCGCTGTAAAGTCAACATGACCGGGCGTATCAACTATATTAATAGTATAATCTCGCCACTCTACAGGGGTAACTGCTGACATTATTGTAATTCCGCGCTCTTTTTCTTGGAACATAAAATCCATAAACGCAGTACCATCATCAACTTGTCCTATTTTATGCAAATATCCAGAATAAAACAAAAACCTTTCTGTTGTAGTGGTTTTTCCAGCGTCAATATGTGCCATTATTCCGATATTTCTTATTTTAGACTTATCCTTCATTGCCAAACATCCAAGTATACTAAAAAAACATCAGGTTTAACAAATTGACAAAGAACATATTATATTCAAGGTGTTAAATTTTCTACCATTTAAAGTGCGAGAACGCTTTATTAGCTTCAGCCATTCTGTGCATTTCATCTTTTCTTTTAACAGCTGAGCCTTCACCTTTAGCTGCTGCCATTAATTCGTTTGCTAAACGCAATGACATAGTATGATCGCGTCTTGCTCTTGCATAATCTTTAAGCCAACGGATAGCCAACGCTTGACGACGTTCTTCTCTTACGTCAATAGGAACTTGGTAAGTAGCTCCACCAACTCTACGTGAACGTACTTCTACCAACGGCGCAACATTACTCATAGCTTCTTGAAAAACTTCCATAGGATCTTGTCCTGTTTTTTCAGCTATAATATCCATTGCATCGTACATTATTCTGCGTGCTATGTTTTTTTTGCCGTCGTACATCAAATTATTTATAAATTTTGTAATTACTGTATCTCCGAATCTCGGATCTTTAATTACTCTTCTTTTCTCTGCGCGTCTTTTTCTCATAATTTTTCAAGTATTTTTCTTTCTTCACGATTAAATATTATTTTTGAGCTGCAGCTTTAGGCTTTTTAGTTCCATATTTACTACGACCTTGAGTACGTTTATTCACTCCCTGAGTATCTGCAACACCACGAACCACATGATAACGAACACCAGGCAAATCTTTTACTCTACCACCGCGAATAAACACTAATGAGTGTTCTTGCAAATTATGACCTTCACCCGGAATATAAGCTGTTACTTCTAAACCAGTTGTCAAACGAACACGCGCTATCTTGCGTAACGCTGAATTCGGTTTCTTTGGCGTAGTTGTATATACACGAGTACAAACTCCACGTCTCTGAGGACATGAGTTCAAAGCTGGTGATTTGCTTTTTGATACTATCTTTTTTCTTCCCTTTCTAACTAATTGACTAATAGTTGGCACTTACGCTCTCCATTCTGCTTATATTTTTATTTGTATTAAATTCCAATTATTTTTCTTTTCTCTAAATTTATTCAACATTTGTTTGTAAAAAAAACGTAAAACTCAAAAAAATAAGAGTTACAAAGATACGACTTTTTTCTTTATTAACAAAATAAATATTATAAATAATGAAAAAAAATCTGCTTTTCAGCCAAATTTTATCTAAAATTGACTAAAAAACATTTTCAAAATATATAATGTTGAAAAATACAGAATACAAAAATACGATTTTTTTTGTTTCTATCCAAATTTTTATTTAAAAAAATGTTGTTTTTTTGATTTTTCTTATATTTTAACAAAATTTACATCTGTTTTATACCTAAAAGTTGTATATTGCACCATAATTATTTTTATCTTTAATCTTAATTAAATTATGATACGTGTTGCAATAATTATGGCTGGTGGCTCTGGCGAAAGATTTTGGCCTCTTAGCAGAAAGAAAGTACCAAAACAATTATTACCTCTCGGGAAAAATGAAAATTCTATATTAGAAGATTCTATAAATAGAGCTAGTACATTAATAGATAGAAACAATATCTTTATTATTACAAATGAATTGCTCGTTGACACGATGAGAAATTCACTAAAAATGTTGCCGCCAGAAAATATAATTCCAGAACCAGCTAAACGAAATACTGCACCTTGCTTGGCACTAGCTAGCGCTTACATTGCTGCAAGATATAAAGACATATCTGAAAATAAAATTTCTATTGCAGTATTAACCGCTGACCAAAATATCTATCCTTTAGATAAGTTTACATATTCTTTAGATAAAACTATGGAATATGCTGAAAAAAATAGTTGTATAGTAACTATAGGAATTCCGCCTTCAAGACCGGAAACCGGCTACGGCTATATTGAAACTAATGAGCCTTTTGAAGAATTAAATAATGAAATCAGTTTCAAAAAAGTTTTGCAATTTAGAGAAAAACCGAACGCAGAACAAGCAAAAGACTTTATAAAAACAGGAAAATTTACTTGGAATAGCGGAATGTTCTTTTGGCGACAAGATGTTTTTCATTCTGAAATGAAAAAACACTCTCCCGAAATAGGAAATAAAATAGATGAACTAAAAGAAATATTAATTGATAAAACGCATATTGTCAGCAACAAGCTAGATAATGAAGTCAAAGAAATTTTTACTAACTTCCCAAGCATTTCTATTGATTACGCTTTAATGGAAAAAGCTCAAAATATTGTTGTAGGAAAAGCTGTTTTTCAATGGGACGATATTGGCTCGTGGGATTCTTTAGATAGAACAAAGACAAAAGATGAAAAAGGAAATATTAGCGATGGTAACACCTCTTTAATAGATGTAAATAATTCAATTTTTATTAATAAATGTAAAAATAAAAAAGTAATTGTTGCAGGACTATCATTAAATGATATCGTCGTTGTCGCTACTGATGACGCAATTTTAGTATGTCCAAAAGATAAAGTACAAAATGTGAAAAAAACAGTAGAAGATATTCGTGAAAAATTTGGCGAAGAATTTTTGTAAACTACCCCGTCAGGCTTTGCCTGTCACCCCTTCTAAGAAGGGGAACTTGCCAACTTCGCTGAGTTGAAAATTCTCCTCCTGTGGAGGAGTGCCTGCGCTAGCAGGCGAGGTGGTTATGAATTATATATCCTCAAAAATCCCGTAGGAATTAAATATCGGTAAAAATTTATACTTGCTTATGTTTCATCCCGTATGGGACGAGATGAGTAAGATTACATTTCTTTTACCGAAATTTTGTGCCTACGGCACATGTGTCAATAATCCTGCTAATCCTTTAATCCTGTTAATCCCGGTTCAGACAATTATGACTACCCTGTCAAACCACTTTTGCAGGGCGTATGCAATACGCCCCAACATCCGACAAAGGGGAATTTTAAAAAAAAGGGCGTATAAAAATACGCCCCGACAAAATTTTGCTTGAAATAAGCATTATTTCGCTTTTATTATTTTGTAAACATCATACCCTAAAGAATGCTCTATCACTAACATATACACTCCGTTTGGAAGAAGTGTTGGAAGTGAGAAAACGCTCTCAGCATTATTCGTTGTAAGTCTATTAACTCCAGTAAGATCTATTAATTGAATGTTTTTAATTTCAAGATTTTCTGGATTGTTTATAAGTACTCTATCTCCATCAAAGTAAACTTCTAAGAGGTTTTGTTGTTCTTGTAGTCCACTTATTACGCTCACCTTAGCAGTTTTTGAGTTTTTCTCGTGTCCTGCGGAATTGGAGATTTTACAATAATAATTTCCTGCATCGGCTACTGTAACCTTATCTTTTGTGTAAATTCTACTTGTTGCGTTTGCTAGTTTTTCATTGTCTTTGTACCATTGATAAGAAAGATCATAATCTAAGTCATCTTTAACATTAACTTCTAAAATCAAAGTGCCACCGACTGACACACTCACATTTTCTTCAAGATCACGTGTAATAACTATTGAATTTAGAATTTCTTCTTTCTCAAAATGTGCAACAAATGTTGTATCTTTTATTACAGTAATAACTAGCGGATTATCTGACGAGATAAATTCGCCTGAAGAAGTTGTCCACTTCACAAATTTGTGGTTTGCATCGGGAACGGCTTCTAATGTAGAAGTTTTTCCTGCTTCTACGGTTGTTGGACTAGCTTTTGCTGTGCCCCCTGCATTAGCTGTTACTTTTACAGTGTAATATTCTGTAATTTTTTCATATCGTGCTATGATATGCATATCTCTAGTAACGCTGAAGCTGTATCTCGCATTGTTAGAAAGCAGGTTGCCATCTAAGAAATAGCCCAAGAATTTGTATTTGTCCGAAGGGGTTTGTTCCAAAGTGCAGACTCTGTTTTCTTCGTATTCTCCGCTACCTGTTACAGTGCCTGCGTTGGCAGGATCAACTGTTACAGAAATCTGATATTTGGGTTTTGGCTTGAGCTTGAAATGTGCAATCAAAGTTTTGTTTGCGTCCATTGTTACGCTTGTTTCAGGATTTTTTGAGTATTCCTGACCGTCCAAAGTCCAGTTTACAAATTCAGCGTTTGCATTAGCTTTTGCTGAAATGTTGGCATCACTTCCTGCCGTGTATGTTCCCGCTCCAAAAACTGAACCTAAATCCAAAGGTTCTGCCTGAAGCGTTAAATTATAAGTATTCGGCGGGAGCTCTTTAAACGTTACAGATAAAGTATGATTTGCGGTAACATTGTCAAAAGTATATCCGCTCGGAGTTGGCGTAATCGTGTTTCCGTCCACAGTTACAACATCTACTTGATAGCCATTATCGGGAGCAAAAGAAAAACTTACAGTATTACCATAATCCACAGTTACTTCGCCTGAAGAATTTCCAGCAGGAACAACAGTTCCATTTGCACCTTTCGTTATAGTAATCGTAAAGCGGATAGTATCCCATTTTGCCCAATACTCCTTGTCGCCAGTGCTACCCGTCGGAATTATGGTAATCGCATTTCCTGTGAAATTTGCATCTGCAAACCAGCCAAGAAAGTTGTGTCCCGTCCAAGTCGGAGTCGGCAAAGTAATTTCAGGCGATTCTATTGTGTAACTTTCATCAGGGAGCGAAGAAGCCTCACCAGTATGATAAATAATAGTATAAGTAATTGCTGTCCACTTTGCCCAAAACTCTTTGTTGCCCGTGCTGCCTTGAGAAATAATTGTTACGGCATTTCCACTAAAGTTTGCGTTATCATACCAACCGTCAAATGTGTAACCCTCACGAGATAAATCTACTAAAGTGATTGTCGGAGTTTCGATTGTGTAGGATGTCGGATTAGAATTACTAGCTCCACTTACATTATTGTAAGTAATTGTGTAAGTCTTAGCTGTCCATTTTGCCCAAAATTCTTTATTGCCCGTGTTGCCTAAAGGAATTGTAGTAACTTCAGAACCAGTGAAATCAGCATTATCATACCAGCCGTCAAAATCATAGCCATCACGTGCCAAATCTGCTAAAGTAATTGTAGGCGTTTCAATCGTATATGAAGTAGGGTTAGTGTTCGTAACTCCATAAACATTATGATAAGTAATAGTATAATTTTTCGGTGTCCATTTAGCATAAAAAGTTTTATTGCCTGTACTGCCTAAAGGAATTGTAGTAACTTCAGAACCAGTGAAATCAGCATTATCATACCAACCGTTAAAATTGTAGCCCTCACGAGATAAATCAATTAAAGTGATTGTTGGAGTTTCGATTGTATAAGAAGTCGGATT
>JAAYTD010000054.1 GCA_012518115.1 Ignavibacteria bacterium | reverse complement strand
TATATTAATGAATTGGCTCTATTACAAAACAAACCGAAATATCTTTATTACAATAGTATTTCATTGTTCAGCTAATGTATCAAATGAGATATTTGCCACACATCCTGACAGCAAAGTAATTCAAACAGTATTGTTACTTATCTTTACTATAGTTGTTTTGATTAAAGAAAAAGAAATGTTTTTTAGAAAAGAATTATAAATAAAATTAATAATAGATTGATAAAATAATGTCATTACAAAAAATACTTGAATACCGTCGTTCCGTTAGACGTTTTGACGAAGAGAAAGAGTTAGATACTGAAAAAGTAAAGCACTGTATCGAACTGGCAACACTTGCACCCAATAGTTCCAATATGCAACTATGGGAATTTTATCACATTACTGACCCTGAAATGTTGAAAAAAATATCTCATGCTTGCTTAGATCAAAAAGCAACGGAAACAGCTAAGCAAGTCGTAGTTTTCGTAACTCGCAGAGATTTACACCGCAAACGTTCAAAGGAAATTTTAGAATTTGAAAAAGGGAATATTGCTCGTAATAGTCCACCGGAAAAACAAGAAAGACGATGGAAAGATAGGCAAATTTACTATAACTACCTGATGCCATTTATATACAGTCGGTTTTTTGGACTACTTGGAATTTTCAGGAAAATTCTTTCTACATTCATTAGTCTATTTCGTCCAATGATAACATCACTTTCAGAAAGTGATATGCGTGTGGTTGTGCATAAAACCTGTGGCTTGGCGGCACAGACTTTTATGATTGCTATGGCAGAAATTGGTTATGATACCTGTCCGTTGGAAGGGTTTGACAGCCATAGAGTTAAAAAATTACTCAAACTGCCTTGCAGTGCTGAAATTAATATGATTATTCCTTGCGGAATTAGAAAAGGAACAGGTGGAATTTGGGGAGAACGGTTTAGAGTGCCGTTTAATGAGGTGTACAAAAATATCTAATTATAACAAAAATGAAAGCAAGCATTTGCAGAAAATGAACAAAGAAAAGTCAATTAAAGTAGGAACGAAAATCATATATTACATAACGTTAGCTCTGAGTACGCTAGTCGGGTTTTGGCATTTTTTTGTGCCACACTTGTACAATTGGTATGACTATCTTCCTATGCAATATAAAACTCTTATTGTAGGAATTGATTATACAAATTTGTGTTTTTCGTTGTTGCTATTTGGAAACAGCTTAGTTTTAATTATACTAGCAAAAAGTGCGTTTACATTAAATTTTGAAACGCTCGTTTTCTATACGTTTTTAACTGCGGTGTGGATTTTTAGAGCGTGCCTTTCGACGTTCATAGAACCATGGCCCTTAGAACCAATTCCAGCAGTTGCAATTGGGCAATTGGTTGGCGCAGTCGTTCAAGCACTGTTGATGGTTTTTGTAACAACAAAACTTTGGAAAACAAGGGCTAGAGTAAAATATGAACGATAAAAAGCATAGTGTTTTTTTATGTGTATGTAGTGTGTGGACGCGTGACAAAAAATGTGTTGAAAAAGACAAACATTGCAATCCTCTTATTTAAGAATAGAATATTAGTGCTGACCAACTTTTTTAATTTTACATTGAAGTCTTAAGTATTCAATTTAATGCATAATTTTTTTATTATTTCTCAATATTTTTAGTAAAAAAAGTTTCATAATTAATTTAAGGAAGCAAAATGGAAAATAAGATTATTAAAAAGTACAACAGACCTATTTTCTTTTTCGGTCTATCATTATTAATTCCCTGGGTTCTTTGGTTTACAGTTGCCTATATTAGTCATTTGCCGGAACAAAGCAGTTCATTGACTATTATTCAGGCATTGTTAGCAATACTTGGTCTATTAGCACCGACTTTTGTCGCAGCATATTTATTTTTATCAGATAAAGAGCTGCTCAACGACCTGAAAAAAAGATGTATCAGTCAAAAAGGGTTTAATCCCATCTATACTTTTTTAGCTTTTACATTGATTTTCATTTCAATCGTTATGGCTCAGCTCATATCGTTGTTGTTCGGTCATGGTATCGACCAATTTTATATTTCCGGATCACCAAGTTTTACCTCATCATTACTTTCACCTTGGTTCATTCTACTTTTTGCACCGGCAGTC
>JAAYTD010000053.1 GCA_012518115.1 Ignavibacteria bacterium | reverse complement strand
TTTAAAGCTAAATTGAAAGATGGCTTTGCCATATAAAATGACTCAGAAGGTATTACGCCACGTCTAAAAAGAATAAAAGGTTCACAGCGCGACCTCGCCACGCTCTCAATGTGCTATGTCTATAAGAACCTTCGCTATAGAGAGCCACAGCTTACAATTACAAATATAAAACAAATTTGTGAAATAAGCAAATTATTTTTGAAAACAATTGAAAATAAAAAAAGGTTCTTGGGTTTACTCATTACAAAGTGGGACTGCCGTATGCGAGATACGGCTTCCCTAACGAAACCAAAAACCTTTTACACAAATATGCAACAATTTTGTGAAATAAGCAAATTATTTTGAAAAAAAATGAAAAACAAAAAAAAATAGGTTTACGGCAAGTCATATAGCTCCTTAACTTTT
This sequence comes from Ignavibacteria bacterium, assembly GCA_012518115.1. Classification (GTDB taxonomy): domain Bacteria; phylum Bacteroidota; class Ignavibacteria; order Kapaibacteriales; family UBA2268; genus JAAYTD01. The sequence goes on along the minus strand of JAAYTD010000053.1, from coordinate 10,302 downwards.
TGCGTGATACAAAAACTCGCTCTATGAGCGAGGGAGCCTGTATTTCCTACCATAAACCTGTTACAAAAATACAACAATTTTGTGAGAAAAACAAATATTTTTTGAAACAAAATTGAAAATAATTGAAAAATAGATAAAAATGCAACTAAAATATTTCCAAGATGTAACAAGCGAAAGCGAACTTAGCAAGCAATATAGAAAACTAGCTAAGAAAATGCACCCCGATACTGCAAAGACAGAAGAAGAACTAATTGAAAAACAAAAACAATTTTCTGAAATGTCTGATGAGTGGAGCAAAAAATACTGGACAGCATTTTCAGTACTGTATGACTGCTAAAGAGAAAAAAGATAAAAGAATAAAAAAAAGATTATGATATTAACGAGTATTGTACAACCCGTTGTTTCTGTTTTCAAGAAACAATCGCACTCTTGCGAGTGGGGCATTTACGACTCTACCATAATCTATATTTTCTAATTACAAATATGCAACAATTTTATGAAATAAGCAAATATCTTGCGTTATAAATAAAAAAATAGGTTTATAGCGTTAGATTTGGAGCCCTGCCTTTCGACAGCACCTTTTACTTCAGGTGTTGGCTTGCGGACTATAAACCTATTTTCTAATTACAAATATGCAACAATTTTTTGAGAAAAACAAATTATTTTTGAAAAAAAATAAAAAAAGTTAAAAACAATTGAAAAATAGATAAAAATGCAACTAAAATATTTTCAAAATGTAACAAGCGAAAGCGAACTTAGCAAGCAATATAGAAAGCTAGCTAAGAAAATGCACCCCGAAGTTCCAGTTAAAAAAGACACGAAGAACCAACAAGAGTTTCACAAAATGCTCAAGTTGCATTATCCGCTAAAAAACAACAAAGATGCAAAATTAATGGTAGGCGTAAGAAAAAATAATGAGCACATAAAATACTGTTTGAGTGTGTCAAAAAATACAAATAGCGTGAAAAAAGAAAAGGGTTTATGATTTAACAAGTTGTACAATGCCCTACGATTTCTAAAAAGAAACTCGCTCTTGCGAGCGGGGGCGTACTCCTCACACCATAAACCTATTTTCTAATTACAAACTTACAACAATTTTTTGAGAAAAACAAATTATTTTGCAGTCAGTACAAATAAAAAAGATTTATAGCAGTCATATAACTCCTAAGTCATTTAGAAGACTTAGTTTTGGGCTCTTGCATAACGCAAAAAGTGACCAAAAACTCGCTTTAGCGAGGAGTACCTATTTCCACTATAAATCTATATACAAAAATACCACATTTTTTTGAAATAAACAATTATTTTTGAAAATAATTGAAAACAAAAAATAGGTTTATAGTAAGTGTGTATAGTGCCCTACTATTCCTACAAGAAAAAGTGGAACTCACTTTTTCGAGAAACTCACTCTTGCGAGTGGGGGCGTACTGCTTAGACTATAAACCTATCACAAATATAGGACAATTTTGTGAAATAAGCAAAACTAATTGAAAATTACCTATCTTTTATTTCTTTTTCTTCGTTCTTCACCAATTGCACTATTGAGCCTATGAAAAAATGTTTCTTCAAAAAGAACAAATTTTGCATAGTTTTCCTCACTCAAAATTTTGCTAATTTCAGCATAGCGTTCAGCTAGTAAATTATTATTTTCTAACCTTAATTTTGCAATAATATCCGCTTTAGATTTAAGATCTGCTACTTTCTTTTCAGAGTTAATCATCTCTTCTAATTTAGCTGTTTCAGATCTAATTTGATTGATATTATCAGAAATTTTATTTTCATAAAAACTATATTTTACTAAAAACTTCTCCGATTCTTCCTCATTCAAATTTAATGTTTCAAGAAGTTTCATTTTCTTTACCATCTGCATTCGTTCACGCGCTCTATGAGCTTTGCGTTGCGAGAAAGCTTCTGTTGATGATAAAAAAGAAAATACAGTTAAAATTAAAAGCAAGTAAGTTAGTCGTTTCATTGTATATTATCCATTATTTTTGAGAAATCTTCTTCGCTCATATTTTCTAATTTTTCAAGCAAAAGTTCATAGTTTAGTTCAGAGAAAACCATATAATCAGTTATATGCTTCCCTATTTCTTCCTCGATTAGAAAGTTATATATTTCTTCATCTTCTTCAAAGTAATTGTTTTCGTCAAATCTATTGTTGGTCTTATCTATAATTGCACCTAATTCCGGTAAATATTCATTTTCAACAAATTCATCGTAAATGATATTTTTTTCTAATTCTGTGAACATACTATTGTTGCTATATGTATCTTGAAAAGTATGAGCTCCATTATCATCGTAGAATTTAGAAGGATTAAATACAAAATATAGAAATGCTGCAGTTGCTGCTATTGCAAAAGGCATAATAAAGCGATGTTTTTTCTTCTTTAGCTCATATACTGGAATGTTGCGTTTCATTAGATTATTTACAACTCTTTCTGGTAAATAATCTGTTTTTTGAGCGAGAATTGCATCAAAATCCATTTTATCTATTCGGTCAAACAGTTCAATTCCGTCTTGTAATTCTTTTTGTAAATCTGGGTAATCTATAATAGAAATTTCAAGCATAGTACGCTCTTCTTCTGTAAGATTGCCAAATATATAATCTGGAATTAACGCTTCAATTTCATATTTAGAAAGTTTGTTTTGCATATTTATTTTATAATTATTTTAATAATTTTGTTAATTTTTTTATAGCATGATAATAATTTGCTTTCAAGCCACCGACAGTTAAACCTAGTAATTGTGAAATTTCTTCATATTTCATCTCATCAAAATAGCGAAGCGAAAAAACTTCACGTTGTTGTTTAGGTAAAGAATTTAACGCCTCGATAAATCTCTCATTCAATTCCTTAAATTCTAATTCTTCCTGGGGAGTAGAAGAATTAGCTTTAACCATATTCTCTATATCGTCAATTTCTACTTGTTGTAAAGTATTGCTAATACTTCTTTTTTTCTTACTAGCTAGAAAAGTATTTACAGTTATTCTGTAAATCCAAGTTTTGAAACTACTTCTGCCTTGAAATTTAGAAATATTCTCAAATATTTTTATAAAAGCTTCTTGTGCAATATCATCAGCATCGTCATAAGAACCGCTATACCTAAAAGCAATTGAAAATACAAATTTTCTGTATTTATCAACTATTTGGTAAGCTACTTTATCACTTTTAGTAGAAATATATTCTTGTATTAAATCAAGATCTGACATCGGTTATTAGTAATCGTTTCTTCATATTTTTCTAACGCAAACGCAATATAAAAAAATCGGTTCATATGTTAGATAACTTTATTCTTACTATGGTTTAAATAATAATTTATATTTTTTCAATTTATTAATTTAATTGTCTTTATTCTTTGAAATAAAAAATACTTAATAAGAATTTCAGTATAAATAAATATAGTAAATTACTTTATAAATACCTAAGATAATTAAGTAAAAAGTTTGCTATGTTCATTTTTTTTTGTATTTTTGTAGTTTGTTAGCTAATGTTTAGCTTTATCTTATTTACAAACAAATTATTGAAGATACAATAGAAATATATGTTAGAAAAAATCACATTAATAGTTGAAAAATTCAATTCACTAAAAGAAAAACTCAACGAGCCTGACATCGTTAACGATTTAGTTAAATTTCGCAATATAAATCGTGAAATAAAATCCTTAGAGGAAGTTGTAGAAGTTGGCAATAAATATGTAAAAGCTTGTAAAGATTTAGAATCAACTAAAACAATGGTAGAATCAAAGAATATTGAAGCGGAATTAAAAGAACTTGCTTATGAAGAAATAAATGAGTTAGAAGAAACTATCGAAAATTTAGAAGAGGAATTAAAATTCTTGCTAATTCCTAAAGATCCAAACGATATGAAAAACTGTATATTGGAAATCAGAGCGGGAACTGGCGGTGATGAAGCTGGTATTTTTGCGGGCGATTTGTTCAGAATGTACCAACGTTATGCAGATATAAAATCGTATCGTTTAGAAATAATAGATTTTAATGAAAGCACCGTTGGCGGATACAAAGAAATTATTTTTTCTGTCAATGGTGATGGAGCTTATGGTGATTTGAAATTTGAAAGTGGCGTCCATAGAGTTCAACGTGTTCCTGAGACGGAAACAAGCGGACGTTTACATACTTCAGCCGCTTCTGTGGCTGTTCTACCTGAAGCAGAAGAAATTGATGTTCAAATTCGTGATGAAGATATAAAAATGGACTTATTCCGTTCAGGTGGCGCTGGTGGACAAAATGTAAACAAAGTTGAAACGGCAGTACGCTTAACGCATCTACCGACAAATATTGTTGTATCTTGTCAAGATGAGCGTTCTCAATTAAAAAACAAAGAGAAAGCTATGAAAGTATTGCGCGCTAGATTATATGAAATAGAAATGCATAAAAAACAAGAAGAGCTCTCTTCTTCACGAAAATCTATGATTAAATCAGGCGACCGTTCCGAAAAAATTCGCACATATAATTGGCCCCAAAACCGAGTTACCGACCACAGATTAGAAGGCGAACACAAAAACTATAACTTAAAAGAAGTTGTAGATGGAAATTTAGAGCCAATAATAGAAAGTTTACAAATTGCTGAAAGAACAGAACTTCTTAACCATTCTATAGATTAATTATTTAACTATCTATATTTTTTTAACTTATGAATAATAAAAAAGAATACATCTTCTCTCAAAAATTAAATCTTTACGGACAATTTTTAGCCTTATATATTATCATATTGATGATATTTATTTTTATCCGTTGTTTAATTTCAGATTCAGAAGAACCTTTAACTTCAATTTTATACGAACCACTTGTTATGTTGATGTTAATTATAATTGCTTTAAATTCTATAGCGTTATTAATACTAACAATCAAAAAACGACAAGTTATATTTGGAAAGAGTTATATAATTTTTAGGAATAGATTTTTTTCAAAAAAAATACTTTTCAAAGATATTGAAAGCATAAGAATTTCTCGCAGTCCAAGTAAAGTTGTAAATAGCGGTGCAATGCTTATAAGAATAAAAGTTAAAAATAAAAAGAAAATATACCTAGTACGAAATGCTTCTTTCAATGAAGAAAAAAAACTCCTACATTTATTTGTAAAGTTAAGAGAAAAAATGCGTAAAATCCAATGAAAAAAATAAAATTTATTATGATTTGCATTATGTTATTTTCTTTTTTGTCATATAATGGCAAATCCGAAATAACAGTATATTACAAAGATAATTCTTTGCATTTTACAGAAAAAAAATGTCCGATTTTCTCAGCTAAAATTAAAGCTAGTAAAGATGGAGCTCCTATAATTTTAGATGAAAAAAATACGATTTTATTGGAGTCAAATGCGATTATTAACTCAACACTAGTGTTTTCTGCTCCCGATGCGGAAGGCTGGCAAAGTGCTAAATGGACATCTGCAATTAATTTTGTAGGAACTACTTCTTATGAAATAATTGTTACTTATGAAGATGAAGTATCTAGCAGACCTATAGCACAAGAACAAACGGAAATCCCTTTTATGACTTTTTTCAACAAAGACAAAGATCCTATATATAGCTTAGAATTTACAAGCAGTTTACCTGAAGAACCTAACCAAATTTACTTGCGTTACAGAAGTAATATACCTTGTTATTTAGATTCTGTAACATTTACTTCGCCAAATTTCAAACAAATTTGGAATGGCAGTAATTTTGATGATACTAAGCCGCCTAAATTTTTGCAGCCTATGAGTGATTATATGATTACCGTCATTTATAAAAGACCTCCTGACGATCCTTTTAAACGTGAATATATGATTTTTCATTATAATGGTGGGCTAAAAAGGAAACTTGAATTAGTTACAAATTCATATAATGTACCAATAGTAAAAACATTAAAGCTTCTAACGCAGTTAGATAATAAATTTTTCGCTCCTTGTCAAGATGTTTTGCTTAAATGGACGGGACAAACTCAACAGCACCCTATTATTATAGATTTCTCGGCTGACGGTGGAAAAAAATGGAAGAATATAGATACCGTTGCAGGACATACTAACGAATATTTGTGGAAAGTTCCCTACTCTCTAACTGATTCAGGCGTAGTTCGTATTTTCCAAGATTTTCATAGAACAAAAACTTTACAAATAACTTACGACACTGCTGCTATAAATGCAGCAACATTTAGTAAAAATTCAGATAAAGCTATAACAATAAGTTCGTTTGGAAATTTTATAGAATGGGATTTATACTCTAAAAATCAGCCCTTCCCTATAACAGAAGTACATTCCGATTCTACATCAATTTATTTAGATGTAAAATATATAAGTGATAATAAATTCGTAGTATTACGAGAGAAAAACGAACTTTCGGAACTACTTTTTTGTAATACACAAAACAAAAATATAGAGAAAATCATAAAGCTACAAGATGATTTTAATGCAAAAAAAATTATTGTATCTTCAACAGAAAATCTAATAATAGTAGCGCCCAAAAACTATTCTAATAAAATTCAATTTTTAGATACTAATGGAAAATTTATAAAGTATCTTTCTACTGATGCTCCTATTGTTGATATAGACTATAATACATCGAAAAAACAATTATATATTGCTTTTTATAACAACAACTTGAAAATTTATTCATTAGAAAAATTTCATAACATTACACAAATTGATGAACATAGCTTTTCTCAAAACTTAAATCTTATCAATGGAATTTCTGTTTCGCAAAATGCAAAACTGATTTCTTTAACCTTACGTTCTGCAGGAATACAAGAAGTTGTAGCTTTGCCAAACGATAATTATATTTTTGATGTTGAAACAAAAAATTTATTCAAGAAAATAATGGTTTCTGAAGAGACAGCTATAGGTTCTGCTTTCAATCCGACAGGAACTATAGGAGTTTTTGGACATCGTGGCGTAAATGCTATGCAACCGCAAATTACTTTGTTTGATTTAACGGGAAAGCTCGTTTTTGATAGAACTTCTTTTTCTGATTTCTTTGTTTCCGAAACTTATGGACGCGATTTATTAGGATTTAATTTAGCACCTACAGGAAATGCACTTATTGAGTATTCATCGGGCGAAAACAATTGTTTATTACTTAATTTTTCATTGCCTGATGCCGATAGAAATGAAACTTTTTTTACAATAGAAAATCCTGTGTTAACAATAAAATATGAGCCGAAAATTGACGATTTATTGATAGGAACTGAAAATTACTATAAATTTGATGCAATTTATTGTAACGAAGGAAGAGTTGATGCAGTTTTTCAAGATTATTATTTGAAAGACGGTAAACACTTCAAGATTTTGAATAAACAAACGCCTGATACTCTTCGTATTGGCGAATGTAAGACTATTGAATTTATAGCATTACCTATTGATACGGGAAAAATCCAAGACGAAATAATATTCTCAGCTTGTGGTTACAATTATTCTTTTCCACTTGAATTTTATGCAAAAAACCGAAATTTACTAGCTCTGCAAAACTCGCCTATTGATATTGGAAAAACTTGTTTATGGGAAACATCTTTTCACAAGTTAGCTCTTTTCAAAAATTTAGATACTGTAGCTATTTTAGTAAATAAAGCAACTGTTGCCAAAGGTAGTTATTTTTATATTAATAAGTTTCCTAAAGATACTTTGTTGCAACCTAATGAAATATACGAAATAGAAATAGCTTTTAATCCTACTGAATTAGGTGAATTAACTGATCAAATTGCTGTTTATCATTCAAATCAAAAAAACGTAAAACAAGTTTATGGTATTAAAGGTTTTGGAATAGGTACGGAATTGCAAGTAAGTCATAGTTTTTTATATTTCATACCTGAAATAAAACAACGTGAAATAACCGTGAAAAACTTAGGAAATACTACAGTAACAATAGATTCTGTTGATATTAATCCTAAAGATTCATATATAATAAAAAATCAACTCCCAATAGATGTTCAAATAAACGAAGAAGTTAAAATTATTGTTGAATATGTTGGAAATGAACCTCAAAACGCTAGTTTGAAAATAATGGGTACTCCTTGTGTTACTTCTAAATTTATCCAGTTAGGACAGTATTTCGCTAATGCTAAATTAGAAATTCCAAATGTTTTAGCCGACCCACGGGATACAAATGCAACTATTCCAATTCGGTTTACAAAACAAGAAGCTATTGCTTACAACGGCAATTATATATTTACCGCTAAATTAGCAATTAACCCGAGAATATTTTATCCAAAAACTATATCAAGTAAATTTGGAACAGCAGAAATAACTGAAAATACTGTCTTTAATGATATAGATAAACGAATTTTTGATATAAAAATAGTCGGAGATTTTAATGAAAATAGTGGAACTCTTGCAGAAATTGTAGGAATTGCAGGTTTATGTGAAGTTGATTCTTCTGAAATAATTTTTCATCAAGATTCACAGTTTTGGGGTAAAAATGTTACTATAACAAAAACAGATGGAGTATTTAAATTAATAAATTTATGTGGAAACAGACGGATTTCAAGAGATAATGATAAATTATTGATAAAATCTATTTCGCCTAATCCTGCTAAAAATGATGTCAATTTATCCTATGAAGTACTAAAAGATATTGATTGTTCCATTAAATTTTCTATTTACAATTATTTTGGAACTAGAGTTTTTGAACAGACTGATGGAGCAAAAAAAATTGGCGATTACACTCAACAATTCTCTATAAATTATTTGCCGACAGGTAGTTATAAATTAACTGTTGAATATGATAACACTATTCAAAATTATAATTTAACCGTTGTAAAATAATCTTAGCTATTAAGAAAATGTTAATTATAGATAAAAATAATATAAACTCTATAGATAATTGGCAAGAGCTAGCTAGTTTGCATGGTTTCTCTATTTTGATTAACAAAGTACCTACTTGGACATCGTTTGATGTTGTAGCTAAGCTTCGTAATGTACTACAAATCAAAAAAATTGGACATTGTGGAACTTTAGATCCTTTTGCAAACGGTTTATTAATACTTTCTTGCGGAAAAGCAACAAAAACAATATCTTATTTTCAAGATTTACCTAAACAATACAAAGCTACATTAAAACTTGGTGCTACAACAAAAACACTCGACCCGGAAAGCGAAGAAGAAAATATAACTGATATTTCTCATATTAAAAATATAGACATAGAAAATGCAGTAAAATGTTTTATAGGTGAAATACAACAAGTTCCGCCTATGTTTTCAGCTAAAAAAATTAAAGGTCAAAGACTTTACGAGCTAGCTAGAAAAAATATAGAAATAGAACTAAAACCTGTTCCTGTCAGAATTCATAATATAGAAATTTTAGATATAAAATTCCCTTTCGTTGAGCTTCTTATTGATTGTTCAAAAGGAACTTATATCCGCTCACTAGCGCGAGATATAGGAAATAAGCTACAAGTAGGCGGATACTTAACTTCCCTATCACGAACAGCAATAGGAGAGTATAAACTTGAGAGTGCTTTGACAATAGATGATATAACGAAGAAAATATAAGAAATAATTTAACTAATGTAACTTATACAAATTTTTATCGTTATCTCACAGTATGTTTAACATTTTATAAAAAATAAAAAGGTTATTAAAATGAAACCAAAAATTGAAGTTCCAAGTTTAGATAAACTTTCAAAGAAAAGTCAAAATTTTTTGACATCTATGCAAAAAACAATGGGTAAAATACCTAACATGTATGCTATTACTGGTTATTCTGAAAATGCTTTACAGAGCTATTTAAGTTTTTCAAATAGAAAATCATCTTTATCTAGCGCAGATAAAGAAATCATTAATCTTCTAGTAAGCCAATTAAATAATTGTGATTATTGTATAGCTGCTCATATAGGAAAAGCTAAAGCTAATGCCGGCTTTACTGACCAACAAATTACATCTATTAGAAAATGTGAGTTTTCTGATGCAAAACAAAAAGCATTAGGTGCATTTATTAAAGAAGTTGTTGAAAATAAAGGAACTGTTAAACCTGAAACTTTAGAACAGTTTTTCAATGTAGGATATACAAACGAAAATTTAGTTGATGCTGTCTTATTAGTTGCTGATAGAATATTCACCAATTATTTACATGCAGTTACAGATATGCCTATTGATTTTCCTGAAGTTCCAAAAATTTAACTTAGAGCATAGAATAAAAAAACAAACTCGACAGTTGATAATACAGCTGTCGAGTTATTTATTTTGATTAGCTACCCGTCAAACTTCATTTGCCACTCCTTCAACGAATGGGAATTATTGAATTCAATTCAATCTTAATATGAACCAATTTCAAGAATGGAACTATTAAATATAGCACCTTTATTTTCTATTTTCAAAACC
>JAAYTD010000005.1 GCA_012518115.1 Ignavibacteria bacterium | reverse complement strand
TTAACGTTATTGATATTACCTTCAGTGTTAGTGATATCGCCTTCGCTATTGATGATATCGCCTAAGCTATTGATGATATCGCCTTTAACGTTTTTAATATCGCCTTCTTTATTAGTGATATCGCCTTTATCAAGAGTTAAATCGCTATTTGCTGTAAGAGTAACGTCAGCAGTAATTGTAACTACATCAACAGCTGCATCATTACCTAAAGTTGTATTGCCTTCTACAGTCAAATTACCTTTAGTTAAAGTATTACCTGCAGTAGGTTCTACTGTAAATTTATCATTTACATTAATTCCACCGTCTAAGCTAGCTAAACCTGTTACATCTAATGTATTATTTATAGTTGTTGCACCATCTACATTTAATGTACCTGTTAAATCTGTGTTGCCAAGTACATCTAGATTGCCACCGATTTCCGCATTACCTGTTGTTTTTAGAGTTGCAGTATTTACTGCACCAGTATTATTAATATCTCCTGTATTATCAATACCATTTGTTGTTGTATTGCCTAATACTGTTAAATCATTATTAACTGTTAAATTATTTACAGTTACAGGAGCAACGAATGTTGATGTTGCATTTACAACTAAATTATCTGTTGCATCTACACCGATAGTAGTAATGTCACCTAAAAGATTAGCATTACCAGCTACATTCAAAGTACCTGCAGTAGCAATATTGCCTGTAGCACCATCTACTGTAAATTTATCATTTACATTAATACCGCCGTCTAAGCTAGCTAAGCCTGTTACGTCTAATGTATTATTTATAGTTGTTGCACCATCTACATTTAATGTACCTGTTAAATCTGTATTACCAGCTACATTTAAATCGTTACCTACTGCTACATCGTTATCGAAAGTAGCATCACCAGTTGTATGAAGAGCACCTGTAATATCAACACCTGCATCTTCTACTTCAAAGATTGTAGTGCCACTTGTAATAATAGTACCATCATCGTTTAATTTAAATGTTGCAGTTTTATCAGGAGATATCATATCCACATTAGCATTCATAAGAACAGAAGGTACTGAACCATCAACTTTTAATGCAGGTCTTGCATTAACAGGAGCATTAAAGCCAGGTCCTGGTAATATACTTTTTATATATAAGCTTCCTGTATTGTCATCGTTTGAATACATAGTAGCAACAACATGATCATCGCCTGGTCCATCGCCGTCATAAACAGATATGATACCACCGTCTATTGGTCCTGCTTCATCATTTATTCCAAGTCCAACAATAGGATTAGGAGTAGTTTGAACAGCTGTAGCTTTATAAGTATTGAATAATTCTAATTTACCTGAAGTAGCATCTTCGCCTAAGAAAGCGAGCATTGAACCACTACCTGTATTAACAGCATCGTTATAAACTTTGAAGCCTTGTCCAGGATTAGTGTTGTCAGCATTGCGTACTTCCATACTTCCGTTAAGAGCAGTTATATTATCTCTTACGCCCAATTTACCAACAACAAATACGCTATCAGTAACAGCAGGATCGTCAGCACGTTTAATAATACTGTTCTCATAGTTATCTCCGTTTGAAACTGGGATATAGTTTGCATCAACAACAGTAACTTTAAGAGTTTCATCTACATATTTTTTAGAAGCAAAAGCTTCATCAATAGTACCACCTGGAGGCAAGCCTCTAGCATCAAGAGAACCGATTCTATAGTTTGCATTTCCGAAAGTAGCTGTAGTAGCAACTAAGTTATCAGTTGTTGTTTTTTCTGCAACTGTTAAATTGCGTTCAACTATCATATTGTTTGTAGTTCTGATATCGCCTGTATTAGTAATACCATTAGTTGTTGTTGCACCTGCTACTGCTAAAGTACCACCTACAGTAGTTGCACCTGCTACGTCTAATGTATTATCTAAAGTAGTTGCACCTGCTACGTCTAATGTACCACCTATAGCTACATTACCTGTATTTGCAATATTACCACCATTAGTAATATCACCACTACTAGTAATATTACCTGTATTTGTGATACCGTTTGTAGTTGTTGCACCTGTTACTGCTAAAGTACCACCTACAGTAGTCGCACCTGCTATATCTAAAGTACTACCTAAAGTAGTTGCACCTGTTACATCTAATGTATTATTTAAAGTAGTTGCACCTGTTACATCTAATGTACCACCTACAGCTACATCACCACCGATTGTTGCACCTTCTGTTGTTGTTAGAGTTGCAGTGTTTACCGCACCACTATTATTGATATCGCCTGTATTTGTGATACCATTAGTTGTTGTTGCACCTGCTACTGCTAAAGTATTATTTAAAGTAGTTGCACCTGTTACATCTAATGTACCACCTACAGCTACATTGCCTGCATTTGCAATATTACCGCTATTAGTAATATCGCCTGTATTTGTGATACCGTTAGTAACTGTTGCACCTGTAACTGTCAAAGCACCTGCAACAAGAGCGCCATCATCGTCAGCAGAAATAACACTTGGTTTAAATCTTTCTGCATTTTCGTCCCAAACTGGAATAGCGCCGTTATCTAAATTAGGACCTATGATATTTTTAATAGTAGAATATTCCCATTTATACTCGGAAGTATTATTTGGATTCCACCACATCATATTAGAAGTACCTTCAAAATCAGGTTTAGCTAATTTAGGTAGAGAAACTGCTCCATTGAATAAATGGATAGTTTTCACTGCATTTTGTTTAATTTTCAAGCTATTTGGATAATATCCTTCAATATCACCATCAGCTGGTCCTTTAGGAACAGCTCTTAAATCTTCTGGTAACATATCTGATGTCAGATTTCCTTTTAATGCTTCAACAAATTTAGCATTGTTGAAACCAGGATTAGGATAATTTCCGGATAATACGCCACCTGCTGGTCCAACTGGATTAGCTTCGCCTGCTTTTACAGCATAATTAGCTGAATCCGCTTGGAATGCAAATAGAGCAGTATCAGCAGTACTTGCAACTTGAGCACCTAAAGCGTAAGGCACAGCGTCAAACATAACTCTTTGTTGTTTAACACCAGCAAAAGTTACTTGATACCATAAAGCTTTTTTACCGTCTACAACAGCTTTTTGAATTGGATTTGTTAAATCAGCACCAATTCTTACATTAAAATAACCTTGGTCAGGAGTAATACTCATAACCTCAGTGTGAAGTGGTGTTCCACCTTGAGGAACATCAAAAATTTCGAACGTTACATCAACAGTTGATGTTACTGGTTCATTTTTTGTGTTTGTTAACCTTCCTTGAAAGTTAAACGTTGTTGGGACTTCTGCCACCGCTGTTGCTGAAGCAGCAAATACACCCAAAGCCATTAAGCGAAGAAGATTTTTCTTCATTTTTAATTACCTATTATATTGTTTTACAAAAAAATTAAATTCGATTAAAAATTATTTAGAAATTATAACAACATTTTTCAATGAATAACTACTAGATGTTGTAGGATTCGCTGAAGCGGAATTAACAAGAAGTTCATACATATATGAACCTGAAGCCAACTCATCACCTAACGAAGTGCGTAAGTTCCAATCAACATTGTGATTACCTGCATCAAGATAACCATCTAATACTGTCGCAATAGCATTACCCATAACGTCAAAAACTCGCAAAGTTACATGAGCACTTTGCTCCAAATCAAATTTGAAGTTAGTATAATTATTTGCAGGATTAGGATAGTTTGTAATTTTACCTTGAGTATTCTCAGCCACAACAATACTACTATTGTCTGGCTCTGGCACCCAAAAACCATTATAAACTGTATATGCGTCTCCTGTAACGCTTGTACCGGACCCTTTGCCGATAACTAACTGACCTATAATACCTGAAGCTTTATAATCACCGGAAACCGAGCCTACAAAGCCACCGGCACCAATAACCCATTTCTTCAATTGATATTCACCAGCACTTGCTGTAAAGCAAATGACAAGAGAAAGTGCTAAAGTTAGCAGAACTTTTCTCATTTTGTATATCTCCAATTTATTTTAAAAATATTATTTATTATCTAAATTTAACTCTAATATTAATAACATTATATATTACAACATTACTAATTTGTTCGTCATTATTTAATGCAGTGTTACAAATAACAACATCAAAAATAATGCCAATAATTTTATCTGTTTTGATATAAATCAAATCAGTAAAAATCAATAAAAAATATTAATCTACTTAATATTGTATCCTTTACAAAGTGCAATTTAGCAATTATTCATTAAATAATCAAAATAAAAAAACATTTTTTACTAAAAAAAGCCGTTTTTTGCAAAAAAAAACTATGTTTTTAAAAAAATATGTAATTTTCTTTACATTTTTTCCATTTATATACCAAAATATTGTATATTCAACATAAAATATTTGCAATTTACTATGAAAAAATATGAAATTAATTTCTCTTTTAGATCATTGTGGACAACTTTTTAATATTATTAGCAAGAATAATATGCCGAGCGATAGATTAATATCAAATTATTTACGCTCTAAAAAATATATTGGAAGCAAAGAACGAAAATTTATATCCGAACTGATTTTTTTAACTATGCGTAATCTTTCTCTACTAGAAAATATATATAATATACTAGAAGCAGAACAGTTTAAAAATACTTTAGAAATTAAAAATTGTTTCAAGTATAGTAAAAATTCTTTTTCTATTTTAGTTTTAATACAAATAATTATAGCAGAAGATTTCCCTACTATTTTCTATAACCTTAATATAAACAATATACTTGAAAAAATCAAGTCCCAAGATTCTACGATTAATGAAACCTTAATAAAGGAATGTCAAGATCTAGGAGTTTCAAGAGATACTATTTCTAACTATATAGAAAATATACATCTTATATCAAAAGAACATATTAATTCTATTTCTAAAACTTCTAATTTTTCTGATTATCTTTCTTTTTCGCCTGATTTTATTGATTTATTGCTTAATTCTTCATATTTAAGAAACTTATTTGCTAAAAGGTCTTTAGCTTTCGACAATCCAAATATACAAAATTTTTTATTAGCTTTTAATAAACCTGCTTTTACTTGCTTACGAATAAATTCTTTACATACAACGCGTGAACAACTAGCTACACATTTATCTGAGGCTGATATTTCCTATTTTTATGGCTCTCTTTCGCCACATTCTATTTCATTGCATAATCGCCACCAGCTGACTATTTTGCCGACATATAAAAACGGCGATTTTGAAATCCAAGATGAAGCTAGTCAGTTAGTTGCTTTTTGCTTAAACCCAACAGAAGAGGCAACAATTTTAGATGCTTGTGCAGGAGCTGGCGGTAAGTCTTTACATATAGCAAACTTACAAAAAGACAAAGGGAAAATTATAGCTAGTGATATAGAATTTATGAGACTTAAAGAAGTTAAAAAAAGAGCTACTCTCGCTAATTTGTATTCCATAGAAACAGCTATGGTTGATAATGATTTTAACTTGAAAAAATTGAATAAAAAACAAAAAAATATTGCTTCACTATTTGATTATGTTCTCGTTGATGCACCTTGCACAGGATCCGGAACTGTCCGACGCGAACCCATGAAAAAATATAGAATTACAAAGAAAATGCTTGCTAAGATGACTGAAAAACAGTTAGATATTTTAACTAATTTTTCTAAAAAAGTAAAACCGGGTGGAGTGTTGCTTTATTCTACTTGTTCTGTCTTTGCAGAAGAAAATGAAAATATAATAAAATATTTTCTTGAAAACAATCCTGATTTTATGCCTGAAGCTATAAAACCAAGTTTTGAAGAAAATAATATATATATAGAAGACTTAGCGGAAGATGACTTCTATATAACTTTATATCCTTTTTTCCATAAAACTGACGGTTTTTTTATGGCAAAAATGAGAAAAAAATAGTAAATTTGAATTTGGCAAATGGTAACAAATTCCTTTTGCCTAAAGGTCGGGCGAAAAAATTCCCCTTCCCAGAAGGGGTGTCAAACGCAGTTTGACGGGGTAGTCCCACACCTCCCCCGCTACGCGGGTACTCCTCTCAAGAGGAGAATTTTCCGCTCTGCGAAAGGCAGCAAATTCCCCTTCTCAGAAGGGGTGGACGGCGAAGCCTGACGGGGTAGTCTATTAGCAAAAAAACAAAACAACTTTTATATATTTTTATATGTTAGAAAAATTATTCGCATATTTTATTCGCAAAAGAAACAGCAAATTTGATACGGGAGAAATACTCCCTGTTAAATGTAAAACCCCTGTTATAAGCGTTGGAAATTTATCCGTAGGCGGAACGGGAAAAACACCTCTTGTAATATATATATCTAACAAACTTTCGGAGTTAGGGAACAAAGTTGCTGTTATTGGTCGTGGATACAAAAGGAAAAGTAAGGGAGAAATCGTTGTTTCCGACGGAAAAAACATTTTAGCAGACGTGTCGGAAGCGGGTGATGAAATGTTGTTGATTGCAGAAAAAACGTGCTGTCCGGTTTTAGTACATTCAAAGAAATATGAGGCAGGTTTGAGTGCCGAAAAGTTATTTAATGTAGATTACATTCTTCTTGATGACGGTTTTCAGCATAGAAAACTTAGCCGTAAGTGTGATATTGTTTTAATAGATAGAGTGTCTTTAGAAAATCCTTTTCTTCTGCCAAAAGGCAGATTAAGGGAAAGTTTTGATGCTTTAGCAAGAGCTGATATTATTTGTTTGACAAAAGGAGCAAAAATTCAAGATTTAATAAGGAAATTACCGAAAAATACGAAACCGAACTTAAAAATATTTGAAGTTAATTTTGTGCAAGCTTCTGCCTATAGCTTATTTAATAAAAATAATGCTTCACCTGCAGACAAAAAATATATAGCTATAGCAGGATTAGCAAATCCGAAAAACTTCTTTGAGATGCTAACTAATAATAATTATTGTATAATAGAAAAAATAAATTTTTCCGATCACCATAATTATACGAAAAGCGATATATTAAAAATAATAAATTCGGCAAAAAGAAATAATACTGCTTGCATAGCTACAACAGAAAAAGATGCTGTAAAATTGAAAAAATATAAGGCAGAGTTTATAAATAACAATATAGATATTTTTGTCTTTCCTTTAGAAGTTATAATAAAAGGAGATTTTATTTCAGCGATCAAAGAATGTGTCTCGTCTTAAATAGACTACCCCGTCAGGCTACGTAGGGCGTATGCAATACGCCCCAACATTTGCGAAGAAAGAATTTTAAAATTCTCCTCCTGTGGAGGAGTACCTGCGCAGCGGGGAGGTGTGGTAATAGACTACCCCGTCAAACTTTGTAGGGCGTGTCGCGACACGCCCCGACAATTCCACAAAGAGGAATTTTAAATAATGGCAATCACAAAGGATTGTCTCTACAATTCATTGCTAATTGAAAAATCCTGTTAATCCCGGTTCTGACAATTTTTTATCTATTAATTTGCAATGATTCTATAATAAAGTCTAATAATTTTTCATAGTGAAAGCTATCTTCTTCAGGTAGCCAAAGATATAAAGTTATTAGCCAGCCGTTATTTGTAACTGCGTGATATTCGTGAATAATTCTTCTTTCGGAATCTTGTGTTTCTTGGCACTGTACTTTTACTAAGCCTTGATTTAGTTTTTCTGTCGGATTGAAAATTTTTTTGAATGTAGGCTTATATAAATAGTAGTGTTGAGCTTCTTCTAATCTTTCCCTTTCATATTTTTCACTTATAATCGCACGTGCTATATTTATAGATTGAGATGTGTCTAAGCTTATATTTTTTATAATCTTAAGCTCGCCACCGAAAGAATAAGTAAAATTTTCTTTATTTACGTTATGCTCGAAATCAGGGTTAAAGAATTTAATGATCACGCTATCTTTACTTTTAGCATTATCGGAAACGAAAGCACGCCAGTTCTTTGGGATACGCATCCATATTACATCATCTTCCGATCTTAGCATTTTGTATTGCAGCATACTTATTTGTACACCTTTTTCGGCTTGAATGTCTTTTATTCGTTGGGCATCTTTTTCGGAATTTTCACTGTCTTCTAATTCGTTATAGCATAGCATACGATTGTTTAAGATATCAACATCATCATCTTGTATTTCTAAAGCTTGCGAATAATATTCTATAGCTGCTTTAAAATCTTTAAGTTGTGAAGCAGTATTTCCAAGATTTTTTAGAACTAAAAAATCGTTTGGTTTTAAATCCAGGTTTACTTTATATTCTTTTAATGCTTCAGCATATTTTCCTAAAGCATAGTAAGTTTGAGCTAACATCATATTTAAGTTAAAGTTTTTATCATCGCTCTTTGCTTTTAAGAAGTCTTTCAAAGCTAATTCAAACTTCGATTGAGAAAAATAAAGTCTGCCACGATTAAAATATGCTTCAGGTAACTTATCATTAATTTTTATAGCTTTATTAAAACAAGCAAAAGAGCTATCTATTTCACCCAAGTTCTCAAAAGCTATACCTAATAGATTATAAGCAGCATAGTCTTTTTTTTCTAACTCCATGTATTTATTTAAATATCGCTTAGTTATATCAGCACGACCTGTTTGCAAATAACATAAACCTAAATTAAAAAGAACACTAAGATTTTCAGGATATTCCGCTTCTATTGACTTTAAAATAGAGATAGCAGAAGAATAATCTTGTTGCGAAATCAAGGTCTCTACCTCTAATAACTTCGCTTCTATATGCTCCGTACCTAATATACTTGTTTGAGAAAACAAACTAAATATAAATAAAAAGAAAAAAATTAATGTCAGAAGTATGTTTTTCATATTGAACTTAACTATAAAATAATCAAAGAAATTATATCATTTTGAATAACAAAAATATCTCACCCCTACGGGGTTTGTCGTTAAATTCTCCTCTTGAGAGGAGTACCCGCGCGCAAGCGGGGGAGGTGTGGGACTACCCCGTCAGGCTACGTAGGGCGTGTCGCGACACGCCCCGACAAAGCTGCCCGAAAGAGAATTTTAAATAATGGTAATCACAAAGGATTGCCTCTACAATTCATTGCTAATTGAAAAAATCCTGCTAATTCTGTAATCCTGTAAATCCCGATTCTGACAATATTATGGCCGTATGCAATACGCCCCAACAATTAGGAAGGGGAGTTTGCTACCCAACCTTGTGGAAAATCTGTCTTCCGCGTTCTTTGCGTAAATCTTTGCGTTCTTCGCGGTTAAAAAATCATTATCAATTGTCCATTATCCACAGCCAAAAAAATATCCATAGCTTTCTCTATAGCTTCGGCACGAAATCTTGGACATACATAGGCGTTAAATCCGATGATAAAGTAAATCTATTCTCGCTATACAAACTAAAAGCATATTTGCCAATAAGCCCAGCATCAAGACATTCTTCAAAATAAAGAACATCAGAAAAAAACGAAGATAAATCTGTGCTGCTAACTACCACTAAATTATGCATTAAAATTTCAGAACGTAAATCTTCTAATGAGGACAAAGATGGCTCAGATAGCGGCTCGCCTCTATAAGTAAATTTTTGAAAATAAACAATATCAGAATGCGAAGGAACTATAACTATAATATCTTGCATAACTTGCATTAATGAAAGATACTTAGAAAAATGATTAGCTAAAGCCGAAAGCGTTGGAACCGCTATTAAAGGCGGAGCATCGTCAAACGACAATCCCTTAGCTACAGCCGAACCTATACGCAAACCCGTAAAAGAGCCGGGACCAATAGAAATAGCTATAGCCGATAAATCTGCTAAATCAATGTCATTGTCCGATAATATACGACGAACAAATTCAGCACAAAATTTGTCGTGCTTGTTGCCGTAATATAAGTTATAGCTTGCTAACAATTCATTGTCTGATAAAAGTGCAACACTACAAACTTTCCCACTTGTCTCTATAGATAAAATTTTTACCATAACATTATGAAAATTTTATTTTACAATTTATCAATTTTTTAACGATTTTCCAAATAATTTATGATTTTTAATAGACTACCCCGTCAGGCTTCGCTTGCCACCCCTTCTGGGAAGGGGAATTTGTCGCCCTGCCTTCAGGCAAGGGAAATTTTTAAATAATGGCAACCACAAGGGATTGCCCCTACAATTCATTGTTAATTTAAAAAATCCTGCTAATTCTTTAATCCTGTAAATCCCGATGCTGATAAAATAGACTACCCCGTCAAGCTACGCTTGCCGCCCCCTTCTGCGAAGGGGAATTTTAAAAAAAGTGAGGGCAAAAAATTGCCCTCACTTATTATGTATTTATCATGTTTACGTTTTCATTTAGTAGAAATGGTGAGGGCAGAAGCCCTCACTATTTCCTCATCAGTTTATATTGTTATTTGTTAATAACAATACGTCGTTGTATCATCTCGCCGTCTAAGCGAACTACTAAAGTATATGTACCACTTGCAAAGTTTGCAAAGGACATTGGTACTAGTATTTCATCGCCTGCGTTGAGGTCTATTGAAAGTACATCCATTAGCTTTTCACCTGCTAATCCGTAGATAGTTACTGTTAAGTGTCCTGCTTTGCTGGTTGCTAAAGAGAACTGAGCATCTGTCTTGATTGGCATTGGTGTTACTTCACTGATTTCAAAGATACCATTAATTGATACAATAGATTCTTTGTACTTACGTGTTGCTATAGAACCTTCACCTTCTTCATTAGCACTTGTTACTATTACATAATACATCGTGTTTCTGGTTAGATTAGTGAAAGTGTAATTAACATCTGAACCATTTCCATCTACAGTTCCTGGGTTGCCAACTTGATTCTGATAGTTAGCATCACTATACAATGTTGCTGTATAAGTTACACCGTTTTGTGATGCCCACGACACAGTAACTGTATTTCTAGTCGAGCTAAGAGTTAATAACAACGTTGATGGACCTGCTGCTCCTGTTGTAAAGTTCCAAGTGTGTGCCGCATTTCCTAAGCCTGAAGCTGTGAATGAGTTTGCTGCTAATGTTGCAGTATATTGTGTATTACCATCTAAAGTAACTGTTGAAGGAATAGCAAATGTTGCTACACTACCATTCACAGTTGCAGAAGTAATTGTAGCTACAGCTGTTCCACCCTGAGATAAAGTAAGATTTACATTAATCGTTGCTGCTACAGCTTTATCAAATGTTACTGTAATTTGATTAAGATTAACAGTAACACCTGTTGCGTCTGAAACAGGATTTGTTGTACTTACTGTTGGTAGTGCTTTTGTTGTAAATGTTGCAATATTAGCATTTGCAGCATTCTGAACGTTAGCACTATTCTTAACTTGACCTGCAGCTATACCTAATCTGTATTGAGTACCATAAGCTAAGTTGCTTGGTAAAGTAAATGTTAATTGATTGTTACCGGTTACTGTAGTTGCTTCTAACGTTGTTATAGAACCACTACTTACATTAGTTAAAGTTACTTTTGCTGGTGTAGTTGCTAACTCTATAGTTTGGTTAAATGTTACGCTAACTTGAGTGTTAACATCAACATTAGTTACATTACCAGGAACTGAACTACTTACTATTGGAGCTGCCGGAGCTGCTTCTGTTGTAAATGTTGCAATAGAATTATTTGCAGCATTAGTAATATTGTAATCAGTTCTCCTAACTTGATCTGCACCTATACCTAATGTATATGTCGTACCATAAGCTAAGTTGTTTGGTAAAATAAATGTTAATTTATTACCACCTGATAGCGTACCATTTGTTAATGTGATTGTACTACCACCACCTGTTAGAGTTGCTGTTGCAGCCGTGCCTACTAACTGTACAGATCTATCAAATGTTATAGTAACTTGAGTGTTAATAGCAACACCAGTACCTGTAGGAGTTGAACTAGCTACTGCTGGTCTTGCTGGTACATTAAAGCTCCAATCTGTTACTGTATAAGTATTACCCCAGTCATCTGCTACTGTGCCATTGCTTACTACAGAAACATTATATGTTTTTCCATACTCTAAATTAGGAAGCGCATAAGTTATTACATTACTGCTGCCTGTTCCAGTATAATTAGTACCATTAACTGATAATGTAGGAGCTGTTGTCGCTAAACTACGATCAAACGTTAAAGTAATATCAGTAGTAAGATCAGTAACTATGCCTTGTGGTGCTATTACACAAGTTAATGGCTTTCTATTAACATTGTAAGTTTCGTTGTTGGTTCCTGGTGATGGTACAGTGTAAGTAGGTACTGTTAAACCTAATGTTCCTTCTGCATTATTAGGAATACTTACTGTTACTTTATAAACATTATCAATACTTGACACGCCGCTTACTGAACATCCATTCAAAGTAGTACCAAAAGCACCTGTATTAAGTACAGGTTGAGGTGGTTTATTAAATGTTACTTCGAATACTACTGAAGCTGCACTTGTTAATTCAACTGTTGGGGTAAATCTCTTAATCTTGTCAACTACAGGTTTAGATTCTGTTGTAAAGTTCCAGGTCTCTACTTCATTTCCTAAACTTGCAGCTGTGAATGAATTTGCTGCCAATGTTACAGTATATACTGTACCATAAGTTAAAGGAGTTCCTGAAGTAAGAGTAAATGTAGCAGTTGCATTACCGTTGCTAAGAGTTGCAGAAGTAATTGTAGCTACAGCTGTTCCACCCTTATATAAAGTAAGACTTGGAGTATTCACTATTACAGGTCTATCAAATGTTACTGTAATTGTAGGAAGATTAACCGCAACTGTTGTGCCTGTTGGAGTTTTTCCAATTACTACTGGCGGAGTTGCCGGAGCTGCTACTGTTGTAAATGTTGCAATAGAATTATTTGCAGCATTAGTAATATTGTAATCAGTTCTCCTAACTTGATCTGCTCCTATACTTAATGTATATGTCGTATTGTAAGCTAAGTCGTTTGGTAAAATAAATGTTAATTTATTACCACCTGATAGTGTACCATTTGTTAATGTTATAGAATTACCAACACTTGGAGTTAGAGTTGCTGTTGCAGCCGTGCCTACTAACTGTACAGACATATCAAATGTTATAGTAACTTGAGTGTTAATAGCAACACCAGTACCTGTAGGAGTTGAACTAGCTACTGCTGGTCTTGCTGGTACATTAAAGCTCCAAGATGTTACATTACAAGTATTATTCCAAAGATCTATTACTTGTGGATTAGTTACATCAACAGTATATGTTGATCCATAAGTTAATGTAGGAAGTGTATAAGTTATTGTTTTGCCAGAAACAACTCCATTATAACTATTACCATTAACTACTAATGTAGGTACATTCGTTGTAGGCTTTAAGGTATTATTAAACGTCAAAACAATATCAGTATTAAGATCAGTAATTGTAGCACCGTTTGTCGGTGAAGAAGCATAAGTTAATGGCTTTCTGTTCACATCGTAAGTTTCGTTGTTGTTTCCTCCTGGTGATGGTACAGTGTAAGTAGGTACTGTTAAACCTAATGTTCCTTCTGCATTATCAGGAATAGTTACTGTTACTGTATAAACACTATTAATACTTGACACTTCGCTTACTAAACAGCCATTCAAAGTAGTACCAAAATCACCTGTATTAAGTACAGGTAGAGGTGTTTTATTAAATGTTACTTCGAATACTACTGAAGCTGCACTTGTGAATTTATCTGTTGGGTTAGATCTCTTAATACTGTTAACTACAGGTTTAGATTCTGTTGTAAAGTTCCAATTTGTTATTGTATAAGTATTACCCCAGTCATCTGCTACTGTGCCATTACTTACTATAGCAACATTATATGGTGTTTCATAAGCTAAAATAGGAAGGTCATAAGTTATTGTATTGCTTGAAATAACTCCTGCATATGAAGTATTATTAACTGTTATTCCAGGAGCAGTTGTTGTCTTTAATGCACGATTAAACGTTAAAGTAATATCAGAATTAACTGCAACATCTGTACCTGTTGGTAAACAAGAATTACAAATTAATGCAGTTCTGTTAACATTGTACTTGTCGTTTGTGCTAGGATCTGCTTGAGTACCATATCTCAAACCTAATTCACCTACTGCATTATCAGGAATACTTACTGTTACTGTATAAATTCCAGGATCGTTAGTAGGAGTAACACTATATATTGATGTGCCTGATTGAGAAGCATTACCAACAGTCCAAACAGGTGAGAACATATCTGTTGTCAACGCAAACGCAGGTACTTTATCAAATGTTACTTTGAAAGCTACTGAAGCTGCATTTGTGTATTTGCTTGTTGGAGCTCCTTTTTCAATACTTGTAACTACTGGTACATCTTCAGTTGTAAAGCTCCATTCATATGCATTATTTACTACATTTGAATTATGGAATGAACCTGCTGCTAATTTTGCAGTGTATACTGTTTCATAATCTAAAACTGTTCCTGTTGGAAGAGTAAATGTTGCCACAGCACCGTTAACATTTGCAGAAGTCATTGTAGCTGTAGGTGTTGTACCCTTGTATAAAATAAGGCTTACATTATTTGTTGCTGTTACATCTTTATCAAATGTTATAGTAATTGTAGTTAAATTAACCGTAATACCTGTTCCATTAGTACCAGGATTTGTTGCAATTACTGCTGGAGGTGCTGGTACTGTTGTAAATGTCCAATTTTCTAATTCATTAGTATTGCCCCATTTATCTGTTACTTCTGCTGTTCCCGCAGTTACTTCAACTTCATATGTTGTTCCATGAGCTAAAGCTGGAAGCGTATAAGTAATTGTCATGGCATTAACATCAACAGTTCCTGCAGCTATAGAAGTACTAGTATTACCTTCCTTAAGTTTCAATGTAGGAGCTACTGTTCCATTCGCTAGTGTACTAGTATATGTTAAAACAATATTAGTTGTATTAACAGCAACATTAGTACCTGTCGGTGTTTTAGTTAATTGTAAGACTTTTCTGTTCACATCGTAAGTTTCGTTTGTAATAGTAGCTTGTGCATTATTATATCTTAAGCCTAATTCGCCTACTGCATTATCAGGAATACTTACTGTTACCGTATAAACTTTATGATTGTTATTATCTTGTACAACATTAGTTATTGATCCAAGAGTTTGAACAGGATTCCAAACATGTGTAAAATGACCTGTTGTACCTGTGATTGCAAACACAGGTGCTTTATCAAATGTTACTGTGAAGTTTACTAACGCTTCTTTTGTGAATTGGTCTGTTGGATTTCCTCTTACAATATGTTCAACTACTGGTGCTTTTTCTGTTTTAAAGGTCCAACCTTCTACTGTACAAGTATTACCCCAAAGGTCTGTTACTATATTATTAGCGCCTACACTAATTGTATATTGTGTATTATAAGCCCAATAGCCATTGTTAGCAACTGAATAAGTGATTTTATTGTTATCCTGATCAACTGTTCCACTTGTTAGACTAATATTGTTATTAGCTGTTAATACTGGAGCTGTTGTTGGATTAACTATCTCATCACTAAATGTCAAGCTAACAACAGAACTAACTGAAGTATTGCCATCGCTAGTCGGGAAATAAGTACAAGTTAATGGTTTTCTGTTCACATTGTAAGTTTCGTTTGTAGTAGAAGCTACATTACCACTATATTTCAAACCTAATTCGCCTTTTGCATTATCAGGAATACTTACTGTTACTGTATAAATTTTTGGATTGTTAGGATCCTCTACTGCATCTGTTACTGTTGCTGTATGAGCAGTACCATTATTCCAAATAATACTAAAATCATCTACAGTAGCTGCTACTGTAGGTGCATCAGCAAGTTCTACTGTGAAATCTACTGAAGCATCTTTTGTGTATTCATCTGCTTGATTTGCTCTTACAATATGTTTAACTACTGGTGCTGTTTTGGTTTTAAATTTCCAAGTTTGTATTGGTTGGCAAGTATTTCCCCAAAGGTCTGTTAATGTGTTAGTAACTTGAGAAATAGTATATTCTGCTGCATAAGCAAGATAACCGTTGGCAACTCCATAAGTTATTGTATTAGCAGTATTAGATTTTACTGTTAGATTTGTAGTACCACCACCAGCAGTAAGAGTATACGCAGCATTTAATGTTGGAGCATTTGCTATATTTTTGAATGCACGATCAAATGTTAAAACAATATCAGCATCAACTGCAACATTTTGAGCATTAGTTGCTGGTAAATGAGCAGTACAAGTAAATGGAGTTCTATTTACACTGTAAGTTTCATGAGTTGCTCCAAATTGTAAAACGTATGGAGTATTACTTGGAATATGCTTAATAGGACCTGTCTTTATATTACCTGCTGTTGTATTAACAGTTGGAATACCTGTTATATATACACAAATTTCATTAAGCTTATTAGGAATCAATGAGATAGTGTGAACTGTAACTCCTACATAACCTGCAGCAGCGGCATCCAACATTTCAACTGAAAGGTTAGCAGGATTTATTGCTCCATTAAATGTAATTCTAAAGTAAGCATCTTCGTCGCCTGCTTGTATATATTCACCTGGATCGTCCGTATTACCAGCAGATATTATTCTATCAATACCTGTAATTATAGCATAATCAGTTTTCATTAATACAACATTTGAAGCTACGTTACCAATATCTATTCCTATATTGTTATCTTCTTTAACAACATCTACAGGTAATTGGAATTGATATTCTGTATTTGAAGTCAACAAGCTTGTTGATTTTTGGCTCATTCTTAATGTATCATCAATTACAGAGTATTCGAAATCAGGGTATGTAGTAAACGTTGATAGATTATAGTCTAATATATTCCTATCAAATATAAAGTCAATTGTGTTGCCTGTAAAGCCTACTTTGCCATCATTTGGAAGAACATATTTAGCAGGAGTGCTGCCATCTTCTATCAAATCAGTTCCGTTGATTCTATATTTAACAACATACGGTTTAGAGCGAACGTTGATAGACATAGCGTTCTCTAATTCACTTGTATTTCCACATTTATCTGTTACTTTTACGTTTATGTTCCATATACCTGCTGTTAAGCCTTCTAAGAAGCCAGCTAATGTACCTATTTCCTCGCCTTGTGCATTATATAGCTTAGCAACATTAACGCCCGGATTAACAAATATAGAAGCTTTATGATTATGAGTTGTTCCAACTTGAACAAAGTGTGTTTCTACTATTGCTGTTCTTACGTCATTTTCTTTAGTGAAAGTAAGTGTAGTTTTACCTTTGTTGTCAGTATTTATATTAAGGAACTGTTCATTTATTCGATATCTGAATTCTTTAGTATTCTCTGCACCATACATTGCCTTAAAGCTGGATGCATTACCTACAATCATATTTATGGTAGCATTTTCAACAGCTGTTATGACAGGAGCTTTGTCTACTACAAAATAATAATCTGCTACTCCCTCTGTTACCTCTGTTTGATCATTGGTATTCTCAAATTTATCTGTATGTTGCAAACGAATGAAATAACCACCTTCAGGCAATGCTGGGAATTTTAATGCTTCGCAAGCAGCAGTATTAGTATAATCAATATTAGTAATTTCTTCCTCAAATGCTTGATTTTCGCCAAGTGCACCTCTAATCCACAACATTGTTCCTGTTGGTGAGATATTATGATCTGTTATTGTAAATCCTTTTGTGTTATTACCAACTTTAAACACTGTCAAATCATCAATGTTTTCTGGAGTATAAACAGCAAAGGTTCTATTTACTGGCACCTCAAGATTGTCATCCAATTGAATTGTACTGCTTGGTGTTCCAAAATCTTTTGTTATTACTGGTCTTACTGCATCTACACGTACTACTTGGTTAACTACTTGATTTGGTGTAAACGAAGGGAAGGACGTAAGTTCTACGCCACCTGCAATAACCTTACCATTGTCGCTTAAAGTTGGAGTATATTGAGTTTCGCCTCTTATTAAAAGATCAGCACCTACTTCGAGATTAGGTGGATTTGCAGTATACATACCTGCAGTTATATCTCCATCTCTATTTGCTTTCAATATAATTACATTTTTTGGATCATTATGAGTGTTACCAACCTCGTATACAAACGGTAGAGGATTGTCATTTGCAGATCCATATAAGTTTGTGTATGATGTTGATAATTCTATATCAGCTTGAGAGAAAGTAATATTTTGATTGAAAGTTATTTTAATACCAAGAGTGTTATACATACCTGTAGGCGGCTCAAATCTAAGCTGTGCAGGATTGTGTGCAAACGAAGTACCATCAGCTTGAACATATTCAACTGATACGACGTCAAGTTGTGGTAAAGTCTTAATTGTCCAAGTCGCTTCGGCCATTGGACTACCTAACACATTAATAAAAGCACCTTGTTGGATTTTTACATTATACAATGAGCTGTAGCTAGGTAACTCTAAAGGAGTAGCTAATGTTAAAGTAACTTTTCTATCAACTGAATTATATCCTATTTGGTCAGAGTTACTAAGTGTATATTTCTGTGGTACACTCTGTTGTGTAGTTGGTGTAAATGTAATTTCTTTACCTGCTTGAACAACATCTGACATATCGGCATCTGTATCTACTGTAAATTCGATTTTACGAATTTTTTTATCAGCAAGTTGTGGTGTAGCTGCATGTTCATCATATTTAGGTGGCTTTATTGCTGTTAATAAAGCTGGATTTTTTGCAACTGTATATTCGTTGCCTGATGTCGCAACTGTTTTATTTTGTGCTTGATCAAGTGTTTTTACAACTATATAATACTTATCGCCAGGAGTCCATACATTGTTAGGGAACATTTCAGCTAAAGTTAGAGTAGTTGTTAAAATGTTTCCATTTGGACTAACTTGAGTTGAATTAAGAGGAGGATTAGTTTCAATACCTGCAATTAAGTCAGGATTAGGAATAGGAGCCTCTTCTACATCCTTTACTAATTTCACAATATATGTATCGTGTTCATTATATGCTCCAACTGTAAATCGTACTTTACATTCTTTAGAAATGTAAAATATGTCACCTGCTGGTGTAGTAGTTGCATTAATTACTGTACCACCATTTGTTACAGCTAAAACATTATCTGTATTATTTGCTTCTATGTCGTAATAAATACTTCTTACTAAAGTAGGGCTATTGAAATTAATTTTATTGCCTGCTTTGTCTGCTACGAAATTCAAACTGTTATCAAATACTACTTTAATTGCGTTTGGACCTGTTACTAAGTCAATTGCTGTACTAGCACTTCCAATATCATATGTAAAGACAATTTTTCTGCAAACTCCTTGAGTTGCAGTAAGATCAGTTATTTCTACATCTTCTGCATTATAATATTTTATACCAGTAGCTTCTCTTTCATAGCCCTCAAGTCCTATTTTAAGCATATCTGCTAAATCATCGGCTGATACTACTACATCTTCTTCAAATCCAAAAGTAAGGATAAACTTATCATTAGGAAGACGATGGCTATTAATTACGTCTACAGCACAATATTTAAGAAATCCATTGTCCTCAACAGAGTATTCATAATCTGTATTATATGGTTTTGCCTGTACTAAAGGTGTTACAGCATCAATAATATAAGCAGATTTTATTGCTGATTCTTCTGCAGCTCCTACCTCACCATTATCTACAACATAATCTTTATCTAATGTAGCGCCTGTTGTTGATTTGACAGACTCATGATTAATAACTTCTAAAGAAATTTTGTTATAGTTAATGTCCCACAAACTACCTTTCAGTAAACTTATTGTAACTGTTGCAAGTTTGCCTGTTGCATCCCAAGCTATATTATTATCTATGGTTACATAACCTGGAATTGGAGTGATTACACCAGTCTCATCTTCTACATGTAATCTAAGATTACTTGTTGTTAATGTTGTTGGATCTATTTTCTTATCAAATATAATTAGATATTCTCTTGTTATAGTAGTTCCTGTTGCTGCATTAAGGGTGTCGCGATTGATATATTGATCATCATTACTTACTGAACTTCCATCTTTTACACCAATATCTGTAATAGTAGGTTGAGTATAGTCAACATAAGTTTCAAGTGTACATGTTTTTGCTCTTCCTGTTACTGAGTTTGTATATGTAAATGTTAAATTATATTTATCTTCGTAGTTAGCTGGATTTTTAGCTGTAGCACCTAAATCAATAGGAATATATATACCTGGATGTTTAGGAGAAGCATCATATCCATCACCACCAGAATTAATCTTACATAGTTTGGTATCAGTAACAGAGCTAATCGGCGTTCCCGTAGCAAAGTATTCACCATTTGTATTATCTACATCTTGGTAACCAGTTTCATATTTCTGTACTTTTGTCAATTGAACTTTATTATTTTCATCGTTAAACAAGCTTGCAAAGCTTGGATTACTCAACATTAAAGCTACACCTAATGTTTGGCTTTCAGTGCTTTCGTGTTTTGGATGAATAGTAGCAACATTACTAGTTATAGGTTCAACACCTGTATAAGTAGTACCGTTTAAGTTATTAAACGCAATACCTTTAAATTCATCTATCAAATCTAAGCGGAAAGGTTTCTGTGCAAAACTTAACATAGCACCTTTAGCTTCTAATATGGCATTCCAAATAGTAGCATTGTCTCCTGCATCACTATAAGTTACTGTTGGTAGCATTGCTGGACCATCGCTCACTCCTGCAAAGACATTTACCATAACATATAAATTAGTATAATCTGCAGCATCTTGTTCTTCTAAACCTGTTACAGTCCAAGTTAATTTGCTATTGTCAATACTATTAGCTGCACTCCAAGTTATTGCTGGATTAGTATTTCCACTTGGCGTTGTATAAACTGTTTGTGCAATATCAGTAAAGCCGTTGTTACCACTACTTAGTTTTACAAGTTTAACATTTGCGTTAGTACCAACGTTTGTGCTGTTCATTTCTTTGTCAAATGTAATATCAATCTTGAAACCTGTCTGAGTGCCATTCGATGAGTTTTCATTTATATAGCCTTGTAATGTACCGCCTTCTCCACAATTAGCATAGCCTGCTGCATCTGCTTGCAAGCCTGTCATTGTAATATCTATAATTCTTGGAACTGCTCTATTTATTTGGAATTTCGGCTTGTCGTTTTCAACTGTTATTGCCTTCATTACATTGGTAAAGAGATCTGTCACCAAAGTATTATTAAGATTGATAAAGATATTTTTTAATACGTTTTCGTTATCTAGATAATCTTTTAGCGTAGCTATATAACTTTTAATTTGAGATGCCGCATATCCACTGCTGCCTCTTGGAAACGTCCAAGTAACTGTAACTACACTATGAGCACTAGGATCAGTTTTATCAACTAAGCTAATTGTCGGCTTTGCCGATGGATTGCCATCACGTAAATTAGTAATAAGAGCAGCTAAAACTGGATCTTCGCTTGTAACTATTTCCATAAAACTGTTTGCAAGTGCTGTGTTTGCCTCAGAAGATAAACCTCCCATATCAGTAGCACGTTTTCCATCAAGTTTTATTACCTCATTAAAAGTAAAGATAAATTGAGCTCCTACATGTTTTGTAAGGATGATCTCCCCGGCAATCGCAGTATTGTCCGCATCCAGATCTTTCATTGCAAATCCGCCTTCCTCTAGCGCCGGCGGTATCATTTCAAATATAATTTGGTTGTTCGTGCCCTCAGACCCACCTTTTAAAATGTCATTATTAAAGCCTACTTCAGTTGGACTAGTCTGACCATCAGCAGTTGCACTAACACTAAATCTTATAGAACCGTCTACTTCTGGAGCGTCATCTCTATATACATAATTTAATACGTGTGTTGTATTGTTTACCCACCATTGCGAAACAAGTTGCAAACTACCAGCTGCAACATTATTCCCTACAGCGCCATTCCAAGTAAGCGTTACGGGTTCCAATGTATTCATTCTGAAAGTTTCAGGAGGACCACCAAGAGGAGAATCCGAGTACTGAGCAAACTCTAATTGAATTGTAAATGCTTTATTAGTACTTGTAATTGTTTTATTCGTAGGTGTAATAGTAATTGTAAGACCAAGCTCATTATTACTGCTAGGATTAGCGCTTGCAGCAAAGTTTTGTGCAAGGGTAGTTGTTATTTCCTCAATATTTGAATTGCGAGTGTTGGCTGTGCCTGGCTCTATTGCTTGAAGTACAATTTCATATTCAGCGTTTTCTGTTAATCCATCAATAGTGTATGTCATGTTTGCTAATATTTCAGCAGGAGTTATCTCTCCTAAATATGTAGTAGTAGTAGTTTGAGCGTCAACATCTGTTACTAATAAATTATATTCGGCAGTAACAGGATCGCTATTATCTTTCAATCCAGCTACTATGTTTTTATAGTAACACCTGTAGCATAAACAGCAGCAACCGAAATTTCCGGAGGAGTATAATAAGCACCTAATGTTTTTACTGCTCTTGGGTTGCTAGTGTGTGGCCAAGCAGTTCCCGCAGGATTTTGCCAAAACTTAAGTTGGTTGTTTTGGGCATCATAGTTATAATCCAATACTGCAAATGCGTATTGTGTGCCTGGAGTTAAGCTCGTAACCCTATAATTTGTACCATAACCTATAAATGCTTTTATGCATGTAGTAGTATTGTGATAATTTAGAGTAGTAAGTCTATCTCCTACTTTTTGTTCAATGTTAGCGACATTATATCCGCCAGTTAATAAATCCACTGTGCCTATAGCATTCATAATTGTGCGTAGCTGCGTTACTGCAGCATCAGCAGTGGTACCAGCAGTAGGAGTATATTTTAAAATTATTCTACCACTACTAGTAGGCGTCCGCGTACTCATTAAATCAAGTTGTTGAGTTTGAATATTGCCGAACGCAATAAATCTTGTGTTGTCTGTTGGCTGTGCAAATACTGTACTGTATCCAGCGAATGCCAACAACATAAGAATTGAAAAAGTTTTAAATGTTTTAAGGAAGTTTCCCATTTCTAAACCTTTAAATATGTTATTAAATTGTTAATTAAAAATAAAATATATTACTTATTTATCTTCTTAAAATTCCACTTCGGTAAATTGTTGAGGCGTACTGCGATACGCTCTCCGAAGTTTAACGGGCTAGTCATTTTTTGTCTAACCCTAAATTTATTTTAAATTACATATAATTTGGATATACAAATATAAAAAAATGTATAGAATAATTTAGTTAAATTTCTATTAAAATTATATTAATTTGGTTATTTGAAACATATATAGTTTTTTAAAAAAATACAAACTACACTTTTTTGCTTCTTCTTTGTTAAGGTATACAAAAATAAAAATACGAAAATAATTTGAAAAAATCTACAAATATTTTACAAATTTATACTTTTTTTTAAAAAAAACAAACAAATAATGAAAATTTGTTAATATTTATGTGAAATTTATTGAATTTTTACATTTTTTGTATTTTTTTCATAGTCTACAAAAAAAATTAAATTATTTATCAAAAAAATGTTTTTAAAATTCACTCTCGTTTGAGCTGTTGGGGCGTATTGAATACGCCCATAATATTGTCTGAATCAGGATTTACAGGATTACAGAATTAGCAGGATTTTTAAATTAGCAATGAATTGTAGAGGCAATCCTTTGTGATTGCCATTATTTAAAATTCTCCTTCGCAAATGTCGGGGCGTATTGCATACGCCCTTCACAAGTTTGACGAGGTAGTTTTTTTTTTGTATATTTGTATTTTGAGATTACACTATGTATCATTATTATTTTGAAGTTGTTTTACCTGTTCCTTTAAACCGTAGCTTTACTTACTCTTACGTCAGCGAAAGCGAGGGAAATTTTTGCGGTTGTCGTGTATTAGTATCTTTTGGACGAGGTCGTTTAGCGCGTGATTTAGTTGGGGTTGTTGTATCGCAATCTGTAGCTTCAGAGCCTATTAAGACTTCATATACAATCAAATCAATAATAGAGCTCTTAGATTTATCGCCTATTTTTTCTGACAAGATGATAAGTTTTTTATATTGGTTATCTTCTTATTATCTATGTCCTATAGGTGAGGTGTTTCGTTCGGCTTTGCCGTCTATTTTTTCGCCTCGTTTAGTTCACAAGTTTTTTCTTAATACTGATAAATTATTAATAGATACAGGAAAATTATCTTTGGTACGTCGTCGCATTTTAGATTTTCTATCGGAGAAAAAAGAATCTGTAAGCCTGTCCGATATAGAAAATGCTTGCGAAGTAAAAAATATTCAATATCACATAAATTATTTACTAGCTCACGATTATATTTCATTTTTATCGGAGAAAAAAGAATCTGTAGGAATTAAATATTGCAAATCTTTAGAAATTTCCTCATCACTTCTTTCAGATGATAATTTACTAGCTTCTACTTTGTTGGAGCTAGAAAAGAGGTCGCCTCGTCAATTTCAAGTTTTGAACTATTTACTTCAACAACAAAAAGATGGAAATTCATCTATATTATTGTCGGAAGTCTCCAAATTATTTTCAGGAGCTTCCTCAGCGGTACGTGCATTAGTGGCTAAGGAATTAATTTCCATTGTAGAAATTGAGGTAACACGTAATAATTTCTCGGGAGCAGACAAACTAGCGTTTCGCGATGAAAGTCTTTTAGATTTGACTTCGGAACAAAAAAATTGTTTTTCGGAAATAAAATCGACATTAAAAACAGGAAAATATTCACCATTTTTGCTACATGGCGTAACCGGTAGCGGTAAAACATTGGTGTATATTCACGCTATAAAAGAAGCATTATCATTAGGCAAAAGCGTATTAGTTCTTGTTCCTGAAATATCCTTAACACCGCAATTGATAGACAGATTTGAGATAGTTTTTCCCGGAATAATCTCTGTATTTCACAGTCGTATGTCCGATGGAGAACGTTATGATTCTTGGCGCTCTGTTTTATTGGGCAGAGTTCGTGTTGTATTAGGCACGCGCTCGGCATTGTTTTCGCCACTCTCGAATTTAGGTTTAATCATAGTAGATGAGGAACACGACAGCTCGTACAAGCAAGATGGGCAACTTCCTTATTATAATGCTAAAGATGCGGCATTATATCGTGGCAAATTAGAAGAAGCTGTAGTAGTTTTAGGATCGGCAACTCCGTCATTAGAGAGTTATTACAATTCGGGATTTGGCAAATTGCAATTATTAGAAATAAAGGAACGTGCAGATAGTGCGGTTTTGCCTACTGTAGAATTAATAGATATGGTTTCTGCGCGCGCTAGTGGTCAGGTTTTGCATGGTTTTTCTAGAATTTTGATAGATAAAATAAAGGAAAAGCTAGCTCGTAAAGAAGGAATAATTTTATTCCAAAATAAGCGTGGTTATTCAAATTTTCTTGAATGTAAGGACTGTGGTCATATTCCGCAATGCAAGTATTGTTCGGTCTCGCTCACGTATCATCATAATTCGCGTGAACTTCGTTGTCATTATTGTGGCTACACGAAAAGAGTAATCAATACTTGTGAAGTTTGCGGAAGTAATGAGATGTATAGAGTTGGCATTGGTACGCAGCGTGCGGAAGCGGATTTAGCTTCTATTTTATTGAACGAAGGAGTAGAGGCGAAGATAGCACGTTTAGATTTAGACACGACTGCAAGAAAAGGTAGTCATCGCAAGATATTACAATCTTTTTTTCGCGGTGAGACTGACATTTTATTAGGCACACAAATAGTAGCTAAAGGATTAGACTTTGAGCGAGTTACTTTAGTTGGCGTTATAAGTGCGGACATACAACTGAATTTACCTAATTTTCGTTCTTGTGAGCGTACTTTCCAATTACTTTCGCAAGTATCGGGTCGCGCAGGTCGTAGCGGAGATTTGCCCGGCGAAGTATTAATCCAAACTTATAACATATCTAATTATGCGATACAGGCAGCAGCTAATTCTAATTACAAAGATTTTTATGAAATAGAATTAGAAAAGCGTAAAACAACATTATTCCCACCTTTTGTTCGCTATTGTCTTGTTGAATTTTCTTCAAAGGAAGAAAAAGAAGTTATTCAAGCAGCTAAGAATTTTCATAAGCTACTAGCTAGTGGCGATGAATTTATCATTTATCCACCGTCGCCTGCTCCAGTATCCAAACTCAACAATTATTTTAGACATCAAATTTCTATAAAAAACATAAAAAAAATAGATCCAAACGGCACAAAGCTACAAAAAATGCTATTTGAAGTATTAAATAAATACAATGAAATATATCCGTCCAAAGTCAAAATAAAGATTGATATTGACTCTTTTTCTAGTTTTTAAGTATGGTTTAGGTTTGTTTTGCGGGGAATTGTTTCACGTGGAACAAATTTTGAACTGAGATTTATAGGATTAATTATAAGGATATATTGTTAATAGACTACCCCGTCAAGCTATCGCTTGACACCCCTTCGTAGAAAAGACTACCCCGTCAGGCTAGTCTAAATTCAAATTGTTTCACGTGAAACAATTTGAATTAATGAATATATTTAAAAATAATTCGTCTTCGCTTAAAAGAAGACTATATTTATTAAAGGAGCAAGCGAAGACGAAAGATGTAAAAATTGTGTATTATATTGTACTTAAATTAATTTTAATTCTTTACCTATAATTTCAAATTGTTTTAATATCTCATCTAAATGTTTTTTTTCGTGAGTAGCCATATAGCTAGTACGCATCATACTCATATTTTCTGGAACTCCTGGTGGAATAAACGCATTTACATATATGCCTGCGTCAAATAATTTTCGCCAGAATATAAATGCTGTTTCAACTTGTCCTACAATAACAGGAACAATAGCTGCATGAGTGTCAACAACTTCAAACCCCATCTCTCTGAAATTACGTCTCATATAATCTGCATTATTCACTAATTTAGTTACAAGCTCAGGTTCTTTTTCAAGAATTTCTAAAGCGGCTATAGCTGCAGCACAAGATGCAGGAGTAGGACTAGCGCTAAATATTAGTGCGGGCGAAATATGTTTCAAATAATTTATAACTCGTTCAGGTCCAGCTACAAATCCCCCTAAAGAAGCAAAAGTTTTAGAAAAAGTTCCCATAACTAAGTCTGTTTCTTTTACCAAATTAAAGTAATTTGCAGTTCCCCTTCCACCATCACCTATAACACCAATAGCATGAGCATCATCACATAGAATTCTTGCACCATATTTTTTAGCTAACCTATTTATTTCTGGTAAGTTACATATTTCACCTGTAACAGAAAAAACGCCGTCTGTAACGATTAACTTACCTGCTTCTTCAGGTATTGATGATAAAATTCGCTCTAAATCTTCCATATCGGAATGCTTGTACCGCTTAAATTCCGCCATCATTCCTTTAGCTGTCAAAGCTGCGTTTTGAATACAAGCATGATTTTCTCTATCAGAAATAATATAATCACCACGACCACATAAAGCCGCTACTGTACCCATTGAAGTTTGATAACCAGTGGAAAAAACAAGAACAGCTTCCGTTCCTAAAAACTTTGTAAGTTTTTCCTCTAATTCGTTATGCAAAGATAGTGTACCTGTCAGATAGCGAGATCCTGAACAGCCTGTTCCATATTGTTCAATAGCTTCAATAGATTTTTGTTTTACATAAGGATGCGTCGTTAACCCTAAATAGTTATTAGAACCAGCCATTATCATTTTTTTATTGTAAATGCTGACAACAGGACCTTCACTAGCATCTATAGGATGAAAATAAGGATATAAGTTTAAAGCTTTTACTTCTTCTGCTCTTGTAAAATCGAAACATTTTTGGAACAAACTCATAATTTGATTTCCTTGGTGTTATTATGTTGAAATGAAAGTACAAAGATACAAAAACAATA
Organism: Ignavibacteria bacterium; assembly: GCA_012518115.1. Classification (GTDB taxonomy): domain Bacteria; phylum Bacteroidota; class Ignavibacteria; order Kapaibacteriales; family UBA2268; genus JAAYTD01. The sequence goes on along the minus strand of JAAYTD010000005.1, from coordinate 36,759 downwards.
TGAATTTTTCATAATATTTTTATTTTTATTAAGAATTTATTAAGGACTTGTTAAGATGAATAATAAATAAATTGAATTTTTATTTAAAATATATTCTTGTTATTAACTTTGTTGATATGTTTATAAATTTTATTTTTTTATTATAACTTATATATTTTATTATAAGATATAACTTTTAAAAAATATAAAAAAATAGGAAAAAATGTTAAAAGATTCTTGATTTTATGTGGAAAATAAAGTTCAAAAAAATATCAATCAACATTTTTAAAAGAAATTAACAAAAAATGCAAAAAATATTAACATTTTAAATCTATAATTATCGTAGATGATGTTGATAAAATAAATTAAAATGTGAAAAAATAAAAATGAAAGTAGTAGTAATATTTTAAATATTATTTATTAACTACTCCGTCAATTTTTGCTTGCCACCCCTTCGTTCTAAAGTGGAATTTTGCTAACATCGCTGAGCGGAAAATTCTCCTCTTTGAGAGGAGTACCCGCGAAGCGGGGGAGGTGTGGGACTACCCTGTCAAACTTTGTAGGGCGTGTCGCGACACGCCCCGACAATTCCACAAAGAGGAATTTTAAATAATGGCAATCACAAAGGATTGCCTCTACAATTCATTGCTAATTGAAAAAATCCTGCTAATCCTTTAATATCTATTAATTATGGTTCAGACAATAAGGGCGTATGCGATACGCCCCAACAGTCGTTCCGAATGGGAATTTTATAATTCAATTTGCTTGCTATAATAATATTTTTTTGTATCTTTGTTTATGGAAAAAATTGAAAAATATAATAAAAAAGCAGCTGACCCGAAAAATAAATCTAAAGAAATTATACAATCTTTAGATATAAAAGAAGATATGAAAATTCTTGAAATAGGTTTCGGAGGTGGATATTTTGCTGAAAAATTTTCTGATATAATAGGAAAAAACGGAATATATTACGGAATAGACACTGATATTGATTGCGTTAAGTATTTAGAAAAAGTTAATCAACAAAGTTTGTATAAAAATATGAAATGCATACTATCAAAGCCGGAAGAAATTCTAAATTTAGATATTGAATTTGATTTGATTTTTAGTCGCAATGTTTATCATCATCTGTCGGGGCGAGTAAAATACTTTATGGATATGGCTAAATATCTTAAAGAAAATGGTAAATTAGTTATCATAGATTACGATAGTAGTTTTTCTTGGCATAGAATAAAATTTTCTTCTCATTATACGAAAATTAAAGTAATTAAAAAAGAAATGAGCGAGGCAGGCTATTCTTTAGTTAATTCTTTTGATTTTTTGCCCATCCAATCATTTTTAGTTTTTGAAAAGAAAAAAGACTAGCTAGCTAGAAAATAAAAAAAGAGAGAATAAATCTAGGATCTAGGGAACAATTCTCTCTTTTTTTGTTTATTGTAAAATGGAAGTTATATCGTTTTAAAAAACTACCCCAGTTCGGCTTTGCCTGCCACCCTTTCATTCCAAAAGGGAATTTTAAAAAAGTGTAACTACAAGGCTCACCCCAACAATTCATTATTCATTATTAATTGTAAATTTAATACTCTATTCCGCTCCATTCTTCAATACTGCTTTCGATACCGTCTTTATCCACGCAGGTAATAGTATAAAAAACATCACTAGGATTCAGATTTGTTTTATCGATATATTGCTCGGTTTCCGGCTCTAACTCTGAAATAAGTTCTTGAGGACTTCCTACTTTTTTGCGATATATCTTATATTTTACAACTTTAGTTTGAGAAGTTTTATTCCAACTAAGTGTAATCCCTTCGCTACCAGCTACTTTAACGGCGCTGATGTTTTGAATAGAAAGTGGTCTAAAAATAGGAATATAAGCTTGTATAGGAGCAGATAATGCACTTTCCTCACCATTTTTTCCGATAGTTTTTACTGCATACAAATAGGTAATTCCGGGCTTTATATCTTTATCCTCAAAATAATTATTCAATTCCGGAAATTCTTCCTGAGAATCATTCAATTCTACAAAATCAGTAGAATCTTCTCCTGATGATTTCAAAATTTTGCGATAAACTTTATATGAAGCGATTGAATATGCATAATCTATTTCTTCCATATTGTCCCAAACTAAAAGTACCGAGCCATCCCCCGATGAGCGTGCATTGAGATTCATAGGAACAGGCAAATCCATTTTAGGTTTTTGGATGCTGACAGATACTTTTTCCGAAAAAGGACTTATATCATAACTTGTATTTTCGGATTTTACTGCATAATAGTATGAGTAAAGATTTTGTATATTTACAGTATCATAATAAGTAATTACATTACTAGTATCATCTAATATTTGACTGCTAACCTGTATAAAATTTGAATCCTCCATATTTACCGAACGAAAAACATAATATGCTCTGGTATCTACTGAAGGCTTACTCCAAGTAATCTTTACTATATTGTCCGCAGTATTTATAGCATCTATCGTATGCGGAGCTACAGCTTTGTATGCGGCTTCAAGCATTCCTATTACTCTCGTGCTTGGAACAGACCTACCAAATACTGTTTGAGTTTCTATGTAATAGAAATAAGTCTGAATTGGATTAACATTTCCATCTATATAGACGGAATCCTCCTTGGATAGATTAGCAATTAATTCGTAATCTTTATCGTAATTTGTAGATTTATAGATATTTATACCAACTAAATCTTTATGCTGCATATACTTCCATGTTAATACAATGGCTTTATTCGCTGTGTCGCTAATTGCTCTTAATTCTGCTGCTATTGATTTAGAATTTGATGAAGTGTTATTTACTCTAACCGTGTCAGATGGAGCTCCTGCATTTCCGAATTTATCGTAAGGCACTACGAAATATAAATATATCCTTCCCTCACGAACATTAGTGTCCGTACAGGAAATGATAAGATTTCCTTCTCTGCTTGAAATACCTGCACTTAATCCAGCATCCTCAAAATCTGTTTGCAAGTAAACAGATTTGAAGATTTTAGCTCTGTAGAAGCTGCCATCGTTATAATCCACTTTATATTCCAAAATGACGTTTTCATCTCCGGGCAAGGCTTTTGAATTACTTAACTTAATATCATTTTTCTTTTCATTAAACTTTATAGGCTTACTTAAATTTTCACCTAAAGAATTTGCGTTATTATCAATACGTGTAACTTTATACTTATATTCAGATCCTAATTTTACGTCGCTGTCAAAATATGCTGTTTTTAAAGCTGCTAAATAAATAGGAACTACACCTGCAAAAGGCACAGAATCTGAAATGGCAGTTTTACCAATAAAATCCCACAGTTGATCATCAAAAGATTGGTTAAAGAGAAAATTAAAGTCAATTGTTTCTTGCAAATTATATAAATCATTAAAAAATACTTGCTTATCACCGCTAAAATGAAGTATAACCAAGTCTTCCCATTCTTCTTTTCCTGTAAAAGTTTTCTGTATTTTATAGCTGAAGTTGCGAGGAATTTCATTCCCACATTCTATAAAGATACCATCTTTACATATAGTTAGTCGAGGATAATTATTTTGAGCAAATATACAGTTGCATGAAAAAATAAATGTTATTGCCAATATCCCTATTAATTTTATTACTGTTTTCATATCTTTAACATTATAATTTATTTGGTTTCAATTAAATTTAATATAATAATACTTGATTAATCACATTTATTCGTCTCACAAGAACCTTTACCGAAAGACACACTTAATCCACTCGACGAACTAAATCCTATATCAGCTCTTAATTTAATAAAAGTTCCTCCAAATTCGAATAATACAACTCCCGAGTCGCAAGGTGCGCCAATCATAGGAGGAACTTTTTGCTGAATGCTTCCATACACCTCTAAACTGGCACACAAACCCAGTGAAAAGTTTTTGTTTTGAAATTCAGCTGTAGCTTTTGCAATTGCTTTTGCTCCAGCCTCAAGTGTCGTACAGGTAATAGCTTCTAATTTAAGTTCTGCTATTGCGAACATTGTCATTGCCACGCCTCCTGCAATACCACCACTTCCGCCAAATTTAAACCATGCACTCGCATCCATTCCAGCATCTGTATGTACTGAAGCAGTTCCTACAAATACATTTACTGATTCATTGTAATATAAACCGGGAATAGATTTCTTTCCGGTAATAAATACGCCCTGAAATGTAGTTGATTTCTCAAATGCACAAGGTAAGCCCTTACCTATTGAATATTGAGTAACTTTAGAAATTGCACTTTCAGGCACGCCACCCAAAAAGCCACCTTTTTTATAATCGCCTATGATCATACCTATGCCAAAAGCTCCTAATGGAGGCACATCACCAAGTCCAGCTCCTACAAAATAAAATCCGTGTGGATCAATTTTTATTTCTGCTGTACCACCAAATTTTACCGCTCCAAAAGACTTTTCAGGTATATTCATTGAGCCATAAAACGAAGGCTCCTGCAAATTGAAAACCATAACAAAATCACCAAAACTAATTTTCGAGCCTTCAGGCTGTGGGGGCTCAATTGTTTGGTTTGATACTGTCTCATCTGTTTTAATATCACCGTGTACTGCAAAATATAGCTCTTTATTTCCAAAACTGTCATCAGCAAGTTTACCCACAGGTTTCAGAGTAAGCCTTAATAAATCCCAGTCATTATCCGGATTCGCCATTATAGAATTTTGAATAGTGCTTCCTGTTCGCATCATATTTGAAGCTTCTATTCTGAACTTGTTTTGATCTCCATTCATTAAAATGAATTGCTCTCCTACATTTGGATTCTTCGAGAGAGAATACTCCATTTCTTTCTTTTCTATCTTCTTTGTCAGCACTACACTAATAGGATCAAGTTTTCCGGGCTCGTATATTCTACCATAAAGCTTGACTTGCCCCATACTCATTTCTTGTTTATCTTGAGTAGCTATTGATTCAAATTTGGTATAGCCCGGAGCATCGAATTTTACGTCACTTGGAATTAGTCTGAATTTAATAGAATTGCTTGGCTTAGTATATTCCAGCTTGTAATTTATTCCATTAGGAATGCGAGGCAATCCAAAATCAAGAGCGCCGTTCACTGTAAAGGCATCTTTGTATGCTTCTATAGTATAAGGGCGGAAATTGACAATACCGTACAGCGTAATATTATCGCTGCCCGGTGGGAAACTGATAATCGGTGGCTCACCATTGCTCAAAATCGAAATAGCTTGAAATTCTAGTTTACTTATTCCGGGTAGGTTTTGTATATATCCCGCACAACGTTCATTGCAAACAGTTAGCTTGTAATGTGTTCCTAAATCATTGCCACAGCGAGGATCTAAACCGAAAAATATTTGTGATCCCTTAGTAATATTAATCCGGCTTACATCGCCAAGAGGTAAATATGATAAATTAGGCTTGCCAAGAAACATAAAATCACTTCGTAAATTAAATTCAGCAATATCAATATCTAAACTACCTGTAGAAATTTTCGCTTTTGTTGAATAAATCCCGCCTAATTCAGGCGATACATCACAATCACGAGCAATAATTTTCCATTTCTCAAGATCAATCGATATTTCCTTTATTTTGCCTGAACAGGAAATTCCTTCCGAATTAATTACTATAGAGGGTAAATCTACTTTAATTATTTTAACCGATTTCGGATTAGTCGGATCAAGCCGAATATTAGATTTAGCTACAGGCTTAATAGTAATATTTCCTATATTATCAATATAACTCTCTTTTTCCTCTGAAGTAGCATTGAAATTCAGGAATTTAAATTTAAGAGTTTTCCCCTGTTCATCGCTGAAATAATAGTTATCTCTTGTCTTATTTATCACAGAATTTGTATTATTTACCTCAACATTCATATTCTTATTTATATTCTTTATTCCGGAATTTGTATTATCTGTCCCGGAATTTGATTTTTTTGAAGTATTAGTAGAAAAAACATCTAAATACTGACTAAAACTATTATTTCCCGTTTTTTCGGAAAGATAAAACTGTTCATCATTAAAGCGGAAATAGCTACCGGGAAAATTGAAAGAGTTATCTACAATTCTGGCTTTTGCACTTATTTTTCCAGATTTATCATCGATACGAATTATTCTCAATTTATTGTCTGCTGCCGGGTTAATCAGAATATTATAATCGTATGTGGCGTGAGAAAATATTAATGATTTATTTCCTTTTAGTACTGTCCTTAAGCTCACAATATCTAATGTTCCGCCATTATCGGGTACCGTGAGGTAAGGCTTGCCGTTTCTATCTTTTTCTTTGGACAGACTAACGTACATATCAGTAAATTTTATAAGTTTGGCAGTATCGAGCAGAGTAAAATTATCTAATCCGGAATTTAAATCAATTGTTCCGCTGATATCAAATCTGTCAGAATAACCATCTTTTGGCTTTATAGAATAAATATTTACATTAAAGCCATTTAGTCTGCTAATATTTGCTTTATCAAAGCTTGCCAAAGTAAAATCAACTGTTTTAGGCGTTTCTTCAGAATTCATATCAAAATAAATTGCAGAATCACAACCCATAATACCGGATGATTTATCATTTTCACTGGGGATACATTTTATTTTCACATGTTGATACCTTTTCTTTTGATGAAAATCAATTACCATACTTGTAGGAATGCCGTACAGAGAATAATATCCTGTGGAATCAGTTTGAGTTTTGACTTGAATATCTCCAAAAGATGCAAAAACAGTTGCATTTTTAGCGGGTATTTTACTTCCGTTTGTACTGTTTATTTCTACTTTTCCTTTTGCAGTAAAGCCTTTTTTCAATGTAAAAATGTATGTAGTGTTAGTTTTACTTTCTTCATTTTCAATAGTTGCTTCCATTGGCATATAAATAGAGCCTTTAGGTGGAGTAATTTTTACCCAAAAATTCTTTTGAGACGCATTTTTAAAGTTAAATTCCGCTTTACCATGTCCACTTGTTGTTTGCCTATAATCAAGAATTTTTACTTCAATATTAGAAAGAGGTACTACATCGGAAACATGGGTCAGAGCGCTATTCTCCCCAGGATTGCTCTTTCTATATACATTTACTACAATTCTGTGCCGGCGCTCTTTTACAACGATCGTACCCATATCCAGCGTAGCATCAACAACATCCTTCAGTGGTTTAATCAATACTGTATCATTAAAATATTTCAAATCTTTAGGGAAAATAAATAAAGTATCATATACTCCGGTAGGTACTCGAAGTGAAAATCGCTGAGATGCTCCTTGAGCAACAAAATCCATTAAACTAAAAATAGTTTCTTGCATACTGCTGCGACTTGTACGAACATAACATTTTACCGGTTTCCCATCTTCATCTATAATCTTACCGGTAATCCTACCTTTCGGCATCATCAGTATTTGAGCGTAATGCACCTGTTGTCCTTTAGATAGAGTAATATAATCATTCTGCCCTTGTGGAATATAGCTACCTATGTTAATGCTTTTCATAGCACTTGTGTCGCCGTTCTTATCAATTTCTTTTGTACCGTATAAATAGTAACCTTTTGCCTCAACTGTCAATTTATACTTCTCTTTTGGACTAGTCTCTAAATTTTGGAATACAAAATATCCGTTATATTTATTCTCCCCAATATTTTTATATTCCAAAGTAAGTCCTCCATTTTGCTTATACCGACGAATACCAACAACTCCACTTTCTACACTGCGCATAGGATTAGAAGCATCCAATATTCTACCGGAAATTATAGGTTGTTTCGGTTCAAGATAAACATTTATGGAATAGTTTATAGGTACATAATCTTCAACAAATAAATAATCGCTTATTTTTCTGCCATAAAGACTGTCTAAAGATTTTTTATTTCTGTTGTCTTCACTATATTTATCATATGGTTTATTAATATAATCGCAAGATTTTTTCCATTCTTCGTATCCGCGAGGGAATTCTATAACTGATGGTTTATACGAATATTCTCCTATTGTGTCATTTGTTTTTGTAGTAATTTTGTATCCATCGTTAAAGCTGCCTTTGTTATGCATAAACAATCCGTAAAAAGTAACTCCGTCTCCACCTTCTACATATTTTTCACCTAATTCGATTTTATCGGATTGAAATTTTACTTCATAATCAGGAATATCATATTTCCGCTCTATTTTAACTTTGGCTTTTCTTATTGCCCCTCCTTTATCTTTTTCTTCATTATCTGTACAACTTTTCACAGGCTTAACTGTTAAATTGTAAGTCCTTAAATATGCTGTTAAAGTACCTACATCCATTGAATCAAATGGTTGAATTTGAATATCGTTTGACGGTGCATAAAAATATTTCTTTTGAAAATTCGGGAAAACTAAGCGAACTGTCCTAACGACTTTACCGTCAATGTAAACCCCTGCTTGAGATTCGTGCGAACCCGAGGATACAAAATATCTTTTTTCATCCCAAGTTTTAAGAGAATCTAAGTGTTTAAAATCTTTAAAGAGAAATGAGCCATCATTATTTGTATATGTCCAGGCGATTAGGGTGTTTCCATCTTTAAATGGATGTTCAAGAGAATCATCAACGGAAGCAGCATATTCAATTGGATTTGTCAAACTTCCCGCCCAGGTCTGGCAAGCTTTATTTTTATTATCCTTTGCTTCTTGCAATACGTGATATGGGTCAAGTATAGTTTTATTATTATTCGCGTCCTGCACATAATACGTTACAATAAGTCCAATCCAAGTATTAGCAATAGGCTTGATTGTAGCTTTCGGATTTCCGGGGTCTCTATATACTAATTTTCCACTCAAACTTGCTGTAGGATAGCCATCTACAATAAGGTTGCAAGTAGTCTTTAAATGGAAATTATATTTTTTATTATTTGCACTTAAAAATTTGTGGTGAATAGATGGTTTAAAAGACAATGTTCGCGTGCCTTCACCATTTTGTCCTTTTCCAATTGCTGTAGGTTTTTTATACTTGGAGTATATTTTAATTTCATATCTCTCTGCATCATTTAGATTTATCAATAAGTTTTTAAATGTAAGATATGTTTGAATTTTCCCATTTTCATCTTTTTCCTGAGTTACAGTCGCTTTTCTGCCTGATTGCTCTCCTTGATCATAGACATATTTATACGTCCCAAAATCACCATATTGATCAGGTTTAGTTATATCACCTTCATAAAATGGAATCTGCTTTCTATGCTGTTGCGTATAATTGGGTCTTATCATTACGCAAGTAAAGTCATAATCTTTAAAATCAGTAAGTTTTAAATTGCCGTATTTGTACCCTTGAGTAATTTTCAATTTCAGAGTATAGCTCCATACATAAGTTGAGATTGTGCCTAACTGCATAGAATCGGAGTTTAATTCTACACGAATATTTGGTTCTACATAGTGCGGATTGTTAAGTTTTAAAACATAATATTCGTAGTATTTATTATCGCCATAGATATGTAGGTTTGTAGTTAACTGGTCCTTGGGTGTCTGATTTACAGGTGATTTATTTTGAGATGACTGGTTTTGAGTTCCCTTTATTAATTCGCTAATATCTCCACTTCCATCAGCAGCGCTGAACGGAGCATTAAAAGCACCATCTTCATCTACGGGTATCGTAATAGTATTCTTTTCTGTAATTCCGTACTTTAATGGAGAAATCCCATCTGCTATAATTGCGCCTGTTGTAGCATTCTTTATCATAATGAATTTCTCCAACTGAATGTTTTCTAAATTTGCGGGATATTCCTCAGGTGAGTCTTGAAATTTATATACTATTTTTCCGCTAATATTGTAAATCTTTTTATTGGACGAAACACTGTCTGCCATAATAACATATCTAAATTGACGCTTTTCGGATAAATTAATTATGCTGTCGGACGCAGATTCAATTTGCACAATCTGCAAATTATATAATTCTTGATCCTTAAGCATATACATTTCGTTTTTACTGCGCTGTAAAAAGTGTACATTAGGAATTTTGCCAAACAAATAATTTGTATCATTTAGATCTGTTTTTAAATAAGAAAATATGAGATTATCCTGCAAATCAAAAATATTAATTTTATAGCTTTCGTGTTCTGCAGGCTTTGCAGTATTTTCCCACATAACATAAAAATCATTTAAATTATTAACTGCAATTATAGGAATATTGTCATTGAAATTAAAGTTTTTCTTGACTTTTTCATTATTAGTTAGATGTACTAATTTATTTTCCTGCAATTTGGTCTTTTCCAGCATTTTAATCTTTTCCTGTACTTCAGTATTTTCATTTACATTTCCAATATCAGGCACAAGAATTTTAATATTGCAAGCTTTAGGATCGGTATCAGAAGAACCAAGAGCCGGAGTTAAAGTGTCAGAAGTAGAACCTGAAGAAACAACTTGATCTAAATAAAAGAATTTCCATGCGATGCTAATGCCATTATTCCTAAATTTAATTTTATTAAATTTATCGCTCACAACTACTCTCCAAGCATACATTTTCCCCGGAATAAACTTAGGGTCAGAAGGGGTGGTAATATATGATGTTGCATTTGTTTTGCGATCAATCAAAAATTGTGTTGCTGCGCCCATAACCGTGTTCGGATCAGCAGTAGCATCGGGCATTTCCAACAACTGTAAATTATACTCAAAATTTCCCATCGATAGAGAAGTAGGAGCTATCCAAGTAAAAACTGTCGGGGGTTGCGCCATTTGAATAGAGTAAAGTGTATCTAAATCTCTCGGCATAACTAGCTGCGGAACGTCAGCATATTCTACAGGAATATTAATGCAACCCATCGGCTCTGATTGAGAAAGCTGCTGACCGCTTGAATAATCAAGAGCTTTAAAGCAAATATCATAATTACCTTCAGGCAGAGTGCCCAACCTTATTATTTCATTTTTATCAAAGCCTGAAACGTCGAAATTATCAGCTTTATAATAATTCTTGAATGTAGCACTGTTGAGTACTTTTGTCTCCATAGGATTAAGAACAAGAGGTTGAAGAGGAGAATAATTCTCATTGGTTTGTATTTTTATTCCGTTATCTCCTGTAATTGTACCTACAAATTTAATTTTCTGCTCGCTATTAGAAATATTTCTAATAATTGCTACTGAATTAGGGGTGCCGTTCAAGTAATCTACGATATATGGAGAATACGGTGGCGGAATCTGAAGAGTAACTTCAATTGGATATTCCTGCGAAATTGCCGGAATATTTATTAACAGGACAAAAAATAATACATGAAGGTATTTCATCCTGAATATATTATTTTTTACAAATTTTCTCATTATTATTTTCTCCTTTTATTTTTAATTATTTATTTCAATAAAAATTATATATGTAGCCAAGATTAATTCTTGCTTCAGAAAAACTTGGTTGTTCGGTTTTTGAATTGTTATTTAAATAGTTACAGTCTAATCTTAATGAATGATTTTTAGTAATGTTATACGAAGCATTTAGCTGTAAATTAATAATATCGGCAGCCTTGTTACTGTTGTACGATTGCGATTGATAGGCGATCCCTGCTCCTAATGAATAGTCAGATTTAGGAGAGTAAGTTGCATTAATTGCAGGTCCCAAAAAGTCGTTAATATTATTAGCTACAATAGAATGGATATAGTTAATATTAGATGATAGAGTAAGCCCTATTTCACTTATAGCCATATTATAACTAAATAATGCTGTATAGTTACTTGTCTCTGAAGAAGGTGCAGTTAGAGCATTATTATCATTCAAAGATTGATAACCAAGATTAAGTAAAAATAAATGTGAGGTAGAATTTAAATTTAATGTATATCTTCCTGTAGCGTTAAGATTGTGATTTACTCTGGATATCTTTAATGTATCAATAACCATAGAATATCCTTTTGACTGTGAAATTCCGTAAGAAGTATAGCGTAAATTCACTCCGTAAGTCTGCTCTTGATAAGAAGCATCAAATGAGCCAATCAGCCTATTTGTTGAATTTCGTTTCAGATTAGACAAATTATCGGTTTGCCAGCCTATACTTCCTCCTAATCTCAAAGTATTGTTAAGCATTGAATATGTCGGGGCAAAAGTAATATTTTGTACATCTGATTCCGAATAATATGCTCCCATAGATTTATAATCAGGATCAATTCTCTTATAATTTAACCGACAAGCAAAAGACTTGATTTTATAAATTAATGAAGTAGCTAATGATGATGTCAATTGCGAAGAAGAATTTATGTTAATTATTTCATTAATGCTTTTCAATGTTTGATCAGCAGTAGAATCAATTATTGGATCAGCTCTTAAGTCCATAGTATATAGGCTTGCAGCTGCATCAAACTCAAAAAATACATTTTTCCATAAAGATTTTGCGCTTCTGATACCAAATACTTTATTTTCGGCAGGCTTAAGATTCTTCTTAATAGTAGGATTTGATATGGAAGTACTGTCGTCCCAAGCATTTAAAAATATTAAATCTATGTTATCTGTAGCACTGCCGTACCCTAACTTAACTGAATAACCCATTCTTTTATATACTGGAGTTATGGAACTATATGAATTTGTATCTCCCTCAGAAGCACGAAGAAATCTACCGTACACAGCTCCAAAACGAAGTGATCCAGGAGTCAGTTCAATACCTCCGCCAAGAAAACTATGTCCTGCTAAAGTAAAAGGAGAAAAAGTAATATTTCTATAACCGGCGTGAAGTTTTACCCATTTGTAATAAGGGCTTGCTCCATATTGGTTAAACGGCTGAGTAAAGCTTCGATTTTGATCACTTATAGTAGCATTAAAAGGGATATTTATGCCATATATGTTTAAATTTAATGAGCCAAGAAGAGAGTAATCAAAGTTTTTAGATCTATTTTGTATACCTTCAGCACCGTAAGAAGATAAATTCACTCCGATAGACCCACCAATGCTAAATGGATTTGTAGAAGGCAGTTGTGATAGATCTTGCGCATATAATTCCTTTCTAATAAACGCAAAATTTATTATAGCTATTACTATTAATAAAATAATAACATCTTTTTGTTTCAATGTGTTTTCTAAAGAAAAAAACACCGAAACTTGGTCCTTGTTTTTGGAATTTTCTAACATAATTATCTGCAAGGTTTATTATTGCAAATATAATTACAAATATAACAAATATTGCAGATTTATGCAACTAAAAAATGAACTATTTTAATTTAAAAATTTTCAAGTCATTTTTAAGGTTCTACTAATTAATTCTTTTGATTTTTTACCTATCCAATCATTTTTAGTTTTTGAAAAGAAAAAGGATTAGCTAGATAATAAAAAAAGAGAGAATAAATCTAGGATCTAGGGAACAATTCTCTCTTTTTTTGTACAAGGGTGTTCGTTTCGTCGTTTCAACTTCGCTCAATAAGCGGAAATTTTTATTTATTTAATTTCAGGATAATATGGCAAAGCAACCAAAGTATTTTCAGTTTTTGCTAATTGAGCTAAAAACATACTGTATTTAAGTTGATTTTGCATATCTTGAGGAATCATATTACTTTCTATAATCAAGTTTTCAATGCTATTTTTCTTTGTTTGCATATTTGAAATAAGATCAACAAGATTGCTAATTGAGTGATATTCATTAGGATACATGTATATTTTAATTTTTTTATTTTCTTTTACATCTATTCTTTTTTTCAATAATTTTATAGCATCATCTATTCCACCTAAAACATCAACTAATCCTTTATCATAAGCGTCTTCTCCACTCCATACTCTACCTTTTGCAACAGCTCTAATTTCATCGTATGATTTATTTCTTGCTTTAGCAACTTTTGTTAGAAATCTTGAATATGTATCAAAAACATGTTTTGTCATAATATTTTTATCATCTTTTTTCAAAGGTAGAAACGGACTTAATAAAAATGGATTTCCGTTTCCTGTGGATATAGTATCTATAGAAATCTCTAACTTCTTAGCTAATTTTTCCATATTTTGATAAGCAGCTATAACTCCTATTGATCCAGTTATTGTCCTTGGATGAGCAATAATTGTATCGCAAGCCATAGCTATATAATATCCACCTGATGCTGCTACATCAGCCATAGAAGCATAAACAGGTTTTACTTTTCTTGTTTTTAAGATTTCTTGATATATAGCTTCGGAAGCTATAACTGAGCCACCCGGACTATTTATTCTTAACAATATAGCATTTATAGACTTATCTTCTCTAGCTTCTTTTAAATATTTAACAAATTCATCAGCTACTATCATTTGACTATTTCCTGATGTTAGTTCGTAGGAGCGTTCCGAAACAATAGGACCATTACCGTAAATTATGGCTATATTTTTATTTTTATCAATAATTTTTTCACTTGGTTGAGTTTGATTTAGACTTTGTACATATCTATCAATACTAATTAGATCTTCGTCACAAGATGCTACATCTGTTTTGTAAGGACAACATTTTTTGTTATCTTCTTTTGCAACTTTTTCAGTTTTATCATCTTTTTTATCTGTTGATTTTGCTTCTATTTTATTTTTTATAAATTGTCTTACATCGGATTGTGCCATTATAACATCGGCTAACTTCTTATTAATAACATCATTAGGAGAAATTAAACCTTCGTTAAAACAGCTTAAAATGTTTTCTTTGGAGACTTTTCTAAATTTTTCAACTGCGTTTATAAAATTTTCTTCATGTTGAGAAAGTAATACTTTTTCTTGATAGCGCGCCGAATCGCTGAATTTTTTATTTTTATAAATTTCGCCCGCCGATTTAAAATCTTCACATTGAACAACTTCAAATTCTACTCCTATTTTATCAAGTAATCCTTTTGGAAATATGGAAGTTATTCCAAATCCGTTCAAAAGCAACATTGTTTCTTCACCTATGAAAATAGAATCGGAAGGTAAAGCATTAAAATATCCGTTTTCATCGCTTACTTCTATATATGAATAAATGAATTTTCCGCTTTCTTTGAAGTCTTGCAAAGCTTCTTGTAATTCATTTGCCTTAGCTTGCGATATGCTAGTTGGAGATAAAAATTCAAAATAAATTCCTTTAATTCTATCATCTTCTTTAGCCGCCTTTATAGCGTTAGTTATTTCTAAAAAAGATGCTTTAGGAGTTTTGTTAAAGAAAAATGAAAAAGGTGTATCTAATTCATATTCTGGAATTGATGATAAATCAAAATATAACACACTGTTATCATTAACAGTAACAAGAGTTCTATCCAAAGAACTTATAATATAACCGAAAAAAGCTATTGTGGATATAACAAATAAACCAATAACAGAGACAACAATAACTAATGGAATCCACCATTTAGAACGCTTGCGTCTCGGACTTGGAGTAATGTTAGAATAATAATTTCCTTGATAATTGTCCGTAGAATTTTGCATAAGTTTACAATTATAATTAAGTTATAAAAATATTTTTACGTACTTTCAGAGTTCTTGTTTCAAAAAATAATAAAAAAAAACTCCTATCTTAATATTATGTATAGGAGTTGTGAAATACCTAAATGTTTAATATTGGTATAAAATTATTCAACAGTTATTGTAATTTCATCTTCTTCAACATCTTCAATTTCTACCCAGCTTTTACCGTCTCTACGTATTACTTTAACATCAAATTCTTTAAAACATACAGGACAAATTGCTCGTATAATTTTTTCACCTTCTGCCGGTACTTCAAAAGCTTCAACAGGTGTTTCTTCTTGACATAAGTCACAAATAAATACTATAGAAATTTTTTTCGCATCGTTTGGAAAAGTTTTCATTTTTTTTATCGTCTCCTTAATTATTAAGTTATTTCTAGGTTGTTCCTAGATTAAAATTAACTCTACTAAAAAACTTTTAAAAAGTTACTAGATAGTACTAAAAAAGTGAAATTTATTCTATTTTTAAATAAATTCTCCTCTTGAGAGGAGCACCTGCGAAGCAGGGGAGGTGTGGGACTACCCCGTCAGGCTACGCAGGGCGTATTCAATACGCTCCGACATTTGTTCCCAAAGGGGAATTATTGAACTAAGGCTCTACAATATAAATTTACTTAAATCAGTATTACTTGATATTTCGCTTAAAGCTTCATGTACTTTTTCAGCAGTTATAGTAATTTTTTTCTTTTTAATAGTATCAGGTATTTCAAATAGAATATCTTCTAGTAAAGTTGTTAGTATGGTATGCAACCTACGAGCTCCTATATTTGTTACTTCATCATTAACTTTAGCTGCTATAGCTGCAATTTCTTTAATGGCATCATCTTCGAAATTCAGTTCTACATTTTCTGATCTAACCAATGCTTGATATTGTTTAATAAGAGCG
This sequence comes from Ignavibacteria bacterium, assembly GCA_012518115.1. Taxonomy (GTDB): domain Bacteria; phylum Bacteroidota; class Ignavibacteria; order Kapaibacteriales; family UBA2268; genus JAAYTD01. Next base: position 20,609 of record JAAYTD010000005.1, on the reverse strand, counting down.
TTTTCAGGTACTGTTAATATTTTTACAAAATCTTCTTCCGTTAAGCTTTTCAGTTCTACGCGAATTGGGAATCGTCCTTGCAACTCAGGTATTAAATCTGACGGTTTAGATACATGGAAAGCTCCCGATGCGATAAATAAAATATGGTCTGTTCTTACACTTCCGTATTTTGTATTTACTGTGCAACCTTCTACTACAGGCAGTAGATCTCTTTGTACTCCTTCACGACTTACTTCAGGTCCGCTCCCACTTCCGCTACGAGAAACCACTTTATCAATTTCATCGATAAATACAATTCCTGTATTTTCTACTCTTTTTAAAGCTTCTTTTATCACGCTATCCATATCAATTAATTTTTCTGCTTCTTCTTTTTGTAGAATAGATAAAGCTTCAGAAACTTTGTATTTTCGTTTCTTGTTTTTTTTCGGCATCATTCCACTGAACATTTCCTGTAGGTTCATTCCTAAGTCGTCCATTCCTATAGGTCCCAATATATTCACAGATGGCATACTGTCAACAACAACATCTAATTCTATTAATCTATCGTCAAGTACTCCCTTTCTTAACATCTTAGCAAATTTTTCGCGTGTATCTTCGTTGTTTTCTTCGTCATTTTCTTGAGATTTATTTGCGGGTAACAATATATCTAATATTCGATTTTCCGCAGCAATTTTTGCTTCTTTTTGCTTTAGTTCCGTTTCTTCTGCACGTACTCCAGCTACAGCTTTATCCGTTAAATCGCGTATCATAGATTCAACATCACGTCCTACGTATCCGACCTCAGTATATTTTGTAGCTTCAACTTTTACAAAAGGAGCTCCAGCAATATTTGCTAAACGTCGTGCAATTTCCGTTTTTCCTACACCTGTTGGACCTATCATAATGATGTTGTTCGGCATAATCTCGTCTTTGATTTGTTCAGTAACTTGCTGTCTGCGCCAACGATTTCGCAAAGCAATAGCTACAGATTTTTTAGCATCATCTTGTCCGATAACATATTTATTTAGTTCCTTAACAATTTGTTGAGGTGTTAGATAGTTTTCTGAAATACTTATGTTGTTTTGAGTTGAGTTTTCCATTGTTTTTTTATCTAAGGTTTATATTTTAGTTAAGTAATTAATTCTTTTTTTTGTGATAAGTTAAGAGAAAAACTCCCAACTGATTTTTTGTCAGAACGGGAGTTTTCTCATATTTTTTAAAATTCTCCTCCTGTGGAATATGCAAATAAGAGTGTTCTGCCCTCATTTTTTGCATATCGGTTGTAGAGCGGAGTTGAAACGACTACCCCGTCAGGCTGTCGCTTGCCACCTCTTCTGGGAATGGGAATTTTAAAATATAATTCAATTTTGTTTATTTGATATTGAAGCTACACATATTTTCAGGCTTCAAAATTTCGTCTAATTTTGATTTTTCTAAAATTCCTTTTTCTAAAATCAGTTCATATATTCCGCGTCCAGTTTCTAAGGCTTCTTTAGCGATAGTAGTACTAGCTTTATATCCGATATGTGGATTAAGAGCAGTAATAATTCCTATACTATGTAATACCATTTCTTTGCAACGTTCTGCATTAGCAGTAATTCCGTCAATGCAAAGAGTTCTTAATGTATTCATAGCTGAAATTAAATAGTTCATAGACTCATATATGCTTTCAACTATTATCGGCTCCATTACATTGAGCTGCAATTGAGCAGCTTCAGCAGCGAAATTAACAGTCGTATCGTTACCAAAAACTTTGAAGCATACTTGATTTACAACTTCTGGAATAACAGGATTTACTTTTCCCGGCATAATAGATGAACCGGGTTGCATCTTTGGTAAATTTATTTCTGCTAAACCAGCACGTGGGCCTGAGCTTAGCAAGCGTAAATCGTTACATATTTTGGATACTTTTATAGCTAATCTTTTCAATGCTCCCGAATATGATACAAATCCACTTGTATCAGGAGTAGATTCAATTAAATTGTCAGTTAATTTAAGATCTAAGTTAGAAATTTTCGCTAATTCTTTTACGCAAATTTCAGGATATTTTTCATGACAATTTAAGCCTGTTCCTATAGCAGTAGCTCCCATATTAACCGACTTTAACCAAGAAACAGCACACTCTAAATTCGAGATTTCTATTTCTAAAGTTTTTGCAAAAGCTTCAAATTCTTGTCCTAATGTCATAGGAATAGCATCTTGCAATTGTGTGCGTCCCATTTTTACAAAATCTTTGAACTCAACAGATTTTTTTCTGAATGAAGCAACGAGCTCTTTTAAACTTGCAATAACATCATTGTTGTAATATAAAAATGCAATATGTAAAGCTGTCGGATAAGCATCGTTTGTAGATTGAGCTAAGTTTACATGATCATTAGGGCTACAGAATTTGTATTCGCCCTTTTCTTTACCTAAAATTTCTAAAGCACGATTAGCTATAACTTCGTTAGCACACATATTAGTCGAAGTTCCTGCACCGCCTTGAATTAAATCAACAACAAAATTTTCATGTAGTTTACCTGCAATTATTTCATCACAAGCTTTTGAAATAGCATCGCAAATAGATTTATCTAATAAACCAAGCGTTGAATTAGCTATTGCTGCCGCTTTTTTAACTTCGGCTAAACCACGTACAAGATAAGGAAAATCACGCAATGTTGTTCTGCTTATATCAAAATTTTCAATTGCGCGCAAAGTTTGCACTCCTAAATAAAGTTCATTAGGAATTTCGCGATCACCTATTAAGTCACTTTCTTTGCGAGTTTTGCCTGAAAAAGTCAAACCAGTGAGTTTTGACAATCTTACATTTAATTCTTTTACGTCCATTAACAATACCTCTTTTTATGAAAGACAGTTTTTAAAAACAAATATTTTTTGACATTGTGTATTAGATCAAAACTATAAATTTATGTAAAAAAAATGTAAAAATGAAATAAAATTTAATAAAATATCGCTTTTTTTGTTTTTTTTGTTGGGAGTTAGGAAAAAAAATATTATTATTGTAACTCAAAACTAAAAAAATTAATGAATAGACCAAAATAAGTAAAAATAGTTCGTCAAAAATAAAAATTTTAAAATGATTACAATTTTATTAGGACCTCCTGGTTCAGGTAAAGGTACACAAGCAGAAATGATATGTAAAAATTATCAGCTAACCCAAATTTCTACAGGCGATATTTTGCGAGAAAAAATGAAAGAAAATACCGCTAAAGCAGAAAAAATTCGAAGAATTATGGGAACAGGTAAATTGTTTCCCGATAAACTGATAAATAAGCTTGTAAGAAAAAAAATTATGAAACTTTTTGAATTAAATGGTGAATTTAGATTGCTGTTTGATGGATATCCACGAACAATTGAGCAAGCCGATTTTTTATATAGAAAATTAAAAAAAATAGGTGAAAAAATTGATTGCGTTTTGGTCTTTGAGTTGGCAGATAAATATATAGTTGATAGAATTTCTGCACGTCGCATTGATAGAAAAACAGGCAAGGTCTATAACTTAATTTCTAATCCACCTAAAGAAAATGAAGATGTTGATTTGTATCAAAGAATAGATGATACAGCAGAAGTGATACAAAATAGATTGGAAATCTATCACTCACAAACCGCACCACTTATTGAATATTACGATAAGTTTCAGTTAGTTGAACATATTGATGCAAGTTTAGAATTAGAAACTGTGCAACAAAATATATATAACATTTTAGATAGATATAAATAGAAAAGATTAAAGTAAGTAGTAGAATTTAATAGGATTGGAAAGCTATAGAAGAAAAATTTACGATTTAAAATAAAAAAACTGCGAGATTGTTCGCTTGGGAAATGGCAATTAAAAAGCTTGCAAGGAAAAGTATTTAATAAACTTGAGCATTAATTGCCATTTTTTCACTATCTTTGTAAGACAATTTTTTAAGTCAAATAAATAAATCATAAAAAAGTAATGAAGAAGAAGTTATTAGTTTTGTATCTGACTATAGTTCAGACTCTTTTTGTTTTTGCTGCAGAGGAAAATCCGCTTTGGATGCGTTATCCGAGCATTTCTCCCGACGGCAAAGAAATAGCCTTTTCATATAAGGGCAATATCTATCTTGTAGGTTCTAATGGTGGCAATGCGATTAGGCTTACTACTAACACAGAATTTGCTAGCCAACCGATATGGTCGCCCGACGGCGAGAAAATCGCATTTGTAGCTTATCGCGACAATGGGCTTAGAGACATAGCTTTAATGTCAAGAAACGGAGCTTTCGACAAGTTTATTACAACACATTCAGCTAACGAAACTCCATACGCTTTTACTACCGACGGCAAGTCAATTGTATTTGGAGCTCATTACCAAGATCCTGTAGAGAGTGCATTAGTGCCGGGCATTTTCCCTGAGCTTTACAAGGTTTCCGTAGAGGGCGGATTGCCAGAAATGATTCTTGCTTATGCTGCACAGAACATAAACTTTGACCGCTCAGGACAGAAATTTTTATATCAAGACTTGAAAGGTTTTGAAAATACTTGGCGTAAACATCATACATCTTCCGTTACACGCGATATTTGGGAATACGATCTCAGTACAGGCAAAAGCCGAATACTAATTTCACGAGACGGCGAGGATACAGATCCAGTATATGCACCTGACGGCAAGGGATTCTATTTCTTGAGTGAAAAAAGCGGTAGCTTCAACGTCTTTTATTCTCCGCTAGATAGACCAATGGAGATGAAACAAATTACTTCATTCAAAGATCATCCTGTAAGGTTTTTGTCTGTAGCTCAAAATGGAACACTATGTTTCGGCTTCGACGGTGAAATTTATGTTATGGAGAGCGGAGCAACCGCGCCTCGCAAGCTAAACATATCATTGATAGACAATCCTATAAACAATATAAGTAAGAAAACATTTACTAGCGGCATAACATCAGCTTCAAACTCGCCTGACGGCAAGCAAGTAGCTTTCACTGTGCGAGGTAATGTGTTTGTAACTTCAACTGAATATTCTACTACAAAGCAAATTTCTAAAGATATAGCTGTAGAAGATGATGTGGACTTCGGCTCTGACAATCGCTCGCTTGTATATTCAAGCTATAGAGACGGCTATTGGAACGTCTATACTGCGAAAATTGCTCGTAAAGAAGATCCAAATTTCCCAAATGCTACACTCATTGACGAACAGGAGCTCATACCAGATGACAAGAGCGAAAAGCAATGTCCTAAATTTTCGCCCGACGGCAAAGAAGTTGCTTTTGTAAAAGACCGTTTAAAACTTATGGTTTACAATCTTGATACCAAGCAACAACGCGAAATAACAGACGGATCGTTCCAGCACGACAGAAACGGACGTATCGTTTATGAATGGTCACCCGATGGCAAATGGTTTGCTTTAGAGTATGTTTCTAACGGACATGGACCATACACTAACATAGGAATTGTAAGTGCAGAGAAAGGTTGTGAAATTTACAACATCACAAATAGTGGTTATTTCAACTCCTCACCGCGCTGGGTGATGGACGGCAACGCAATTCTTTTCGAGTCTGAAATGTATGGAATGCGAAACCACGCTTCGTGGGGTTCTATGGGTGATGTGATGATTGCTTTTCTGAATAGAGAAGCATATAATCGCTACAAAATGAACAAAGAAGAGGCTGAAATACTTGCAGATGCAGAGAAAGCAGCTAAAAAGAAAGACGAAGAGAGCTCATCGAAAAAAAGCGATAAAAAGTCAAAAGAGAAAGATGACAAAAAAGATAAAGAAGAAAAAGATACTAAAAAAACTATTGAGATAGATTTTGCTAACATTGATAAACGCATAGAACGCCTTACACCAAACTCATCGAAGCTTGGTAGCGCTATTATCAATAAAGATGCTACGAAATTATACTATCTTTCTGCTGTAGAAAAAGATTACGACATGTGGGTTTACGATTTAAAAGAACGTTCTACTAAACTACTAACTAAACTCAACAGCGGTTACGCTTCGTTTAGCCTTGACAAAGATAGTAAAACTCTCTTTATATTCAGTAACAAGAAAATTCAAAAAATGGATATGGGTAGTGAAAAAATTACTCCAATATCCTATTCTGCTGAGATGAAAATAGATCTAGATGCTGAGCGTGAAGCTATGTTCAATCAAGTTTATAAAGAGGAAAAAGAGCGTTTTTACGTTACCGATATGCACGGTGTGGATTGGGACGCTTTGACACAACATTATCGCAAGTTTTTACCTCATATCAACAATAATTTTGACTTTGCAGAAATGCTTTCGGAAATGCTTGGCGAACTGAACGTATCGCATACAGGTTCGGGTTATCGTCCCGCAGTTTCGGGCGAACGTACTGCCGAGCTCGGAATACTTTACACAAACACTAATGAAGGTATTCGTATAGATGAAATACTTCTAAACTCACCTTTTGACAATTTTCAATCGAAAGCAAAAGCAGGCGACATTATCGAAAAAATAGACGGTGATAGTGTTGCTCTCAGAGATTACTTCGAACTTTTGGCAGGAAAAACAGGCAAAAATACGCTCATTTCGCTCTATTCACCTTCTACAGGTAACCGCTGGGAAGAGGTAATAAAACCTATTAGCTCAGGCGTATTGCAAAATATGCTTATGGAGCGTTGGCTACGCCATAGAGCTGAAGAAGTTGAGAAACTATCAGGTGGCAGACTTGGCTATGTACATATTGCCTCAATGAGTGACGCAAGCTTCCGCAAGATGTATGCTGACGCTTTAGGTAAATACTATCAGAAAGAGGGAATTGTGATTGATATTCGCTATAACGGTGGTGGACGATTGCACGAAGATATAGAGACATTCTTTACAGGTACAAAATATTTGCAACAGGTTATTCGTGGCAAAGATTATTGCGAAATGCCTTCGCGTCGCTGGAATAAACCTTCCATAATGCTAATGTGCGAAGCTGATTATTCTAACGCTCACGGTACGCCTTGGGTTTATAGAACAATGAAAATCGGTACCTTGATAGGAATGCCCGTACCCGGAACTATGACAAGCGTAAATTGGGTTAAATTACAAGATCCAGCTTTACATTTTGGTATTCCTGTGGTGGGTTACCGCACAGCCGAAGGAATATATTTAGAGAATTTTGACTTAGAGCCAGATATTAAAGCTCCGCTTGATTTAGATCGCGCTATAAAGGGCGAAGACTCACAAATAGAAGCAGCAGTAAAAGCTCTACTAAAAGAAATTGATGCAAAAAAATAATACTGCATTACTACATTGCAACTAGTAAAATTAACCGACCACTAAAAAAATAGTGGTCGTTTTTTTTTATTTTAAAAGTTGTTTTTTTTTTTTAATAAAAATTATTATATTTGCAATCAGAAATAGGAATTAAATTATTTTTTTACATTAATTATAGGAAACTAACGTAGTTATGGAAAAATTATTCAAGAAAGTAGAAAAGAGTATAAAGCGCTGGTATTTGCTACTTATTGCGGGAATAGTATTGGTAGTTTTAGGTATTTGGACTTTTGCTACTCCGCTAACTGCATACGTCGCTTTGTCATTGGTATTTGCTATCGGATTTCTTTTTAGCGGAATAGCTGAGGTGGGGTTTGCTCTATCTAACAAACATCAAAATTGGGGTTGGTCGTTGGCTTTGGGTGTGTTGAGTATTGTAGTGAGTATATTACTCCTGCTCAATCCCTCGACAACGATGGTTACCTTGTCATATTATGTAGGTTTTACCCTACTTTTCCGCTCCATATCAGGAATTGTTTCTGCATATGAGATGAAACAATACGGTATTTTAGATTGGGGAACTCTAATGTTGAATGCCGTGTTAGGCTTAATACTTGCTTTTATTTTACTCTGGAATCCTATATTTGCAGGATTCAGCGTAGTAGTGTGGACAGCACTTGCATTTCTTGTTATTGGAGCTTATACAATTTATTATTCATTCAAACTCCGTAAATTAAACAAGATGACGAAAGAGTAATTCAAATAGTTATTTAATTATTTAGAAACAGTTGCTTTCCTATTGGGATTGCAGCTGTTTTTTTAATGTGTAGAAGCTACTTATATGTATTCTTCTTTTGCAACTTTTTTTAGGTACATTGCCAATTGAATTATCTAAATTCTCCTTCGGTGAAAATGGGTAGCAGGCGCTAGTTTGACGGGGTAGTTAATAAAAAATATTCAAAATTATAATTAAGGTTAGTAAATAAAATTCAGAATGAAACACACTATAAAAGACTGGATAATTTTGACACGTACTTGGGGACATGTGCTTTCTTTTATGCCGGCAGTGTTGGCTATTGCTTATGCGTTTTATCGAAGTAGCACGGAGTCTATAACGGTCAATTGGTGGTATGGAATTTTAGCAGCTTTGGCAGCACCTATTTTGCAGTCGGGTGGCAACTTAATAAGCGACTATTACGACTACAAAAACAATGTGGACAGAAAAGGAACATACGGTTCAAGTCCAATGTTAGTTGATAAAATTTTTACTACAAAAGAGGTGTTTTGGTTCGGCATTATTTGTATGGTTGTCGGTAATTTAATCGGGCTTTATTTGCTGTTTAATACATCGTTTCATTTACTTTGGATTGGGTTGATAGGCGTTTTTGGCTCTTATTTTTATTTCTTTTTCAAATATAAAGCATTGGGAGATTTGACAATTTTTGTTATCTACGGACAATTGATTTCGTTAGGAACTTATTTGGTAATGACAAATATGCTGAGTTGGGAAATTCTGCTGGTTGCAGCGGCACCGGGGTTACTTATTGTAAATGTCTTGCACGCCAACAACACACGCGATATCAAAAACGACAAAGTAGCTAACATCAAAACAATGGCTATGCTAATGGGTGTTAAAGGCTCTATAAGATATTATACTGTTTTGGGGTTAGGAGCTTATCTGCTAGTGTTGGTAACGGTGTTAATCGGCATTCAACACTGGCTAACTTTAATTGTGTTCCTTTCATTTCCGTTACTATTGAAAGCAATAAAGCAAATGCAAAGTGCGGACATAGATAAACTTGAAAATATAAAGCAGATGGATGAAGCTTCGGCTCAGCTAGTAATGGTTTTTGTTATGCTACAGGTTATCGGCACGTTTGCGGGCGGTTTAGTGTAGGTAAATATTAAATTTTATAGAATAAAAAAATCAGAGAGACAGCACCAATGGATTTGTCCCTCTGAATCGTATTTTAATGTATTTATTTGCTTCTAATTAGAATGTGAATCTCAATCCTAATTGTAATTGCCATCTTGAGCCTAAGTCATCAACGGAGAAAATATCATCGCTGTTTGCTCCTTTTTTCGGTGTATATCCTGCATTAATTTTTCCTGTTTCTTGGTCATAACCTTTGAAAGTAAATAATGAGTAGCTACCATAAGGTACATATTTAATTCTGCCCCATTCTTTGTTCATTAGGTTTAAGAAATTAATTGCATCTAAGGTGATTTGCATTTTATAGCCAAAGAATTTTATATCTTGAGTAAGTCTTAGATCCAGATTATTTCTCCAAGGTGTGTTTAATGAATTTTTTTCCATGATTTTACCGCGATTATTTTTTAGATAATCAAAATCATCAATAAGTGCATTTAGTTCATCCCAATTATTAGTAATTAAATTAAATTTAGGATCACTTGCACCGGTAGGGATATAAATAAGGTCATTACCATATATATTATCGCCGTTTGCATCTTCTACATAAACCATAGAGAACGGAAGTCCGCTACGTCCTTCGTAGTATATACCAATTGTAGTTGCGAAGTTCTTTGAATAATCAAAAGTATATGAGATATTCGCCATAATTTTATGAGGAACTTCGTAAGAAGATCTGGTTAATTCGCTTGCATTCGGATCTAATCCTACATTATATTGCCAGTTTGAAACTGCTCTACTTGAAGTAAGAGGATTCACATCTTCTACTTTGCTAAAAGTATAAGCTAAATTTGCAGATAGATTAGGTAATATACCTTGTCCGTAAGGTTTTTGAATTTGAGCTACTAAGTTAAGCTGGTTACCTTGAGTAGTATTTTTCATATAGATAACCCTTGTAAACGATTTATCTACTTGTTCTTTACTATATAAGTTTCTTCCGTCGATAGTAGTTGCAATTGTTCCGTCATCATTTTTTGCATACTGAAGATTAATATTTTGATACTCAATATCATAAATTGTTTTTCCGTAAAGAGCTTCTAAAGTAAGCACAAATCCTAATGGCAATTGATAATCAAATCCCAAGTTTCCTCTTAATATTTGTGGCATTTTTAAGTTCGGATCAGTTATATTAATTTCTGTAGTCTGAGCTTTTGGATTATCCGGTCTTGGTTGATTGTTTACATCTGGAGTGAAAGTATATTGAGTATTTCTTTCATCAATTCTTAAAACATCAACACCTGTAGAAGAGAATTGATTTGAGATCCAAACGCCCGGAGTTCTACCGGAGAATAGACCAACGCCACCACGTAATTGGATCTGTTTATCATTATTTACGTCCCAATTAAATCCAATTCTTGGAGAATAAGAAATTGGGTTTGGAATAACAGAAGTATTTAACACACTGCCTGCATCCATTCCATACCAATTATGTGGAGCAGCGAATTGAGAATTTTCTAAAGGTTTTTTTGTAAAGGAGAATAAATCAACTCTGAAACCGGCTGTCAATTTCAAATTTTCTAATACAGACCATTCATCCTGAGCATAAAAGCCCCATTGGAAATATCTCATATTAGCTCTTGGTTTTAATTCTCCATCTGTAGCTGCTGTATTAGCATAGGACAACATGTATCTAGAAGCTTTTCCTGCTAAAAAGTTATCTAAACTTGAGCCATTTGCATCCGCAGAAAATTCCCAAGCTCCATAGTAATCCTGTAAGAATAAGTTATTTGAACTAACCATTTGGTTACTTGTTCCCAATGTTAAAACGTGATTACCTAAGAAATAAAATAAATTATCAGTAAATTCAAATAAATCTTGATCTAAGGCATTAGCTTGAGAGAATCTATCTATACCGAAAGTGATTAAACCTTTTCCATCTTGTCCCATATTTCTTAATGTAACGGAAGGGAACGGACTTGATAGCGGATCTCTGTGTTCTCTAACAGCTGTATAAGACATTTTCAATTCATTTACTAATTGTGGAGTAATTACTGAGTTTAATTGCATCACAGTTTGATTTAGCACACTATTGAATTTGTATTCTTGATTTGCATAAGAGAAAGTACTTCTACTTCTGGAAACAGCGTTACCTTGATCTCCTGTTACAAAGTTATGTCTTAGCGTCAATCTATTTTTGTCGTTAATATTATAATCAAACTTTAGGAATAATTTATAGTTATTGATTTTTTTAGTATAATCATCGTAACTACCCGGATCGTAGCCGTATTTATTTATTACTGCATCTCTAATTATTCTTAGAGAATCCGCTGAAATACTGAAGATATTTGCTTCATTGCTACCTAATAAACCTATTACGTATGGTTCTGAACGAAGACCCATTTCAAAATTTGCAAAATAGAACAGTTTATTTTTAATAACTGGACCGCCAACTCTGGCACCAATTTGTGATTCATTGAAATCAGGATAAGGTAAATCAGATACAGGGTTATTGCCGATAAAGTTTTTATTTCTGCCGAAATAATAAACAGAACCGGTCAAATTATTAGTACCACTTTTAGAAATTGCGTTAATTAAGCCACCTGTGAATCCGCCTTCTTTAATATCAAAAGGTGATATGGATACTTGGAATTGCTCAATCGCATCAAGAGAGATAGGCTGAGTACCGGCAGTTCCACCGAAAGCACCACCTGATGAAGCTAAACCGAAAGCGTCGTTTATTACTGCACCGTCAATAGTGATATTGTTATATCGTGTATTTCTTCCGGCTACATTTGAGCCATCACTTGATGAAGAAACTATCAATGGACTAAGACGAGAATAATCGTGAATACTTCTGGCAATAGTCGGCAAATTATCAATATCTATTTCAGATATTTTGTAAGTAGCACCTGTCTTATCGCTTGAAATAATGTCATTCTTTGTTACCTCTACGACAACGGGATCAATCATAGTAGCTTGTTCTTTAAGACTTACATTTAGCGTAAGTGCTTCATTCAGTGATAGGAATACATCTTCAAAAGTCTGTGCTTCATAACCTACCATAGAAATCATAACTTTATACGGACCACCTACTTTTAGACCAAGAATATTATATTTTCCTGTTCTACCTGTGATAGCACCGCTTTTCGTGCCTGTGGGCAAATGCTCCACTCTGACAGTGGCACTTATAAGAGGGTTCCCATCGGTATTTTTAACGAACCCGGATATACTCGCAGTTGTATTTGCTTGCGAAAATGCAGTCATACAGAGTGCGAAGAACATAAATGTTGTAACAATGATTTTGTTGTAAATAATTTTGTTGTACATGTAAAAACCTTATATTGTTTTTGAAAAAATTATGAAATACAAATTTAACACGTACAAAATTAATACATTAGTGTGAAGATAATATGAATACTATATTAAAGTTACATTAAGTTTGCTTTTATACCCATTTGAATAATATACAATAAAAAAAGTATTGATTCTCAAGAGTAAAAAAATAGTAGCCGTAATTTATGTACTACGACTACTATTCTATAAAAAAATTTATTGATCTTAAAAAATCATTTGTCCTTATTTTGTAACTCCGAAAGCATATCCTTGTTTTACTCTTTCGATGAGTTCAGGTAGGATATCTTGGTATAAGCCACACACGCCGAAGTCTGCATGTCGGAATATATTTGCCTTAGGATTTTGGTTGATAGCTATAATTTTGCCTACCTCCTTGATGCCTGCGAGGTGTTGTATAGCACCGCTTATACCAACAGCTATATAAATCTTAGGGCGAACAGTTTTACCTGTCTGTCCTACTTGGCGAGCATATTCAGCATAGCCTTCATCTACTACCACACGGCTACAAGCCCATTCAGCCTTGTAACCTTGCTGCTTTAGGGCTTCGGCAAGTTCTTTGACGAGTTTAAGTTCTTCTCCCACTGTGCCACGACCACCAGATACTATGATATCCGCCTCAAACAACGAAGTCAATCCGCCATCGCCACGAACAGTTTCTACAATAGAGGTTACAAAGTCTTCATCCTTTAGGGTTGGCTGAAACTCAATGATATTGCCCGTTCTGCCCGCTTGAACTTCTGGCACAGCGAACGTTCCCGCACGAGCTGTAGAGATTTGCGGATAAACAGAGCCAAGAATTGTAGCTAACTTGCTATCGCCAAAAGTAGGACGACGACTGTGGAGTATCGGACGGATAACACGAGAATTTTTTCTATCTACATAGTCGCCAATCTCCAAAGCGGTACAGTCTGCTGTAACTCCAGAACTTGTTTTCATTCCTACTCGTGGAGCAAGTTCACGTCCTGCAGTTGTTGCAGCAAACAGCGCAATCTCTGGCTTTCTTTGGCAGATGATTTGTGTCATAATATCTGCAAATGGCAGAATTAAATACTCTTCCAACTTATCATGTTCTACTACTACAACTTCGTCTGTTCCGTGTTCGAATAGTGTTTGTGCCAAATGTTTCACATTCTTACCAATAAGCACAGTTGTAATTTTTGTATCATTGCCGAGCTGTTCAGCGAGATGGCGAGCAGGAGTAAGAAGTTCAAGCGAGGGACGACCAATTTTATCGCCAGTTACCTCTGCCCAAGTAATAATTCCTTTATTGTCGCCACGCAAATCCACCACTTCCATTCCTGTGGTATCTACCTCTTTCTTTGCTTTCGCTTCCTTTTTGACCAACTCATTACCACCTTTTTCGATGTTCTCTATCAAAGAGTCCACTAATTCCTTCTCAGAGTTACCTACAGCCATCATTATAGGCGGGCGGTCAGACTCAATATTTTCGATCCCAGCTACTAATGTGGGCGAGCCGTTTATACCGATTAGCTTCTGATTCTCTTCAGACATTTTTATATCATCTACGCTTTTTACCACTATCTGTGAGCGACGAGCCTTCATTGCTCCCAAAAGCGAAGGTTTGCGAGGTTTGATGCCTGTTGGCGTAAACGAGATAACGCAAGGCATAGGTAATTTGAGTATCTGATAACCTCCCTCAATGATACGGCGAGCTGTAATAGTGCCGTCTGGATTAGCTTCAATACGTTCTATAAAAGTTGCCTGAGGTAAACCCATAGCTTCAGCTACCTGTGAAGGTACGTGGGCTGTGTCACCGTCAGATGACTGCCTGCCAGACAAGATTATAAAAGGCTCCTTACTATCTTTGTGGAAACCGAGGTGTTTTAGCATGGTAGATATAGCTAAACCTGTAGCAAATGTATCGGAACCACCAAGTTTTCTATCAGATAGCAAATAAGCCTCATCGTAGCCCATAGAGATAGATCTTTTCAGGGATTGTTCAAAAGATTGAGGTCCCATAGAGCAGACAATCATACGTGCGTCTGGATATCTCTTTTTTAGCTGTAATCCTGCCTCCAAACCAAATTGGCAGTCAATATTTGTGATAGATTTTGCCTTTGTTCTATCCATAAGTCCGTCGTCGCCCATTCTCATTTCAGAGGGCAGCGGAACTTGTTTTATTAATGTTATAATAGTTAATGCCATAGTTTTTTCACTTTTTATTTGGTTCAACACTTTTGCGAATTACATATTTTTATAGTCAGGTCCATTACCGCCATTTGGAACATTCCACTCTATTGCTTGTAATGGCTCTTTAATATCACAAGTTTTGCAATGTACGCAGTTCTCAGAATGAATACGAAGCTCTTTATGACCAGTATTTCTATCGGTGTGGATTTCGTAAACCTCAGCAGGACAGTAATACTGACAAGGAGCGTCATATTTTGCGATATTTTCTGAAACATACTTCTGCATGTCTTTTACTCTTAGGTGAACAAGCTGCTCTTCATCGTGCAAAGTACCTGAATAGAAAACGTCATCTACTTTGCTGAATACATAAGGTTTATCCAAATCATAAGATGCGTATTTCTGCTTAAAGGTAGTTTTCTTAAAGTCCGCTATAGTTTTTGTGTGTTCTGCATCTGATTTTACACTGAGCTTGCCACAGAAACCTGCTCCGCCTGTTATTATCTGTGTGCCGAAATTAAACATTCCTGCGAAAGTGCCTTTCGAGAAGCCCTGACGGAAGTTTCTACATTTATACATCTCTTTGTAAATAGGTGACTTCTCTACAAACTCCTTATATTTTTTCAGAGTTTCTTCAGAGAAATCATTTTGCTTAAATGCCTCTAATGCAGTTTTTGCAGCACACATTCCTGAATAGATAGCCAAATGTACGCCTTTTAGAGCGGGCATAGCGAGGAATCCAGCAGAATCCCCTACTATCATAGCTCCGTTTGTGTAGTATTTAGTTAGAGAGTAGAAACCGCCTTCTGGGAGAGTCTTAGCACCATATTCCAAAAGTTTTCCTTCTTTTACAAACTTTTCTACAAACGGGTGAGTTTTCCAGATTTGTAAGGCACGGAAAATGTCATAGGTTGGATCTGCATAGTCAAGTCCGAGCACCAAACCTAATGCTACACGATTATCTGTCAAGCCATATATGAAACCACCTCCAAAAACACCATCTTGCATTGCAGGGAAGCCCATTGTGTTATACACTTCTCCCGGACTTATAGTTCCCTCTGGTACAGAGAAAAGCTCTTTGCAGCCGAGTGAATAAATTTGCGGGTTTTTACCCTCATGTAGATTCTTCTTTTTGATTAATTGTTTTGCTAAACTGCCGCGAGTACCTTCAGCTAAAATAGTTATATCAGCCTGAACGCCTGTGCCTTCCACATAGTTTTCTAGTTTTTCGCCATTGTGGTCTACACCTGTATCGATGCACTTTGCTCCGATAACATTATCAGCCTCATCATAAAGGAGTTCGCTCATAGCGAAACCTGTATAGATTTCTACTCCTTTCTCTGTAGCTTTATTTGCCAAAAAGCGACAAATTTCTCCCAACGATGCAACATAGTTGCCTTGATTGCCCATATAAGGCGGAGTGAAAGGCATTTTGAAAGAACTAGTGCGGCTTGTAAGCATATACATCGCATCTTTTGTTACCTTGCTGTTGAAAGGTATTTCCTCTTTTTTTACATCTGGCATAAGTTCCGAAAAGACTTTCGGTTTTATAATTGCTCCAGACAAAATATGCGAACCGACAGACTGCCCTTTATCTACCACAATGATTTGTTTGTCAAGTTCATTTTGCTTGAATAAATCAGCAAGGTGAATAGCTGCAGAAAGTCCAGATGGTCCCGCTCCAATAATTAAAACGTCCGTTTTTACAATATTTTCTTCCATAGACTTGTAGTATAAAATTTATAATCTGTTTTTTTAAAATCTATTCTTTTGCGTAGATAGCACTAAAAATGTTTTGTGTTCGTTTTTTTCTTTATTTCTAATTCAACGTGTAAAGTTGTAAAATATTTCTGAAATAAAATGTTTTATAAAAAAAACTCACACCTCTTTTACAAAAGTATATGCTTTTGTAAATCTATTTACTCCTCAGCCGAATTTTTAAAAGATTTTACGAATTTCTTCCAAAAGCTAGCTAGTTGTTTTCGTTTTATAACTGCCAACACAATTATTCCTGCCATTACAATAAGTCCCACAACGCCAAGTGCTTTAATCCACGCAATCATAAGATTATTGCTATGCAACAAGCTAGTATGTTCTTCAGGAGTTGCGAAAGAAAGCTTAGCTATTTCAGCAATCTTTGTTAACATCCGATTGGGGATAGTGCCTTTTGGGATATCCTGATGACAAGCAATACAAGCATTTTTGCGAGTCAGCAAATCGCGCTGCGATTGAGTAAGTGGCACGGAAGTAGGCCAGTGCGTATCTATAGTTTGTACTTGTTTTCCATCAAGAGTAAGCAACTGCATAAAATCGCCGTGCAGCTCGCTTATAGCAGCTATTTGTGCCTGTGTGTATTTGCTCACATTATTTCCTTCAGCATCAACTACATCAGCATATCTGGGTGTTCCGGGCTTTGCATCATAAATTCCGCCATCAATACCGTATCCTGCAGCAACAGGGTTACCGTGGCAATCGACACATTCTCTTGATTTAAGAGAAGTGGTATGCGGATTAAGCGGAGCTAGTTCTATTGCGTTGTAACCTTCTTGCGTTTTAGCTACATTGTTCCATACAACCGTTTTGCCATCTTTATCAATCACAGTGCTAACTGTTTGTATTACGCCAACTAACGGTGAAACTCTTCCTTCGCCATTTACACCTAGCGGTGCGTTTTCCCAGCGGATATGGCTATAGTCGCCATAAGTAGGAGCTCCGGGTTGCGTTGCAAATTTCTGATGATAATCGGCAGTTGTGCCATCTTTGCCATAAAGCTGTGGCGAACGTAGCCAATCTGTAGATGATTTTGTGTAATCAATCACATATTTATATCCGTAGTATTGCGGCATCCAAGTAGAATGACAAGCATAACACTCCATTTTTTCCATGTGCTTAGTGTTAACCATTGCTACTTTAGCATCTATCGGATTTTTCCAAGTTTTTTTATTTGCAATTTCTTTTAGTGTGATAAGTTCAAATTCGTTATTGCTACCGTCAGAATGTACGATAACGCGGTTGCCTCTTCGCACAACATTTCCTAAAGGATTTCCACGTGCCGAGAGCAAATATCCATCTTCTTTTGGATATGTGATACCAAATTCTTTAGTAACTTCAAGCGGTTCATCAGCTACGCCACGAGCAAGCTTCATATCAAGCGTTTTCCCGAATTCATCACCGTAGCCCAAAGGGAGCTCCCACGGATAGTGAGTAGGCGTTCCATGACAATCAGCACACTCAATTTCTATAGCTGCAAGAGTAGTAGCTTCAATGTTTCCGCTGCCGTGCATGGAGCTAGTTGTATGGCAATCTTGACATAGCAATCCGCTAACCATTTTACCATCTTTTTCTATTTGTCGATGGACGTCGCCTTGCATATATTTAAACACATAGCCAGCGTTTGGCTTTTGAGGTAATCCTTTTTCGTCAAAAGGTCCACGATTATATGAGTCGTCCAATGCCATTAGTCCTTGATATGCGTGTCCGATTCTACGTCCAGCTGCATGGCAAGCTGCACAAGTGGAAACCTGCACGCCGCTTAATTTTTGGTCATTAAAGCTGATGCTCGATTTTCTCGTTCCTTGCATAGCGTGAACCATCAAATGTCCGGGTTTGTCTCTCGGAATTTTTATGTCGCCACCTTCATAAAAACCTTCGTTACTGTAAATACTGTGACAAGCTGCACATCCCATTCCTCGATAATGTCCTCTATCTTGATGTCCCTTGTTGCTCAAGTGACAAGCATTGCAATTACGCAAATAGGTAAATGCTGCAAGTTCTGGATTTGTCTTTATATCTTCGGCAGAAACGGTAGGAATTTCTTTCAGTTCAGAAGGAAATTGTCCGGGAAAAGTAGCTGCCATTTCTTTCATATATTCAATGTACTTTTGAGTACCAAATCGGGGCGTAGCTCCGTCAGTATCAATAAGTGTGCTATTAGCATAAACGTGGTCGTAATTTTCAGTACCAATGCCGAAGCTCCAAGAAATCGCTTTCATCTTGCCTGCATCGCTGTTCATCATAGAAAGACGAACATTATAGACATGATCTTTATGACACTGTCCACAAGTATTTTCATTTACTTGTAGAGCAGCGGGAACAGGTGTAAATTCAGCTAACAAACTACCCTTGGGTACTCCGCTATGAGCTCTGTCCTTATTTCGCAATTCGTTAGGCGTACCGCCATGACAAACAACGCAACCGTTGGGATCGCCAAGCGATGCACCTTGTTCGAGTATCTGCTGCATCATTTTTGAGCCGATTGGACGGGGAGGCTCTATTCCTTGATGGCACACAAGACAATATCCCTTTTCAGCTGGAAACGGTTTACTTTCAACGATTTGTGAGATGTCGGGATGTACAAAATGCTCCGATGTGTCTTTTGCAAAACGTTCGTTCGCAGCATCTGATTCGTCAATTATGTCAGCATAATAAACTATTAGCCAAGCTACTACGAACAATGCAAGAACCAGCAGAAGCAAGTTGTGTATTCTCCTATTTTTGTTTTGTTTCGGCATAACACTATTCTAATAATAAAAATGTTTTCTGCAAATATCACTATTTTTTTCTAATTTAACAAATATTTTTAAATAAAATAGAATATTTTATAAAAATTATTTGTAAATAATTTGTAAAATAAAATTTGCTGAAAGTGAAAAACTAAATAAATTAAGGCTAATAAACGCAATATTAACAAAAATAGATTATATTAGAAAAAACTTATTTTTGTTAATAAAATGTATTTTAAAAATGAAAACAAAACTATTAATTCTATTATCATTTATTAGCTTTACTTTCTTAGTTCAAGCTGAAGAAATTAGTAAAGGTGTGGTGCAGTTAGATGAACTGCGTAAACCTACTTACAGAGAAATAATAAATATTCCCGATGTAAATGGTTACAAAGTATTGAAATGCGATTTTCATACGCATACTATGTTTTCCGATGGACAGGTATGGCCTACAATTCGCGCTCAAGAAGCGTGGGAAGAAGGATTAGATGCAATAGCTTTAACGGAACACGTTGAATATCATCCTTATAAAAATTCTGTTGAGGTAAATCATAATCGTTCGCATGAGATCATTGAAGAGCTTTCTAAGAAAAACAACATTATTTTGGTAAAAGGAGCGGAAATTACGCGGCAAACACCTCCCGGACATTTCAATGCGATTTTCATAGGAGATGCTTCATCTTATATTGAAGACAATAGCTCCGAAAAAGATTGGGAAGCGGTAATGAAAGCTGCTGAACAAAATGCTTTTATTTTCTGGAATCACCCTGGTTGGCGACCCAATATTGCAGGCTCGTATGAATGGCTTCCTTTCTTAGAAGATTTGCACAAAAAAAATGCACTGCACGGGATTGAGGTTATTAACGGTTTCTGGATGTACATGAAAGCTCTTGATTGGTGTATAGACAAAGGTTTAACCGTGATAGGAACTTCTGATATTCACAATCTAGTTGAACATGATTACGATAAGAGCAAAAAATATGTTCATCGCACAATGACTCTTGTAATGGCAAAAGAGAGAACGCCAGAAGCTATTCGCGAAGCCTTGAACGCTGGAAGAACTGTAGCGTGGGCAAGTAAATATTTAGCAGGAAAAGAAGAAAATGTTAAAAATCTATTCAATGCTTGTGTGAAACTCTTGCCGAGTCATTTTAGCCAAGAAAATAGGAATGGAACAAAGACAAACTTTTACGAAATTCAGAATAATAGTGATTTGTATTTTGAATTAGAGCTCACATCGGGAAAAGGTACTAAAAAAATAACGCTTTATCCTATGTCTTCGCAACTTATTTCTGCTGAAGCTGGCGAGCAGTCTCTCTCTTATGATGTAACTAACGCTTATGTTAGAAGTGATAAATATCTTAACGTAAGTTTTGGTCTGTAATAGCTATAGCTATTGTATAATTCAACACTTTTTAAGCTGTTTGATTTTGACTCTACATAAAGTTAATTTCAAACAGTTTTTTTGTCTGAACTGTGGTTTGTGTGATTTATATGATTTTTTTGATTTTAAGGTGTTGCTGAAATTCCCCTTTGGAACGAAGGGGTGGCAGGCGAAGCCTGACGG
>JAAYTD010000052.1 GCA_012518115.1 Ignavibacteria bacterium | reverse complement strand
CTGACAACATCGTTTCTAAAATAGATAGTCTTGAAAAAGTACTAGCGCCTGAAATAAAAAGACAACAAGCTACTTATGATTCTTCTTGCGTTAATTGGGAAAAAGAAGTAGAACGAATGAGAGAATTCGCATCTACTCGTCCTGCGTATCAACGACTTCATATACGTAATGTCCATTATTTACCTAATGTATGCAAAGTTATACTAAAATCTAACATTCAAGATGCTTGCACTTTCGATGTTAATACTTTAAAAATAGATACGAGCTCTTGGAGCGGATATTATTTCCCTACTATTCCTATAACAGTAACTTCTAAACCCAAAGATGGTTATGAGTTTGTTAAATGGTCTGACGATTACGGCAAAGAAAAAACGATTACTTTTGATTTACCAATTGACGAGAATAATGAAACAACTTTAACTATTGAAGCACTTTTTGACAATAATGATCCTATAGATGCTAATAGTAAATTTACTGTTTCGCCTAATCCTACTCGTGATAAACTTGATTTAGAATTCAACTTAAGTTGTCCTAAAATATTAGAGTTAAAATGCGTTGATGTAACTGGCAAAACAATTTTTGCAGATAATTTATATTGCAGTGGCGGACAAAATATTTTTAATTTTGATTTAATCAATTTCAAGTTTGCACCCGGAGCATATTTCGTTAATCTATCTTATAAAGGAAAATATGTATATTCTACAAAGATTATGTTTGAAAAATAAAAAACTTATAAAAATGATACAAAATCAAATAAAAAAGTGTCTTTACTATTTTAATCAATTTAATATCAAATCATGCTAAAACAAATTTTTCATGTTCTTCTATTTTTATTAATATCAAATTTAGATAGCTATTCTCAAGTTTTTATAAATGAGTTTTCAGCTTCTAATGGAAATGTTATCAATGATGAGAATCAATTTACACCTGACTGGATAGAACTATATAATGCTAGTGATACTGATATAAATTTAAAAGGATGGCGTATTGGGAAAAAATCCAAATTTTCTTCCGGCTGGGAATTACCTGATACGGTCTTGAAATCTAAAGAATACATGATTTTATTTTGTGATAAACAAAATTATGTTGCTTCAATCTACCAAATTACAGCTTCGGGGGAAAAAATTCCTAGTTATAAAGAAGATAAATTCCGCTTTTTATATTTAGAACATTTAGGTGATTTTGAAGTAGAATTGAAAGTTACAGCGATGTCAAACTATAATTTCGATTCAAGAATAGGAATTATGTTACGTGAAGATTTATCAAAAGATGCTTCTTCTACAAGTTTTTTTGCAACTTCACCTTCATGTGAAAGATATGTTCATGTTTGGAAATTCAACTCTGAAAAAATTGTTCAAGGACATTATTATGCAGAAAACTTTAGATTTCCTTTTTCTCATATAATTATTAAACTTAAAGATGATACTTTGAGCTACTTTAAATGTGAAGGCGAACGTCGCGAAAAAATAGCTAATAAAATTCACCTTCCTTTTCATAACAAGAAGTATCTTTTAGGACTTGCCGCAACAAGTTGTAACAACAACATTCTTACAAATTTTGTTATAGATAGACTTAGAATTAATGGTGAAGATATTGATGTTACAAAATTAAAAGCAGAAGAATTTGGAACTAACTTAAAAGGAAGTACAAGAAAAGCTAATGTATTACATACGGATTTCAAATTAAGTAAAGATAAAGGTAAAATATATTTATTTAATAAGTCAGGCGAACAAATTGACTATATTGAATATGGTGAACAGAAAACAGATATAAGCTTTGGACGCTATCCTGATGGGAGCTCTAATTTAGTATATTTTGAAAAACCGACACCGGGACTAACTAATAGCGGAGTAAAACGCCCTAAGGCTTTAGAACCCATCTTTTCTATTCAAGGAGGATTTTATAAGAATGATTTTTCTCTAACGCTTACAAATCCCAATACATCGGAAAACATCAATATTTATTATACTACAAATGGCGATGAACCGACCTTGAATTCTAATTTATATCTTTCACCGATTTCTATTTCAACTACAACTGTTTTAAGAGCTAAAGCTATAAGCAACAATAAAGATACAAATGATAGTAGAATAGTTACGCATACATATTTTTTCGGCGAAAATTCCAAATTGCCTATTATTTCACTTGTTACTGATTCATTGTTTCTTTGGGAAAAAAAGCAAGGTATTTTTACTCCTGAAAAAATATTTTACAAAAAAATAATCCCTGCTAATTTCGAATATTTTGCTAATGATATTCCCCCATATAATTCAGCCATAGGCTTACGTTTACAAGGTTCAAACTCACGTACTTATCCTCAAAAATCTTGGCGACTTTACGCAGAAGATTATTATCAATATCCAACATTTGAACACAAATTTTTCCCCGATGAATACCAAAACAACTACGAAAAATTAATTTTACGAATTGGGGGAAGAGATTGGAAAAGAGCTCTTATGCGAGATCAAATAGCACATAACTTAGCTAAAAATTTAAACAAAGAATTAATATGCTCACCTGTAAATAACGTACTAACTTTTTTAAATGGAAAATTCCATGGTATAGCTCAATTTATGGAAAGACAAGATGATAATTTTATTGCAGAAAAATATAATATAGAAAAATCATCTATAACTGCTTTAGAAAAAAATTTTTACTTTACTTTGGATGAACTAAAGTATGCTCCAAATTATGACTGTGGCAAAGAATGGTTTGATTTAATTGATACATTAGAATTTTTAGATATGCAAAGAGACGGACTTGAATATTTGGACAGTAAAATTGATTTAGATAACTTCACTGATTATATAATCTTACAAACTTTCCTACAAAATGGCGACTGGCCACATAATAATGTATTATTTTGGAAATCTACAGAACTTGATAACAAATGGCGCTGGATAGTTTATGATTTAGATGCTTCTTTTTCTCAAGGAAATATAGACGAAACATATAGTAATTATTTTGATCTATCTCGATTAAAGCCTAAAGAAACTATACAACAACTATTTCAAACTATAATAAAAGATAGTACATTTTATCGTAAATTTATAACTCGTTTTGCGGATTTAATGAATACGGAATTTTCATCTGACAACATCGTTTCTAAAATAGATAGTCTTGAAAAAGTACTAGCGCCTGAAATAAAAAGACAACAAGCTACTTATGATTCTTCTTGCGTT
>JAAYTD010000051.1 GCA_012518115.1 Ignavibacteria bacterium | reverse complement strand
AAGTAAAAATAAGATTAAATTACATCTAAAGAAAAAGACCTCAATTAAATTAATTTTTAGTTGAGGTTTTTTTATAAAAAATAGTGTTTTTTTATAATTTTTTCTCAAACTTTTGCTATATTGTGTTTTATTAAATATTAATATAATTTCTAAAATAACATGTCAAAAACAAATTATCTTTCACTTGCTGAAAATTTAGTAAAACAAGGGAAAAAACAAGGAGCTCAAGTAAAAGTTTCTATAAATAATGGTAAATCTTTTGAACTTGGTATAAGAAATGGCGAAGTAGAAGAGCTACAAGAATCAAACTCTTTAAATTTATCTTTGCTAGTAAATGTTGATAATAGAACTGCTTCTGCTTCTACTTCGGATCTATCGGAAGCTGCTCTTGAACAGTTGCTAAAAAATGCTTTAGAAAGGGCTAAGCATTCCTCTGTTGATGAGTCGGCAATTTTCCCTGAATTTGAAAAATTGGATATTGATATTGAAAAATTAAATTTATATTCATCGGATATCAATACTGTTTCGCCTGAGGAGCGAATTAAATTAGCTATAGAATTAGAACGTCTTTGTTTGAAAGACAAGCGAATTTCACTTTCTGCCGGTTCTGGATACAGTACTTATGAAGGTGAGTATTATTTAGCTTTATCTAATGGTTTTTCTGGTAGTTATAAGTCTTCAAACTGTTCGATAGGAGTTTACTTGCAATCAGGTTCTGATTCTTCTGCAACTCAAGAAGGTTGGTATGATTCTGCTAGAAGTCCATTAAATTTAATGTCGATAGAAGAAATAGCTAAAATTGCAATAGAACGTGCAACTCGTTTGCAGAATGCAAAAAAAATTCCAACACAAACGGTTCCTATTATCGTTGATAGATATATTGCACCTGCAATTACAGGGTTTTTATTGGAATGTTTAGTAGGACGCAATATCTATATGCAAGAATCTGTTTTTGCGGGCAAGCTTAATGAAAAAATTGCAAATAGCAATATAACATTATTTGATAATCCGCTTATTGTTGGCGGACCAGCTTCGCGTCCTTTTGATAGTGAAGGAGTTCCAGCAAGAAAAAATATGATAATAGAGAAAGGTATATTAAAGAATTATTTACTTAATACTTATTCTGCCAAGAAATTAGGTTTAAAAAACAATGGTTTTGCATCAGGAACATCTAATGTTATTTTAGAAAATGGCGAACATACGGAAGAAGATTTAATAAAATCTGTCGATAAAGGTTTGTTGCTTCTAAAAACTTTAGGACAAGGTACAACAACAACAAGTGGCGATTTTTCTAAAGGAGCTTATGGTATTTGGATTGAAAATGGAGAGCTTAGCTATCCAGTATCGGAAATTACAATTTCTGGTAATATCGTTAATATGTTGAAAGATATTGAAATGCTTGCCGATAATGCTGATGAAAAGCGGTCGCAACAAATACCAACATTTAAGTTTGCAGAAATGACTGTTTCTGGTGAGTAGTTTAGTGCTATGCGTTTTGAAAACTTAAAAAATAAAATAAAAAGTAGTCTCGGTATTGCAGATGCCGAATTTTTTGTAGTTCTTATTATAGCTTTAGGGTTATTGATAGGTGTGAGCTATAAGCTTTTTTTTAGCGATATACAATATAACTTAGAAAGTCGCGATGAAGTTTTCAACACCTTAGATAGTTTAGCAGAAGTGAATAAAAACACATTTGTCGGTTCTAATATTGAAGATGAAGCTAATCCAAAACTTGTAACTACTGATAGCAAAACTAAATATAAAAGTAAAAAAGATGAATTTAAAGGGAAAATTAATATAAATACTGCAAATAAAAAGCAATTGCAGAAACTTTATAGAATAGGCGAAAAAACCGCTGAAAAAATTATTGAATATAGAACTAAAACTCCTTTTAAGAAAAAAGAAGATATTATGAAAGTTCGCGGTATAGGAAAACAAACTTACGAAAAAATTAAAGATAATATTGAAATATAAAATACTATGATAATATACAAACAAATTAAAGAGTTACCTCAAGATTATATTGATAAAAAAATAGAAGAATATCTTGCAGAAGATGCTGCTAATCACGATTACACTACAATTTTTACTGTTCCAGACGCAATGAAGAGTGTTGCTACGATAGAAACTGAAGGTGAAATTGTGTTTGTTGGTGAACAAATTATTCGTACTATTTTTAAAGAATCTTCAGTAGAAGTTTACGTTAAAGACGGCGATTTTTTAAAACCGGGAGCTGTTATTGCTAAAATAGACGGTAATTCGGCTTATATTTTATCGCGTGAACGTGTTATGCTAAATATTATACAAAGATTGTCGGGTATCGCAACGATTACGAAAAAATATGTTGATGTTGCTAAGCCTTTCGGAGTAAAAATATTAGATACGCGTAAAACAACTCCCGGAATGAGACTTTTTGAAAAGTATTCTGTTTATGTCGGTGGTGGTTCAAATCATCGCTTTAGTTTAGAAACGGATATCTTAATTAAAGATAACCATATTGCTGCAGCTGGTGGCTTGCAAAATGCTTTGAAAAATGTGAATGCTCATAAAAAACAAGATATGAAAGTCGAGTTAGAAGTCGTATCTCTTGAGCAAATTCCGCAAGCAATGGAGCTAGGTGTTGATGGATTTTTATTAGATAATATGTCTCCTGAAAAAATTGTTGAATGCGTTAAACTTATCCGTTCTTTAGAAAATGGAAAAGATATATTTGTTGAAGCTTCAGGTGGAATAACTTTTGCAAAGCTAGAAAAATATGTAACAACAGGTGTTAACGGTATATCAATAGGAGCTCTTACGCATCATATAGAATCAGCAGATATACATTTAGTTTTTGATTATTAAAAAAAGATCTAATTCATAATATCAATTAACATTTTTTCCATAATTAATTTTGAATTAGAATGTGTTGATTTTAACATACTATCCGTAGTTGCTAGTATATTAAATGTCTCTGAAATTTTGCTTTCACTATATTTTTTTGCAGCATTTGTGTAGTCTGATAAAAAGTATGAACTTCTTAAACCGATTTTTTTTGCTAGTTCATTTCTATCGGAAGTTTGGCTTTGTATTTCTTGTAATTTCCATGTTTTTACAAAAAAATCACGAAGTAATGCAAGAATTAACATTTCTTGATTTGAATTAGAAAGAATATTGTTCAGGATTTCTAAGGATAACTCTAACGATTTATTGGAAATAGCTTTTACTAATTCAAACACTGTATTTTGACGCGAATTTCCTGACATACTAATTACATCTTGAGTAGTAATATTTTTTTTATCTAAATGAAAAAGTAATATTTTTTCTATTTCGTTAGCTAAATTGCGTAAATCAGGATCTGTTTGTGAAACAATTAAATCTGCGGTTTCTAAGTTAATAGTTACATTATGTGTTGCAAATCTATTAACTACCCATTTAGCAAGTTGATTCTCGTAAACAGTAGGAAATTCTATAGAATAATCTTTAATTAAATTGTAAGGTGATTTTGTCAAATCAATTTTTGTGTTTTCTAATTGTGCTAATAATATTAAAATTGTAGTGTCGCTTGGATTTTCTAAATAGCGTTTCAGCGCAGGTAAAACATTGTTCTTTTTCCTTTTGTCAGCAAAAAAATTATGAAAACGACGTACTACAACAATACGTTTTTGAGCAAACATAGGAATTTGAGAAGCGGTTGTAGCAACTAAATCTTGTGAAGAATCATCAGCATCTATATATATATAATCAAAAAAATCTTCATCAGTTTTTATAAGCTGTTTTATTAAAGAAGAATAAAACTCATCTATAGAAAAATCATCAGCTCCGTAGAGAAAAATAATAGGTGGCGGATTTTTCAACACATCTGCTTTTGTAAGATTTGCCATAAATAAATATTTAAAAGTTGTATATCGTAAAACATTATAAATTTAAGTAAAAAAAATCTAAAAAAACATAAATAGTTCACTTTTTTTTTCTAAATTTAATTTTTTCTAAAAAAATTTTGCTATTTATGATATTTTTACTATATTTGTAGTTTATATTCTACGTTATTTATTAGATAGTTCAAAAAACAAATAAATACTAAGTAGCAAAAGATGAAAAATAGTAGAGAGTATTATTTTTATTAATAAATATATTGGTGAAGGTGAAATTTATGAATGTCACAAAAGCAGATATTGTTGAAAGAGTTGCCAAAAATGTAGGCACTAATAGAACAGAAGCAAAAGCGGTTGTAGAAGAAGTTTTAGCAACTGTAGTAGATTCTCTTAAAGAAGGAAATAAAATTGAGCTTAGAGGGTTTGGAGTATTTAGTACAAAATACAGACCAGCTAGAACAGCAAGAAATCCTAAAACAGGTGAAATGATTGAGTTAGCGGATAGATATGTACCCGCTTTTAAACCTTCTCCTGATTTTAGTAATAAAGTTACTGCAAACTTGACTAAAGGAAAGTCAGCGAAAAAAAACGCTAAGAAAAAAAAATAATTAAAACTTAATATAAGGAGAATAAAAATGCCTTGTGGTAGAAAAAGAAAAAGACATAAAATGTCAACGCATAAAAGAAAAAAAAGATTGCGTAAAAATCGTCATAAAAAAAGAAAATAATTGACTAAAATAAAAAGATTTATTTATTAGTGCTAATAAATAAATCTTTTTTTTCTTGTAAATAAGCAACTAAAAAGAATATTATTTCATAAAAAAAGTTTATCGATTATCTTTAATCAAAATCATATTTGTTTAATAAAAAATAGAAAATAATATTATTTTATAGTGTTTATTTGAAACATTTTTGTTATATTAACATACTATTTAACAATAATATTTCGTATTTTTTAACAATAATAAAGGATTTGAGATGAGAAGAACATTTCTTCTAAAGACATTAGCCTTATTTCTTGTGTTGACTACAGCTTTTACTTTTGAAGCAGAAGCACAAGTAGCAAGAGCAAGAAATCTTGATGCTAAAGTGCCACTTTCCCCGAAAGTGACAACGGGCAAATTTGATAATGGTTTTACATATTTTATTATGGAAAACAAGAAGCCCGAAAACAGAGTTGAAATTCAACTTGTAATACGTGCCGGTTCAGTGCAAGAAGTAGAAAACCAACGTGGTTTAGCGCATTTTATAGAACACATGTGTTTTAATGGCACAAAAAATTTCCCAAAAGATGCTTTAGTAAAGTTTTTAGAATCAACAGGCGTTAGATTTGGGGCAGATTTAAATGCTTACACAAGCTTTGATGTAACACGATATACTTTAACTATTCCACTTGATAAGAAAGGAATGTTTGAACAAGGTATGCAAGTTATGGAAGATTGGGCAAATTGGGTTTCTTTTGATAATGAAGAAATCGAAAAGGAACGAGGCGTGATTCTTGAAGAAAAACGTTTGCGTGCAGGAGCTCAACAAAGATTAATGGATCAACATTTTCCAGTAATTCTTAAAGGTTCTAAATATGCTGATAGAATGCCTATTGGTACAGAAGAAGTTATAAAAGGAGCTCCAAGAGAGCGTTTTATTGAATTTTATAATGATTGGTATCGTCCTGATTTAGCAGCTGTCATAGTAGTAGGTGATATAAACAAAGATGAAGCTTTTAAATTAGTGAAAAAACATTTTGAAAATTACTCTTTCCGCGGAAAAGGACTTCCGAAAGACAAAGGTACTTATCCTGTTCCAGATAACGAGAAACCTTTAGTTTCTATAGCTTATGACAAAGAGTTGCAGTTTCCTAATATAGTTACTTATATTAAATATCCTGAGTTTGATAAATCAACTTATCGTGGTTTAAGAGAGCTTTATAAAGAACAAATTTTTACGCAAATGTTTAGTATGCGATTGAGCGAACTTACTAAATTGCCGGAGCCTCCATATTTATATGCAGTTGCTTATGCAGGTCAATTTATTGGTGGATTGCACGCTTTAAATTTAGTTACTGTTCCTTCGTCAGGTGCTTTGAATAAAGGATTTGAAGCAGCTTTAGGTGAAATGTTCCGTATAGATCAACATGGTTTTACAGAATCAGAGCTTAACAGAGCAAAAGAACAAATTTTAGTAAATTTAGAAAAACAATATAATGAAAGAGATAAAACGGAATCTGTTAATTTAGCACAAGAAATATATACTTATTTTGATCACGGTGTTGCTATGGCAGGCATAGAAGAAGAATATAAACTTGTGAAAGAATTTCTGCCGGACATAACTGTAGATGAAATAAATCAAACACTACAAAAACTTATTGACGGTAAAAATTTAGTTGTAACCGCGAGTTTGCCTGAAACTTCTGCAGAAAAACCGACTGAAAAAGAAATTTTAGATATATATAATAAAGCTAAAGCAAAAAAATATGAACCTTATGTTGATGAATTAGGCGACAAACCGTTAATGGCAAAAATACCAACACCAGGTAAAGTTGTTAGTACAAAAAAACTTCCTAATTTTGATATAACAGAGATTAAACTTTCTAATGGTGCTAGAGTACTTTTAAAATCTACAGATTATAAAAACGATCAAATACTTTTCTCTTGTTGGGCGAATGGTGGTGCATCGCTATATAGCAATCTTGTAGATTACAGAAATGCTTATAATGCTATTAGCATAGTAGATGAGGCTGGACTTGGTGAATGGGATCAAATTAAATTAGGCAAGTTGCTCCAAAGTAAAGTTGTTAGACTTACACCTTATATTGGTGATTATAGTCAAGGAATGCATGGTTCTACTACACCTAAAGACATAGAAACATTTTTCCAATTGTTACATATGCAATTTACTGAACCTCGTAAAGATGCAGACGCTTTTAAATCACATATGACAAAAGCAACAGAAATTATTAAAAACTACGGCAGAGAACCGGCAAATGCTTTGTCAGATACTTTGCATGCTGTTTTAAATAATTATGATCCACGTAAGATGCCAGTAACATTAGAACAGCTTAATGATATATCATTAGATAAAGCATTCAAAATTTATCAAGAACGTTTTGCAGATGCTTCTAACTTTACTTTCTTGTTTGTAGGTTCGTTTGACATAGATGAAATTAAACCGCTTATAGAACAATATGTAGCTAGCTTGCCAAGTACAAATAAAAAAGAAACTTGGAAAGATATGGGAATAAAAATGCCCTTAGGTAAGATAAATAAATTAGTAAAGAAAGGTATTGAGCCAAAAGCTACTGTAAGATTAGCTGTAAAATATGACGGAAAATTTGAATATACTTCCGAAAACATATTAGTTGTTAATATGTTAAAAGAAGTTTTCAATATAAGATTACGTGAAGTTATTCGTGAAGATAAAGGTGGTGTATATGGTATAGGTGCAGGAATCTCTATGAATAATATACCTACTCCTAATTTACATACAATTATCTATTATGGCTGTGCTCCTGAAAGAGTTGAAGAGCTTATCGACGCTGTTAAATCTGTTTTTGAAGAAATGAGATCAACTGAAGCTTCAAAAGAAAACATAGATAAAGTGAAAGAAATCTTGAAAAAAGAATTCGAAAGAAACAGTAAAGAAAATGACTATTGGCTCAGTGTTATTCAACAATATGAGAGAACAGGACGCGATATTGCTTTCTTGAAAAATTATGAAAAAGCGATTGATAAAGTATCTGCAAAAGATATTATGAATGCTGCTAAAAAGTATCTAACTTATGATGAGAACTTTATTAGAGTAGTTCTAATGCCAGAAGATGATGACGAATAAAATTTCGGATCAATGAATAAAAAAAATACCACAGCATTTTGTGTTGTGGTATTTTTTTTGTGTTTACTGAAATAATCTACTAGCTAGCTCTACATAATTATACCCTTTTGAATTATATATTAGTTCATTTTTATTGTTTGAACTGTGATTTTTGTGATTTATATGATTTTTAAAAGTTTAACTTGCCTGAAGGTGAGTCTGCAAATTCCCCTTCTCAGAAGGGGTGGCAGGCGAAGCCTGACGGGGTAGTCCCACACCTTCCCTGCTACGCAGGTACTCCTCTCAAGAGGAGAATTTAACTACTACGTTTGGAGCAAATTATTATTCAAAATGGTATTAGCTCTAAATAATTATATTTGAGGACCAGCAGAAACTAAAGATTTTCCTAAATCCGTATCACAATATTTTTCAAAATTAGCTATATATTGTTTTGCCAATGAAATAGCTTTCTCTGTCCATTCATTTTGATTTTTATAAGTATTACGTGGATCTAAAATTTCTTTTGATACATTTTTTAACTCTGTCGGTACTGTCAAATTAAGTATAGGAATATGAGCAGTTGGTGAATTATCAATTGAACCGTCTAAAATAGCGTCAATAATAGCGCGCGTATCCTTTATAGAAATACGTTTTCCTGTTCCGTTCCAACCAGTATTTACTAAATAAGCTTTTGCATTATGTTTTTCCATTTTCTGTGATAGTATTTTAGCATAAACAGTAGGGTGAAGTGTTAAAAATGCTTCGCCAAAAGCAGACGAAAACGTTGGCACAGGTTCTTTTATTCCACGCTCTGTTCCTGCAAGTTTTGAAGTGTAACCACAAAGAAAATGATATTGCGCTTGCTCGCGATCTAAAATGGAAACAGGAGGTAAAACTCCAAAAGCATCTGCAGATAAATATATAATTCTCTTGGCATGACCGGCTTTAGAAGGCAATACGATTTTATTAATGTGATAAATAGGATAAGAAACACGGGTATTTTCAGTTATTGAATTATCATCAAAATCTAATGAACCATCAGAATGTACCGTTACATTTTCTAATAAAGCATCACGACGAATAGCTGCCCAAATATCCGGCTCTTTTTCTTGAGATAAGTTGATAGTTTTAGCATAACAACCGCCCTCAAAATTAAAAATTCCTTCATCGTCCCAACCATGTTCATCATCACCTATAAGATAACGCTTCGGATCTGCTGACAGAGTTGTTTTGCCTGTTCCAGAAAGTCCAAAAAATATAGCTACATCACCCGCCTCGCCAACATTAGCCGAACAGTGCATAGCACCTATGCCTTTTAACGGAAGAAAATAATTCATAATCGAAAATAAACCTTTTTTCAATTCCCCACCATACCAAGTGCCGCCTATAACTAACATCTTTTCCGTTAAGTTGAAAACAACAAATATATCGGAATTAAGGTTTTGCTCCTTCCAATGAGGGTTAGTTGTCTTAGAAGCAGTTAGAACAACAAAATCAGGCTCACCAAAATTCTCTAATTCATATTGTGAAGGACGGATAAACATATTCTTGACAAAATGCGCCTGCCAAGCAACTTCCATAATAAAACGTACTTTTAAACGAGTATTAACATTTGTGCCACAAAAAGCATCAACAACATATAGATTCTTTTTGTTAGAAAGCTGTTTTTGTGATAAAGATTTTAAATCTTTCCAAACATCTTCTGAAACTGGCTTGTTTACATTGCCCCACCAAATAGTGTCAGCAGTCGTCTTGTCTTTTACAAAATATTTGTCTTTGGGAGAACGACCTGTAAAAATTCCTGTATTTACACATACCGCTCCTGTATTAGTGAGAACGCCCTTTTCATAACCTTCATTACGAGCATCCATCTCTGCCTGAAAAAGAGTCTCGTAAGAAGGGTTGTAAATAATGTTGTCTACATTTGTAAGACCATATTGAGAAACATCAATTTTTACCATGTTTTTTCCTCTAATTTTATATTTATAAGTAATTTTTTAAATATCTAAGTAAGATATTACTACGAAGAAAATTAAATTATAGTTTAAAAATAAGTAAAAAAAATAAATTTTTCTAAAAATAAATTGAATATGTAAAAAAAATAAGTGTTGAGAATATCCTGTACTTATATATAAAAAACATCTAATTTGTTTTTGCTTGCCATCTCACATTTTTATCTTACTTGCCTACTTTGAACTTTTCTTTTTTTATATCGTTTACATCTGTTGCATTTGCTTAGGATGAAAATAATTGTTGTATTTTTTCAACACATACAAAAAAAGAAAAAATACATATGTATTATAATTATATTTTTATTGTATTTTATCACTTTTTATAGTGCTTATAAGATAAAAAATTTGTAAATTTGTATTTTATCATATTTTTATAACATTTAGAGTTTTTAATATATTTGAAATCTTACAATAGTGGTCCAAGTGACAAGGGTGCAAAGCACCGTATTAATCATGAAATTAAAGTGCCGGAGGTTCGTTTAATAGATGCTGACAACAAGCCTATAGGCATAAGAAGTCGTGCTGAGGCATTAAGCATAGCAGAACTTAGAAATTTAGATTTAGTGGAAATAGCTCCGACTGCTAAACCTCCTGTATGTAAGCTTATTGATTATGGTAAGTTTTTGTATGAGCAACAGAAGAAAGAAAAGACGCAGAAAAAGAATCAGATGCAAAAAGCTCTTAAGGAGATTCGTTTTAAGTGGCGGACAGCTCCACATGATTTTAATTTTAAATTAAAGCATGCCAGAGGTTTTATAGAGGATGGAAACAAAGTTAAAGCATCTGTTATGTTTCGTGGTCGTGAATTAGCTCATTCAGATATAGGTAGAGATTTACTATTAAAATTTATTGAAGAAATGAGCGACATAGCTAAGGTAGACAATCCGCTTAGCAATGAAGGGCGTAGTATATCTGTTACATTATCTCCATTGAAAGGTAGCAGACCAACTAAATCTTCAAGACCTTTAAAATCAGAGCAAAAAACTAAAGATTAAGTGAAAAAATAATATATTGTTTTGTAAACTTATTTTTTTTTTGTATATTTGTAGTCTTATTTTTTTTTGATTAACCAGAATTAGGTAATTCAAATGCCAAAAATGAAATCAAGTGGTTCCGCTAAGAAAAGATTTAAGATTACTGGTAGCGGAAAAATTAAGCGTAAGAAAGCTTATGCAAGCCATATTCTAACGAAGAAAACTCAAAAGCGTAAAAGAAATTTACGTCAATCTGCATTAGTGCATCCAGCAGATGTGCCTGCAGTAAAAAGAATGTTGGCTAAGGGATAATAGTTGTTAAATTAATTGTTTACTATTATTTGTTTTTTTCACTGTGACAAATGGGATGACGCTCCCCTAATGTCCTTTTAATTGGAGATATTTATGCCAAGAAGTGTCCCTAAAGTAGCATCGCGTGCCAGACGTAAAAAAATGTTGAAGCTTTCCAAAGGTTTTTGGGGAAGACGTAAAAATGTCTGGACTATAGCAAAACATCATATTGAAAAAGGTCTATTGCACGCTTATGTAGGTAGAAAATTAAAAAAACGTGAATACAGACGTTTATGGATTACGCGTATCAATGCAGCGGCAAGACTCAATGGAACAACTTATTCAAAGTTGATGTATATGTTGAAAGTTAACAACATCAATATTAACAGAAAAATCCTTGCTGATTTTGCGATGAACAAACCTGAGGTTTTTGCGGCTATAGTAAAGCAAGCTACGAAACAATAACGATAAGGAAAAAAATATAAGCTACTGAACATATACAATCAGTGGCTTTTTTTTATATACATTTTTTAAATATTAGTATTAATTATTTTCATTACGATGCCATTACAAGAAGAAATTGAGCAACGGGGAAATTGGCTTTTTAGAAAGCGCAGTGTTTTGCCTTTAATTATATTAATTGTTGGGTTGTTAGTAAATATTTTCTATAAGTATCAGCCTGCGATAATTAGGGAAGTAATCACTAATCATAGGATGTTATATGAATTTCTATGTTTAATTATTTGTTTTTTAGGCTTAGCTATAAGAGTTTTTACTATTGCTTATACGCCAATAGGTACTTCGGGGCGTAATGTAGATAAACAGTTGGCAGATTCGTTAAATACTAAAGGTATTTATTCGGTTGTGCGACACCCCTTGTATTTAGGAAATTATTTTATGTGGTTAGGAGTAGCATTTTTGACTTGCAATTTATGGTTTGTTCTATTTTTTACATTAATTTACTGGATTTATTATATAGCAATAATGTTTGCGGAAGAGCAGTTTTTACGTAATAAATTTGGGCAAGTTTATCTTGATTGGGCAAGTAAAACTCCGGCAATCATTCCTAACTTCAAATTATATCAAAAAAGTGATTTATATTTTAGTTGGCGTAAAGTGTTAAAGAAAGAGAAAAATGGTTTTGTAGCTATATTTTTAGTTTTTTGTGCATTTGATATTACCGAAAAACTATATTTTTCTTCTTTTGAATTTAACAAAGTATGGATTTATCTTGCTATTATAGCATCTTTTATTTATTTATTATTACGTACAATTAAATATAAAACAAATTGGCTACACGAAGAGAATAGATAGTTTTAGTTTTTACAAATAAAATATATTAAGAAATATGAAAAGACCGAATTGGGACGAGCTTTATATTACAATGTGTTATCTTGTTGGTATGCGTAGTAAAGATCCTCATACTCATGTAGGAGCTGTTATTGTTGATACAGATAATGTTTTAGTTTCTACGGGCTATAATTCTTTGCCACGTGGAATAGATGCAGGGAAAAACTCATACCGTCTTTCGCGTGAAAATGACGAAAAATACTACTGGATTGAACATGCTGAACGGAATGCTATATATAATGCGGCAAGACGAGGAACGCAATTAAAATCTTGCAAATTATATGTGCCTTGGATACCTTGTACAGATTGTGCAAGAGGAATTGTTCAAACAGGAATATCGGAGGTAATAATTCATCAAAATGGGCAAGATTTTTATGATAAAAATACAAATGGGAAATGGGTTGAGTCATATAAGAAAACTACAACAATGTTCCAAGAAGCAGGGGTGAAAATGCGATATTTAACTTGCGATATAGTAGCGCCTGAAATATTTATGAATGCTGAACTTTTCGATGCAATTGTTTTTTTAAATTCGAAAAAGTAAAAAGTAATTGCTAATTTTGTAAAATAAATTGTAGAACAAGAAAATGAAAAATGACACGAAAAAAATTTTACTGCCTATAGCTAATGGTACAGAAGAAGGCGAAGCAGTTGTTCTTATTGATTTGTTGCGGCGTGCTGGAGCAGAAGTTTTAGTATGTGGTCTTACTTCACCTGTACTTACTTCGCATAATTTGCAAATTATTCCCGATAAACTCATTGATGATGTTGATGTAAATACTACTTTTGATGCGATAGTTTTGCCCGGAGGTATGCAAGGGGTAGAAAGTTTTCGTCAAAATTCACATTTAACTTCTATTATAAAAAACAATTATTCAAAACAAAGTATTATAGCTGCAATATGTGCTGCACCGTTAGTATTAAAAGATTTAAATATATTAACTGCTGAAGATAAATTTACTTGTCATCATTCTCTCATAGATAAAATGTATCCAGAGAATTATAGTAATGACAAAGTAGTTTGTACGCGAGATATTGTTATTACAAGTCGTGGTTTAGGGACTGCTTTTGAACTTGGATTATTTCTTATAGAAAAAATATATAACACAAATAAAAAAGAAGAAATAGCAAAATCTATAATATTCTCTTAATAGCTACTATTTTTATTTTTCTTCTAATTATTACATTTTTTTTTTGTAATTTTAAATTTAACTCTACGACCAAACTTTAATTGAATTTATGAAAAACAATAAATTTTTGTTATGTCTTATTATTTGTTTAATGTTTTGCTTTCTTCAAAATATATCTTTTTCGCAAAAAGAAACTTATAATTGGTATTTTGGAGATAGTGCGGGTGTAAGTTTTATGCCAGACGGTGAGTTGCCTTATGCGCTCACTGATTCTAAGATGAAACAGATGGAGGGAGTTGCGACAATTTCAGATAAAAATGGTAATTTACTGTTTTATTCTGACGGTGTTTTTGTTTGGAATAAGAAGCATAATTTTATTTCATATGGCGGTGGGTTAAAAGGTGAGTATTCGTCTTCGCGGTCGGCTATAATTATTCCGAAACCGCGTTCAAATAGATATTATTATATTTTTACAATAGATTCTTTTGAGCGTAGTTTAGGGAATAAAGCGGATACAAACGGATTACGTTATTCTGTTATTGACGTGCTTGGGGACGGCGGCAATGGTGCTGTTTTGCCTGATAAATATAATGTACCTTTACTTAATAGTGCTGTAGAAAAGATGATAACTGTTAATCATTCTAATCAATTAGATGTGTGGCTTATAGCTTACAATAGGAAAAATAATTCTTTTTATACTTATTTAATAAATAAAGATGGGATTAATACTCCTAAAATTCAGAAACGCAACGCACTTGACAGTATTAGCTTAATAGATGCTGTTTTTAATCTTGATTATGATATAAAGCACAATAAATTAATTAATTGTTCGCGTGATAACTTTTCGTTTGAGATTTATAATTTTAATAATGCGACGGGACAGATAGACATAAAGAATGCTATGATCTTACCTAGCTATAATTTTAATGCTGAAGATACGAACTCTATTGATTCAACACAATTTTTTATTCCATACAGTGCTATTTTATCGGAAGACGGCAGTAAGTTTTATGGTTCTTGTTATCGTAAAAGTATTTTACAGTATGATTTAACATTGGGCGATGTATCTTCAATTATTGCATCTCGCTTTGTTGTTGCAGATTCAACGTGGGGCGATGGTTCTTTCGGCGCTATACGACGTGCTCCTGACAATAAAATTTATGTAAGTTGCGATACAAGTTTATACTTAGCGCTTATAAATTATCCGAATCAATTAGGGGATAACTGTGAATTTATAAAACAAGGAGTTTTTTTAGAAGGAAAACGTTGTCGTCTTGGTTTACCTATAATGATGAATTATAGTGTTCCACCATGCAACTTTTCGGGTTATGCAGGTGAAGATAAAACTATATGTAGTAATGAAACTGTAATGTTAGGTGACTTAGCAGATACAACAGGATTAGATTTTGAATGGTTTCCTAAAGATTATTTAGACAATCCGTACTCATTAAACCCAATTTGTTATGCTCCGCATACTATTACTTATGTGTTAAAAGTCACAGATAGAAATATTGATTGTTTTGATTTTGATACAGTGAATATAAAAGTTGTGAATGCACCTGAAATATATAAAGCGGGAAATTTTTCTACTTGTAAAAATAATCCTGTAGAGATAGGTAACGTAACTAATGATGATGCATATACTTATAGCTGGAAGCCCGAAAGATATTTAGACAATCCAAATTCAAAATCGCCTATTTGTACACCTGAAGCTAGTATAACATATATTTTAACAGTAACAAACGAAACAGGTTGTAGTAGCTATGATACAGTGAAAGTTACTTTAGAAAAATTGTCTGATGTGAAAATTGTTGGCGATAAATATATTTGTGAAAACGATAGTACACAATTGACTATTGAAGGAAAAATCATTTCTTGCAAATGGAATACAGGTGAAACTACAAATTCAATTATTGTAAAAAAAGCAGGAACTTATATTGCTGAAGTTGTTGATGAAAAAGGTTGTGTAGGAGATATTTTTTTTGAAGTGAATTATTTTGACAAATCTGCTGTAAAGCTAGTAGCACCAAAAGCAATTTGTGAAGGAACTTCAGTGATCTTAAAAACTTCAGAGAATTTTAATTCATATCTTTGGAACACGGGAGAAACTACTCCGAGCATTGAAATCTATACAAGTGGAACTTATTGGGTAAGTGTAACGAATGAAAAAGGTTGTATTGCTACAGATACTGTTTTGATCTTAAAAAAAGAAATAAAAATTAACGGTACGCAAAACGTGCAGTTAGCTGCATGCTTTGATGAAGATGTCAATAAAAATGTAGTTTTACTGAATGAATCTGATGAAGCTATATTAATAGAAAGTATTAAGTTTTTTAATAGTGAGACAAAGTTTTTACTTCAAACTAATTTTTTAGAGCAATTGCCTATAGAAGTTAATAATAGTGAAGAATTGAGTTTTAACGTTATTTTTCAAGCAGATAAAGAAGGTGTTTTCTATGATACTTTGCTGTTAGAAGTGGCACAACCATGCTATTCAGTCATTAAAATTCCGTTAGAAGCTACTTGTTATGTGAATAAAATTGAAATCACTTCAAGTGATTTTACAAAAAAACCGGGCGAGGAAATTAAAATTCCTATAAATCTACTTTTGAAAAGTAATTTTTCGCAAGATACAAAAGGAAATCTAACTTTTGACTATACTTTTAATTCTACTATCCTTAAAATCAACACTGTGGAAAAATGTAATATCATAAGTCGTAAGATAAACGATGACTTAGAAACGATAACTATATCTACAGATTTAGAGCAAAATTTAGATAAGCCTATATTATTATATGGTAATACATTTTTAGGAAACAAATCAAGTACGGAGCTCAAAATAGATAATTTGAATTCGAGTATAAATTGTTTAGCATATAATAATTGCTTAAATACCTTGTCTTTAAATGCTTGTGCTGTAGATTTGCGTAGCATTAAAATTGTTGAAGCAACGAACTTGAAAGTAGAAAATATTTCAGATAAAAAACTGTTATTGAATGCAGAAACGCAAGAAACAGGAGCTCTTAAAATCCAGTTAGTTGATATAATAGGCAGAGTTCTATTTGAAGAAATATGGCAAAAAGAAAAAAACAATTTTGAAAGTAAAGAGTTTGAATTTAACTTAAGTGAATTAAAGTCAGGTGTTTATTTAGTTGTATTACGTACTTCAAATTGTACTATTTCTCGGAAAGTAATGTTTATAAATTGATATTGATTTTTTGTGTTTTTTATAAAAATTAAATTATAGTTAGCTATTAAAAAAATAATTTTATTGTAGCTGCATAAAAGGTTATTATATTTTTTTGTATTTTTGTATTTATGAGAAATTATAAGTTCTATTATATATTTATATTTTTGTTTCTAGCTAATATTAATCTGTATTCACAGATTAATTATAGAACAATAACAGGTATTAACACAGGTATAGGTACTAAGCAAATTGATACATTAGCGAGACAGAATGCTCAACAGCTTTCTGTTGAAAGTTATGGTTTGTTGGAAGGTACGATTGTTCCTGATGAATATATTGTAGGTGCGGGAGATGAATTTACAATAGTTTTCGAAAGTGCGACGCTTAGTAAAGAAAAATTAGGAAAATTAAAGATTAAGGTTTCGCCTGACGGTAACTTGTTAATTGATGGTATAGGTGGGGTTAAAGTAGCAAATGAAACGTTAGCGTCGGCTTATAGTATAATTTCTGAAAAAATTGCGAAAGTTTATCAAAATTTCAGTGTGAGTTTGAGTGATGTTAGGCGTTTTAAGGTGCATATATCTGGTGCTTCTATAAAAGCTTGTGTTGTGCCTGCGACTGCTGCCGACAGAGTTTCAGAAATAATTGAGCGTGCCGGCGGTTTAGGTGATTCTGCCTCAGTACGTAATATAACACTTATTCGTAATTATGATAGCTCACGTTATAAAGTAGATTTGTTTAAATTTTATCTTTTAGGAGATACTAAATCAAATCCTTTAGTTATGGGCGGAGATCATATTATTGTGCCGCTTATATCTGAACGTCAGAAAATTTCTATACAAGGTGATATTCCAGCACCTTGTGAAATTGAATTTGTTGATGGTGATTCTCTTTCTACTTTGATACGTTTTGGTATGGGTTTTAATAGGTCTGCCTTGTTGGATTCAGTTGAATATGTTCAGTGGTCAGAAAGTGGATTAAAAACAAATGTACTAGATCTAACTCATTGGAAAGATATAATGCTTTCAGGTGAAAATCCGACCGATGATTTTCCTTTAAGCTATGGCGATAGAGTGTATGTACGTACGCGTGCTGATTGGCAAAAAATACATTATGCGGTAATTCTTGGTGAGGTGAATTATCCAGGAAAATACTCTATTGAAAAAGATGTAGATAAAGTAAGTGATTTACTGAAGCGTGCCGGCGGTTTTAAAAAAGATGCGGATATTAATAATATTGAATTTATAAGACAGGCGGAATTAAAAAGAAAAGATTTAGAGATGGAACGTTTGTATCGTACTTTACCTTCTGAGATGAGTAAGAGTGAGTTACGTTATTTCCAGTCACGAGTACGTGAAAAAAAAGGTGGAATGTCTATAGATTTCGCAAAAATTATTCAAGATGAGAACTCTGAAGATAATATAACGCTTATCTCGCAAGATTCAATAATTGTACCGATGATAACGGAATTTGTGAATGTACAAGGAAAAGTTGTCAATCCCGGTTTTGTAAAATACCGCAAAGATTTTAATTATATGGATTACATTGAGGCTGCAGGTGGTTTTG
The DNA here is from genome assembly GCA_012518115.1 of Ignavibacteria bacterium. Taxonomy (GTDB): domain Bacteria; phylum Bacteroidota; class Ignavibacteria; order Kapaibacteriales; family UBA2268; genus JAAYTD01. The sequence goes on along the minus strand of JAAYTD010000051.1, from coordinate 10,102 downwards.
CTTTTCGTGCTGATCAAAATGAAACAACTGTAAATAAAAAACGTGGTGGGGAACAGTTTTTAGCTTCAAAAACAAAGAAGTATGTAATAGAACCGGGAGATAATATATCCGTTCCACCGGAAGAAGAGTTTACATTTATGGAAGTTGCAACAACTATTTTGACGGTACTTTCTCCAGTAGTATCTATGATAGCAGTTATCGTTGCGATTGTTAAATAGTTATACTTATTGTTAATATCGAAAAATATGCAGAATATATTTATAAAAAAATTATTAGAAGTATATAAAAAGAATATAAAAACAATTATTTCTTTTGTACTCGGATTTACACTAATTGCATTAATTTATAGTTTTATTGCACCGGCTGAATACTTATCGGAAGCTTCTTTGTTTCCACCGAAGAAAACAGAATCTACGGGTGGATTATCTTCTATGTTGAAAAACTTTACAGGTGGTGGAATGTTATCGCTTGGAGGAATATCGGAAAGTAATCAAGGACAAGTTTTTGCTGAAATTATTATGAGTAGATCGGTAGCAGAACATGTTATAGATAAATGTAAATTGAAAGATAAAAAGCAATATTCAAACTTAAGGCATGAAAAATTAGTCAAACAGGTAAAAAAATCAATTGATGTGGTAATTGATAAAAGTGGCATGATATATCTATATACAGTCGCAAAATCTCCTTTCTTCGTTTTTGGAGAAGAAAGAAAAAAAACAGCTAAATTGTCGCAAGATATGGCAAATACTGTTATTTATGCTTTAGATTCTATACTTAGAAACAGAACAATACTAGCAGCTAAAATTTCTCTTAAATATTCAGAAAACGAAGCGGAACAATACAGAAAAAAATTAGATTCTATCGAACTAAAATTGCAAAATTTTCAAACTAAAAATAAAATTTTAGAAATTGAAGAACAAACTAAATCTTTGTTAAACCAACAAGCGGCTATAGCTGCAGAATTGATGATTGCAGAAGCTGAACTAAAAGCAGCGAGAAAAGAATTTTCTGACAATTCGCTTGTTGTACAACAATTACAAACTAAAGTTGAATCTTTAAGACGAAACTATGACAGAGCACAAAAAGGTGGAATATTTGCAAACGATGAGTATTCTATTCCATTTGCGGAAATTCCTGAATTAGCTAAAGAATACGCTACATTATATAGAGATAAGAAAATATATGAACAAGTTCTTGTTTATCTTGAAACACAACGCCACCAAGATGCTTTGCAACAAGCTAAAGATATTTCTCAAGTAGAGATACTTGATGCTCCAAGTTTACCTGAAAAACCAGTAGCTCCTGATAAAATTTTAATGTCGATACTAGCTTTCGTCTTATCTACGTTTATAATTTTAGTATATCTTGCATTAAAAGCTAAGATAAAAGGAGAACTTAAAATACCTGTTGATAATTAAGGATAACCAAACAAATGTTCGATATCGGTGGTGGTGAATTACTGCTTATTTTATTAGCAATTCTTTTGCTATTTGGACCTAAAAAAATTCCTGAAATTATGAGAATGTTCGGGAAAGGGCTTGGCAAAATAAAACAAGCACAAACGGAACTTAAGCAACAAATTCGCGAGATAGAAAAAGAAGTTGAATCGCCTTTAGAAGATATAAAAAATGAAATTGAAAAATAACAATATAAAAAAAAACAATTTAGAAGGTTTTTTAATAAAAAACAATTACGATGAAAAAATTGCAAATTGTTTTATAAAACAAGTTAGTTTTAGCGATGAAATGCGTAAAGATTTAGAAAAAACTTTAGATTTAAAAATAAAAAATATCTCTATTTTTGAACAAGCGCTTACGCATAGCTCTTTCGCAGGTATGAACAAAGAAGCTATCTCTAACGAAAGATTAGAGTTCTTAGGAGATGCAGTTTTAGATTTTATAGTTTCAGATTTTCTATTTGTAAAATATAGGGATAGACCTGAAGGTGAGCTAACTGTATTAAGATCGCGTTTAGTCGGGAAAAAAACTCTTGTTAAAATTGCTCAAAAATTGAAGCTGCAAGATTTTATGGTTATTAGTTTCGGTATGCAAAAAAACAACTTTGATATGTCCTCTGAAAACATATTGTCCGATGTAACCGAAGCAATAATAGCAGCAATTTTTATAGATTCAGGAATTGAAGCAGCAACACAATTTGTATATAAAAATATAATTTATGCATTTTCAGACGAAGAGCTAGTGAGCATAGATAATAATTATAAAAAACAACTGCAAGAGCTCTTGCAATCAAAATCTCTTCCTGTTCCAGTCTATAAAATACTTGAAGAAGTAGGCGAAGCACACAATAAAGATTTTACTGTTGGAGTATTTGAAAATAATACATTACTTGGAGTAGGAACAGGTAAATCAAAGAAAAATGCTGAGCAAAATGCAGCACAGAAAGCTATAGAAAACTTAGATATAGACAAGCTTCTTAAAACTTCCTCTTAATTATATTATTCCTTTTTGGTGAATAATCACCAACTTATTGCTACTTTTTTATTTCCATAGATTATGGCACAAAACTTGAAAAACCATATTAAAATATTTTAATTATTTGTGCTAACTATTTGAAATAAGAAAATGATAACAGAAATTTTAACAAAAAATACAAAAGAAAAGTGCAGAATATTAAGCGTTTGGTTAATAGTAACATCATTTTTACTTACTATCGTATTTTCTGCTTGTGTACCATCTAAAAATTTAGCAACTGGAGAAAGAGATGGTTATAGACAAAACAAGTTAAATGCATCATATAGCAGCGGACTTGTCCATTCTAATAAAAAACGGAAAAAATATAGCAATAAGGGCAATGAAAATCAGTTGCAGAATGATGAGATAGCTATGTTTGAAAAGAGAATGATAGAAGCTAGTAGTAATAATATTCAGCAAAATCGTGAAACTAAATTAGAAAGTAGCAACAATCCTTCAGAAAGAAATACGAATCTGAATGCTCAAGCGAAAACATTACCTTCGCTAAAAGAACAAATAGAAAATCTAAATAGAAATCAATCTGAAGTTGAAAGTAAAATTGAGAACATACAAGGCGATATGCTTGAAATAAAAGATTTATTGGAAAGTATTGCCGAAAAAAATGTGAACAACACAAGTAATATTTCTACAGTAGAAGTAAAACAAAAAAAACAGACACCTGTAATAAATAAAGTTGAAGAAACAGGGACTTTTATTTTAGAAAGCGACGAAAAGGCTAATTTGAAACAAACAGAACAAGTTAAAAGAACTGTTGAGCCAAAAACAATAAAAAAAGAAAAGCCGGTTCCCGTTAAACCTGCTAAAAGAACAGTGCCTGCAAAAACTGTGGAAAAGCAAGATGTAATATCAAACGAACCACAAGACAAATCACAGACGCAAGAAATAAGCAAAACTGGAAATGCAACAAATGATTTTTCAGATATTATTAATAAAGTTGCAAAAGGTGAATATGATGTTGCAAGAAAACATATTCAGCAAATAATGAAAGCTTCTAAAGATGAAGTTGATATTGCGAATTGTCATTATTGGCTTGGTGAATGTAACTTAAAACAAAAACAATACAATAAAGCTATTGATAATTTCAAAACAGTTTTAAATGGCAAAAGTGATAAAAAAGATTCTGCACAGGCAAAATTAGCTGAATGCTATTTAAGAATTGGCAAAAATGATGAAGCAAAAGAAGCATTTCAAGCATTATTGCAAAATTATCCAAGAAGTTCGCAAACGCCACGTGCTAAGCGAATGTTACAACAGCTATAATATATTTTAATAAAAAAAGAATCCCATTTAATAAACCTTATAGACGAAGACTGCTAATAATGGCGGTCTTTGTCTGTTTTTTTTAATATTAACACTAACTTAACTTATTTGTTATATTTTAGAGATGTTATTTCTTGAAAAACAAATTATTTTTTTGTATCTTTGTAAATATAATTAGCATATAAAACAACCAAATGAACAATAGAATTATGGAACAAAAGGTTAATGAGCAAGATCCTCTTTTACTGCCTGAAAACTTTATAAACCGAGAAATTAGTTTAATAGAATTTAATTGGCGAGTTATAAATGAAGCTTTGGATAAGTCTCACCCTCTTTTTGAACGTTTAAAATTTGCAACTATTTTAAGTTCAAATTTAGATGAATTTTTTATGATCAGGGTAGCTGGCTTAAAAAGTCAAGTTTTGGCAAATGTGAATGAGCTCTCTTATGACGGTAAAAGTCCGAAGGAGCAATTGAAAGAGATTAGGAAAAAAATTATGCCACTTTATCAATTGCAAGAAAGTATATGGTTAAAAGATATAATGCCCGGCTTAGCTAAAAATTTGATTATTGAACGCAAGTATAACGAGCTTAATGCTTCTGATAAACAAACTATAAAAGATTACTTTGTTCAAAATGTTTTTCCTATACTTACACCATTGATTTTGGGGCCTGCTAATCCTTTTCCGCGTTTGACAAATCGTAGTGTGAATATAGCTTTTGTATTAAAAGACAATACAAACTCCGAAGAGAAAATCGGACTTTTGCAAATTCCTTCAAGTGTTCAACGCATTGTGAGATTAGAAAAGGAAGAAATACATTCTAACGATAAAGCTTATAATTATTTACTTATTGAGAATATAATTATTGCTTGTGCAGAAATGTTATATCCCGGGTACGAAATTCAATTTGCAAATACTTTTCGCGTAACACGCGATGCAGATATTGAAATTGCAGAAGATGAGGCTGAGGATTTACTTTATGAAATAAAAGAGCAAATTATTTTGAGACGTTGGGGAAAGGCGGCAGTACGTTTAGAAGTTAATGCAAACATGCCGGAATTTCTTGTAGAAACTTTAAAAAAATCGCTAAGTTTAACAGATGATGAAGTTTACAAGTTAAATATTCCTGTAAATTTATCGGATTTTATGTTTTTGGCTGATTTAGACTATAGTTGGCTAAAAGACAAACCATTTTTTGCTAGAGCTGTTCCTGAGTTTGCTAAGGGAGATGTTTTTGAAGCTATTAAAAACAATGATATACTTGTCAGACATCCTTTTGATTCTTTTACAAATAGTGTTGTGAAGTTTATCAACCAAGCTGCAGACGATCCTAATGTAATCGCTATAAAAATTACACTTTATCGTACGGGCAAAAATTCGCCTATAATTGCTGCTTTAAAACGTGCGGCACATAATGGAAAATATGTTACTGCATTTGTAGAGTTGAAAGCTAGATTTGATGAAGAAAATAATATCATTTGGGCTCGTGAATTGGAAAATGTTGGTGTACATGTTGTTTATGGTGTTCCGGGATTTAAAACGCACTGTAAAATTCTTATGGTTGTTCGTCGAGAAAGTGATAAATTGAAAACATACTTGCATCTTTCTACAGGTAATTATAATCAAACAACATCACGAATTTATACCGATGTCGGATTTTTTACAGCTAATGATGATTTTGCCCACGATGCAATATTCCTTTTCAATTTGCTAACAGGCTATTCTCAATATACAAATTGGCGATATTTTTCTGTTGCTCCTTCGGAACTGCGCACCGATATTATTGCAAAAATCCAACGTGAAGCAGCTAATAGTACTCCTGAAAATCCTGGGTTTATATTTGCAAAATTTAATTCTCTTGCACATAGAGAGGTAATTCAAGAGCTATATAAAGCATCGCAAAAAGGAGTAAAAATTCAATTTATATGTCGCGGTGTATGTTGCTTACGACCGGGAATTAAAGGCGTTAGTGAAAATATAGAAGTACGTAGTATTGTAGGCAGATTTCTTGAGCATGATAGAATATTTTATTTTAAAAACGGTGGGAATGATGAAATATTTTTATCTAGCGCCGATTTAATGACGCGAAATCTACACCGCAGAATAGAGGTTATGTTCCCGATAAAAAATGTTAAATTGAAAGAAAGTCTATATTCAATATTAGAAACTTACTGGAAAGATAACAGTAAATCTTGGCGACTAATGCCTGATGGTTCGTATAAAAAAATAGAGACGAAACCGGGCGAACATAAATTTTCCGCACAAAATGAATACTTAAGAAGATTAAAAGATTTAAATTAAAATGGAAAAAATTATTATTATAGCTGGACCTTGTGTTGTTGAATCCTTTGAAATGTTAGAAGAAACAGTAACTGTTTTGAAAGATGTATGTGGGAAATATCCTGAAATTGATTTTTATTTTAAATCATCTTATAAAAAAGCAAACAGAACTAGTGTTAAATCTTTTACAGGTGTTGGAGATCAGCTTGCACTTAGTTGGTTGGATGAGATAAGAAAAAAATATAACGTTCCTGTTGTTACGGATATACATTCTTGTGAAGAAGCAATATTTGCAGCAAATTACGTAGATGTTTTACAAATTCCGGCTTTCTTAGCTAGGCAAACAGATTTATTAATAACAGCTGCAAATACAGGAAAACGAATTAATATTAAAAAAGCACAATTTATGGCACCAGACGATATGCGTTATGCGGTAGAAAAAGTTGCAAGTACAGGCAATAAAAAAATATGGCTTACAGAACGTGGCTCTTCTTTCGGATATCATAATTTAGTTGTTGATTTTCGCAGTATTTTAATTATGAAAAAAACAAATTATCCAGTAATATACGATGCAACACATTCTTTGCAACTGCCATCATTAGGAGAACAAAGTGGTGGCGAACCTGAGTTTATTCAGGCGCTAACACGCGCAGCGGTAGCAGTCGGAGTAGATGGAGTGTTCTTTGAGACACATCCTAATCCTGCCGAAGCAAAAAGCGATTCGGCAACACAATTAAAATTAGAAGAAGTTCCCAAATTTATTGAAACGATTATTAAGTATAGAAAAGTAAATAGCTAGCTAGTAAGAAAAATATTCCATTATACTATATAAAAAAAACTTGTGTTCATCCTAAAATGTAACACAAGTTTTTTTGTAGTTTTACTTTGTTTCTTCTTCAATAAAATTGTAGCGTAACTTATAGCTTTTTTTAATTTTATTGATATCAAGTATAATAAAACCATCAACGCAGTTTGAAAAATTCATATCTTTGTTGAAACCCGTAAAGACAACACCGTCTTCTTCAACTAATTCTGTATATCTTCTAAACATAGTTGGGACACTTAAACCAAGTTCTCTTAAAGTTGATTTTAAGATTCTAAAATCTAAATGTTTATCTTTAGTGTTAAACAAATTAGCACATTCTTCTAATTGTTTTTTGCTTAAGAAGTAAGGATTTTTGGATGTAACTAAGTTGTTTTGATCGCCAAACCATTTTGTGTAATAATAAACAATCATAGCTTTTGCTTCTTCGGAATACGTATTACTTATGCTTACTGCGCCAAACATATATTTAATGTCTTTTACCTCATGCTTAAAAGCACATATTCCTTGCCACAAGTAGTCTAAAGCATTACTCATCCAATACTTTTGTTGAATAAAGCTTCGTCCCATCTCTAAACTTTGCGGTAATTTTTCTTGAAATTCTTCGCTAAAGTTAAATTCTTCTGCATTATATAATCCGCTTATTCCTTGATTTTCAAGGATGGTACGACAAAAGCCGATACGATAGCTACCAATAATTTCTAAATTTTTATTATCCCATAAAACAATATGATTATAGTGCTTATCATACCTATCAAAATCAGATGTTTTTCCTGTTCCTTCACCAACTTTTCGGAAAGTAATTTCTCTTAATCGTGCAATTTCTTTTACTACATTAGGGGATTCTGTGTAAGTTACAGAATAAATAGACTTATTATCCTGTGTTGTAGCTAGTAATTTAGCATTAGATAGTTCTTTTACAATTGTTCTGCTTTCAACAGGATGGATAATTGTTTTTTCAGTTTTAAAAACTTCAAAATTGCGTTTATTGAGTTTATAGACATGCTTTTTTAACAATTTATTTCTAACTCTTGCGTCAGCAATAGCTGCTAAAGATGAAGGTGGAATAATATTTCCAATTCTTAAAACAATTTCTTTGTTGGTTTTATTAAAAATTTCGTTAGGTAGCAACAACATTGATATGCTTTTATTGATAATAGATGTACAATAGAAGCTTGTAGAATTACGTGCTTGGATATAAATTGGTAAAATCGGTGCATTATGTTTCATTGCTAACTTCATCGCTCCCATCGACCACTTTCCATCACGAATTCCTTTCGGTGTTAAACGAGAAACTACCGCAGCTGGGAAGAAAATAACAGCATAATCATTCTTAATTGCTTCACTTATTTTTTTTATGTTGTCAGGCTGTACAACACCTGAAATAACATTATAAGGGAGAAAGAGCTCTTTTAAATTTTCTACTTGTTGCAATAAATCATTTGCTACAATCAGCACATCGCGACGAATCCTAGAAATTGCATGAAGAATAGCTAAGCCGTCTAAAGCTCCAAGAGGATGGTTAGATACACATACTACTTTTCCTTCAGCAGGAATATTAAGTTTGTCAAGATGTGAAATACTATAAGAAAAATTTAAGTATTTAAAAAGTTCATCTATAAATTCAAAATTGCGTTTATCGCTAAAACGTGCTAAGATTTTGTTCATCTCATTAGCATTAATTGTTTTGTTTATGAACTTATAAAGCATAGGTTTACTAAAATTTGGGACCTTTTCTACCCAAGAATAATTGTTTGTTTCGATGATTTTTTGTATATCAATTCTTGACATAAACATATATAAATAATTTTGTTAGACAATAACATAACAAATTACAATTTTAGAATGTTTTTTTAATGAATATGCAGTTAAAGTTCTGTTAAGGTAAAAATATAGAAATTATATTAAGATAAGTACAGGAAAGAAATGTGTGGAAAATATATGAAAATTTTGCGGAGAGAGAGGTTTTTTCTTTTAAACTCTAATATCTAATAGGTAATTATGAAAAAATAATACTTTATTCGTGTTTATGTCGAAAACAATTTTGGTGTTTTTTTTAATAAAAAAAACTTGTTTTTGTAAATTATATTTCATATTTTTATCATAAAGTATAAAGAGGCAAAGTCAGGCAAAAACAGGCAAAGTTAATTTTGATAAGTTTACAAAAATAGAACGATAAAAGAAACGTTAGAATCAAACAAAACTATGGATATTAATTAGAATATAAATCGCGATGGAAAACAAAGGGGAGTATATAAGGAAATTTATAACAGTATTGGGTTTTTTGCCAAAAGAAAACACTTCGGGTGTTTTCCAGAAAAAGTATCCCAAAGCAGATAACTATGCTATTGAAATTGATCTTGAGAAAGAAATTATCAATTTTGGGAACAAAATAAATGAGGATAGTAAAACAACGCAAAACTTTTCGCAGGCTGAAAACTGGGTTGTTCTAGAGTGCGTGGATAGACTGTTGGAGAAAGGTTACCAGCCCGAAAACATAACGTTGGAAAAAACATGGAAAACAGGACACGGAACAAGCGGACGATTAGATATTTTAGTAACTAAAGACTATGGTTCTGCTTATTTGATGATTGAATGTAAAACTTGGGGAAAAGAGTACGAAAAAGAACTGAAAAACTTAGAGAAGAACGGAGGACAACTTTTTACCTATTTCCAACAGGATAAAGATGCAGAGGTATTAATGCTCTATACATCAAAGTTAGACACGAAAGGCATAGAGTATAAAAATACGATTATAAAAATTGAAGAAGATTACAGACAAACAGGTAATGTAAAAGACTTTTACGAGCGTTGGAATAAACTTCCTAAAACCAACGGTATCTTCGATAGCTGGGTTAATCGCTATGAATTTCAGAGTAAAGCCTTAACAAGAGATGATTTAAGGGAACTAAAACAAAAAGATAGCAGTTTTATTTTTAATCGTTTCTTAGAAATCCTGCGTCACAACGTAGTGTCGGATAAGCCTAACGCTTTTAATAAAATATTTACACTATTTCTGTGTAAAATTATCGATGAAGATAGAAGCAAAGACGAACAACTTCATTTCCAATGGTTAGAGGGAGAAGATGACCATATCTCTTTTCAAAAAAGATTGACAGACCTGTATCGTAGGGGAATGAAAGAACTATTGGAAAAAAAGGTTACAGACGTTGGTGACGATGAGTTTGATACACGTTTCAAGCAAACCGTAGATGAACAATATAGAGAGGAGATTAAGAATATTT
>JAAYTD010000050.1 GCA_012518115.1 Ignavibacteria bacterium | reverse complement strand
TTGGTTTTAGTGTATGCTCCAATGTAAATGTATAATTTGATTTAACATCAGCAAAATCAATCACAATATCATTTACAGAATTAAAATAATTTTCGTTTTGAATGTGTTTTAATGTTACTTTACCGTTAGATGCTCCCTTATTATCATTGCTTAAAATAGATAATGTTACTCCATTATTAAATGTAAATGTTATATCATTTCCATTGTAATCTTGAGCTAATTCTTGTGCTATTGATTCATTCCCAACAATCTGTGGATCATCAGAATGTGCATTAGGGGGATTTGTGTCATCGCATGCGATGATTAGAAATAATGCCATAAATATAACATTTACCTTGATAAATAATTTTTGCATAAATAACTCCTAAAATATTAAAAAATATAAAAATAAAAATACGATTTTTTTCTTTATTAACAAAATAATATTATAATATATTATTACAACACATTGATAATATTGAAAAAATATCTGTTTTTGTCCAATTTTTATATAAAATTGACTGAAAGTTACAGCAAATACTGCATTACTTATTAACTGAAAAACTCCTCAACAGATATAAAAAAATATTAATTAAAGAATGGTAAAAGTTGATTTCGTTTCGTACATCTATAACTTGTAACTGATACAAAAACATCAAGATTAACTTATAGTGTATTATAAATATGAAAGATACGAAAGAAAAGCCGCTAAGTTTTTAAGAAGATTTTATCAGTTCGTCATTATCTTCGCAACCTTTATATTCAATTTGCAAGGTGATATGGCTTATTCCGAACTTATCTTTTAATACGGTTTCCACACTATGGCGGACTATTTGAGCTTCACTAAGCGACAAGTCTTGAGATATATTTAGATGCGCTTCCAAGTGAATTTGTTCGTCATCCATTTGCCACACGTGCAAATGATGAATATTATCCACTTGCGGTAAGGTTTCCACGCTTTGCTTGATTTCTTGAATATCAATATGGCGAGGTGTTGCCTGCATCAGAATATCTACCGTTTGGCGTACAACACCCCAAGTATGATATGTAATGTAAATTCCTACAATAACAGTTACAAGCGGATCAAGCCAGTAAACTTGCCAAACAAGAATAGCTATACCGCCCACGATAACCGCAACCGATGAAAGCGTATCGCCCAAAAGATGCAGGTACGCAGCACGTATATTCAAATTGTGCGATTTCTCTTTTTGCAAAACTAAAACTGAAATTAAATTAGCTAATAGTCCAAAAACAGCTACCGTTAGCATTATTCCACCTTTAATAGCTTGCGGTTGCATAAAGCGTTTGTAAGCTTCCACGAAAAGAAAAATACAAATAGCAATTAGCACTACTGCGTTGAAAAGAGCTGCTAAAATCTCGATACGTTTGTAACCGAAAGTTTTTTGAGCATCAGGCTTTTTACCTGCATGCTTTCCTGCTAAAAAAGCGATGAAAATAGCCGACGTATCGCCTAAATTGTGTATCGCATCTGAAATAAGCGAAAGACTGTTGGATATAATTCCGCCTACAACTTGCACTAAACTTATCGAAAAATTGAGCAAAGTAACCCATAATAACTTTTTTCCTCTCATCTTCTCCGTGTGTGTATGATGATAATAGTGTTTGTTGCCAAATGTCGTTTTATCTTCTTCTTTTTTATTCATAATTTTCTTATTATTCGTTTACTTTACACGCTTAAAAATTATCGTGAACCTTTTTTATTTCGCTAATTTTTCTTTAATGAAATTAGAAATTCTTTTTAATAATTTATCACTTAATTCACCATGAAATATTTCGTAAGTCTTAATAGAAAAATTAAGTTCTTCAATAGCAAGAATCTTTTTAATTTCTTCCTTAATTTTTTCCCATTGTTCTGGCTTTTTTGTATACTCATCATTTAAATCTTTTGTGTCTAAAACTTGAATAAAACATACATTATTAGCCATTCCAATTTCTTGGTTGTTTTTTGTGTGATGAATGTAGTATTTTGATATTATTGATGTAAATAATTTACCTAATATTTGAGTAGGCTTTAGGTTAGACTCTTCAATTTCAATAATTATTTTGATTTCATTATTTTTGAGAATCATAATATCAACGTTGCATAATTTGTTATCATTTGATTTATCTTCCGTCAAAAAGAGCGGTATTCTCTGCTTGCCACCACAAGCAGTATCTCTTATAACTTCAATGTTATCACAGTCTTTTAATTCGCTTTCCAAGCGTTCTCCAATCTCACGGTGTAACGGATGTTTATTTTCTTTACTCATAGCTTTGTGTGTTTAAAAATTTTTATACTTCAAATATGAATATAAGTAAATTTTTATTTACAACAAAATATTTGGAAAATTAAATTTATTTTTATAATTTTGTAATATTATTTTAACTATTTAGTGATTTATAAAAACAAAAGAATTTGTGTTTTTGTAAAATAAATTAATACAAATAATGAAAATTTTATCTACAATTTTAGCTTTTATATATCTTATAAATTCTAGCGGAATGGTCGTATATATTTCTAAATGTAATATATTAGATCATTCTCAACATGTAGGTATAATGCACATAGTTTCTTGTTGTGATCCTGATAATGAATCACATAATCATAATAAAAACCTAGCTAGGCATAGCTATTGCACTTCTTGTAACTTAATTCATACTGCATCAAATTCTAAACAAGAACATCAAAATATAGAGAGCGCGTTATGTTGTAGCTTGCAAAAAGTATTAACCTTAAATGTAGAAAATGAAGGTTTTAATATTATTTCCAACCTGTTAATTATTCCAATAATTATTATAAATAACGATTTTATTAGCACTTGGCAATTTATTCAAAAAGCTATTGATAATAAAATAAAAATTATCACATACTCTTTACCACCTAAAATTTACACACATATCATTTCTTACATTCATATTATCAGTTCAATCGCTGGTGATACTTCCAACGACTCCGACCTTGCAATAGTATAAAATTATTTTCAAAAAAATACTATTTCCTATATCTATAGCTAAAACGCTATAAATATCTTTTTTAATATTTAACAATCTTAAAAACAATTATTAACTATGAAAAGAATTCTTTTATTAGCAATATTTACATTGCTAACACAATATAATACTTATGCGAAATTGGTCGGTAAAGTTATGGGAGAAGACGAAAATCGCAACCCTGTCCCATTAAAAAATGCACGAATTATGGCACTACCTTCAAAAAAAGGTACTTTATCAGATAAAAATGGAAACTTTGAATTGCTTCCTGCTACCAATGATACTTTATTAACTATATCTTATGTCGGTTATAAAAGTGAAGATATTCTTATTTCCGATATTTCAAGACAAGAACCGTTAACTATTCAACTTGTTTCTAATCTTGTCTTAGAAGCTGTAAATGTTGATGGTGCAAAATATGCTTCTACGCTAACCTTTTCTGACGGAGTGAGAACAGAAGGTATTTCTTCTCGTGGTCTTGCAAAGTGTGCTTGCTGCAATTTATCTGAAAGCTTTGCAGCTTCGCCTTCAGTAGATGTTCAGTTCAGCGATGCTATAACAGGAGCTAAACGTATTGAATTATTAGGACTACAAAGCACTTATTCACAAATACTTGCTGAAAATGTTCCTATTTTACGCGGACTAGCTACAACATTTGGATTTGCACTTTTTCCCGGTCAATGGCTAGAATCTATTTCAATAGCTAAAGGTTCATCGGTTGCAAAAAATGGTTTTGAAAGTATATCAGGTTTGATTAATCTTGATTATAAAAAACCTCAAGATGAAAATCCTACTTTCCTTAATCTGTACATAAATGATATGGCACACTTAGAATTAAACGCCGACCATACAATAAAAATTAACGATGATATTTCAACAATGCTGTTTTTGCACGCTAATGATTTATTTTTAGAATTTGACCACAACAACGATTCTTTTTTAGATAAACCTATGGGGAAACAACTTAATTTTATGAATAGATGGTTTATAAAAAAAGATGATTTTTGGAATAATGTTACGGCTATTCATCTACTTACAGATACTAAAGAAGGCGGACAAAAAGGATATTTCAAAGAAAATAAGCGAGATTTATACGGAATGAATATAAAAACTAATCGCTATCATATTTTCACAAAAAATGGCTTCGTTTTAAATGATCATGGTATGTCGCTTGGCACAATTTTATCATTTACTCATCACAAACAAGAAGCATTTTTTGGAAAACGCAACTATGACGGTCAGCAAAATTCGTTTTATGCAAATTTTATGTTTCAAACGCCTTTATTGTTTGAAAATAGCACCTTAACTACAGGAGCTAGTTTGCAATATGACAACTATTTAGAAAGTCTTGACAGTTTACAAATGAATGCTATGGAAAATATTCCCGGACTTTTCGCTGAATACTCATTCAACAAGATAGAAAATTTATCAATTATAGCAGGTATAAGAGTTGATTTTCCTAATAATTATAAAAAATTCATATCGCCTAAATTGCATGCGAAATATAATTTTAATGATCACATAATTTTATCTGCTTCCATAGGTAAAGGATATCGCATTCCACACGCAATTGCAGAAAATTCTGGCTATCTAGCTAGTAGCAGGAATTTTATCATAGAGGAAAATATACTTCCTGAAGAAGCGTGGAACTATGGCACAAATCTAATTTTATCATTCAAGATTTTTGATATTCCGTTTGATGTAAATGCTGAATATTTTCACACTGACTTTATAAATCAATTAGTTGTAGATTTAGATAGAAATCCGCAAGAAATCTATTTTAGCAATTTAACAAACACTTCTTATTCTAATACTTATCAAGTTGATATAACTGCTGAGCTATTTAAACGTTTTTTCATCACAGCAGCTCATAGAATAAATGATGTAAAAATGACAACTAACGGCATTTTGCAAAGTAAAGCTTTACAAAGCAGAAGTCGTTCATTTGTAAACTTCCAATATAATACGGAAATGAATGAATGGGCATTTGATTTAACTTTGAATTATAATGGCAAAGGTAGAATTCCAACTACTTCAACAAATCCTGACGAATATAAGCGTAATGAAGAATTTGACCCGTATTTCTTAGTAAATGCACAAATTACAAAGTCTTTCGGCGATTTTGAAATTTATATTGGTGGTGAAAATTTAACAGGTTTTACACAAGAAAATCCGATTATTGCCGCTGACGCTCCATTTAGCAAGTACTTTGATGCTTCTTTGATTTGGGGACCAACATCTGGAGCTCATTATTATCTTGGCTTGCGTTACAAATTTTATTAATTTTATTTATGAAAAGAGGCTTCTAAAAAGAAGTCTCTTTTTTTGTTTCGTTTTTCGTGTTTCGTGCATTGGAAGCAAAAACGCCGATTATACATAACACTAGAAAAATAATAAATACAATTCGCATACTATACATAAAATCGGGAAAATACTCAGGTATTAATTTGTTCGTACCCATTTGAAATGAAATAACCATTCCCGCTATTCCCATACTCAAAGATTGCCCAACAAGCCTTACCGTACCTGCTGTTCCTGAGGCAAACCCATAGTATTTTTTATCAACGGAGCTCATTATTACATTCGTATTAGGAGCTGAAAAACAACCAAAGCCAATTCCTAAAAGAATAAATAAAAATATAATGAAATAAAATGAAGTATCCGGCGAAATGAAAATTAAACCAAACAATCCAAAAACTACTACTATCATACCGAAAGTAGCGATATTTGAAGGATGTATTTTCTTTTCGGAAATTTGTCCAACTAAAATTGATACTATAGTTTGTACTACTGCTTGCGGAATTAACATCAAGCCTGCTGTTTTTGGATCTAAACCGCGAATATATTGCAAATAAAGACTTAGCATAAAAATTATTGCAAAAGTTGCTGCATAATTAATCAAAGAAGCTAGTGAGGAAAATGCAAAAACTCTATTTGTAACGAATAACTTTAGATATATAAGCGGGTTCTCTATTTTTCGCTCATAAAGAATGAAAATGACAAAAGCAATAATTCCACTAGCTAGCCACAAAATACCGGACAAATTTGATAAATTGGTAAAACCATAAATTGTAGCAAATAGAGCTACACCGTAGATTACAGAACCAACAATATCAAAACTTGTATTTTTTGCTTCTATCCACTCCTCTTTCAAAGAAAAAGGTATCAAAATTAGTATAACAACTCCTATGAGAGAACAAGAAAAGAATATACTTTGCCAGCCTAAATAATGAGTAAGTAATCCTCCGAAAAAAGGACCTATAGCTAATGAAGCATAAACAACTGCTGTTATTATCGCTATTATTTTACCACGCTTAGGTGGTTGAAAAATTGAAGTAATAATGGCGGTAATTGTACTGTTAGTCATAGCACTTCCTAAACCTGCTAAAAAACGTAAGCTAAATAATATCTCTATGTTTGGTGCTATTCC
>JAAYTD010000049.1 GCA_012518115.1 Ignavibacteria bacterium | reverse complement strand
TCAAGTGTCAAATAATCAACTTTACTTAATAAATAAAGTAACACTAAAAATGGTCTTACAGTTTGTCCCTCTACTGTATAAGAGGTTTTCAGCAACTGTTTTAAATAAATAAAGCTATCTTTTGCAATTTGAAATTGATTATCTGACGAGAAATCATTTTCAGAACTAATATGCAGCAATGCCTTGCCAGCGTCACTTAGCTTTCTGTTTTCATCAATTAAACCAATATCAACTAAACCCGAAGTTTTTTCACGGGCATCTTTCGGTTTGTTTTTTGCATTGCCTTCTACAAATCCTTTTTGTCTCATAAAGTCATAATAACGAGCTTGCAACTCATTATTTCCAGACCAGTTAATATTTTGATTTTCTCTTAAAATCCAAAACTCATTCAAAAGAGAAAGCTGTTCTTCTATTGTTTTGTTAAAATTCTTTGTTCTAAAGCTTGTTGTCCCCAAACTCCAACAAAAGCTTTTATAAGGTATATTCATAACAGCTCCCCCTTAATAATTTAAGATTAAGACTTCTTCGGAAGTGGAAATCCTATCTTTAGTTTGATAATTTGAATTAGAATAGCTGTAATTCAACGATATAGGTCGATATTTATCACTATTTTTGTTGAGCCATTCAATCAAAATATGATTTTCTTTGCCCTTGCTTCTAAGAACATTAGAAAGTGCAAAACGAATATTTTTTTCGGAAAGTGTGTCTAAAAACGCCAACAAATCACGCTCAGATTCTTCATTCCAGCCGCCTTGTTCATTGTAAGTCGCACAAGTAATAAGATACGGTGGATCGACATATACAAAATCATTACTGTCTAATTCTGAAATATCAAATTCCCTGAAATCTTTACAAGTGAACATACAATTTTGTTCTTTTATTCTGTCAATAAATGCAGATAATTTATCTGCCATTTTTCGATTAAAATCTCGCTTTCCGACAGGTAAATTAAATTCCCCGCAGGAATTAAAGCGGATTTGATTATTGAAAGAGTAAACAATTAAAACATATAACATTATATAGTAGTAATAGTCAAAGTTCCCATTAGCTTTTCTTTGGTTAAATTCAGCTCGCAATTGTAAGAATTTCTCTTTATTGTACGAACCTAACCCCTTACTGCTTTCACATTTGTAATAATCATATCCGTTTTTACTTACAAGAGATAATTGGTATTTATCAATAATTTGATAAATCCATTCAAATGTAGATTCTTTATCTAAATTCTTTAGTGCATTGTAAAGGTATAGCAAGTTTTGGTTTAAATCATTGTATATAATTGTGTTTGCATCAATATTTACCCCTACATTACAACCCCCGCAGAATAAATCAACAAAAATATCAATATCTTCAGGGAAGTATGGCAATATCTGAGGCAGTAATTTAAACTTTCCGCCCGTATAATTAAGTGGAGACTGAATCATATCACTGCTCCTCATTGAAACAAGTACACAAAAACAATCGCTCTGCATTGTCTGAGATATTAGATTTACCTGCTGAAAAAGCTTTATAGTTTTCTGAAAAGACTTTTACTATTCCTTTGCTTTGTAATATACGCATTATATCTTCATCTGAAATTTTAGCATTTGAACGACCATTTCCCTTAGTAGCCATATTGTTATAAGAAAACAAAATGTATCTTGCATTTATATTTTTAATCAAATCTTCAAAAGCTTCCGTTGCACTTTGAGTACAATATCTGCTCTTCATTTTTGTTCTGTCCATTTTCTTTGCGACGCCATAAACATCAGGTTTTTCCCATCGTGCAACATTCTCAAGCAAATGATATGCATCGCAATATTGGCGAGAATTATATGGAGGATCAATGTAAATTAAATCCGCTGTAATCTCTTTTACCAACTCATTGGCGTCTTTATTAAAACATTTATTATTAGAGTTATTATGAACCTCTGCTAAAGGAACGAAAAGTTCAAGCGAAGCATCAAACTCTGCACCTTTGCGGTATGCATCATAATGTCCACAAGTCTTCGCAATCTTATCCATAGCATATAATAGTGAAGTTATCAAGATTGCTCGTTCTCGTTCGTTAATCTTACCAGCAACGAAGTTTTTTTCTATATCTTCTCTTACGAAGCCAATTTTAGAGCAATCATTATAGCTAAAATAAGTATTAGCAAAATTATCTGTCATATAATTAGCTTCAAAATCTACATAAGAATTGTAATGAACAATATAATCTATTATTAATTGTGGATTATATTCCTGAGCGCCAAACCAAGCTAGATTACAAATAAAATTGCTATACATCAAATCGTTTGTGGTGATAATTTTATCCTTGAAAGCTGATGAAACCGCACCTGTACCGGCAAAAATATCAGCAACAGATTCAATTTTTTCACATTCCTCATTAACAACCTTAGTGATAAAAGGGAGGAGCTTATACTTGTTCCCCAAATATCTTCG
>JAAYTD010000048.1 GCA_012518115.1 Ignavibacteria bacterium | reverse complement strand
AATTACTTAGAAGGAGTATACTTTATGAAGCTATTTCCTAAAAAAAACAAAACAGAATATGATTCTTTACTTGGAGACATTGAAAAAACCAAAATAGCACTAGATAGTGCTTACTCAAACTTTGAAAATGTATCTGATCCAGATTTGATTGATTGTTATATTTATGAGTTAAATGCAATGCAAAAACGATATAAGTTTCTTTTAAGACAGGTAAAAGAAATAGATAAGAATCAATCTGACGTAGAAGGTTTAGTCGATTTTCCATGAAGACATAAAAAGCATATGTAGCCTTTAGCTACATATGCTTTTGTTTTCTAATATGGTTCTATAATAAATGTTGGGGTGGTACTTCACTCCAGCATTTTTTTATATTAAAATACACTTATAAACCGCCTGCCATTACTTTCAACTCCATACGAATTCAAAGAAAGTAGGTGATTTACAAGTGTATCCTAATTATATCAAAAATCTTCTTCAAATTGAAGATGTAATCGTTAAAAAAGTTTCTCATGGACTATTTAACACAACTTTTATTATGTTAGAAACAAAACCTAAGGCTCACACTTGTCCAAAATGTAGTAACTTAACATCAAGAATTCATGATTATCGCTTACAAAAAATAAAGCATGTTCCTTTTGGAATTAATTCTTCAATTCTAATCCTTAAAAAAAGACGTTATGCGTGCTCATGCGGTAAGCGTTTCTACGAGAATTATTCTTGGTTGCCTAGGTATCAACGTATGACAAGACATCTTATTATGTATATTTGTCATCAACTTCGTGAAACAGTAAGTTATACTCACGTTGCTAAACAAGCAAATGTATCAATATTTACTGTAATTAGAACCTTCAATCGGATTAATTATCCTAAGCCTTCTAAACTACCCGAAGTACTTTGTATAGACGAGTTTAGAGGAAATGCAGAAACCGGTAAATTTCAATGTATTTTGGTTAATGGAGCAAAGAATCATCAATCTGTAATTGATATCTTGCCAGACAGGAAACAATCTCATTTATGCGAATATTTCCTTAGCATACCTAGAAAGGATCGATTGAAAACCAAGTTCTTTATTATGGATATGTGGGAACCCTATAGAGACATTGCAAAAACATTCTTTCCAAATGCACAAATCATTGTAGATAAGTATCATTTTGTTAGACAAGTATCTTGGGCAATAGACCGAATTAGAAGACGACTACAAAAAACAATGCCTACTAAGCTTCGAAAATACTATAAAAACAGCAAACGCTTGCTTCTTGGTAGGTATGATAATCTAAATGATGAAAAAAGACAACAATGCGATTTAATGCTTCTATACAATGATGATTTAAGAAAAGCTCATTATTTAAAGGAATGGTTCTATAGGATTTGTAAAGAAAGTCGATATTCTGTAGTTAGAAACGAATTTACTAATTGGATTAAAAACGCAGAAAGTTCTGGTATAAAAGATTTTGAAGATGTTGCTGCTACGTTTAGGCGCTGGTACAAGGAAATATTAAATGCTTTTAAATACAAATATACTAATGGGCCAACAGAAGGTTATAACAACAAGATCAAAGTATTAAAAAGAGTTTCTTATGGAATAAATAACTTTGAAAGGTTTAGAAACAGAATCTTACATACGTGTGGATAGTAAGAATTTTTAAATAATATTAATGGCAGGTTTATTAAGTGTGTCTAAAAACACTCCTAAATATATGTAGATATTAAAACGACCCTACATCTAGTAATGGAGCACGATTCGATAGAATCGCACCCCAACACTTGACATAGAGCCAAATTAAAAAAGCTCCTACTTTTTTAGTGGAAGCTGTTTTAGGTTCAATTATTCAATTGTAGTATTAGTCAAATGTTAGTCGGTTGCATTTTTCAACTGCTAAAAGTACTGCGCCTCCAGGGGATCGAACCCTGGACAACCTGATTAAGAGTCAGGTGCTCTTCCAACTGAGCTAGAGGCACGTAAACATTTGTTTTTTCACAAAAAATATTATATAACAATTTTATTTTTTTTGCAAGCCTTTTAAAATTAATTTGTAAAGAGCTATAATAAATCATAAGCAAATAGAGATTATGAACTTTACTATAGCTCTTTATTAAATAAACTTTGTCTTTAAGTTTAAGTTATTTAAATGATTCAAGTTTTTCAACAAGTTGTT
>JAAYTD010000047.1 GCA_012518115.1 Ignavibacteria bacterium | reverse complement strand
TGGTGACTGGATAGCATTTTTAGATAGTGATGATATGTGGGAATCAACAAAGCTAGAAAAGCAAATGAAGGTTGCTAAAGAAAAGTCAGCTGAATTTTTATTTACTGGTGCAAACTATATAAATGAAGATGGTGAACCGTATAAAGGTATATTCGAAGTCCCAGAACAGGTCTCATATAAGAAGTTAAGGAATCAAAATGTAATTTCATGTTCATCTGTTCTTATTAAAAAGAAATTCTTTGAGAATATTAAAATGGAGAAAGATGAGATGCACGAAGATTATGCTGTTTGGCTACGAGTGCTTAAGCTTGGTGTTATTGCATACGGAGTTAATGAACCATTGTTGATTTATAGAATTTCTAGAAATTCAAAGTCTGGGAATAAGATGAAAACAGTTAAGATGACATACAAAGTATTCAGGTTTGTTGGTATTAACCCTATTGGGTCAGCTTATTTTATGATTAATCATGTTCTAAGGTCAGTTGCAAAGTATAAGAAAATTAAAGCAAAATAGATAAAGTTACTTACTACAGTAAGTTTTTAAAGGGATGTGTATTTATGAAAAAAATTGGGATATTAACAGTTTTTACTGGATATAATTATGGCTCACTTCTTCAAGCCTACTCCACACAAACAGTGCTGCAACAGCTAGGATATCAGCCAAGGTTACTTTGGGATAAAGAAGGTTTAATAAAGGGTAGAGATGTTCGTTCAAAAAAAATATTAGCAATGGCTTTACGAGCTTTAATTCAACCTAAAGCCTTTAGAGAAGGTATAGCATCTTATAAATCAGCAAATAACCAGAGGGTTTTAGACGAGTCTAAAAAAAAATTTGACGAATTTACAAATAGTTATTTGAAAATAGAGAGGCATTCTTATTCAAAACTGAAAAAAATAGCTAACACTAAAGAATACCATGCCTTTGTTTGCGGAAGTGATCAAATATGGAACTCTAAGGCTGTATATGTTGACCCATTATATTATTTAAGATTTGCTCCAAATAACAAAAAAATAGCTTATGCACCAAGTTTTGGGAAAGAAGAAATACCAGACTATAACCGCAAAAAAATAAATAAATATTTACAGGATTTTAAGAGTTTATCAATTAGAGAGCAAAAGGGAAAAGAATTAATTAAAGATTTAATTAATAAGGATGTTCCTGTAGTAATAGATCCAACTTTATTGCTAGATGGTGAATATTGGAAGGGTTTAAGCAAACCACTAAGCTTAGAACCATATATACTTTTTTACTTCTTAAGTGAGCCAAGCAAAGAAACTATTGTAAAACTAAAAGAAATAGAAAATTACTTAGATAAAAAAGTTATTGTGATCCCAAGCATTTCAGATTGGCATAGTGAATTATATAAGGTGGAAACCATACCTACTGGACCGCTTGAATTTATTTCTCTTATAAAAAATGCGGATTTTGTTTGTACAGATTCTTTTCATGGTATGGCATATTCAATTAATCTTAATATACCGTTTTTAGTTTTCAAGAGAAACTATGGAAAAGCAAGTGACCAGTCCTCAAGGGTTTTATCGCTGCTTAATATTCTGAGTTTAGGAGATAGATTTGTTAACGATGTAGAGTTGAATCTGGAAAAAATTGTGGATGTTGATTTTGTTGAATCTAATAAAATGTTATCAGAACAAAGAGAGAAAGGATTGCAATATCTGAAACAGGCTTTAGATAATTCTTAAAAGTATCAGGAAAATTTTAAGTAGGGTGTGAGAATATGATAATTACTGAAAAAGAAAATTGTACAGGATGTTCAGCATGCAAAAGTGTTTGTCCAGTCAATGCTATAAAAATGCTAGAAGATATAGATGGATTTTTGGTGCCAATAGTTGATGATGATATCTGCATAAAATGTGGAAAGTGTATTAGAGTATGCCCGGCAAATAAAGATAGAAAATCTAAAAAAACATCTAGTTTTCCAATAACTTATGCAGCTATAAATAAAGAAAGGGAATGTTTAAAAGTAAGTTCTTCAGGAGGGATTTTTCCCGTAATCGCAAACAAGATTTTAAATAATAACGGCGTTGTCTTTGGTTGTGCTTGGTCAGAACAATTGAAGGCAGAGCATATCTTCATTGAGGGTCATAATGATTTAACAAAACTACAAGGATCAAAATATGTACAAAGTTATATTGGTAATTCATATATAAACGCAAAAGAGTTTCTGGATAG
>JAAYTD010000046.1 GCA_012518115.1 Ignavibacteria bacterium | reverse complement strand
ACAAAAAATTAAAATACCTTAAAAAATACAGTTAAAATTTACCAACAATTTATTGTTTTTTTTGATTATTAGAAATTATTTTCGTATTTTAGTAAATTAACTAATTATATGTATAGGTAATTAAAATGAAAAGAATTTACTTTTACTTGACATTTTTATTGTTGGTTTTATTGTTAAGTGCTGTGGGTACAGAAGTAGTTCTAGCACAAGTTCCAGTTAAAACTGGTACTTTTAATGTTGGTTTTGACAAGACACCTGTTTGGAAAAGTCCTGTGTCTTATCCCGGGTTTATGGTGAACTATTACTTTCCAGAAATGTTTAGGTCTCGGTATGGTGCAACAGCAGTTGCATATACGGCTGAGGAGATGGACGGAGAAGCGTTGCTTACTAAAATGACAATTCCAATTGTAACATCATCTGATGGCAATACACCTGAAGATTTTTGGCGATTCGTTGGCTATCCAGCAACCTCTCCAGGTAATGTTTCAATTTTTTTAAGGAATGCTGAGAAACTTCCGCCGGCTTTAGGACCAGTAGATACTTCTGCTTCTAATGGCTGGGTTAAAGTTTGGGATGGTGAATATGATTACGAAAATAATACTTTTGAAAAAGTTCTTATTAATAATGCATATGAGAAAGCCTTGGTTATTGAATTTTCAAATGCATTTCTTTATACAGGCGGTGTATTAGAAGTTGTTTTTTGTAATAAATTAGGGCGTATTATGTTAGATGAAAGACCAGATGGTGTATATATAACTCCGGCTGATCTTGTATATAACTACCCGTTCCTCTGTTATTCTGATAATTCTGATGATTTTAGTACAAAAAGTTTTCCTGGTCCGAGATATGCTTTTCAAGAAATGATTTGGCAATTGCTAACTTATTTAAATAATTATCCTAATAAAGTTTTAGGTACTGATTATCAGGTAGGAGATCTGGTTAATTATACTTTCGCTCCTTCTAATGTAGGCGGGGATGAGAATACTGCATATTTACGTCCTATGGTGCAATTTACTTATATAGACCAAATGATGGAGGTTCAAAATATAATATCTTCTGAACCTCAAAAGATGAGGCAAGATGAATTGAATTACAATATGTCAAGAATTAATATTAAGCTTAAGACAAATGAAAGTCTTTATCCATCAACTCCATTAAAACTTAAAAAAATGGCATTAAATACTGCAGCAACTACTGCAGATCATGTTCTCAAAGCTAAATTATATTATACTTTTCAAGTAAACAGTTTTGTTCTTACAGCAGCTCAGCAACCGATAGCAGAGTATATTTTTCAAGGTCCTGTTTCGGCAAATCAGCCATTTGAAATAGAGTTTGACGAACCACTAGAATTAACTGAAGGTGATAATTATTTTTGGGTAGTTTATGAAATTAATACAAAGAATAATTGTGGCGACAAACTGGAACTGAAGCTCAATGATTTAACTTTATATGGAAGAAAGAATATTCCACAAAATCATCAATTTACCGATGAAGGTGGATCTGTTACATTAACTAGTGCTACAATAGACTATACTCCTGTAGCTATTTCTTCTACAAACAAACAATTATATGAATTGTGTAAAAACAATGACAATTATACTTTTAATGTTGAGTACTCTGGTGTAGTTGATAGAGATATTTGGGAACGTTCAAAAGACGGACAAATATGGGAAGTTGTAAACAGTCAACAGCCAGGAAGTTTAACGATTTCAAAAGCAGCTTCTTCTGACTATACTTACTATCGTTATTCTGTGTTTGGTCCTGAAGGTTGTGAGGCTAGCTTTGATGAATTGATAATTAGAGTAGCTTATATAGAACCAATAACAGGAGTTGATATTAGTTACATAGGAGAATATGATTTAACAGATAAAGTTCTGGAAGGTTCCATATTAAAATTTGTTGCTAATATTGCGAATGCTCCAATAGCTCAACCAGATAAGTATATATGGCAAATTAATAATGGTTTTGGTTGGCAAGATATTCCAGTTAATCAAGTTCCCTCTGCTAATACAGATACATTAGAACTTATTGCAAATACTACAAATTATTTTGGTGCGGTTAGAGTATTAGTATTTCAAGGAAAAGATACTAATCCTGATGATTGTAAAGTTGAATTTGAATCAAATATAATTAGATTTGATGTAGAAGCTTCTAATTTCTTTTTCACTGAACATCCTGCTAAGAAAACTATTTTATGTGAAGGTAGTGATTATGAAATTTATTTTGGATATCATGGTACAATTTTAGAAGGACATTGGCAGAAAAATGGAGAGGATATTTTTGATTCAAAAGGTAAGCTTTATACAAACCAAATACTTACTATAAAAGGAATAAATAAAACTGACGAAGGAATATATACTTATATAGCTACAGCTAAAAGTATAGACGAACAAGGAGAAGAATTTATTGAAACTTTCACTACTAGAGGGTCTGAATTGTTTGTTACAGACGTTTCTTCTGTTTTTAAACAACCAACTGAAAAAACTTATGCACCGCTTCATGGAGCTGCTACTATAGAAGTTATAGCTAATCACTCTGGAACTACCGCTCCTCTTTATAATGACGGTTATCAATGGTATAAGAAAACAGTTTCAGGTGAAATAAAGCTAGAAAACAGTGTAAAATATAAAGGTGCAAACTCTAATGTTTTAGTGATTAGCTATTTATCACAAGACGATTACACTTATAATGGTGATTATTACTTCTGTGAAATTACAGGTGCTTGTAATACTGTCAGGACTGAACCTGCTTATTTGTTATATGAAGACGGCGCAGTAATTATTCAAAAACAACCTGTAGATGTAAGAACATGTAATGGTGAAACAATAACTTTAAGTGTTACTATGCAAAGTACAACTGCCGTTGATTTCCAATGGTATAAAGATGGAAACGCTTTAGTTGATGATGCAACGATATCAGGTTCTACAACTTCTGAACTAACTATTACTCCATCAGATTATACAGTTGATCAAGGAGAATACTGGGTATCTATTAAAGCACAAAATTCTTCTAATTCTGTAGAAAGTAATAAAGTTAATGTTGTGTTAGATTATCTTGTTTTGAATTCATTCACTCCTGATCCTGCAGATGATATTAGGATAAAAGAAGGTGAAGATGTAGTTCTTTCTATTGAAGTTGAATCTTCTACTGATTTTACTGAAGAAATTTATATTGACGATACTTTACAGAGCACTAATACCTATACAGCTGACACAAAAGATATTGTACATCTTCTAGAAGATATAACAGCTGATGCAGCAGGAACATATCTAATTAAATGTTATAATGAATGTGATACTGTAGAAGTTACTTTTGTTGTAATAGTTGTTGATGACAATGGTGATCCTATTCAAGCTGTAAATACTATTTTAGAAAAAAGTGATTTAGGGTTAGTAATTAGTCCTAATCCTGTTAACGGTAAGTTTACAGTAGTATTTAATTCTGAAACAGAAGATAATACTAGAGTTGAACTTCTTGATATTAAGGGAACTACTTTAGCAGTATTATTTGACGGAATTTTAAAAAATGGTAGCAACCAAATAGAATATAATTTACAGAACAAAAATATTTCTACAGGAAGCTATTTTGTTCGTATAGTTCAAGGCAATAAATATCAATTAACGAAATTGATATTTACAAAATAATATTTTTCATAGTAAAAACAAAAAAATTGAAAGGAGTAACTAAATGTTGCTCCTTTTTTTTGTTCTTATATAAAGTTT
>JAAYTD010000045.1 GCA_012518115.1 Ignavibacteria bacterium | reverse complement strand
TGCTTTTGCTCTTGCTGTATTACATTTATTAGGCAAACGTGTTCCACTTTCCTTAAAGGTTTTTCTTACGGCTTTGGCTATCGTGGACGACTTGGGAGCCGTATTGGTAATTGCATTTTTTTACACTTCCAATATTTCTGTTATTAGCTTACTTACTGGATTGGGTTTTGTGATAATTATGCTCATAGGAAATAAAATGGGGGTGCGAAACATCTTGTTTTATGCGATTTTAGGTATCGGTGGCGTATGGATAGCATTCTTGCTTTCAGGTGTTCACGCTACGATTGCATCTGTTTTGGCTGCGTTTACCATTCCGGCTGATGTAAGCATCAAAGAAAGTACCTACATCAATCGCGTAAAACAGTCCATCACCAAATTACAAAATATCACATCTACGAATGCATCAATACTGACCACAGCGCAAGTACACGTTTTAGAAGCCATAAAAAAAGACACCAATTCCGCAATTCCACCACTTCAACGATTGGAACATGCTATGCAACCGTTTGTAACGTTCATTGTGTTGCCTATATTTGCTTTGGCTAACGCAGGTGTTTCATTGGGGGTAGATGTACAGGAGATTTTCAGCAGCAACGTGGCGCTTGGTGTCGGACTTGGATTGTTGGCTGGAAAAGTAATCGGTATTGTCGGTATTACATTCTTGTTGGTTAAGCTGAAAATAGCAACTTTTCCACAAGGCATGAATGTAAAAAACTTGGTGGGAATTGCATTTTTGGCAGCCATCGGATTTACTATGTCGCTGTTTATTACGTCCTTGGCATTCACTCACGAGATTTACATGACACAGGCAAAAATCGGTATTTTCGCAGCATCAATTCTTGGTGGAGTAATAGGATATTTTATTCTGAAAAGTGGCAATGAAGCCGATGAATAAATAGAAAACAAAATTGTAGACGGGACGTTTTTTAGTTTGTGGTAAGGTTCAGACAATTATAGACTACCCCGTCAGGCTTCGCCTGCCACTCCTTCTGGGAAGGGGAATTTTAAAAACACCTCAAAATCACACTAATCATAATCATAGTTCAGACAATAGGAGCTCCTAAAAAAAAACTGCTTACTGAAAAAATCAATAAGCAGTTTGTATAAAGTAAAAATTATTTTCTACTAATTTTTAATAACTTTTCCTACTTTTCCTTTTGTTATTACGAAATACACTCCCGCCGGCAGATTTGAAATATCAATTTCTGTCTTTTCAGCATTAAGTGTTTCTCGATATAAAACTTCACCCGCTAAATTTAATATTTTTATTTCGTCAGACAAGAATTTACTATCGATAAAAAACTTGCCTGCAGTCGGATTAGGGTAAATATCTAACCATTCTATTTCGCAAATACTTCCGTCTTTTTCTTTAAGTATAGCATTGCAATAGTTTGCTTCTGTAAATTTACTTTTTTGTTTTTTAGTTAAATAAAGAATAAAACCTTCCGCTTGATTACAACACTGTAGCTTTCCTAAATTTGGTAGCGAAGTAATATCTAATCTAGCTAGTTGATTACTCCAACAATACAGTTTTTCTAGCTTCATGTTATTTTTAACATCTAAGGTACTTAGTTGAGTATTATCACAATGTAATTCTTCTAATTTTATATTATTTGTTAAATCTAAGATAGTTAATTGATTGCCAGAACAATTTAATAGTGTCAGTTCTATGTTATTACTTACATCTAAGGTAGTTAATTGATTATAAGCACATTTTAAACTTGTTAATTTTATGTGCTTACTTAAATCTAAACTGCTTATTTGATTAAAAACATAATTCAATTCTTCTAATTTTATATTATTTGTTAAGTCTAAGGTAGTTAACTGATTACTAGCGCATATTAAATTTGTTAGTTCTATATTTTGACTTACATCTAAGTTAGTTAGTTGATTACTCCAACAATACAGTTTTTCTAACTTCATGTTATTTTTAACATCTAAGGTGCTTAGTTGAGTATTATAACACTCTAATGTTTTTAATTCTATATTATTTGTTAAGTCTAAGGTGTATAGTGGATTATTAGAACAAACTAACGTCTTCAAACTCGTCATATGTCTAATTAATTCATCTATGCTAACAAGACTGGAAGAGCTACAAGTCAACTCCTCTATTTTTGCTAATGCTTCTAAATTCGCTGTAGTACTATCTATTCCACCATCTTCATTTACAACAACTCCAGGTAATTGACTTTTACAGTATTTTATCCATTCTTTTAATTTTGAATCTGTTATTAATTCATTAGAAAATGCAGATTGAGAAATGAAAATAAATAATGCTAAGGGCATTAATACAAGATTTGTTATTTTTTTTGTCATGATTTTTTCTCCTAATTTTTTAAATTATTATTTGTTTTTAAAATACAAAAATAATATGAATTAATAAAACAATTGGCAAGAATTTGTACTTTAGTCTATAACTTAATAACTACCCTATCAAACTGCGTTTGAGATGAATAGAATTTTAAAAATACCTCAAAATCACACTAATCATAATCATAGTTCAGACAATAGGAGCTCCTAAAAAAAACTGCTTACTGAAAAAATCAATAAGCAGTTTATATAAAGTAAAATTATTTTCTACTAATTTTTAACAACTTTTCCTATTTTTCCTTTTGTTATTACAAAATACACTCCCGCCGGCAGATTTGAAATATCAATTTCTGTTTTTTCAGTATTAAGTATTTCTCGATATAAAACTTCACCCGCTAAATTTAATATTTTTATTTCATCATCAAAGAATTTGCTTTCAATAAAAAACTTATCTGCAGTAGGATTAGGATGAATATCTAACCATTCTATTTCACAAATACTTTTTTCCTCTTTGAGTATAGCACTACAATAATCTTTTTCAGTAAATCTACTTTTTTGTTCTTTAGTTAAGTACAAAATAAAACCTTCCGCTTGATTACAACAGCTTAGTAACCTTAAATATGGTATCGGACTAATGTCTAAGCTAGTTAGCTGATTATTATTACAATGCAATTGTGTTAATTTGATATGCTTACTTACATCTAAGTTGATTAGTTGATTTTCAGAACAAGATAATCCGCCTAATTCTAAATTATTTGTAAGGTCTAAGTTGGTTAATTGATTTTGAGAACAAGATAAATATGTTAATTTTATATTATTACTTATATCCAAAGTATTTAGTTGATTATTATTACAATCTAGATGTGTTAATTTTATATTATTACTCACATCTAAGTTGGTTAATTGATTGTCAGAACACATCAATGTTTTTAGTTCTACGTTGTTACTTAAATCTAAGATACTTAATTGATTAGCGTAACAATACAATACTTCTAATTTTATATTTTTACTTACATCTAAGTTAATTAATGGATTAACAGAACACATCAATGTTTTTAGTTCTATATTATTACTTACATCTAAGCTGCTTAGTTGGTTAGTATAACACTCTAACCATACTAATTCTATATTTTTACTTATATCCAAGTTGGTTAATAGATTTTCATAACAATATAAATGTGTTAATTTTATATTTTTGCTTACATCTAAGCTAGTCAGTTGACTATTATAACAATTCAATACCTCCAATTTTATGTTATTACTTAAATCTAATTCAATCAAAGCATTTTTGTAACACATTAACTTCTTCAAATTCGGCATATGTCTGATTAATTCATCTATGCTAATAAGATTTCCATAAATACAATTTAATTCCTCTATTTTTGCTAATGCTTCTAAATTTTCTGTAGTATTCTCTATTCCACCATCTTCATTTATAACAACTTCAGGTAGCTTATCTGTATTAGCTTTTATCCAGTTTTTTAATCTTGTATTTGTTATTAAGTCATCAGAAAATGCAGACTGAGAAATGAAAATAAAGAATGCTAAAGATGTTAGCAAAAAGTTTGTTAATTTAATAGTTCTTTGTGTCATTATGCAGCTCCATTATTTAGTTAATAAAAAAAGAAAAATATTGATTGTTACAAAAATACAAAAATACAAAAATAAAATGAAATAACAAATTAATTATATTATTTTGAATAACAATTATTAACTACCCCCGTCAAGCTAGCGTTTGCCACCCCTTCGTCCCGAAGGGAAATTTGACCTCTCCTAGCCTCTCCAAAGGAGAGGAATTTTAAAACTCTCCTCCTTTGGAGGAGCCGCGGAGGAGGTTATAATTTATATATCCTTAAAAATCCCGTAGGGATTAAATATCAGTAAAAACTTATACTTGCTTATGTTTTGTCCCGTATGGGACGAGATTAGTAGATTATATTTCTTTTACCGATATTTTGTGCCTACAGCACATATTTATGTTTACTTTGCTCTACCCTAAACTTTTTTATAAAATTATTTAATTAATAAAAATACTATCTTTTTTAAAAAAGATTTGGATAATTCATATTTTCTTCTTAATTTTGTAGTGTATTAGTTTACTAATACACTATTCTTTATTTATTTTTAATTAATTTTATATAGCACAATGATAAAAATATCAAACTTACATTTCAGATATAATAAGCGACAAGCGCCAGTTATATCTGGCATTGATTTGGAAATATTACCCGGTAACATTTACGGATTACTTGGTGAAAATGGAGTTGGAAAAACAACTCTTTTACGTTTAATGTGTGGCTTGCTTTTTCCTAACTCTGGCACTTGCACAGTTTTTGGAATGGAAAGCAGAAAGCGTTTCCCCGATATGCTTGAAAAAATATATTATTTACCTGAAGTTTTATCTATTCCAACTATGAACATTATAGATTATGGAAAAACTTACGGTAAATTATATCCAAATTTTAATACTGAGCAATTTCTATATTATTTAGAAAAATTTAATATTGATCTTAAGAAAAAGATGAAAAATTTGTCACATGGACAACAAAAAAAATCTTTAATCGCTTTTTCTTTAGCTTGCAATACACCTTTACTTTTCTTAGATGAACCTACAAATGGTTTAGATATTCCGTCAAAAAGTATTTTTAGACAGCTATTGGCAGAATCTATAAACGACAGCAGAAGTATAGTTATTTCTACTCATCAAGTTTTAGACTTAGAAAATTTAATAGATCCGATTATTATTTTAGAATTTAATCAAATTTTATTAAATAATACAGTTGCTGAAATTTCCGAAAAATTGAAATTTACACTGCAAGAACAAGCACCGCCTTCTGCTTTATATAGCGAACAAACTTTGGGAGGTTTTTTATCTGTTGAACCTAATAATGACAACAGTAACACCAAGATAAACATAGAACTTTTATTTAATGCTGCAATTTCTAATAAAGATTTTTTCAAACAAACATTTATTAAGGAGTAAACAAACTATGAATAACACATTCAATTTCAACCGCTTTTTCAATTTAATTAGAACAGAAATTCTGATTAATAAAAAACTATATGCTATTCTATCGCTGATAGTTTTATTTTGCATAAGTTTTGGATATTATTTAATTAGACAACATGATGTTATGCCTACTGATGCTTACGCTAGTTCCATATTTAACATTATATTACTTCTAGTTTTTGTAGCACCACTTGTATTTTATATTAATCTATATGACAGTAAAAAAGATGTGCAGCGCGCTATGCTACCTGCCTCACAATTTGAGAAGCTTCTTTCTGCTATAGTGCAAGTTAGTGTTTTGCTCCCGCTTCTTCTTTTTGCAATATATGTAGTATCATTAACAATTCTGAGTTGGATTAATTTGCCAAATCTAAGTATAAATTATAATTACCACTTAGAGAATATGTTTTATAACGTGCAGCTACAATCTTTTTTGTTTTTCGCTGTTTTTTTCTTCAAGAACAACAAGATTATAAAAATTATTATTACAGGAATTGCAATAATTGTATGTTTTATATTGCTATTAAGTTTATTAGGGTTTATTCTTACTCAATCACAACTAAAATATATAGCACAACTAAACATTCGTATTGATACAAAAGAACTTATGTCAATTAAAATAATATGGTGCATTTTAGTTCCTCTATTGCCTTGGAGCTTATCTTATTTGAAATTTAGAAGAACGCAAATATAGGGGGAAAATATGAAATATAAAACAGACAAACCTATTTATCTACAAATAGTAGATTATATTTGTAGTCAAATTATTCAAGATAAATGGGAAATAAATAACAGAACACCGTCGGTAAGAGAATTAAGCATATTACTTGCAGTTAATCGTAATACATTAGTGCGCGCTTTTGATAATATAGAACAATTAGGAATAGTATATAACAAGCGAGGAATCGGTT
Source organism: Ignavibacteria bacterium (assembly GCA_012518115.1). GTDB lineage: Bacteria > Bacteroidota > Ignavibacteria > Kapaibacteriales > UBA2268 > JAAYTD01. Next base: position 28,139 of record JAAYTD010000045.1, on the reverse strand, counting down.
TTTTTATAGAAGAAGACGCGAAAGAAAAAATTGGCAAACTTTATAAAGAAGAGTTTTTTCAAGAAAATCTACCTGAATTATTTGAAAAAATGAAAATCTTGAAAATAAGTGTAGAAGAAATAGCTAAAGCTTATGAAGAATATTTAGCAAAAAATGAAAAAAAATAGAATTTATGTTTGTGGTTATTAACTACCCGTCAAGCTTCGCTTGCCACCCCTTCGTACCAAAGGGGAATTTGCCAACTTCGCTGAGCGGAAATTCTCCTCTTGTAGAGGAGTACCCGCGAAGCGGGGGAGTGTGGTTATGAATTATATATCCTTAAAAATCCCGTAGGGATTAAATATCGGTAAAAACTTATACTTGCTTATGTTTCGTCCCGTACGGGACGAGATGAGTAAGATTACATTTCTTTTACCGATATTTTGTGCCTACAGCACAATCCTGCTAATCCTTTAATTCCATAAATCACAGTTCAGACAATTATTGACTACCCCGTCAAGCTTCGCTTGCCACCCCTTCGTACCAAAGGGGAATTTGCCAACTTCGCTGAGCGGAAATTCTCCTCTTTTTGTCTAAACTGTGATTTATGGGATTTCTATGATTTCTATGATTTTTGGCTTGATATTTTTCTTTGCGCTCTTTGCGTAACTCTTTGTGTTCTTTGCGGTTTAAAAAATATTGTCAATTGCTTCTCTCTTCTAACTTCAAAACGACTACCCTTTCGCACCAAAGAAAAATTATGAAAATTCTTAAAATCCATTAAAATGGATATATAAAGGTGGCAATAGCAATAAAAATCCTACAACAAAAAGTATAAGTATAAAAGGTAATATAAACTTTACCCATTTTTCATAAGGTATTCGCCCTACTCCTAAGCATGCAATAAGTACACCCGATGTTGGTGTTATCATATTTGTAAAACCATCGCCAAATTGAAACGCCATAATAGTTAATTGTCTTGAAATCCCAACAATATCAGAAAATTCCACCATCATCGGTATAGTTAATGCAGCTTTTGCAGAACCTGACGGTATGATTATATTCAACATGTTTTGTATCATATACATAGCAGCTATTGACGTTTCTTTTCCTGTATTAGTCATAGCTTGTGAAACTGCAAAGAGCAATGTATCTATGATTTTTCCATCTTCAAGAATTATTATTATTCCGCCCGCCATTCCTACAATAATAGCAGCGGTCATAATATCTTTGCAACCTTCAATAAACAGTCTCATAGTGTTGTCTAAAGATAGATTGAACGCTAATCCTACAACAATTCCCATAGCAAAGAAAAGTGCAGCTATCTCTTTGATATACCATTGGTAACCTAAAACACCGATGACAAGCATTATTATCGTAGTTGCTAAAATTATAATTATAAAATTATGTATGTTTTTTCTTAATGCCCTAATGCCCATCAATATAAAAATAGGAGTAAATATAGGAAAAAACGGCAATGAATATTTACTTTCACCTATACTAATTTCCGTTAAAGGAAATTTTATAGAAACTACGCACATAATAATAGCAATTATGGCAAAAACGACTTTTGCTTTGGTTTTGTTTTCTGTTTCTTGTACTATATCATCTTTTTTTTCTTTCTGTTCTCGCCAAAATTTATCAGCTTCAAACATTATAGATTTTTGCGGATTTTTATGAACTTTTCTTGCATATAATATTGTAAATACAATAGCTATTGTAGTCAAAATTACCCAGCATATTATTCTATATTCTATTCCTGAAAATGTCGGTACTCCCGCTAAACCTTGTGCAATTCCTATAGTAAACGGATTTAGCATAGCGCCTGCAAATCCAGTATGTGCTGCAACATACGAAATAAGCACACCAACAATAGAATCATATCCCATAGAGATAGCTAGTGGCACAAATATAATAATGAAAGCTATTGTTTCTTCGCTCATTCCGAATATAGCGCCGAACATACTAAACATAGTCATAATCATAATTATAACTATGTTGTTCACTCCTATTTTGTTAATTATTTTATTTTTTTGTACTTTTTCTACTACTTTTAAAAAATTGCTTATAGCTATGTTTATAGTATTTGTATAATTAACAATCCAGAATGCACCTCCAATCATTAAAATAAAGACAATAATATTAGAAGTTCGTTCAAAACCTTTAAAGAACGCAGTGAATATTTGCCAAGTTTGTGGCGTGCTATCTATGTTTTGGAAAGAGTTTGGTATGACGATATTCCTTTCTATTCCATTTACTTCAACAAGTTTTCGCTCAAATTCTCCGCCCGGTATAATCCAAGTCATAGCAGCGCATACTACTACTATTACAAAAACTATCGTAAATGTATGTGGAATTTTTACTTTTTTCATTATGTTTTATATGTTCATCAATAAAAAAAAGAACCCCCGTTTTTCTTACTTACGGGGATTTTATTTTATTAGAATAGATGTTTTTTTATTTCTATAAGCATATTAGAGTTTCGGGAGCATTTGTAAGTTTTATATTTTTCCCTTTTGTTACAACTACATTATCTTCTACTCGCATTCCAAAGCGGTCTGGTAGATAAATCCCGGGTTCAATAGCTAGTACAACATCTTCAGGCACAATTTGGTCAGTTAGTCTAAATGAAATGATTGGTTTTTCATGGCATACTAATCCTATTCCATGCCCTAAAGAATGTTGGAAATACTGCCCATATCCCGCTTCTTCTATCATATTTCTTGCAACAGAATCTAAGAAATTCCCTTTCATTCCGGGTCTTACTTCTGCTATTGCGTTAGACATTGCATTATAGAGCAAAGAATAAATTTCTTTTTGTTCTTTTGTCGGCTTACCAACACAAATCGTTCTTGTTATATCAGAGCAAAAGCCGTTTACTTTACAACCGAAATCTATTAAAACTATATCATTTTTCTTTATCTTAGCTTTACTTGGCTGTCCGTGTACTAGCGCGCCTCGCTTTCCTGTAACTACAATCGTATCGAATGCATCACCTTCAGAACCTAATTTTCTACTAATATATCCTATTTCTATAGCTATATCTAATTCTGAAACGCCCGGTTTAATTACGTCGTTAAGTACTTTTTCAAAAGTTTCTTCTGCTATCTTGCATGCTTTTTTTATAGACTCTAATTCTTCAGGAGATTTAGGTTGCGTATATTTTTCTAGCAAACTAACAACAGGAAACATTTTCGTTTTTCTTTTTGTCATTAGTTTTGAACGTATTCCTAAAGCTTCCATATGTGTGATATATTCTGTTTCAATACCTAATTTCGGACTATTGTCCAACAAATTATTTTCCATCGTATATCCTAATGGATCACGCGTAATATGCGTATGTAAGTTTGGTATATCAAATAGTTCTAATTTTATCTGTTCTTCATACCTGTCATCTGTGAAAAAGTGGACTTCGTCAGGCAATATCAGCATAGTTGCTGCGGATCCAGAAAAATTTGTAAGATAACGTATATTAGGTAGATGAGTTGCCCATACAGCATCAACTTTATTATCTTCCATATTAAAGCGTACTTGTCGCAATCTTTTGTCTATAAATTGAGGACAGTTACTCTCTTCTTGCTTCTTTGCTTCTTGTTTAGCATTAACTTTCTGTTTCATTTTTTTATCTATGAATTATTTATTAAAAAATCTATTTGACAAAATAATTAGGAGCTTCTTTTGTAATATTGATATTGTGAGGATGAGACTCCAATAAACCTGCCCCTGTTATTAGTGTAAATTGTGCATTGTTTTTCATCTCTTCAAGATCTTTACAACCGCAATATCCCATAGCAGACCGCAGTCCACCAACAATTTGATATACCGTATCACATACATTACCTTTATAAGGTATGCGTCCTTCAATTCCTTCAGGAACATATTTTGCAAGTTCTGCCTCTGCATCTTGAAAATATCTATCGGCTGAACCATCTTGCATAGCTCCTAATGATCCCATTCCACGGTATATTTTATAAACACGTCCTTCAAAGATGATTTTTTCACCCGGACTTTCTTCATGCCCTGCAAAAAGATTACCTATCATAACAGTATTTGCACCTGCAGCTATAGCTTTAGCTACATCACCCGTTTGCTTAATTCCGCCATCAGCTATAACAGGAACATTATATTTCTTAGCAACTTCAGCAACTTTCATCACTGCAGTTAATTGTGGTACACCTACCCCTGCAATAATGCGTGTCGTACAAATAGAACCAGGACCTATACCAACTTTTAAGCCATCTGCACCAGCACTAATAAGTGCTTCAGCAGCTTCACCTGTAGCTATATTTCCGGCAACAACTTGTAAATCTTTATAAGTTGTTTTTATAGTTCTTACCATATCTATCACTTTTTTATTATGTCCATGTGCCGTATCAACAAAAACTACATCAATTCCAACTTCTAATAATGCTTCTACCCTATCTATAGTGTTCATTGATATACCTACAGCAGCACCTACTAATAAACGACCTTGTTCATCTTTTGCCGCATTCGGAAATTGTCTTTTCTTTTGAATATCTTTAAAAGTAATCAATCCACGCAAAATATAATCATCGTCAACTACAGGCAATTTCTCAATCTTATGTTTTTGTAACTTCTCTTCTGCTTCCTCTAATGTCGTTCCAATAGGAACAGTAATAAGATTAGTTGTCATCATATCTGCTATTTTTTCAGTCGGATTAGGCTTAAAACGCAAATCACGATTAGTAACAATGCCAACTAATTTATGCGTATTATCAACAATCGGAATACCAGAAATACTGAATTTTTTCATTAAATCAATAGCATCTTTTACAGTATTATCCGCTTTTAAAGTTATCGGCTTGTTGATCATTCCGCTTTCACTACGTTTAACTCTATCAACGCAAGTTTTTTGTTCCTCTATTGTCATATTCTTATGAATTACTCCCATACAACCTTCCCTAGCTAGTGCTATAGCCATTTGCGCTTCAGTAACCGTATCCATAGCAGCGGATATAATAGGAATATTTAGAGTTATTTGTTTAGTAAGCTTTGTTACTAAAGAAGTTTCTCTCGGCAATATCTCGGAATAACGCGGAATTAACAAAACATCATCATAAGTAATGCCCTTATATAAAATTTTATCCTCCATAAAATATACCTCCAATATATTTATTTTATACTTACTTGCGATTAGTATTTAAATCTGTAAAAATAGCTATCATCTCTTCAAGAGTTTTCACTCCTATATCACCTTTTGTATGCTCACGAACAGAAACAGTCTTGTTTTCCATTTCTTTTTGTCCGACAATCAAAGCAAATGGTTTCTTTTTCTGCTCTGATTCAGCAATTTTTCTATTTATTTTTTCACTTCGTAAATCTATATCTACTCTGAAACCTAAGTTTTCAAGTTCTTGTTTTATTGAAAGTGCATATTCTGCTTGTCCATCACTTATAGGCAAAACACTAACTTGAATAGGCGCTATCCAGAACGGGAAATTACCAGCATAATGTTCAATTAAGATTGCCATAAATCTTTCTAAAGAACCAAGAGGAGCTCTATGAATACAAACAGGACGATGTGCCATATTATCCGCTCCCGTATATTCTAAATTAAATCGCTCAGGCATCACGTAATCCACTTGCACTGTACCTAATTGCCATTTACGTCCAATAGCATCTTTTACAATAAAATCAATTTTAGGACCATAGAAAGCAGCTTCGCCTTCCTCTATAAAATAGTTCAAACCTAATTCATCAGCAGCTTCTGTTATCTCTTTTTGTGCTTTCAACCAGAGCTCTACATCACCACCATATTTATCGGCTGACTCATCGCGGAAAGATAAGCGCGTTTGAACACTATCCGACATTCCAAATGTTTTGAAAAAATAATGGATAATATCAACTACACCTTTCACTTCATCTTTTAATTGCTCAACGGTACAATATATGTGTGCATCATCTTGGGTAAATCCACGAACTCGCGTAAGCCCGCTTAACTCGCCCGATTGCTCATAGCGATATACTGTTCCAAGCTCAAATAATCTTAAAGGTAATTCACGATAAGAACGAGGTTTGTTCAAGTAAATCTGATGATGATGCGGACAATTCATAGGCTTCATCATATATTCTTCATTTTCTACCGTCATAGGTGGAAACTGCGAACTTGAATAATATGGATAATGACCTGATGTTTTATATAAATTAATATTGCCGATGTGAGGTGTTATAACTTCAAAATAACCACGTTTAATCTGTTCCTTACGCATAAAATCTTCTATTACACGTCGCATAATTGTTCCATTTGGCAACCAAAGAGGTAAACCGCCACCTACAGCTGGTGTTATCATAAACAAGTCTAATTCACGCCCTAACTTACGGTGATCGCGTTTCTCCGCTTCTTCTCGCATAACTATAAAATCATCAAGCATTTTCTTTTTTGGAAAAGTTACGCCGTAAATACGAGTCATCATATTGCGCGAAGAATCACCACGCCAATAAGCACCCGCAACAGATAACAATTTAACGAATTTAATTGAGCTAGTATTAGGTAAATGAGCTCCGCGACATAAATCTGTAAAAGTATTGTGCCTATAAAACGAGATTTCTTCTCCCTTAAATCCTTCAAGTAATTCTGCTTTATATTCATCGCCAACCTCATCACGCCAATGCTTTATAGCTTCTTCCCAAGGAACAACTTCACGAACAAATTCAGAATTTTTCTTAGCTAGCTCTAACATCTTAGCTTCTATAGCAGGCAAATCCTCAGTTGTAAGTTTGATACCGTCCGGTAAATCAACGTCATAATAAAAACCTGTCTCTATTGCAGGACCTATACCGAATTTTATACCCGGATAAAGCTGCTGCAAAGCTTCTGCCATCAAATGAGCCGAAGAGTGCCAATATATTTCTTTTCCTTCTTCGTCATCAAATGTTAAAATTTTTATGGTAGCATCACCCGAAATTGGACGCATTAAATCATAAACCTCTCCGTTTAATAAAATGCCAACGGAATTCCTAGCTAGTCCCTCCGATATTGACTTTGCAATATCTAAACCAGTAGTATTGTCAGGATATTCACGTGTATGTCCGTCTGGAAATGTAATTTTCATCTATTTTAAATCCTCAATTTTAAATTTTCAAAATTATATAAATATTTATTTTATTAATTTTTTAAAATAAATGTAAAAATACGAAATTTTAAGCAATTTCTTATCTTTTTTACTAAAATTCATAAGAATTTGTGTGTTTTTTTTCTAAATTTCTTTTTAAAAACATATTAGCTATAAATTGTTTGCTTTTTATTAATACCTAATAATTAAGTTAATTATATATAAAAACTTACACTTAGTTTAACAAAATTAGTTGTTAATAAACAAAAAAAATAGAAATATATAAATTTTGAGTTTTAAGTTACTATTGTTATTATTTTTCGTTATAGCATTATGAATATTTACAAATTATTTCTTATATTTGCTTTGAATTTATTATAAAAATAAAAGAATATGTTTTTTAGAATTACACCGGCTTTAAAAATACTTTTAATTCTCAATATAGCTATATATTTTATAAACAATTTATTGTTTAGCGGCATAGTAGTCTCGGGAATTCCACTTCGTTATTGGGTTATTGATATTTTTGCTTTACAACCTATTTACGATAATTATGCAATTACTAATAGTGGCATTCTCGGCTTTGGTTTTGGTATATGGCAACTTATAACATATCAGTTTCTTCATGCTGATTTTGGGCATCTGTTTTTTAATATGTTTGCACTATATATGTTTAGTACAGAGTTAGAAGAAACTTGGGGCAGCGGTAAATATTTATTTTTCTATTTAATTTCAGGTATTGGTGCGGGCTTACTTCATTTGCTTATTTCTCCATTGCTGGGTCAAACTGCTCCTACTATAGGCGCTAGTGGCTCGCTTTACGGCATAATCATAGCTTTTGCTATGCTTAACCCTGATAGAAGAATTATTATGTTTCCTTTATTTATTCCGATACCAGCTCGTGTGTTTGGTATAGGTATGATGGCAATCTCACTTATAATTGGTCTTACTTCTCAAGATGGAATAGCCCATTTTGCTCACTTTGGTGGTGCATTAACAGGTATTTTACTTCTTAAATTCGGTGAAAGAACTCCAATTTTCCGAATTGCACGTAAATATGTAAAATTTGGAATACCAAGTTATGAACATATTGATAACTCTAATCGTCGCAGGAAAATAAATTCTTCTGGTAACATTTTTGAACGAAAATATCAATCTAATGATCCAAATTCTAATTATTATGCACATTGGTCTAATCCGAACCAAAATGTACAAACAAATGTAAATCGACCTAAAACGCATACTAAAAGTTCTAATGTTCTCAATAATATTGAGATAGGTGGCGTAATAATAACGCAAGAAAAAATTGATGAAATTTTAGATAAAATATCTGCAAATGGATATAAAAGTTTGACAGAACAAGAAAAATATATTTTAACGGAAATTAGTAAAAAAATTTAGTTGTTAATTAAGCTATGGCAAATAAAAAATTTTGCGTTATAGGATTAGGATATTTTGGATATAATCTAGCTTTAAGTTTGACTAAAAAAGGTGCTGAAGTTTTAGCTATAGACAAAAACCCTGAACGAGTTGAGCCACTTCAAGACATTGTTTCTTATGCGGTTACTGTGGACTCAACAGATGCTAAGGCTATGCAAAGTCTTGGTGTTAAAGAAATGGATGCTACAATTGTTGCTATAGGTGAACTTTTTGAAGCTTCTATTGTAACTACTGCTGTCCTGCAAGAAATAGGAGTAAGAAAGATATTTAATCGTGTTTTAAATCCAATTCATGAAAGATTGTTGAACCTTTTGAACGTAACTGAAACTCTTGTCCCTGAAGCAGAAGCAGCCGAGCATCTAGCTGATAGATTAATACTTCCCGACCTTATAGAATCTCATAAAATAAGCGAAGATTATAGCATATATGAAATAAAAACACCTGATTGGCTTATAGGTCGTTCTGTTTTGGACTCTCAACTAAGACAAATATATTCTCTTAATATCGTTACCGTTAAAAGAGAAGTGAAAAAATATGGACTTTTGCGACAAGATGAAAAAGTTGATTACATGGTTTTAGGAATACCACAACCAGATTTTGTATTCTCTGATGATGATATTTTAGTACTATTTGGAAAAGAAAAAGATTTTTTTAATTTCTTAGGAGATTAAATTGAAAAGTAAGTTCTTAGCTTATATTTTTAGTTTTATTTTGTTGATACTTCCATCGCAAAATATAATTTCTTTTGATAAAAATATATCTGTCGGATTTCAAACGCCACAAAATCTATCTTCTCTTAATTCAAAATCCGACGACTTTGCTCCGACATTCAATAAGTTTGAAAATAGGCTGTATTTCAACTCAACAAGAACTGGTTATTCATGTTTTTATATTGCAAGTTTAGATGAAAACGACTCGATTCTTTTTGCAGATTATAAGATATTAAGAAGTCCTATTAACGAAGAAAAACAAAACTGCTCATATATCTCTTTTATAGATGAAAAAAATGCTGTGCTATCTGCTTTTAATACTCTAAAATACGGTTCTTTTCTATCTTTACATAGAACTAATATAGAAAGAAATTCTTGGGTGAAACCAATCCCAATTTCGGATTTTATAGATACAACTTTTTCTGCACATCCAACAATTTCACCTAATCAAAAAATAATGATATTTTCTTCAAATCGTGAAAAAGCAAATAAAGACACTGATCTTTGGATAGCTTATCGACAAGATGACAACACGTGGGGAATGTTTACGCCACTGGACGAATTAAATTCAACTTCTAATGAAATTACACCATGCTTTGTTTCTGATTCTGTCTTAATATTTGCAAGTAACGGTTTCGATGGACCCGGCGGATATGACCTATATTATTCTATAGCTACAAATAATACTTGGGGAAAACCAATTCCTATAAATGATATAAATACGGAATTTAACGAAAGCGATCCTGCTATTCTCCCTGATGGAACAATTATTTTCGCTTCCGATAGACCTAACGGTTTAGGAAAATTAGACCTATACGCTGCAAAACCTAAAATAAAAATCGAAGATAAAGATCTTGTAAAACACAATATGACTATATCAACACCTGTAAATGATATATATATCACAAAAAACACTCAATATAATCTCTGTTCTAAAGAGATTGAGAACTCATCTAACTTGTTAAAAAACGAAACTTACTTCATTGCTGAACCCGAAGCTATACAAATAAATATAGATTTTAATTATGAATTTAATCCTATAGAGCTCTATTGTATTTTCAACTCAGACGATACGATAAACATAGACATAAAAGAAAGAAAAATTATCTATGAATTAAATAAACAAGAAACACTATTTACAAAAGATAATATCACAGTACAAGTAATAGCTATAGATAAAGAAAAAAATATATTAAATGACACAATTCTATTTTCTATAAGTAAAAAAGAAAAAAAAGAGCTGAAAAGACATTTGATAAGTAATAAAAATTATTTCCGCTCTTTCTTATATGCAGAATATGATAAATTTAATGACTTTTATAGCAATAACAAAGAGCTCTTAGAAAAACTAAACAATATTTTACCTTATACAAATAAAGTTGTTGTTTTAACAAACTTTAACTTAAACAGAGATTTCTATAATGAATTGAAAAAAATATTGCAGAAAAAAAATATTGAATTCAAAAATAACACTGTAGAACTAAAAGAATTTAATCCCAAAATAATAGAAATTAGAAGCGAATTACCTCAATAATGCAAATTCTAACTCAATATAATTGCATAATTAATTATTAAATCAACAAAAAAAACAAACGATTACTAAAAATACCATAAAAAATTGTATATTGTATTATTAAAACAATAACATATAGTTATAAAATTATGAAAAAACACTCCTTCGGAAACAAATATATAATCTCTTTATTATTAGCTATGACTTTGCTAATAACAGCGTGTCAAAGTAAAAATTTTTTGAATTTTACAACATACTTTAATACTTTCTATAACGCTGACCGCTTGATGAAAGAAGCGGAAGAAGAATTTGACTTCCAGAAAGAAAAAAAACGAATTCAACCAAAAGTTATAGCTCCTCAAACAAATATACCTGAAATTGACAACGCAGAAGGTAATATGGCGCCGACGTTTTTAAGCGACATTATTGTCTCCAAAGCGGTGCGACAATCTGTTGAAGTTAAGTTAGATTCAATTTTAATAAAAGGCTCAAAAATCCTCGCAAAAAGTGCAAAAAGCGACTATATAGAACGAACTCTATATTTAATGGCTAAGACATATTTTTATAAAGAAGAATGGATACCCGCTCAAATTAAATGTAGCGAATTAATAGACTTACATCCGACAGGCGATCTATCTCCCGATGCTCATCTACTAATGTCATTCACTTTACTGTTGCAAAAAAAATATTTGTCCGGCAAAACTATGCTTTCAAGAACTGTTGATGTAGCATGGCTAAAAAACCGATACGATATTTTAACGAAAGCATTTAATATGGAGGCAGAAATGGCTCTATTAGAAAACGACTTAGAAGGAGCTGTCCGCCCGTACTTTCAAGCAATTACTCAATCAAGTGATAATAAAATAAAAGCAATATGGCAATGCGAAATGGCTCATATACTCTTTAGAATGGGAAAATTTGAACGCGCAAAAAATGCATATGCAAAAGTAATGGAATTTTCACCTGATTACGTTACAGAATATGAATCTAAATTATATTATGCATCTTGTTTAATTAGACTTAACGATAATTATAATGCTGAAAAAATACTGAATAAGTTAGATAATGACGGAAAATTTACAGAATGGAAAGATTATGTTTTCGCTCAAAGAATGCTAGCTACACGTTTAGCTAAAGATTCTCTTGAATTACCTATCATGGAAAGAAAAGCCGATTCGCTATACCCTTCTAGCCAAGCAAAAAACGCCTACTACTTTGAAAAAGGTGTAGAGGAATATATGAATAGCGAATATATTAGCGCTCGAAAAAGTATAGCTATTGCAAGATTTACACCGAAACAAATCGCAGTACCAGCTAGTAAATTATTTGATTTCCTAAATCATTGGGAGCTCGCTCAAAAAACAATTAATTTGAACAAATTAATGATAGAAAAAGAAAATAATACAAATAATGAGAATGAAAAAACAATTACTCTTGATACTAATAATACAGTAAATCAAATTATAATAGATGAAAACACTAAAGAACAAATAGCAAATAATAACAACCAAACTAACTTAAACGAAGTTAAGAGTGAACAAAATCAAGAAAACCAAGTCAAAATTATAGATAATACCAAAGATAAAATTACAATAAGTGAAAATAATTTAAAATCAAGCGAGAAACAAGTTAAACAAATAAATCAAAAGTTTGTTAAATTTAATGTAGATGATCCTCACCGTGACCTAAGTGCACCACAAGATACAATACAAATAACAGATACAGACGTTCTAAAAGCTGAAATGGCAAAATCTTATTTTTCATTGGCACGCTTGCACTACAACATAGGAAACAAAGACTCGGCAAATTACTATTACCATCAAGCTGCGATGGAAGCACCTTTGACATCTGAAGTTTCAGCACATTATCTATATGTATATTCTACAAGTGTCAGAGATACTAACGAACAAAAAGCCGACTCTATTTTAGACCTAATTGTAGCAACTCAGCCTAAAACTGAACACGGACGCGCTGCAATGGCAGAACTCGGATATACCGCCGCTTTTATTATGGATACAGCTACCGCTTTATATAATTCAGGTTTTGATTTAATGAAACATGAAGAATATGAATTCGCAATAAAACAATTTAATAAAGTATATACTAATTATCCGCAAAACTTAGACTATGCACCCAAGTCTTTATACTCTGTAGGATTTATATTTGAGCAAAAACTATTAAATTATGATAGTGCGTACTATTATTATCAAAAATTAATTGAAGAATATCCTAACTCTATCTATGCTAAAGAATTAGAGCTACCTGTAAAATATCTAGCTTTAATAAAATCAGGTGAACCTATTCCCGATGAGCTCAAAGAACGGAAAGTTAAACAATATCATGCCAATAGAGAAATACTAACTGCACCTATAGACTCAAGTTTGCTTTTAACTCCTAAAAAAGATAGTGACGGCTTCGAATGGAAAGACTTAAAAGATCCTAAAAAACTATTGAATAAAGTAAAGAAAGGAGTGCAAGATAACATTAATAAAATTGATGATTTTGATAAAATAAAAAATCAACTTTTAGAACAAGTTGATCCAGAAAAATTAGTACCGAAGTTAGAAGATTTTGTTCCCGGCGAAAAAGTAGAAAAAGATACGACAAATAAGCAGTTAATCATTCCGCCCGAACCAAAAAAATAAGGGGGGGGGTGGCAAACGAAGTTTGACGAAGTAGTCAAGAACCACACCTCTTAGCGAAGGTTGGCAAATTCCCCTTCGGGACGAAGGGGTGGCAAGCGCTAGCTTGACGGGGTAGTCAAATTCTACTTTGGTACGAAAGGGAAATTTGTAGCCCGACCTTCAGGAAAGTGAAATTTTAAAACATCATATAAATCACCAAAATCACATTCTAAAATATTATATAAAAACAGGTTGCCAATATTTTTAGCAACCTGTCTTTTCTTGATTTGCAAATACATATAATTGTATATTACTAGCTAGAAAAAAAATAATAATTGCTAACATCTTTTTCATTCTGTACCTCCTTATAAAAAAATGTGATAAGTTGTAAGCTTTGCATCTGAAGGAATTTTTTCTTTTGTGATTTTAAAAAAATGGTGGTCAACAATAACATCTAATGGAGAGATAGGTTCTATCCCATAAACATATCTATATTCTTTTTCATTTACTTGATATAGATGTTCTTCGATAACTCTAATTCCAGGATGTTCCTTAACAATGCAAATTAAAAGAGAAGAAGTTTTAAATTGTTTAGCAATATACGGAAAAGGCTGCACTCCAAATATATCTTTGAACTCCTCAGTTGAATTAATTAACAATATGGTATCTGTACTCCTGTGATTATAATTATTATTATTATAATATTTTTTTTGATTCAAATAATAGGCTGTGTCAAAAAGAACTGACTGAAAAGGAATACATCTTGGATAGATTTTTTCCTGTATTTCTTGAGGTTCATTACTATTAGAACACCCTGCTACAAACATTAAAATTATTATACCAATAAATATAATAATTGGATTTTGATAAGGTTTCATTTTAATTATTCCTTAATTAATGGTTGAAAAATATTTTTAGCTAACATTACGTTGCTAATTTGATTAAAATAGCTACCCTTTATTTTTCTCATGGCTCTCGCTAAATTCCATGTTTGCAATCCTCCTTTATTCTTGCATTTTGATAAGTGAAAAAAATATTATTTTATCACATTGTTATTTCTTCAAAATAATAAAAAAGAATGAGATAAAAAAGATAAAAAAAAACTACCAGCTAGTAATTTTTCTGTATTCTATCAGCTAGTAGTCTTCTTTTTTAATTAATTGTTTTTTGTATTTATACCACTAATAAATTCTAGAAGTATATGAGGGTGTTCTGCCCTCAATTTAGCTTAGCGGTATGGTTATGAATTATATATTCTCATAAATCCCGTAGGAATTAAATATCGGTAAAAACTTATACTTGCTTATGTTTCGTCCCGTACGGGACGAGATGAGTAAGATTACATTTCTTTTACCGAAATTTTGTGCCTACGGCACATGTGTCAATAATCCTGCTAATCCTTTAATCCTGTTAATCCCGGTTCAAACAATTATAGACTACCCCCGTCAAACTTCGTTTGCCACCCCTTCGTCCCGAAAGGGAATTTGTAGCCCAACCTTCAGGGAAATAAAATTTCCGAACATTCAAATTACAACCAAGCTAATAATTTGCTATTAATGAAATTTCTTTAGCTAGTATTCCACAAATTTGACGTCTATCATACTGTTTTACATACTTTTCATCAGGCTTTGGCAGCGTGTTTGTCTTCCACATTTGATATAACTTTTCCAAAGCTTCAGTAATTTCATCAGAATTTTTAGGCTCACAAATCAGCGCCGCTTCATATTCTTTAGCTATGTTTCTTATTCCACCTTCAGGAGCACAAACAAGCAATGTTTTTCTAGCACCGATATATTCATAAAGACGGCTTGGGGTCGCAATATCATTAGGAATCATCATCCATAAAACATCTGATTCCATCAAATTCTTTATAACCTCATCATGAGAAACGTAACCTAACTGCGAAATATAATTCTTTAATTTCAATTTTTCAATCAACTTTATATGATTTTTACGCATTAAACCAACAAATCTGACATCAATAACACTATGAGCTTCCTTGTTGTTATCAAGAAATTTTGCAAGTCCTTTTAGAAAATACTTTGGTGTCATATCATCAGAAAATACCCCGCTATGAGTAATTGTAAATTTCTTTGGATCAGGTTTTATATGTTTATATGGCTTAAAATCTTCTTCGTCAAAACCATGGGGTAAAATACCTAAATCATTGTGAGATAAAAACTTATAACGTTTAAGCATCTTTTCTTTCAAAGCTCGTGTGATAACGAATGCTTTTTGTGAAAGTCGTAAAACTTCTGTCTCCATTTTTATAGCTTTAGCTTTATGATATGGAGTTGCAAAATAAAAATATGCGTTATCTACCCACAAATCACGATAATCAACAACAAATGGAATATTGTACTTTAACGAAAGCTCCTTTGCTACTAAAAAATCCGTATAAGGCGGAGCAGTAGCATAAATAACTTTTATGTTAGGATTCTCTTCTATGATTTTACTGCCTAATTCTACAGCATGTTTTTTCCACCTAATACGACTGTCGGGAATAAAAATTGCTTGCGAAATTCTTCTGAAAAGAATTTGCTTTAAACGTGAGGGATATGGAACTTGCTTGTTCTCCGCAGTCTTTTTAATTTGAAAAGGATCGTATTGAGTACGATAAATTTTTACATCTTCACCTATATCATTTAATAAGGTTTCATCAAAAGCATAATAATTTGTAGCACCTGTCGTTAAAACGATGGGCTTCCATTTATATTCAGGTAAGTACTTTACAAATTTTAATGTTCGTTGCACACCACTTAAACCCATAGGCGGAAAATAATATGCAATTACTAAAACTTCACGCTGCACATCAATTCTATCGCTATGCAATTTGTTTTCAAAATCTAATTGAATGCTTTCCATTAATCAGCCTTTATTAGTTTATATTCACGAAATTGTGAAAATCCGAGCTCTTTTTCAAATGTAAAACTTTCAGAAAATTTATAAGGATCTACCAATTCACGTTTACTTTGATAATCTACACAAAAGGTATTGTCAAGTAATTTCAGCCAATTAACCTTTGTTTCTACATAGTACTTACTAGCGCCGTACTGCAAAGAATCAAATAAAACTTCTTGAGCCTTCATTTTATTCTCATCGTTAGGAATGAAAAAAAACACTGAATATAAATCTTCTAATATATAATCCTTATCAATCATCGGATTTTTCTTCGCTCCAAAAACAAAACCTGTGTCAGTAATACCTAATGCATAATATTCGCGTCTCTTCATATTCCCTTCCCAATAAATAAATTCTATCGGAATAGCTTCTAAATGGAAACAACTAGCTAAGCTAGTATCCCAAAAAACAGGTGCAAACCTTACATTTTTAAGCGTATCACGCGAGATAAAACAGGCAGAATCTCCAATATTTGACTTCATTTGCCAAGTTTTTCCACTTGTAGCTACAAAAAATGTACTATCTTTTACATCTTGCCCATTTTGTCCATTTGAAGAAACATTATTATCATTATTGCAAGAAAGCAATAAAAAACAAATAAGTAAAGCAATAAAATTATTTTTCATAAATTAAAATACTATGTTTCCCATTTTTGAATATAATACAAAATTAACGAATAAGAAAAGAAAAACAAAGAAAAAAATCTTAATCTCCTACTTTCCTTAACAATTAGCATAAAAGACTTAACGAATTCATTTTTTTAGAATGGGAAAATAATTGGTAAAAACAAAATCATTAACACTAAAAAAAACAACTGCAAAGGCAAACCTACTTTTATGTAATCCATAAAGTTGTATTTTCCTGCCGACATAACCATTGCGTTAGGTGGAGTGGAAAACGGACTTGCCAAACACATACTTGCAGCAACTGCTACACCGATAAGGAAAGGATACGGACTCACACCTGTAGAAAGAGCTGCTTGCAAACCAATTGGAGCAAACAAAATAGCGGTGGCAGTATTGCTGATAAACATTGTAAGCGTAGAAGTAGCTAACATAATTCCAGCAAGAACGGCGTAAGGTCCAAACGAACCAACCATATCAACAATGCTATTAGTTACAAGTGCCGAAGTACCTGTTTTCTCCATAGCAGTTGCTAAAGGCATCATTCCCGCAAAAAGCACAACGCTTTCCCAGTTAATTGTGCGATAAGCATCTCGAACAGTTCTGAAACAGCCACCTAAAACCATAAAAACTGCCGCTAACAGAACAGCTATTACCGGTGGAAACCAATTAAAAACCATTGCCAATACCATAAGCAGAAGAATTATCGCAGCGTAAGGTGCTTTGTGATTGAGAGTTATTTTAGAAGCTTCAGTTTCTGGTTGTCCGATAACAACGATTTCATTTTCAAGACGACTGAGACGATCGATGTCTTCCCACGTGCCTTGTACCAAAAGCATATCACCTGATTGCATCTTAACATCTTTTATATCTTGAATAATATGGCGATCATTACGCTGAATGCCCAAAATACTTACGTTATAATTGCTACGAAATTCCGATTCTCTTACAGTTCGGTTGTGTAAACGACTATTTTTAAGGATTACCACTTCAGCCATTCCAATCTCGTTAAACTTGAATTTCCCACCAAATTTTGGACGCTCAACCTGTTTATCTATCTGACTATCTAAAAAAGCTAGATTTTTTTCTTTTACAAAGCGAAGTACATCTTTGAAATCGCCGATGATATATAACACATTATTTTCTGCTAGAACAGTAGAAGCTTCGGGAATAAAGGAGCGAGCTGAACGACTAATTGACGAAATCATTCTAATACGAATCTCGCTAATAATCAGCGAATAGCACTTAGTAATGTCAATGTCGGCAAGTTTTTTGCCCACAATGGGCGAACCTTTTTGAACAACAACTCTATATAAATTATCAATTACGTTATAATCGTTTGCTAACTGTTCGGGCGACTTAACGGTTGTTTCGCCATCTGCTTGGTCTCTTTTGCCCTTTTTATCAAGCATTTTCGTCAATGGCCAAAGTAGCAAAATTCCAAAAAACAATAGAATTAGTCCGACTGGCAAAGTGGTAAAAAATTGCAATCCTTCGTAACCAGCTTCTATCAACGTGTTGTGCATAATGAGCGTTGGCGGAGTACCAATTAATGTCATCATTCCACCAATACTGCTAGCGTAAGCCATTGGCATTAAAAGCCTGCTGACGTTTGCCTTAGATTTTGCAGCCATACTCACTACAATCGGCATTAGCATAGCTACTGTTCCTGTGTTGCTCAAAAATGTACCGATAAGTGCAGTTACAAGTATAACTAAAATAAATAGCTTATAGTTACTGTCGCCTGCTAATTTAAGCAAGCGGTTACTAACTACTTCTGCAAGCCCAGTCTTCGTTATTGCTCCGCCCACAACAAATAAAGCAGCAATCATAATTACTACAGGATTGGAAAAGCCTGCTAACGCCTCAGCAGGTGTCAGCACGTTTGTTAGCACTAACGCCAAAAGAGAGCAAAGAGCTATAATGTCGGAACGAATTTTGCCCCAAACAAGTAATACAGCTGTTACAAGTAGAATAATTAAAGTTGCTAACATACCATTTAAAAATTTTTATAGGTTTTATACCATTTTGAATAACAATTTTCCCAAATATAGTAGTCAAATTCAATTTGGTTTTATTTGGATTTTACTCCAAAAAAAATAGAGCAAAATGCCCTATTTATCTCTTTTTTACTTCTTTTTAGATTATTTTTTGCCTCCTCTCATAAATTTATATGTTGTTTCCAAAGCTTCCTCGTCGTCTGTAATTACCAAAATCTCGTCTCCAACTTTTAACTCGGTATTCCCTCGCGGAATAAAAAACTGTTCGTCACGTTTTACCATAGCAATCAATGTATTGTCGGGCACATTCAAATCCATAAGTCTTGAGCCGTTAGCTAAATACTCCTCTTTGATAGATATTTCGCCCATATAAGATTTTATCTCTTCAGCAATTTCAACATCAAATTTCGTCAACTTCCTTTTAGCTGGAGCATCTTCAGCTAGCTTCAGCCACTTCGCCATAACGCTTACCGAAGTTCCTTGAACCAAAAGCGATATTATTGTTATAAAAAACACTATATTGAAAATAGTTTTAGCTTGTGCAATACCTGCTACCCACGGATATGTGGCAAAAATAATCGGAACAGCACCACGTAAACCTACCCACGAAACATAGTTTTTTGCTCGCAGCGACATTTTTCTAAATGGCAAAAGACATGTATAAACCGTGAGAGGACGCGAAACAAAAATCATAAAAAAGCCGACAGCAATTCCTACACCCGCTATTGGTAATAATTCCGAAGGATTGACTAACAAACCAAGCGTCAGAAACATAATAATTTGCACCAACCAAGTCATTCCGTCAAAGAATTTGAGCGAACTGCGTTTATGCACAAATTGACTGTTGCCAACAAACAAACCACCTATATAAACCGCCAAATAGCCATTGCCACCAATAAATGTGGTAAGTCCAAACAAAAAGAACATAAGAGTAACAAGCAAGACGGAATAAAGAGCATCGTTTTCTAAATTAATTTTATTGATAATGCGTACAAAAACTTTTTTCCCTAACAGATAACCAGCTAAACCACCTATTATCAACTGCTTAAAAAACATTATCACCGCTGCTACAGTATCAATTTCAGGCGATTGGATAAGCTGAATAAGTACAATGGTAAGCATATAAGCCATAGGATCGTTACTTCCGCTCTCAAACTCCAGCAAAGGACGTAGATTTTCCTTGAGCACAAGATTTTTTGAACGCAGAATAGAAAACACAGAAGCGGAATCCGTAGATGACATAACGCTAGCAAGCAAGAAAGACTCTAAAAGTGGAAATGTTATCGCATTGAAAAAATTGTTGGTTAGCCAATAAATAAAAATCCCAGTAAACAGCGCCGTAAGAAAAACACCGACTGTAGCTAGTATAAAACCTTGTACGGCAATAGGTTTTATCTCAGACATGCGAGTGTCCATTCCGCCCGAAAACAGAATAATATTCAGAGCAACTACGCCTATAGCTTGAGTTATTACTGGAGAGTTGAATTCAATTCCAACTCCGTCAACACCAAACAATACGCCAATTAGCAAAAAAAGCAATAGAGTAGGTACTCCAAACCGACTTCCCATCTTTCCGACTAACAGACTGATGAAAATAAGAATCGAAATGACTAATAAAAATAATTCAACTGTGATGTTCATAATTCTACAAAGATAATACTTTTTAGCAAATTTTCAACAAAAATTTGCAACAAATTATTTGTTGTTTATCAACAAAAACTCTGGCAGGCACTAGCTAGCTGCTGCGTATGCTTGTCATTTTACTATACTACATTAGTTTTCAATTATACTTGCCATATCTCTTTTGTAAACCAAGCATCAAAAGAAATTTCGTCTTCGTAAGTATAATGTACCTAATGCAGTTAAAAATGTAGCTATTAAAATAATAGAAACAAATCCATATTGGCTTGTTTCTAAAGAATTGTATAAGTTCATACCATATATACTAGCTACTAAAGTTGGGATCATAAGAATAACAGTTATTGAGGTTAACTTTTTCATAATGTCGTTTACATTATTAGAAACGATAGTAGCATAAGCATTCATTGTCCCAGCTAATATATTACTATGAACATTTGTCGTTTCGATAGCTTGTTTTAGTTCAATTTCCACATCTTCTAATAAGTCAAGATCAATTTCTTCATTTGATTTAAGGTTTTTTAATTTTGAAAGTAATATATTATTTCCTTTAAGGGAAGTAATGAAATAGACTAAACAGTTTTGAATTTTCAATAATGATTTCAAGTCTTCATTTTTGACAGAACGTTCTAATTCTTTTTCCGCCATTCTTACATTAGCATTAATTTGCTTTAGATATTTTTGGAACCAAACAGATGTTGATAAGAATAGCCTTAATAAAAAATTTATATTATTATCTATACGAATCGATTTTCTCTGCGTATAGATGATAAAATCTGGCATTACATCATTTTGATGGAAACAAATTGTAGCTACAATATCATCCTTTATAACTATTCCAAGCGGTACAGTAAAGAATGATATTGAAGAATCTCTCCTTATAGGTATTCGCATAATAATTAAAGTCCAGCCGTCTTCAATTTCTACGCGTGGTCTTTCACCGTCATCTTGTATATCATATAAAAAATCTGATGGAACTTTCAGTTCGTTCAGAATATAATTTATTTCATCTTGATTTGGAGAAGTAATACTTATCCAACATTTTTTCTGCCAATTGTCTAATGTGGTTAAACCGCCATTTTCTGCATTTTTTAAATAGGTTATCATAGGGTTCCTCCTTTGATAAGTTTAATTATTTAGTTTGCATAAAAAAGTAATATAATATGTAATATTTAGATATTATATCACTATTTTATTTGTTGTTAAGTAAGTTATATATTTACTTTTAATTTTAATTGTTTTTTAAGAAAACAATTAGTTTATAATTATAGCTAATGGTATTGGAAATTATATTTTTTCTAACGCCCATTTAAAAACTTCTATATATTTTTCTGCACTTTTTGCAGAGGAAAAATCCATTCCCATTGCATTTTTTCTTGCTTTATTAAGAAGTTCACTATTACTATAGACTTCTAAACTACGTAGCAAAGCATAAGCAAAATCTTCAGCGTTATAGTTCCAGAATACAAATCCTGTCCCTGTTTTTTGGGAAGGAATTACTTCTTGAACAGTATCGATTAATCCTCCGGTAGCTCTTACTATAGGCAAAGTGCCGTATTTCATTGCATACATTTGTGTTAGCCCGCATGGTTCAAAGCGTGAAGGTACTAAAAACATATCGCTTGCTGCATAAACTTGACGTGCTATTTTCTCATTATATCCTATGTACACAATTGAAGAGAACGGATATTTTGATTTAATATAGTTAAAATAATTTTCATATCTTGGCTCGCCAGACCCTACAACAGCAAATCTGATTTTACAGTGCCATAAGAAATCTTCTAATTTATTGATTATTAAATCTATACCTTTTTGTTCAGTAAGTCTTGTAACCATTCCTACAAGAGGAATATCTAAATCATCGTTTATATTATTATCTCGCAAAAACTTATATTTTATATCTTTCTTTTTCTCTAGACTATTTACCGAATAATTCATTGGCAAAAATTTATCTGTTTCAGGATTCCATTCATCATAATTTACTCCGTTTAGAATGCCTATTAAATCACTTGCACGACTATTTAGCACATTATGCAAACCTTCACCAAAGTATTCCGTTCTAATTTCGTTAGCGTAAGTAGGACTTACAGTTGTAACTTTATCAGCAAACTTTATTCCTGTTTTCATAAAGTTGGTAGAACCATAATACTCAAACCAAGAACCCGGATAAAAGCTTTTCATTCCAAAAGACGAATATTCCATAGTAGCTTGTGGATCAAATCTACCTTGATAAGCAAGATTATGTATAGTAAAAACGCCAGCAGTTCTTGCAAAAAACGGATCGTTTTTGTAATGCGTTTTCAAAAAAGGCATAGTATATGCAGAATGATAATCATGAGCATGTAAAATATCAGGTTTAAAATTCAAAGCCTTAGCAGCTTCAAAAGCAGCACGTGATAAAAATATAAACCGCCTATCATTGTCCATATATTCACTTGTATCACCATAAATTCCGGGTCTATCGAAATATGAATTATTTTCCACTAAATATACTTCAACTTCCGAATTAGGTAGTTTCCCGCGCCATATTGTAGCATATTCTGTCCAATATCCCATCGGTACTAATAAAGTTAAAAAAGTTGGATGGAAATTATATTTTTGAATATCTATACGTCTATGCTTCGGCATAATTATCACAGGACGATGTCCTTTTTTCTTCCATTCAATACTTAAAGAAGAAACTACATCAGCTAATCCTCCAGTTTTTGCAAATGGTGATACTTCTGTTGCAACTATTAGAATATTCATATTATTACCTTTTGTCTTTATTTATTATTTTTATTTTATTTAGTTAAATTGAACAACTATTATTGAGCTACCTCATAAGGAAATCCATTCCGTTTCAACCAAGTTTTTATATGGTTTGTTTGTTTTGTAATTTCAGGTACTAAAATTAGGTAGTCGATAAAATCTTTTGCAGCTTCCTCAACCCTACCTTGCATTCTAAAAGCAATAGCACGATTTAAATAAATTTGCGGAACTTTAGGATTTATTTCTAATGCTAAGGTAAAATCTTCAAGTGCTTTAGGAATATGTTTCATTCTTAAGAAAGCTAGTCCGCGTCCTACATAAGCTTGATATGATTTCGGCGAAAAAACTATAGCTTTCGAAAAACTTTTGATTGCTTCACGATAGTTTCCTAACTGTGAATAGCAATTACCTAAAGAATTATAAGCGGTAAAATAGTTTGGTTCAAGTTCTATTGCACGTGTATAATCTAAAATTGCTTCTTCTATTCTACCTGCATTAAAACAAGCGTTTGCGCGATTTATCAAAATACTTGCATCATTTGGATCATATTCTAAGGCTTTAGTATAATCTTCAATAGCAGCATCATAATTTTTTAGATTAAAATTACAATAAGCACGGCTCACATATATTCTTTTATCTTCTAATTTTAATGAAATCAATCTGTCTATGTCATTTATTGCACTTTGATATTTATTCAATTTTATATTAATAGTAGCACGATATTGATAAGCTAATTTAACCGAAGGGTCTATTCTTATAGCATTATCTAAATCAAAAAGTGCTTCTTCATTCATATCTAAGTTCGTATAATTTATGGCGCGTGAAAGATAGTATCTAGCATCTGTAGAATCAAATAATATAGCTGAATCATAATCAGCCTTAGCTAGATCATATTTTTTTTGCATAAAGTAAGAATTAGCACGATGAAAATATGTTAAAGCAGCATTAGGGGTTAGTTCTAAAGATTTAGTTAAATCTGCAATAGCGTTATCATAATCTTTAATTACAAAATAGCAATAACCACGTTTAGTATAAGCATTTTTTATATCTGGATTTAACATTAAAGCGCGATTAAAATCTTCTATAGCCATACGATGCTGTTTTATTTCTAAATAGACGAGAGCACGCTTATAATATGCAAACGAAAATTCGGGATTTAATGTAATAGCACTATTAAAATCTGTAATGGCTTCAGAATACTTCCCTTCTATAGCATAAACTTGTCCACGTTTAAAATATGCAAAATTAGCTTTAGCGTCAAGTCGTATAGCTTGCGAATAATAAGCAACAGCCGTTTCATAATTTTCTTTTTGCAAAGCTTGATCACCTTTAGAAATAAGTTGCTTAGTTTCCGATATAACTTTAATTGCTTGCATAATTCTCAAAAAAAATAAAAATTTAACCAACTATAAATAATATAGCTACTAATATACAAAATTTATAGCAATTTTTTATATAAAAAAACAACTTTCATTTGTTTTTGAATTTGTTATTGTAATATCATTTTGTTATTATAAATTCATATAAAATTTTTATATGAAGATAGGAATGAAGTAAAAAAAGAAAATCAATGTGTTGTGTAAGTGTATTTAAACAAACGTATTGATTGTAAAGTACTTACAATATATATAACAATTTGTATTTTTAATATTGCGTCGGAGCAACAGGATTTGAACCTGCGACCCCGTCGTCCCGAACGACGTGCGCTACCGGGCTGCGCTATGCTCCGTATAAAAATAAAGAATAACATACTTTTAGAAAATACATTATTCTTTAACGACTAAAAATTAGCAATTTATTTTATTCCAATATAGAAAAGTGGGCCTGGAGGGACTTGAACCCCCAACCTACGGATTATGAGTCCGGCGCTCTAACCGGTTGAGCTACAGGCCCGAATAAAATAAACTTAATTACTTTATGTTTTTTATGAATGACAATTTTAATATCTAATCTGTTTTTTATACAAATCTCTAAGAAACTATAGGTGCGATAAAAAACAGAATACAAAAATATAACTTTTTTTTGAAAAAACCAAATTTTTTTTATTACTTTTTTTATTACTTTTCATTTTTTTAAAAAAAAACACCTTTTTCTTGTTTTTTTTGCTTATAAATACTAAAAAATAAATGTTTTTTATTATTTTTAAGTTTACACTATTTTGTTCTTAGAAAATCCGTCAAAATTATTAGGATAATCATAATTTTATAATATATATTTAATTTTTTTACAGGAGAATTTGATGAAAGTTTACGAAACATCAGACATTAGAAATGTTGCTACAATAGGACATGCCGGTAGCGGAAAAACGTCATTAATTGAAGCGTTACTTTTTAAATCAGGAGCTATTACGAGAAAAGGCTCGGTAGAAGATAGAAATACACTATCAGATCATAACGAAATAGAGCAAGATCGCAATTCTTCTATTTTCAGCACACCATTATTTATAGAATGGGACGACAAAAAAATCAATATGATTGATACACCTGGATATGATGATTATATTGGCGAGATGATTGCACCTATACATGTTTGCGATACAGGAATGGTTGTATTAAATTCGCAAACAGGTGTTGAAGTAGGTACAGAATTAGCTTGGAACTATGCCGCGAAGTTCAATAAACCTATGTTTATTGTTATAAATAAATTAGACATAGAAACAGATTCCCCAAAAATAATCGATGATATCAAAACTTCTTTAACTGCTTCATGTAAAATTGTACAATTCCCTGTGAAAACCGGTGCTAATTTTAATACTATTATTGATATTATTAAAATGAAACAAATTGTATATGATGCAAACGGTAAAGGAACTGAAAGTGATATACCTGCTGATTTACAAGCAGAAGCAGAAAATTACCGTAATGAACTTGTTGAATCTATTGCGGAAACATCTGAAGATTTAATGAATCACTACTTTGAAAATGGAGACTTATCTCCTGAAGAATTTGAAAAAGGGTTCAAAGAAGGTATCAAAAATCGTTTAATTGTGCCTATTGTTTGTGCTTCTGGAAAAAACAATGTTGGTTTAGATGGTATTTTGAACTTTATTACAAGCTATTTACCTGCACCTAATGAACTTCCATTACTTGTTGCTGAAGGTTCAAAAGAAGTAGAATGTGATTCAAATGCACCGACTTCTTTATTTGTTTATAAGTTATTCTCTGATTCTAAACTTGGAGATATGACTTATTTCCGTGTCAATACAGGAAAATTAGTACAAAGTGCCGATATGATTATTGCAGGTAGTGGACAAAATGAAAGAATAGGACAGATTTTCTATACTAAAGGAAAAAATCGTATTGATGCTCAACACATTGTTGCTGGAGATTTAGGTGCTACTGTAAAATTGAAAAACACTAAAATTAACAATACCTTATATGACAAAAACTTTGATGTAGATTATAAGAAAATAGCTTATCCTAATCCAAAGATACGTATAGCTGTTGTACCTAAAACAAAAGGCGAAGAAGAAAAAGTTGGTGTAGGACTACATGCTTTAAGCAATGAAGATCCAACTGTTATGATCGAACATTCTAAAGAGCTACGCCAAACTATCGTTTATTGCCAAGGCGAATTACACTCTGGCGTTATTAAATATAGATTGCTAAACAGATATAAAGTTGAAGCTGAATATGTAGAACCACGTGTTCCATATCGTGAAACTATACAAAAATCAGTAGATAACTCATATCGTCATAAAAAACAATCGGGTGGAGCAGGACAATTTGCCGAAGTACATATGAGAATAGAACCTTGGGTAGAAAATATGCCAAATCCTGCGGGGCTTACTGTTCGCGGTAAAGAGTTAATAGAACTTGAATGGGGCGGAAAATTAGAATATGTCAATTGTATCGTCGGCGGCGTGATAGATACTCGCTTTATGCCTGCTATCTTAAAAGGTGTTATGGAAAAAATGCAGGTTGGACCTCTTACAGGCTCCTATGTTCGCGATGTACGTGTTTCTATTTTCGACGGAAAAATGCACCCTGTAGATTCAAATGAGACAGCTTTCAAAATGGCAGGAACAATGGCATTTAGAGACGGATTTATTAATGCTGCTCCAAAAATTCTTGAACCTATCTATAGTGTAGAAATAAAAGTACCTTCTAATTTTGTTGGTGATATTATGAGCGACTTGCCATCAAGACGTGGCGTGATATTAGGTAGCGATACAGAAGGACATTATCAGAAAATTAAAGCAAGAATGCCTCTTGCTGAATTGGATAAATACTCAACTGCTTTACGCTCAATGACACAAGCGCGCGCTACATATACTTCAGAGTTTTTAGAGTACGCTCCTGTACCACCTAATATTCAGGCGGATTTAATTGAAGCTTACAAGAAAATAGCTGAAGAAGAAGGATAATCATAAAATTCCCCTTCCCAGAAGGGGTGTCAAACGCAGTTTGACGGGGTAGTTAATAAACCACACCTCCCCCGCTTCGCGGGTACTCCTCTCAAGAGGAGAATTTGCCCCTCTACGAAGTTAGCAAATTCCCCTTCGGGACGAAGGAGTGGCAGGCGAAGCCTGACCGGGGTAGTCTATTAAAAAAAACAACTACACCGCTAAGCTAAACTGAGGGCAGAACACCCTCATATACTTCTAGAACTTATTAGTGGTATAAATAGAAATAACAATTAATTAAAAAAGAAAACTACTAGCTATAGAATACAGAAAAATTACTAGCTAGTAGTTTTTTTTATCTTTTTTATTTCGCTATTTTTTATTATTTTAAAAAATAATAATGTGTCAAAATAATATTTTTTTCACTTATCAAAACGCAAGAATAAAGGAGGCTTGCAAACATGGAATTTAGCGAGAGCCATGAGAAAATAAAGGGTAGCTATTTTAATCAAATTAGCAACGTAATGTTAGCTAAAAATATT
>JAAYTD010000044.1 GCA_012518115.1 Ignavibacteria bacterium | reverse complement strand
AATACCAAATTGAATTAAAATTCCCCTTCCCAGAAGGGGTGGCAAACGAAGTTTGACGGGGTAGTCTATTAATAATTTATAGCTACACCGCCCCTGCTTCGCAGGTACTCCTCTCAAGAGGAGAATTTTTCCGTTTAGCGAAGTTAGCAAATTCCCCTTCCCAGAAGGGGTGGCAAACGAAGTTTGACGGGGTAGTCTATTAATAATTTATAGCTACACCTCCCCTGCTTCGCAGGTACTCCTCCACAGGAGGAGAATTTTCCGCTCAGCGAAGTTGGCAAATTTCCCTTCGTTGAATTGTTGGGGCGTATCGCATACGCCCTTCACAAGCCTAACAGGGTAGTCATCCCACAGAGGAGAATTTATTCAAAATGGTATAAAAACATAGAGGTAAAAAATGTTTAAAATAACAGACAGAGTTGATTACGTAGGAAAAATAGATTGGCAATTACGGACATTTCACGGCGAACAATTAACGACTAATCGTGGCAGCTCATATAATTCATATCTTATAAAAGACAAAAAAAATGTATTGATTGATACAGTATGGGATCCGTTCTCTAAAGAATTTATTGATAATTTAGAGAAAGCTATCGGCTTGAAAAATATTGATTATGTTATCGCACTTCACGCTGAACCGGATCATAGCGGAGCTCTACCTTATTTGATGGAGCTCATTCCTGATGTTCCTGTTTACTGTACTGCAAACGGAATAAAATCACTTAAAGGTTACTACCATAAAGATTGGAATTTTGTTCCTGTTAAAACAGGCGATGTGTTGGATTTGGGAGATTCTAAGATAACATTTGTAGAAGCTACTATGCTGCATTGGCCTGACCAACTTATGGCATATTTTGATAAAGATGAGATATTGTTCTCCAGCGATGCTTTTGGACAACATTTTGCAACGGAATTTATGTATGATGATGCAAAAAAGATTGATATGTCCGAACTTCTATTTGAAGCTATAAAATACTACGCTAATATCGTAGCTCCATATTCTTCAAGAGTTACGCAAAAATTAGAAGAAATAAAAGGCTTTAATTTGCCCGTTAAAATAGTAGCACCATCTCATGGAGTAATGTGGCGTGAAAATCCTAATCTTATTTTAGAAAAATATGCAAAATGGGCAGATTCTTACAAAGAAGATCAAATCACTATAATTTACGATACAATGTATGGCAGCACTCGCAGAATGGCTGAATGTATAGCAGAAGGAATAAGAGCAGTTACTCCCGAAACAACAGTG
Organism: Ignavibacteria bacterium; assembly: GCA_012518115.1. Lineage (GTDB taxonomy): Bacteria > Bacteroidota > Ignavibacteria > Kapaibacteriales > UBA2268 > JAAYTD01. Next base: position 16,489 of record JAAYTD010000044.1, on the reverse strand, counting down.
AAGCTTTTCCATTTTGCAACAGCTGATAATAGCGATGTGATTACAGAAGCATTTCGTTCGAAAGCGATATTAGTAGGTTCACCGACTTATAATTCAGGAATATTAAGTTCAATAGCTGCACTTTTAGAAGAATTAAAAGGAATGCGATTAAGCGGAAAAAAAGCAGCAGCTTTCGGTTCTTATGGTTGGGCGCCTATTTCAACAAAAGTAATAGCAAAAATGCTGAGCGATGCAAATTTTGAACTTATGGATCCAGACAATGTAAAAGCAAGTTGGAATCCTACAGAGGAAGCAATAAAAGAATGTGTTGAGTTTGGGAAAAAATTCGCGGAGTTTGCTAAATAAAAAAATAAAATTAAATAGAAAAATGCTTCAAATCAAAACGAAAGGACTGAAAAACGGCGATTACGAAATAGATGAAACAGAAAATACCGAAAAATTAGAAGATCTACTTCCTGAATTTTTTGGCGATATTAAATTAACAGGAATTTTGACTAAGTCAGATAGAAGACTTACATTTAACGGGAAAGCTGAATGTGATGCTAAAATGTTTTGTGATATATCAGGCGAAGAATATATCGAAAGGATTGTTGCCGATATAAATGTAATTTTCATTATAAATAATGAACTATATTTTGCACAGAGAGAAAGCGGACAATTTGATATAGATATGGATACTGAAATCGCTTTGCATGAAGATGATTTTTTCTATGACTTAACACAAATTGTGCGAGATGAACTTAGTTTAGCTTTGCCAATGAAACGAGTTTCGCCGGCATATAGAGGTAAAGACTTCGCTGAATGTTTTCCGCAATACTCTGCAAAAAATGAAATAGATGATAGATGGGAAAAATTAAAAGATATTAAATTGTAAAATGTGTCGTTTCGGCTCCGCTCAATGACCGACGACGATCGAAAATAATTGTTGGGGCGTATTGGTTGGGATACGCCCTTTTGTTTGAACTAGGATTAAACAAGATTATAGGATTAGCAGGATTATTGTCAGAATCACGGATTATACGGATTACGGGATAACACAGATTTTTTAAATTAGGAATGAATTGTAGAGGCAATCCCTTGTGGTTGCCATTTTTTCAAATTCCCCTTCCCAGAAGGGGGCAAACGAAGTTTGACGGGGTAGTCTATTAATAATTTCATAACCACCTCCCCTGCTACGCAAAAATGAGGGCAGAACACCCTCATCTACAACTCCACAAGAGGAGAATTAAAAAAAGAACTCTTCGTCATACAAAAGTACGGACGAAGAGTTTTTGTTTGTTTAAAAAATAATTAACTAATTAACTAACAAATATAGGTTTATTTTTGTTTACTAATTTTTTGACGTATTTTCTTTTCTGACATATTACGTAAATAATATAATTTAGCTCTGCGTGAGCGTCCTTCACGCACTACAGAAATACTTTGAATCATTGGTGAAAACATAGGGAAAACTCTTTCAACACCTACACCGTTAGAAATTTTTCTTACTCTAAAGGTTTCATTTACTTTTGAACCACGTTTTCCAATAACAATTCCTCTAAATTTTTGAATACGTTCTTTTTCACCTTCAACAACTCTTACAGCAACTTCTACTGTATCGCCTGCTTTAAAATCAGGAATTTCAACATAGTTTTCGCCTTCTTTTGCTTTGTTGAAGTCTTTAGCACGTTGAACTAACATTTCATTAATTACATCAACAGTATTCATTATGTATTTATCTCCATTTATTTTTTATTTTGCATATTTTGGTAACAACAAAGATACGCATTTTTTATATAAAAAAAAAATAATTTTGTGCTAAATGAAAAAAAGATGAAAAAAAATAAAGTTTCTTATTTAATTTATATAGATAAAGAAAAAATTCTTTTTTTTTTGTATTTTTGTAAAATTAAGGAGATGTAAATATGAAAACAGAACGTTTTAAGATAATAAGTGAAGGATATTTTACTCAATTTTTGGTAGTTATCTCATTACTTATACTTTTCTTTTCCTTTTTTCTTTTTACCGATTATGGCTCTAAGGTTATAGATCTTATTTTTTCTTATAACTGGTCTATTTCGTTAGTCATAGCTTTGTCTATTTCTTTTTTTGTACTACTAATTGCTTACATCTTAAACATAAGAATTTTTATCAATAAAAAGAATGCTTTTTTAAGGCACAATGCCAATGCGCATAAATTTAGAAGTGAAATTTTGCGTGCCTTAGATATACATTCCGATTTGTTTTGTTTTGTAAACAATAAATTGCAGATTTCATGGGCTAATCAGGCTCTTTTGAGTTTGGATAGTGCTATTGTAGGTAAATCAATTATGAGCGTGTTTTTTCATGAAGAGGAGACATACGGACAGCCAACAATAGTTCAAAGTTCTTTAAAAAGTATGAAAATCAAAACAATAGTAAAATACTATCCTCCAAATAGTTTATATAAGGATGAGAAGTATTTTAAGCATGCTTGTATTCCTATTTTTGATGTAAAAAGTGAAATAGTTTTTCTATTTTTTATTAGCAAAGATGTTACAGCGCGTATTCAATTTGAAGATGCAAAACATCATCTTACCTCTGTTATTGATGCTTCAGAAGATGCTATATTTGTTGTAGATAAGCAAGGGATTTTACATAGTTGGAATAAAGAAGCAGAGCGCATGTTCGGCTATTCCGCTGAGCAGATGGTAGGGCAACCGATAACTATTTTAGATCATTACGTAGATTTTGAAATCCTTGTTTCTATATTCTCTGAAGAAAATATCCAACAGAAAAAAGGTATCCGACACATAGAAATGGTTCAAATAAATAGACTCGATAGACAATACTTTGTATCATTTACTATATATCCGTTTTTTAACGAAGCAGGTGATACACTAGGGATATCAACTATAGTTCGTGATAGAACCGAAGCAGTTATGGCAGAAAGAGCTCTAATAGAAAGTGAACAACAAATGCGTAATTTAGCACTGCATCTTGATAAAGTAATAGAAGATGAACGCAAAGAAATAGCTTCCGCTATTCATGATGAATTAGGTTATTCTCTGTCTGCAATAAAAAGAGATATAATATGGCTACAAAGAGAAGTTAATAAGCATGATTCCAAAAATAAAGAACGAGTGGAAGATATGGTTAAACTTGTTGATACTACTATCCAAAAAGTAAAAAGTATATCTCTAAATTTAAGACCAGCTGTACTAGATCACTTCGGATTAGTTGCTGCTATAGAATGGCAAGCAGGTGAGTTCCAAAGAAGAATGGCTACAAGATGTAAGGTAGTTATAGAACCAAATGATATAGTAGTAGAAGAAGAATTTAAAGTGCCTATATTTAGAATTTTTCAAGAAGCTTTAACTAATATAACAAGACACGCAAAAGCTTCACGCGTAGATGTTAGCTTAACACAAAAAGATAATATTCTTGAACTGAGAGTAACTGATAATGGAATAGGTATCCCACCAGAAAAAATAAACGATCCTAATTGTTTTGGATTACTTGGAATTAGAGAAAAAGCTGCCTCAATAGGAGGTGTAGCTACAATAGAAAGACGAGAAGAAGGCGGAACTTGTGTGTTTTTAAAATTAGAAATGAAACAAAATTTGAAACAATGAAAGAATTAGGGATAATAACAGGAACATTGGGAACAAAGGGCGAAATTATGCTAACTAGCTCTAACGGAAAAATATTCTTGCCGAAAAACACTGAAATTTTTATTGGCTTTTCTGAAAATTTTTGTGAAAAATATATATTAGATGAAGATTATTTTGAAGGAGCTCAAAAAAAACAAGAGAAAATAAAGCTGAAAAATATTAACTCTAAAGAAGAAGCACAAGCACTAAAAGAAAAAGCGGTTTTTGTTCCACGAGAAGTAATTGTGAAACATAATTCTGATATAATATTTGAAGATGAAATTATAGGAAGTGAAGTATTAGATATAGAAACAAATGAAAAAATAGGCGAGATTGATGAAGTATGGATAATGCCCGCAAATGATGTATGGCTTGTAAAAACAGATGAGGGGAAAATGCCCATTCCCGTTATAGATGATGTAGTAAAAAGCGTGGACTTAGAAAATAAAATAGTAAAGATATATTTATTGGAAGGCTTAAAAGATATTATAACTAAAGAAGGTAATTAATGCGTATAGATATTGTTTCTGCTGTTCCGGAGATATTCACTTCTGTGCTTCAATCAAGTATTATAGATAACGCACAAAAAAATCGAGTTTGTAAAATACATGTACATAATTTGCATGATTATGCTCTAGATAGATTTAAGCATATCGATGATTATCCTTTCGGTGGCGGAGCAGGAATGTTGATTAAATGCCAACCTGTTTTTGATTGTATAGAAAAGCTGAAGCTTGAACGAAAATACGACGAAGTTATCTTTATGACGCCCGATGCGAAAAAATTAGATCAAATGCAGGTAAATCAACTTTCATTAAGTGAAAATCTGATTATATTAGCAGGGCATTACAAAGGTATTGATCAAAGAATACGTGATGAACTCATAACTTGTGAAATTTCTATCGGCGATTATGTGCTTTCCGGCGGCGAATTGCCCGCACTTGTGCTAATAGATGCTATAGTAAGATTGTTGCCCGGCGCTATTGGCGATAGCCAATCCGCTTTAGACGATTCTTTTATGGACGGACTTTTAGAGCCTCCACAATATACAAGACCTGCAGATTTTCGTGGCTTGAAAGTACCAGATATATTGCTATCAGGACATCATAAAAAAATAGAAGAATGGCAGCAAAATATGGCGTTGGAAAAAACGAAAAAAATACGTCCCGATTTGCTTGAAAAAGAAGGTGAGGAAGAATAGAAAATATTCAATTTGGTATTATACCAAATTGAATAATATATTATTTCGTTTTTATTGTCTGAACTGTGATTTTTGTGATTTATAGATTGTTATGATGTCTAAAAATTCCAATTCCCTAAAGGTTAGGCTGCAAATTCCCCTTCGGGACGAATGTTGGGGCGTATTGCATACGCCCTGCGAAGCTTGACGGGGTAGTCAATTAATAATTCATAACCACCTCCCCCGCTTCGCGGGTACTCCTCCACAGGAGGAGAATTTTAAAATTCCCCTTCATTCCGAAAAGGAATTTCTCTAGCTAGTTCTATTTTAATGCTTTTATAGCTGCTTCAAAAATAGGATCAATATTATTCTTTAAATCTTCAATAGTTGTTTTTACAGGAATATCTGGCTCAACAGGAGCGTTTAACAAAGCTTTTCCTTTAGGCGAATATCCGTAAACAGTACCTAAAGATATACTGAAATCAGCATCTAATCTTATTGTTATCGAAGATACTAATGCGCCTTGAGTAGCTTGTCCAACTATTTTGCCTACTTTTGTGTCCTTGACTACCGAAGCAAATAATTCACTGTTTCCTGATGTTTGCCAATCAGTTAAAAAGATGAATTTACCGTCTAATTTTTTTGTCTCAACAGGAGCGTAAACACCGCTTTGTTTATAGTAAGTCATAAGTTCTTTGTTAGGTTTTGCAAAGAAAGGTAAGCATATTTGAGAAGATTCGAAATGCTTGTCCAAGATTAAAGAGATAAAAGCTTCCGATACGATTATATCGCCTCTTAAATCAATGATGAAATTTTTATATGTAGCTAAAGTATCAATGTATGAATTAATATACTTATCGTCCATATAAGAAAAATTAAGATATATAGTATTCGGATCTATTTTTACGATAGGACTTGTTTTTTGTCTTGTAACAAAGTTAGATTTTATATTTCGTACTAATGTTTGTTCAAAAATTTCGCCATCATTCCGCTTTAATTTGAATTTTAAAGATGAATTTTCTTCGCCTACTCTGTAAAGCATTACTTCGCGAATGTTTTTCCATTTTTTGTTACTTTTTGTTATTTTATTTCCGAATAGCTCTTCCGTAGTTTTGCCGTTTATTTCAATAATTTCATCGCCAAAATTTATTTTGTTTTGTGTAAGCTCATAGAAATCAATGTCGTTTCTATCTAAATTTCCTGAAGCCACAAAAAATCTATCATCTATTTTTTCAATAATGAAAGGCAAACTATATTTTTGTGAATTATCATCATTGAACCAAACACGCGCTCTAATGTCTTCCGATATGTCCAATAAATCTTGCAATATATTTCTGAAATCTATTTTAGAATTAGAAATAGCTACTGCTTTTAATCCTTTTTCTAAAGCATTGTTTAAAGAATCTGCATTTATATTCGTTAGTGAAAAATGTTTAAGCAAGTTCCAAACTTCTATGAACATAGCTATTCGAGAAGTTCTGTCTTGCCAAGAAAAATTAAAATTATCGTTTTTTCCTGTGCTAAAATCAAATTCTGCTGCTTTCGGATATGTAATGTAATCTACATATACGGAATCGTTAATTCTTCCCTCTTCTATATCAGCTTCTATAGCAATAGGAAAAGAAAGAAATACATTACCAGCAATTTTTTCTGTAATTATTTCGCCATATTTTGGAGAGTTCGGTAGTGATGCAGGGTCGGAATAAATAAGTAGTGAACTTTTACCTTCATATTTTTCTTTAGTTGAATAGCTAACCTCATACTTACCGCGTATAGTTTCGTTAGCTATTAACCAGTTATCTTTATCAAAAGGTATGTGTTTTTCGAAACTTTTATTATTTAAGTTGATTTTTGCGATATTTTGATTGTTTTCTTTCAAATTGATTTGTATATCATCAAAATAAGCTTCACCATAGCCATTGAACGATAGAATTACTAAAGCACGCGTAGTTGCATCAGGTATTTTATGCGATATATTATATTTTTGCCATTTTTTTGAAACAATATCATCACTTTGTTTATAATCAATAAAATCACCCATAACATCTTCAAATCTTATAGCTATATTAGCTTTGGAAAACTTACTTGCTTCTTTTAATTTAGCGTTAACACTTGCTGTTATTTCTCTTCCAGAATGAGGAGCAAGATTTTCTATATATTGGACTACAACACCTTTTTTGTCATTTAAAGAACTAGATAAACTTACAGTTTTATTTTCTGTTAAATAGTTTTCAACAAGGTTTGTTGGAATACCTTTGTATATCTTTAAAACTGAAAAACGATGTGTTTGTGGTTGCGATTTTGCTATGTTGTTTTTATCATTTGATAACATTACTTGCGGAGCTAATGTAGAATAGAATTTATTCAAAACAGAAATTATATCTTCTTCCGATTTTACATTTTTTCTCAAATTTATTCCTTTAAGAAGAACATCGTGCCAATCAGCATCAACTACAGTTTTATTTGCACAAAAATATTTGATATGTCCGTAACTTTTAGCAAAAGCAGTTAGATATTTTAATTCATATTCTTCAAGTGGATTAGGCTTTTCGTAATATGCGCTATCGCCATCTCTTACAAAATCGAAATTACAATCGTCAATAAAAACAGTACCTCTGCTATTATATGTTAAACCGTAAGTAATAGTTTTTGCCTCTTTAGGAATATCTAACACGACTTCAAGCTTTGTCCATTGTGTTGACAAAACTGTATTGTCGCTTTGATTTTGAGCGATTTTCATATCAACTGTTCGAGAACTCAAAAATATTGCAGGCGAATTGATATCTCCTTCTAAACGTAGCCATGCTGAAAATTTTACTTGCCTGTTACGATAAATAGAAGCATCTATTGTTTGAGAGAAGGTAGCATTTCCTATGTTTTTTTTAGATGTATGTTCTAATCTAGCAGATTGTCTTCCGCTAAATGGTGAATTTTGGTCTATTGATACGAGAAATCCATTTTCTTCTGAGCGTCTGCTTAAAGTCCAACCGGTAATATTATTAAAATAGTTTTCTTCAAAATCAAGATTATAAGGAGTTAATAGTTGAGCATAAATATTATTAGAAAAATCAAATAACAGCAAAAATATAATAAAAAGTGACAATCGTGTTTTCATAAAGTAAAAAGTAATATATTTTTTTATTCTAAATATTTTAGGAATTTAAATTAACTATTTTGTTAATAAATTCCAAAGAAATACAAAATAAATTCAAAAAAAAACAACATTTTTTATAAAATTATAAAATATATCAAATAGATTATCGTTATTAAATAGTTGACAGTAGTTGACAGATCTTATATATGAAGTGTTTTTTTTAAGATTTATAGAATAAAGGAATTTTAAAAAGGTAATTAAAGAATGCGTATAACCAAACAATATACAAACAGAGAAAGTCAATCTCTTGATAAATATTTGCAAGAGATTGGACGGGTAGAGTTGCTGACAGCAGAAGAAGAAATAGAACTTGCAAAGAAGATAAAAGGTGGTGGTCCAGAATCTGCAAAAGCTCTCGAAAGATTAGTAAAAGCTAATTTGAGATTTGTAGTGTCAGTAGCTAAGCAATATCAAAATCAAGGATTAACTTTAGGCGATTTAATAAATGAAGGTAACTTAGGATTAATTAAAGCTGCAAATAGATTTGATGAAACACGTGGTTTTAAATTTATTTCTTATGCTGTATGGTGGATTAGACAATCTATTTTACAAGCTTTAGCTGAACAATCCCGAATTGTAAGACTACCACTCAATAGAGTAGGAGCTCTAAATAAAATTGGGAAAGAGTTTAGTAGATTGGAACAAGAGTTCGAACGCGAACCAACTGTATCGGAACTTGCCGACCAACTCAATATGACAGTAGCTGAAATTGCAGATACAATTAAAATATCAGGCAGACATCTCTCGGTAGATGCTCCTTTCGTTCAAGGCGAAGATAACCGATTACTTGATGTTATACCGAATGAAATGCAACCGCCACCGGATGCCGCACTAATTTACGAATCTTTACGGATAGAAGTACAACAAGTATTAAATACACTATCACCAAGAGAAGCAGAAGTTATTAAACTTTATTTTGGTTTAGACGGTCCTATGCTAACATTAGAAGAAATTGGCGATAGATTTAATTTAACACGCGAACGAGTACGACAAATTAAAGAAAAAGCAATTCGAAGATTGCGACATACCTCAAGAAGTAAAACTCTAAGAACCTATTTAGGATAGATGCGGATAAATTATATTTTGCAACTAGACTTTTAAGGTAATAAGTTTTTTAAACAACAACATAACAATAAACATAGAAATGCTAATTATCTATACTGACGGAAGTAGCCTCGGGAACCCTGGTCCAGGAGGCTGGGCTGCCGTTATAAAAGACGATAATAATAATATAACGGAAATAAGTGGCGGATTTAAATATACAACAAATAATAGGATGGAGCTCCTTGGTGTAATCGAAAGTCTAAAGTTCGCAGAAAAAAATAACGAAAAGCAAATAACGATAATGACAGATTCGCAACTTATATGTAATGCTATAAATAAAGGATGGCTGGATAAATGGCAAAAAGGTAATTGGAAAAAAAGTGATGGCAAAAAAGTACTGAATATAGATTTATGGGAAAAATTAATTCAGCTACTTAAAAATAAAAATGTTATTTTTAATTGGATAGCGGGACATAGCGGAATACCAGGAAATGAACGATGCGATACTTTATGCAAAATAGCAGCTGAAAAAGCCACTGATATTGACTTTAACTATGTGGAAAATAACACAGAAAAAGAAAGCAACATGCAAAACACCCAAAATCTATTTGTAGCTGCAACAAAAATAATAAAAAGTAAATGCAAAAATTACGAGATGAGAATATTAGAAAAAAATATTCTAATCTATGATAGTAAAGGAAATAAAATTATGGAATTTCTGAATCAAATATAAAGAAATATAGATCTGAAAACATCGGGTTTTAATAGATAATCTCTTCTAACACCTAACACTAACCTACAATTAACTTCTATTGTTGAATAATCACCAAAATTTTTTCTTATTATGTTCTAAATTAGCCATTTATTATGGCTGGTTATTATTCAACACAGATATAAGCTCTTCTGTATTTTTTATAATGTGTTGTTTTTTATAGAACTTAAAGATATTTTTTGTTTTTACATAAAAATTGGCAAAAAAATTTCAATCCCTCTTTCGTTAAATCATTGACAGTTGATAGTTATGGTTTAATATGCATTTTTTTTAAGATTTGAAATGTGCTGAGCGGACTTTCAGCATTAAATTAAACAAGGATGTTTCTCTTTTATTCGATAATAATTATTTTTTTAATATACGGAGGGCATTATGCCGTTTGCAGTTGGTGGTAATTCCAGAATCAGAACTAATATTTCTGCAGAAAATGCTTACAACTCATTAGAAACTTCTAATAGAGATATTTCGCTCAGACAATTGAGACTTTCTACGGGAAAGCGTATTAATAGTGCAAGTGATGATGTTGCAGGTTATATAACTTCTCGCGCGCTTCATGCGAGAAATAGTGCTTTACAAGCAGCACTTTTAACCGTTGGAGACGGATTTAATATTACAAATATAACGATGGACTCACTTGATAATATCTATAACTTATTAAATAATATTAAATCAGCTGCCTCTCAAGCTGCTTCAGGTGCTATGGGTACAGATGAAAAAGTCGCTTTAGCTAAAGCTGCTTATAGAATGGTGCAACAAATACAAACAGTAGTAGATTCTACAGTTTTTGGAGGTCGCCAATTACTTGATGGTACTTTTTCTGCGGACTTTTTTGTGGCAACTAACGCTCAGCATAGTTTGCTTACAATTGAAATTGATATGACAACTGGCAATCCTGATTTCAATGTTACATCGCGTAATTTTGACGTAAATTCATTGAAAACAGATCAATTTGCAGGAGTTACTAATTTCGATATGGAACTTTTTAATGAAGTATCAGAGAATGATTTAGGTATTTTTGGCCTTGACCAAATAAGCTATACATTGAAAAGTTTGTCCGAAGCTATTGATAATGTCAATAAAACAGCAACATATCTTGGCGGAATTGCAAATAGACTTACTTCGCAAGAAGATTTGTTGAAAGCACAAATTACAAATTATAACTCTGCTATTTCGCGAATAGAAGATGCTGACGTAGCTAAAGAACAATTACAATTAGTAAAATCTCAATTTTTGCAACAAGCTTCCTTGTCATCTTTAGCACAAGCAAATGCTAATCCTCAGCATTTCTTGAACTTAATTACGCAATAATTTGCATAATTGATGAATAGTAGAAAATAAAAATGCCATTTGCTTCATTTGGAGTTTCAAGAATACGTACAAATATAGCAGCGGAAAATGCTTATAATAGTTTGGATGTAGCAAGCCGCGATATTTCGTTACGACAATTGCGACTCTCTACAGGAAATAGACTTAATAGTGCCGCTGACGATGTTGCAGGTTACATAACTTCACGAGCGCTAAGAGCAAGAAATTCTTCGCTGAATTCTTGCTTGCTTACTGTAGGTGATGCCCAAAATATATGCAATATTGCTATGGACGCATTATCTAATATCGATGACCTGACAAGATTAATTAAAGATGCTGCTGCGCAAGCTTCTTCAGGTTCTGTCGGTACTGCAGAAAAAGTCGCTTTAGCTAAAGCTGCATATCGAATGGCTCAGCAAATACAAACTGTTGCAGACTCTACAGTTTTTGGGAAACGACAGCTTTTAGATACAAGCTATACAGCAAATTTTATTATAGGATTTAATGCTGCAAATACGCTTTTAACATTAGTAATTGATATGCGAAAGGAGAATCCTGATCTTAATGTTAGAAGTCTGAACTTTAATGTAAATGCTGTGCCAAGCGAAAGTTCTCATATGCTAAATACAGCTCCTAATACTTCTTTTGCAGGTATAACAAACTTGAATTTAGAAGATCTAAATGAAGTAAATGAAAATAATTTAGGAATTTTTTCTGATGAAGAAATAGCTTATACATTGACAAGCTTAGCTCAAGCAATAAGTAATATAAATAAAACGGCAAGCTATCTTGGTGGAATTGCAAATAGACTTACTTCGCAAGAAGATTTGCTGAAATCACAAATTACTAATTATGATGCCGCTGTCTCACGTATAGCTGATGCTGATGTAGCAAAAGAACAATTGAAGTTAATTAAATCACAATTTTTACAACAAGCTTCGATTACGTCTCTCTCACAAGCTAATCAAAATCCGGTATCTTTTTTGAAACTACTTGATTAGTTAATATATTAGCTGCATAAATATACATAAATATGAAAACAAAGAGCGAGAATAATTGTTTTTTTATAACAAATTTTTCTTGCTCTTTTTGTTTTTATGTAAAAAAACATCTTAATTTACAGTCTGTTTTTACTAAATGAAAACACCAAATTTAGGAAGAAGAAAAAAATAGGCAACTGTTATTGTTATTTATAAATTAGAATAAAAAATATGTTTTTTACATAAAAAATGAAATGTGGAAACAACTAAACCATAAAAATAATATTTGGTAATTTGTAAAAAAGTAAAGTTTTTTTTCATTTAAATTTGTTTTAAACGAAAAAAAAAGTTAAATTTGTAATACGTATAATAGCGTAAGTAGCATAAAGTAGGAAATTCTCTCAAAATTTCCTTCAAAACCGCATATTTTTGATATATCAACATCAAAATATGTTTATTTCTAGAAATTATATATCATAGTAGAGTTTTCGTGCAAAAATGGAAACTGAAAATGCAAGCAATCGTTCGCGTTTTGAAACAATAAAAAAAAGTAAAACAAAGCCTGTTTTAGTTTTTTTATTTTTACTTGTTTCATTAATAGTTTTGTCATTTTTTTCCGTTAATTGGTATAAATCTCAAGCGATAAAAAATGTAAAAATAAGTGGTAATTCTATTTTATCAAACTTAGAGATTAGCGAATTAATAGAAAAAGATATTACAAATTCCTCAGTAGATGGGATTGATTTACTGCAAGTAGAACATAAGTTGCAACAGCACGATTATATTTCAACTGCAAAAGTCTGGTTTAACTCTAAAGGTATATTAGGAATAGATGTAAAAGAGCGTTATCCCGTAGCAATAGTAGTAGATAATTTAAATAGATTAAGTTTTGTAGATAATGAAGCAAACTTGTTGCCTTATAGATTTCATAAAGAATTTAGCAATTTGCCTATAATTAGCAATGTATTTAACAATAGCAAGATAAATAAATCTGCTATAACAGGTGCTTTATTAATTGTTAACGAATTGGAATCCAACAAGCATAATTTGAAGAATTTTATTTCCGAAATAATTTATGTTTCTAACAATATAGGTTATAAATTGTTTTTATCAGACCCTGCTTTACCTATTATCTTTGGTAAAACAAATGATATTTCTAACAAATTAGATAAGCTGCATATTTTTTGGAAAAATAAATTACTAGCTTCATCTTTTGATAATTCTATAAAAGGACTTGATATACGTTGGCAAGATATTGTTATTGTGCAACAATAGTTTATAAAGCTTTTACGTGTTGATAAAGGTATAATAAGATAAATATAATTTTCCACTAATTAATATAAAATAATATGTCTCAAGAACAGCAGCGAAATAAAAAGATTGCAGTCGGTTTAGATATAGGTACAACGAAAGTTTGTATCTTAGTAATCGAAGAGTTAGACGATCAAGCATATAATATTTTAAGTTGTGTCTCTACTGAAAATATAGGCGTTAATCGTGGCGTAATTGTAAATATTGAAAAAACAGTTAATGCAATAAAGAAAGTTACACAAGAAGCAGAACAACAAGCTGGTATAAAAATTAAAGAAGTTGTTGCAGGACTTGCCGGAGATCACATTGAATCTTTATCTGAGGTTTCAACTATTACAATTTCTAATCAAAAGCAAATTGTTACACAAGAAGATGTAGGTAGAGTTATTGATGAATTGCGTAAAAGTAAGATTTCAGCTGATAGAAAAATTATTCATATCGTACCCTATGAATTTATAGTCGACGGACAAGATGGAATAATCAATCCTGTCGGAATGTATGGTGTGCGACTGCAAGCTAATGTACATATCGTTACTGGAATGCGGACTGCTGTACAAAATATAAATCGATGTGTGGAAGAAAATGCAAATCTTGTTCTGAAAGATATTGTACTTGAACCAATAGCTAGTAGTACAGCGCTATTGTCTGAAGACGAACAAGAAGTCGGAGTTTGCTTAATTGATATTGGTGGTGGTACAACAGATATGACAATATTTAAGGATAATGTGCTACGATATACAACTGTTATTGGAATTGGAGGCAACAAAGTTACCGATGATATAAAGAGTGCGTTCAACACAACTGCAGTTGAAGCAGAAAGAATTAAATGTTCTTACGGTCATACTTATCTGCCGTCTATTATGCGTAAAGATGAACCATTTATTATTCGAGGTGTTGGCGGTAACTCACCGAAAGAATGTACAAAACAGGAATTATGTGAAATCATTCAACCGAGGGTGGAAGAGCTATTTGAAATGTGTAGTGAAGAAATTACAAAATCAGGGTTTAGAGGGAAACTCGGTGCTGGAGTTGTAATAACTGGCGGCTCTTCTTCGTTACAAGGCACTGACGAACTAGCAAGTAGAGTTTTTAAAGCACCAGTTAGAATAGCTTATCCATCTGGTGAAAAATATAAAGGATTAGCAGATGCAATAGAAAGTCCAAAATACTCGACTGCAGTAGGACTAGCTTTGCATGCGCTTAGTTTAACAAAAGAAAGTAGTGAGAATGTAGTAATAGAAATAGAAGAAGAAAAAGAAGAGGAAAAAATAGAAGAGAAAGATAAAGGTAATCAAAACAAGAAAAAATGGAAATTACCATCATTATCATTAAAAGATGTAAAAGAGTTCATAAAAAAATTATAATATATCTAATTTAAAATGTCTGGGGAATAATGGCAATAGATCTAGATACTCAATTAAATACCGGTGCAAAGATTTGTATTTTTGGAATCGGGGGTGCCGGTGGAAATGCTGTTAATAATATGATAGCGCGAGGAGTTAAGGGCGTTACATTTGTTACAGCAAATACCGATAAGCAAGCGTTAGATAAAACACTTGCTGAAAATAAAATCTTACTTGGTATAGATACCACTAAAGGATTAGGTGCAGGAGCTAACCCTGAAGTTGGAAAAGCTGCTGCTGAAGAAAGCCAAGAAGAAATTAAAGACATGCTTTCAGGGTATGATCTTATATTTATAACTTGTGGAATGGGAGGAGGAACAGGAACAGGCGGAGCTCCTATCGTTGCAAATATAGCACAAAAAACAGGAGCGTTAGTCGTTGGAATAGTTTCAAAATGCTTCTCAAGAGAAGGTGTTAATAAAACTGCTATAGCAGATGAAGGAATAGCAAAATTAAAAGAAAATGTTGATGCATATATCGTTGTGCCAAATGACAAAATTCTTGAAGTATGTGGCGCTATGAGACCGTCAGAGGCTTACCATAAAGCTAATGATATCTTATATAATGCAACTAGTGGAATTGTTGATATTATTACAAATGACGGATTTATTAATGTAGATTTTGCAGACGTTAGAACGACATTGACAGACGCAGGTGAAGTTATTATAGGAATAGGGCAAAGCAAAGGTGAAAATGCTGCTCAAGAGGCTGTTAAGCAGGCACTAAGTTCGCCATTTTTTGATAATCTTTCTATTGCGGGGTCAAAATTTGCTCTAATGAATATAAAATATGGCGAAAAATATACAACTGATGACATTGATAAAGCTTATCAAGCATTACGCGAAGAAGCAGGTGATTCAATCGATATTAAAAATGGAGAAGGCGAAATTGAAGGCGAAGACGATTTTATTGTAACAATTCTCGCATCAGCTAAAAAAGTAGACGAAAACCAGAAAAAAAAAGTAGTTAGAAACGATTATATTAAAGGAAATAGTCAAAAAACTAATACGACTAATAAAAAACAGAATTATAAGAATGATTTCTGTAATTTTAATTTGTTTGACACACAACCCGATACTAATTATTCAACCTTGTTAAATCAAGAAACAAAAATAAAAAAAGAAAATATCGAAATTAATAGTCCAACACATATTGAAATTATTAAAGAACAAGGATATGGAAACCGTGTTGGAAGACCACATGGTGAAGAAGAATTGAAAATTTATGACCTACCAGCATATCTTAGAAACGGCAAGGAATCAAAATATAATGATTTTGATTCGCATTTAACAAGTATTGAAAATAGTGATAGCATTCCTCAAGAAGAAGAAAGATCAAAGCTACAAAAAATTATCAATACAACATCTGCTACACTAGTAACTAATCCTTTCATAAAAAAATTATCAGATAGCGGAGTAAGTTTTATAAAATAGTTGTAATTAGGTTTAATAGTATTAAAATATCTCTTATATATTATTAGAAAAGCGATTATATATAAGGGATATTTTTATATTTTTTTGTTCGTTTTAATTTAATAATTATCTAGTTGCTTTTTCACGTTTCTGTGATAATTTACATATTTTTGTAGTATAATTCATACTTCGCCGATTATTTTTCTTTTTTTTAAAAATATTTTTAAAAAGATTTGGTATTAATTTAGAAATTCTTTATTTTTGTATTCTTACTTTTTACGCACAATTAATTTATTGTTAATTTGATGTGCGATTTT
>JAAYTD010000043.1 GCA_012518115.1 Ignavibacteria bacterium | reverse complement strand
GTCATCTGCTTTTATGATAACGTTATAGCTACCACTCGGCAAATCCTTTGTGCTAAATGTAAATTTGAAATATCCCTCTAACTGTTTTTCGTTGCAAACTTCCATTAATTTATTGCCTCTAATATCGGAAATTTCAATTCTAAAATCGTTAGCAGCTTGTTTTAGATCTCCTGTTATTGTACAATTTGTTTTTGCAGGATTAGGATAAATCAAACTGTTATCACATATTTTTATAGGTTCTACTATACTTGAATTATCAACGTTTCTATAAACATAAATTCCTTTTCCTAATATTATAACAAAATTTGTATCAAGCATTTTCATCCTTGTAAAAGTAGAATAATGTCTTTTTTGACTATGTTTATGTATAATATCCAAACTATCTATATAGTCAGGTTTATACCAAGTCTTTCCGCCGTCTTTGGTAAATACTAACGAGTTATCTTTGCAATTTTCAAGTTCTATATTAGGATCGCCCCAGGCTGTATCGCCTACTATTTTTCCTACTCCTAATCCATTAGGTAAAAAAGCACCGTCGCATAATAATTTCAGAGAGACTTTTTCGGGTTTGTCTTTCATTTCATCTAAAAGATATGTAATGTCCATATTAATATCTTGCCAAGTTTTTCCGCCATCTTCAGTATGTTTATATCTTTTAATAGAGTTAGGCTTTTGATTTTCCAATGTAGGTAATGGTACCTCATGATAATTGCAGTAGCCTGTTAAGTTATCTGTAAAAGTTATTGTATTATTAGGAATCTCATTAATCAAGTTTGACACTACTCTATCTGCCATTTTTGTTCTTTCCCAAGATTTTCCTTGATCTTTTGAATGTATCATATACAAAGTATGTTTTACTAACATATACTCGCCGGGCGTACCTTCAAAAAGTTTTAAAGAATCTATTTCGCCGCATAATCCGTATATGTTGTTTTCGTTTGGAATGCTCAGACTGTAATATAACATTTCGCCCCATTCTTCAGGTTGTACATTCTTCCAAGTTTTACATTTGTCGGTAGAAATCAATAGTTCTTTTGTTCTAACACAGCTACTTCCGAGTAATACAATATCTTTATAACTTGCTATGGTAGTTAAATTAACATTAGAATACTCTACGTCTTTTTTAGTGTCTTTATAGACACTTTCACAAAACTTCGGTAAAGTATCCCAAGTTTCACCGCCATTAAAAGAAAATAATGTAGGCAAGTGATAACCAGAAGCTATAATTGTATTTTCATCTACATATCTAACATACGCATAAAAGGCATTGTGCACTTGTAAAAATTTAAATACTTTTTGTGAATGCTTGAACTTGATAGTATCTTTATTAAGCGGATGTTGATTAATGTGCCAAGTTTTTCCACCATCTTTTGTTGATGATATAAAAAAAGTGTAAGAGTTAGTGTCTGGATGATCATGACCAAATTTTTCTAAGCCAACAACAGTAACTTGTTTTGGTGAAATACAATCCATATCAAAAACATGTGAAATTTTATCATACGTTTCTTCTTGCAATGTAGGAAATTTAGGTTGATCATAGCAATGCGTTTTTCCACTATCTATGCCATAATAGATAGTTAAAACTTTCTGAGGTTCTTCTGCATAAAGAGAATAAAAAGACAGAAGTAATAATGAAAATAATAACTTTTTCATAAAAATACCTTTAAATTTATTAAATAAAAAATTATACAATTATAATTTATTAATATACAAAACAACAATGTTTAAACCAAATATTTTGCAAAAAAAAAGAAATTAGAAAAATTTTTGTAATATTTTTTTCTTGCAATATCAACCTTAAATTTGTCCATAGCTAAGATACTTTTTCACTATCAATATCGTAATAATATAATTGAATTTTTTTGGAGCTCTTTCCGAATAAAGAAAACAAAAAATCATACAATTATTTTGCATATCACAAATTGTCTATTATTCTACATTTTCTACAGTATTTTTCATTTGGCAAATAAATTGAAGACCTTTTGCTGTTTTTAATATTTTTTCAATGAGATTGATATGAACATAAAAGAAATTAAAGCAGCAAGTGTACAAAATTTTGAAATACCGAAATTCAAACCTGAAGCGGTAGCCAAGAATGTAAATGTTATTCCGGCGAAAGATGTTTTGGAACTTAGTAAGTCGGAAAGTTGGTCAAAAGACATTCTTGCGGAAGGCTTAAAAATGTTGGAGAATAAAATGCAAGTGGCTAATAATAGCACAGCTAGTTCTTTGGATAAACTGGAAAACAAGCCTATAGAAAGTTTAGAGGAAGCTTTGGGTGAACTGAAATTATTGCTTAAAGATGAAGAAAATTTTGTAGCAAATATGTCGGGAGCGCAAGCTAATATTTCACCTGATGTAATTAAAGAGTTGTTTGAGATAGTTTAGGGGGGGAGCTTTTTATTTATGAAAATTAATGATTATTTGTTCAAAGAAAGGCTTCCTTTGATGAGCAAATCTTTAGATGCTTATTCTATGCGCGTAAGTACTATTGCGAAAAATATCGCAAATATTAACACGACTGACTATAAGACTGAGCGAGTAAAATTTGAGGAGCTGTTCAATCAACAGTTAGCTTTGACGGGTGCAAAAACTAATGAAAGGCATTTGCAAATAGGTCGCAATCCTGATCCTTCGGCAGAGAAAACTACTAATACAGACATTCCCGATGCTGAGAGATATATTTCAGGCGAAAATGATGTAAACTTGGACAATGAAATGGCGGAATTAGCAAAAACTCAAATCCGTTTTCAATTTGTTTCGCAGGCGACAAATAAACATTTTCGGCAATTAGGAGCAGCTATAACAGGTATTGCAAATTATTAATTCAAATTAAATTTTTAGGAGCTTTTTTATGGTAGAAAATATTTTTTCGATGATGAATATCGGTGGTCAAGGTATGAGTTTGCAGCGAAAGCGTTTGAATGCAGTAGCTAATAACATTGCTAATGTGAATACGACAAAAGATGTAGACGGCTTACCTTATAAGCGTGAGATAGTAGTTTCTAACTATAAGGAAGGCAGAGACTTTGGCGAGGAATTAGAAACTAGTTTGCAACTAGCTAGGACGAATAAAGCACATTCACCGAATACGCGTTTGAAACCTGATGCAGCGGAGTCTGATATTGTTAAAGGTGAAACAGTTAAAGATGCAACTGCCGAAAGATTGGTTTATGATCCGTCGCATCCTGATGCAGATGCTGATGGATATGTACATTATCCTGATATTAATATTGTAACGGAAATGGTTGATATGATAACTGCTCAACGTGGTTTTGAAGCGAATACACAAGTTATAAGTGCTGCGAAGAACTTGGCAAGGTTTTCGTTGGAAATTTAACCTTATTTAAATAGTTAATTTAACTATAATTTTTTTAACATTAGAATTTCTTAATAACTTTACCCCAGAGGTCATTATGAATATTAATATACTACAATCTAATAATCCTTATATTTCTAAAGTAAGGGAACAAAATAGAGTAAAGAAAACAGATAACAAGTTAAGTAATAAAGAGTTGGTAGACTCTTCAAAGAATTTAATATCGAAATCGGAACGTAAATACTTTGCAGATCTTTTTCCTGACAATTCATTGCAAATAGAAAAACATGTTTTATTTAACAGGAACGGAAAAGTTACGGAAATAAACTTAAATCAAGGCAGATTACTTGATAGAAAAATATAAGAGATAATAATATGATAAACGAAATTAATGCGGTTTCAAAATATCAACCATTATTGGAACAACCAAAAGTTGAAAAAAAAGATGAAACTCAAAATACAAGTTTTGCAGATACAATGCAGAAATTTATTGAAGAAATAAATGCTTCGCAGATTGCTTCTAACGAAATTACTGAAAGCTTTATCAAAGGCGAAGATGTTGATTTGCATGATGTAACAATAGCTGCTCAAAAAGCAAAAACTTCGTTTCAACTTCTTTTGGAACTAAGAAATAAAGGGATAGAACTGTATAGAGAAGTTCTTCGTATGCAAGTATAGCTATTGTTTTTTCAAGATTAATTTATTATAATTACTGACAAAAATGGATATATTAGGACAAGCAAAACTATTTGTAGAAAAGTTAAGCAAGATGCAAAAAATCATTATAGGCAGCGTAGCTGCTTTGTTGGTTTTAGGCATTATTTTATTAATTGTTTTAAATTCTACGAAAAAAGAGTATGCTGTTTTGTTTAATAACTTAGCACCGACAGATGCCGCAAGTATATTAGAGTACTTGAAAGAAAATAATTTAAATTATAAAATTGCTGATGATGGCACTTCTATCCTTATGGAGAAGGAGAAAATCAACGATACGCGTCTAATGCTTGCTAGTCGTGGTTTACCAGCTGATAGCTACGTAGGTTATGAACTTTTTGATAGGACAAATTTAGGAATGAGTGAATTTGTTCAGAAGGTGAATTATAGGCGCGCTTTAGAAGGAGAATTGCAGCGTACAATAAAGTCAATGAATGAGGTAGTAGATGTTAAAGTACACTTAGTAATTCCCGAAAAAACTTTGTTGAAAAAAGATGAAAAACAGCCGACAGCAGCTATAAAATTACATTTAAAAAACGGCAGAAGTTTAAGTAAATTAAGCATAGAAGGTATCCAAAATCTTGTAGCTAGTAGTATAGAAGGACTTACGCCTGATAAAGTTACTATTACTGATAACAAAGGACGATTACTTTCTGAACCACCTTTAGATGATAAGTCTATTGCTGGATTAACCTCAACACAATATGAGCAACAAAAACGTATAGAAGATTATTATGCTTCAAAAGTACAAGCTTTATTAGATCCAGCTTTGGGACCTGAAAACTCACGGGTGCGTTTAAATACGGAAATTGATTTTGACCAATTGCAAGTAAATAAAACAGATTATGATCCTGAACGTCAAGTTGAAAGAAGCGAGCAAAATATATCAGATATAAAAACAGACGTTGATACTTCTTTTGTTCCGGGTGTGAATTCACAACAAGAAACATTAAACGAACTGAAAAATTATGAAATAAGTAAAGCAGATTCCCATTTTATAAAAGGAGTAGGCGGAATTAAGCGACTTACGGTAACAGCTATTGTAAATGAAATTGTTACAAGAGAAACAATAAAAACAGGACCGAAAAAAACAGATGTTAAAGATACTATAATTTCACGTCCGCGAAGTGAAAAAGAATTGGAAGGTTTGCGGGAAGCTATAAAAAACGTGGTAGGTTATAATGAAGAGCGAGGAGACGAAGTGAATGTTCTTTGTGTTCCTTTTGTTGAGCAAATTAGTGATAAGGTCTTGGAAGTTAATGAATATAATAAATTTATTAGCGTGAAGTGGTATGAAAAAGAAGAGAATCAAAAATTATTATTATTGATTTTAACTATCTTAATTACTGCTTTTGCGATGTATCGTCTTATTCATCATAAACTTGTTAAAGATAAGATGCGTATAGCTATGGGTTTACCTGAAAAATTAGAGAAACCTGTTTTAGATCAATTAGATGCTTCTTTGATAAAATTGCCAGCTGAGGAAGAATTAGAAGATATGTATGAAGATGTAGAAGAAGAAGTTGTAGAAGAAGATGAAGAAGAAATGAGTGAGTTGCTGGAATATGCAAGTGCTGAGAAAGCGGAAGAAAATTTGCTTGATGAGTTAATTCAAGAAGCTGACGATATACTTGAAGAACTCCCTTTAGAACCTGAAGATTTGTTGGAGTTAAAAGCGGAATTACCTGAACAATTGCTATTAGGAGATGAGTTCGGAGGAGTGGAGTTGTTTCAAGAAGAAGAGAACTCCTATTACGACATACCTGATGACGAACAAAGCATGTTGTTAAAAAGAGCTAAAGCTGCTCTTAATGTTGCCTCAGACGATGAGGACGATGTAAGCGAAAGTGATTTAATCAAGATGGAACTAAAAGATAAAGTATATAACTTTATAACGCAAGAACCGGAAATGGCATTGAAAATATTTAAAGTGTTCTTGTCACAAGATAAAATTGAAGAAACAAAAAACAGTTAAAATATGGCAAAAAAACAAGAAGAACAACAAATTAGTAAAATAAAAAGTGCATCTCAATTATCGGGAAGGCAAAAAGCAGCTGTTCTGTTGATGACAATGGATGTTGATACAGCAGCACAGATACTGAAGAATCTTGAAATTTCAGAAGTAGAACAATTATCAGTTGAAATAACAAATTTCAAAGATCTGTCACAAGACATTATAGAAGAGGTCATAGAAGAGTTCTATCAATTGATTTCTGCATCAAACTATTTAGTTGAAGGAGGTATTGAATATGCACAAGTTTTGTTAGAGAAAACTTATGGACTAGATCGTGCTAAAGAAATTATGGAAAAGATCAGAGTTCTAACAACAGTAAAAGGTTTTACTGTGCTGAAAAAAACTGATCCGCAACAATTAGCAAATTTTTTAGCAAAAGAACATCCACAAACAATAGCTCTAATACTGTCACATTTGATGCCTGAACAATCTGCCGAAGTATTAGCTGAATTTTCTCACGAACTGCGGGGAGATACGATAATGAGAATTGCAACACTTGGAAAAGTTTCGCCACAAATAGTTAGCGAGGTAGAAAATGTGGTTGACCAAATAGCCGAAGGAACAATGTCTCAAGATTTAACTTCTACAGGAGGTTATCAACTTGTTGCAAATATATTAAACAAATCAAATACAGCTAATGCTAAAAGTATGTTAGAACTTATTGAAGAGCAAGATGAAGAAATGGCATTAGAAATTAAAAGAAAAATGTTCTTGTTCGAAGATATTGTGCAAATTGATGATAGAGGTATTCAACGAGTATTGCGTGATGTTGATACACGAGATTTAGTACTAGCACTCAAAATTGCAGATGAGAAGGTAAAACAAAAAATTTATAAAAATATGTCTGAAAGAGCTGCAACAGTTGTACAAGAAGAACTCGAGTTTATGGGACCAGTAAAACTTAAAGAAGTTGAAGCTGCTCAAATGAAAATTGTTGATACAATAAAATTGCTGGAAGAACAAGAAGAAATTGTCATTGGTGGAAAAGGTGGCGAAGATGTATTTATTTAATTGTCATAAAAAAGAGAAACTAAGTTATGAATAAAATTGTTCTGAAAGTTGCTAAAAAACGCTCTAAGATTCAGATTGTCAAGGCTAAAGAAGCTTTAGAAAAAGAAAACGAACTAAAAAAAGAAAATATTTTTCAGCTGTTCCGAAAATATAAAGAAGTATCTAGTACTGAAGAAGAACTTATCAATATGTTAAATGATATTGAAGCAAGGACAGACCTGGAATTAATCACTAATATAGATTTACCAGAAGAACTTAAGCACGAGGAGAAAAAACATAAAATATTTTCTATAGATGAAGAAGAAAAACTTCAAGTATTGTTCGGGAAAACAAACTTACACGAAGATACGATAGAAGAAGCAAGAGCTATTGATGAAGAGATAAAAAACTTATCGCAAGCAAAAGAAAAACCAGTTTTTACTGAGATTTACACTATTTCAGAAGATGATGAACCTGTAGATATCTCTTTAGAAAAAATATATAAAAAACAATTTGTTGATGAAGAACTTCTTGTAAAAAAAACACAAGAAGCTTATCAAAAAGGATTTGAAGATTGTCGAGATATGGCTCAAATCAATGCTAAGACAAAAATTAATGAAGCATATAAATGGGTACGAAGAATAGATAATTTAATTGTTGAATTGCGCAAACACTATTCTAAACAAATAAATGATGTACGAGAAAAAATACTTAGTATAGCCGCGATTATGGCAGAAGTCATTATCGAAAAAGAAATTGATAAAGATGAAAATATCATATTGCAACAAGTAAAAAAAATTATCGATGAATTAGATGAAGATGTTGTATTTAAAATTCATATCAATCCTGAGTATGCAGATTTTTTAGAAAGGATTAAGTCTAAGTTAATGAATAATGATAGATCGTTTGCCGATACAATTATAGTCAAAGATGATACATTAGAGAAAGGCGACTGTATTTTTTATACCTCAAGCGGAATGATTGATGCAAAAATTAGTTCTCAATTAGAAAAAATAAAACAAGAAATAATAAAATTAGATAGCGAAGAAAAAGAAAATAATGAGAATATAAGTATTGATGACGCAATACCGAATGTATTAGAAAAGCCAGAATTTGAAAATGAATATGAGATGTTAGATGAAGATGACAAAGGGCTGGATGAATATGAGATGTTAGATGAAAGCGACCGCGAGTTAAATGAATTAGAGAAACCAGATCAATATGATTAAGAGTTAAGTGAATTAGAAATATATAGTAGTAATATAGTAATATATATGTTAAAAACAATAGATATTAATGTATTAAGTGATAGATTAAAGAAAGTCAAAACAACTACAAATATCGGTAAAGTTACTAAAGTTATTGGAATGGTCTTGGAAAGTGAGGGACCTAAAGCTGCCATAGGTGAGGTTTGTTATCTACATAACAAATTAGGTGAAAATGTTTCTTTATCGGAAATTGTCGGTTTTCGTGATAATAAAATTTTGTCAATGGTTTTAAACGAAGTTGATAACATATCGCCAGGAATGGAAATTGTAGCTTCAGGAGATCCTTTGAGTGTGGGGGTAGGCGATAATTTATTAGGACGAGTTATTGACGGTTTAGGGAATCCTTTAGATGGGAAAGGAGATATAAAAACTTCTGTGAAACGTTCAATTTACGCAGTGCCGCCTAATCCACTTTTGCGTAAAAGAATTACTGAACCAGTGACAACAGGGATTAGGGCTATTGACAGTTTGCTAACTTTTGGGAAAGGACAACGTGTTGGGATTTTTTCTGGTTCTGGAGTAGGAAAATCCACTGTAATAGGTATGATTGCAAGAAATTCTGATGCCGATGTTAACGTAATTTCTTTGATAGGTGAACGTGGGCGCGAGGTTCGCGAATTTATTGAAGAAAATTTGGGTGAAGAAGGTTTGAGGCGTTCTGTTGTGGTATGTGCAACAGGAGATACTCCTGCATTAGTCAGAATAAAGTCAGCGCTACTAGCTACGACAATAGCAGAATACTTTCGCGACAAAGGACTTGATGTAATGTTGATGATGG
Organism: Ignavibacteria bacterium; assembly: GCA_012518115.1. Taxonomy (GTDB): domain Bacteria; phylum Bacteroidota; class Ignavibacteria; order Kapaibacteriales; family UBA2268; genus JAAYTD01. Next base: position 95,039 of record JAAYTD010000043.1, on the reverse strand, counting down.
ATTCGGTTACAAGACTAGCTATGGCACAACGAGAAGTAGGACTGGCTATAGGCGAACCACCAACAACAAAAGGATATACACCATCTGTGTTTTCATTGATGCAAAAAACTATGGAACGTGCAGGAACTTCAGATAAAGGTTCTATAACAGGACTATATACAGTGTTAGTTGAAGGCGATGATATGAATGAACCTATTTCGGATACTGCACGCGGGATTTTAGATGGACACATTATTTTGTCCCGAAAACTAGCTGCAGAACAACATTATCCTGCTATTGATGTGCTGGGAAGTATTAGCAGAGTCCGTAATGATGTTATTAGTAAGAAACATAAAAAAGCTGCTAATCAATTACTTGAAATGCTTGCAACATATAAAGAGGTTGAAGATCTGATTTCAGTAGGAGCATACAAAACAGGAAGTAACCCGAAAACAGATAAAGCTATAGCTATGTATGAACCAATTATTAGCTTTTTGAAACAAGAAAGTACAGAAAGTAGTGAAAACTTTAGTACAGCATCACAAAAATTATTTGAACTGATTGACCAAGATTATTAATAATACAAAAATAAAAAGTGTACAGTAAAATATGGCGAAAAAATTTCATTTTAGATTACAAACTGTACTAAATATAAGGGAAAAACAAGTAACTGAAGCAAAAAATGAACTATATGAAGTTTTAAGATTGAAATTTCAAAAAGAAGCAGAAATAACAGAGCTAATTAAAGAAAAAAATCTACAATTTGAAGCAAAAAGAAAGACAACACTTAAGGCTATGGAAATGCAATCAGTTAAAGATCACATAAATATGCTGAACTATAAAATAACTAAAGCAAAAAATGAACTATTGAAAATTGAAGAAATAGAAAAAATAAAACGAAACAACTTAAATGAAGCTTTGCAGAAAGAAAAAATTTTGTTAAATTTAAAAGAAAAAAAAATAGAAGAATACAAAAAAGAACTAAACATAGAAGAAACTAATTTCCTTAACGAAATTAGCTCCCAAATGTATCAAAGAAATAAAAATAATCAATAATCAATAAAAGGATTAATTACTATGACACAAGAAGAAATTGATGCCCTTATATCAAGTGCTGAAGACGGAGAACATTCTGAAGAAGTGTTGGAATCTTTAGAAGAAGGAGAAGAAGAGACAGAAGATATGCAAGATGTAGATGTCAATGAATTATTGTTGGAAGAAGCAAACTTTTCTCCTAGAATGGAAATGCTTTATGACTTGCAACTTCCTGTTTCAATAGAACTAGGTAGAACAAATATGCTTATAAGAGAAATTTTACGATTAGGACGAGGTTCTGTAGTAGAGTTTGATAAACTTGTAAGTGAACCCGTTGATGTTCTTGTCAATGGCAAAAAAATTGCCGAAGGGGAAGTTGTTGTTATAGATAAACATTTCGGAATTCGTATAACAACACTTGTTGATTCCAGTACAGGCGGTCGGACACGTAAATAAAAATAATAAAATACAAAAAAATGGATGCAAATATAATACAATCTTTTATTATACTTTTTATAGCTGTTCTGATTTTAGCAGGCTTTTTGTTCTTTATAAAAAAGAATGCAAACAAAAGAAACCAAAATAGAATTGGAATAAATATGAAGGTGATTTCAAAAATTTCCTTGCAAGCTAAACACCATATTTTTGTCGTAAAAGTAGCAGAAAAGGTTTTAGTTATAGGAGTTTCTGAAAACAATATGAATATTTTGACGGAGCTTGATCCTGAATTTGTAAAAAGTATAGAAAGTAAATCGCAAGAAAAAATAAAAAATGAAGTTTTTTCTAAAATTAATACAAGTAAAAATACAGAAAAAAATGATGCTGAAATGGATTTGTCTTTCTTAAATTTCATAAAATCATCATTAAAACTTGGTAATTAGAAAAAATATCCTTAACTTGCATTTTTTGATGTTAAAATAAAAACTTAGAGAAATGCAAAGACAAAAAAACATACAAGTTTGCGGAATAGGAAATGGTGTGGTTGATGTTCAATATCAAATATCAGATGAACTTCTGAATGAACTATCCGTTCCTAAAGGTGAAATGCGTTTAGTAAATGCGGAATATCATATAGAACTGCAAGAAAAATTGAAAAATATCAAGCCAAATCGTTGTGGTGGTGGTTCTACAGGAAATACAATTGATGCTTTTGCTAAATTTGGCGGACAAGCTGCTATGCTTTCTGCTGTTGCTGATGATGAGAATGGAAAATTCTATTATAGCGAACTTGACAAACTTAATATTAAATATAAAAACAACTTAATATCGGAAGAACCGACAGGCGTTTGTTTTGTTTTAATTACTCCCGACGGTGAACGCACAATGCTTACCTCGCTTGCCGCATCAAAATACTTTTCTAAAAATAATTTAAGTGAAGAACTTATTGCTAATGCTCAGTGGCTATATATTGAAGGATATATGTTATCTGAAGATAAAAGTACTGAAGCGATTATGGAGGCTATTGAAATTGCAACACAAAATGGAACAAAAATTGCAATTTCAGCATCTGATGTATTTATCGTTGATACTTTTCGCCCAAAATTAGAAAAGATGTTACAAAGTGCAGACTTACTTTTCTGTAATAAAAATGAAGCTCTAACTCTAGCCCAAGAAAAACAGGATTATAAAACAGCGTTAGAAAAAATACGTTCTACTTACCCTAATTTGAATGTAGTTATGACCAAAGGAGGCGAAGGTGTAACAATTTTGTATGCTGGTAAATACTTCGAAAGTCCAGCTATAGAGGCAGAGGTAGTGGACACCACAGGTGCTGGAGATATGTTTGCTGGTGCATTCCTTTACGGAATGTTATATTTCCAAGAGATTGAAAAAGCAGCAAAACTAGCTTCTATAGCAGCATCAAAAATAGTTGCAAAATTAGGTGCTAGGTATGACGGAAATTTTAACGAAATAATAAATAAGATAAAGTAATAAAAGAATATATAAAACAATTATTATTTTTCTGATATTTTTAATAAGAAATAAATAAGGGCTATTTTTATTTATAGGATACAGCCCTTTTTTGTTTAAGAATTTATACCATTTTGAATAACAATTTACCCAAAATGTATTATTCAAATTCTCCTCTTGAGAGGAGTACCTGCGTAGCAGGGGAGGTGTGGTTTCTGGTCGTTGAGCCTGTCGAAACGACTACCCCGTCAAGCTTCGCTTGCCACCCCTTCGTTCCGAAGGGGAATTTGAAAAATACCTTAAAATCACGATAGTCATATAAATCATAGTTCTGACAATAAAAACGAACTAATATATAATTCAATTTGGTGTGAAAAAATAAAGCAAAAGACCATTTATACCTTTTAAGATATAAATGGTCTGACTATTGCACTTATAGTGATTAAAAGTAAGTTTGCACACTATATTATACTTTTCGTTCAAAATGAGAAAAACTTTAATAGTTATGTATAAAAAATATAACATAAAGTTGATAATTTTATTTTTTTATGAAATAATATTGGTTTTTTATAAAAAAAATTTTGTAGAAAGGGAAAAAAATGTTATCTTTGTATTCCTATACGAAATAAAATAAGTTTGATTTTTTTATAAATATAATAGAGATTTTTAATTTACATGGCACATCATGCATCAGCTCTAAAAAGAATTAGACAGAGCAGAAAAAGAAGAATTTACAACAGAGCAAATAAAAAACAATTAAAACTTGCTATAAGAAACGTTAGAGAAGCAAAGACTTATGACGAGGGCGTAGAAATGTTAAAAAAAGCATATAGCGTTCTTGACAGAGTAAGTGCTAAAGGTATTATTCATAAGAATAATGCTGCAAACAAAAAGTCATCTTTAACGGCTTACGTAAAAAAATTACAAACAAATTAATTTGTTTAATTAAGCACCCGTAGCTCAATTGGATAGAGTATCTGACTACGGATCAGAAGGTTATGGGTTCGACTCCCTTCGGGTGTGCAAAAAATCTTTCGTATCTAATTACGAAAGATTTTTTTATTAACTACCCCGTCAAGCTTTGCTTGCCACTTATTCGTCCCAAAGGGGGATTTTAAAAATCACAGTTCAAACAACAGAAACGAATAAATTATATAATTCAATTTTACATTAATTGTGTTTATAAAACTACTTGTTCTTTAGCGTTTTTAATTATAAAATGTAGTCGATTATGTACGTTTACATCGCTTACACCTGAATCAAAATCTAAAAACAATAAGTTCATATTTGGAAATACTTCGCGTATTTTTTTCTCTACTCCTTTTGAAATAATATGATTAGCTATGCAACCGAAAGGTTGAAGGCTAACTACATTTTTTACTTTTTGTTTTGCGAAATTAGAGATTTCAGCTGGAATTAACCAACCTTCGCCAAATTGTGCAGCTAAAGTTATTACTTTTTCAGCTTCTTTAGCTTCTTCTTCTATATCTCCAAAGGGGTGCCACAATGTATAAATTGAAGCGATTTTATTAACTTTTTTTATTGCGCCGTCAATTATTTGTTTGAATATATTTGCAATAAAGTTCCAAAAGCTTTTGACTTTTAAATTACTATCTATATTGACTCTGTTATTTACGAACCATTGTGTAAAGAAGCTTGTAAGGGGTGGCATAACTACTTCTATTTCTTGAGAAATAAGCCAGTTAACAATATTCTTATGTCCAATATTATTATATTTTACATATATTTCTCCTACAATACCAATTTTAGGTACTTCTTTTTCAGGATCAATGATTTTATTAAATTCTTTTGCGCTTTCTTTAAGTAAGTTTAATAATCCTTTAACATCTTTTTTTAGAACAAATTGTTGACTTGCTGTGATATATTTGTCACGCAATTTAAGTGCGGCATTTGCTGTTTTTTCTCTAGCTACAGCAGAGTAGTATATTTTAGAGATAGCATCAGCAAATAGTAAAGTGAAAACAGCTATCTTTATATTAGATTTGAAATTCAATTTGAAAGCTTGTTGGTCATATATTCCTGATGAAAAAGTAACTGAAATTACAGGTATATTATCATATCCAGCAGCAATCATTGCTTTTTTTATAAGCATAATATAATTAGTAGCGCGACATTGACCGCCAGTTTGTGTCATTCCTATAACGACATTATCGTGTTGATATTGTCCGGAATTTAATGCTTTTATTATATCTCCTATAACTAAAGTTGCAGGATAGCAAACTTCATTATTTGCATATTTGAGACCGAGTTCTATAGATTTTTCATCACTCGGCGGTAAGTTTTCTAATTTATATCCCATTAAACTGAAAAGTGAGGGTATAAACGGCGAATAAATGTCCGAGAAGAAAGGAGCTAGTATTAACTTCTGTTTGTCTTCTTCTAAATAAGGCGGTGTTTTTTTGGTTTCTTTCGGTGTAAATTTTACATCATGTTGAAATTTCAATGTCTCAAGCAAAGAGCGAATTCTTAATTTCAATGAGCCTAAATTACTTACGTCATCTACTTTTAGAACAGTTAGATTTTTTCCGTTTTTGCCTAAAATATCTGCTACTTCATCAATAATAAACGCATCTGGTCCGCAGCCGAAAGATGTAATTTCAACAAAATGTATGTCTTTGTTAGTTTTACTTACAAATTTTGCAGCACGCATAATACGATTTGTGTAAGTCCATTGAGAAACAGTATTTAAGTTGGAAAAGCCGGAATAATCGTCCATTCTTATAAAATCATCGCTAATTACATCAACATCGAAATCAGTAATCATATCAGTTAATTTATGTTGAATTAATTTATCCGTATGATATGGTCGTCCTGCGACTAAAATTACAACTCTATTGTTTTTTATCGCATTATTTAGAATTCGTTTGCAATTTGTTTTCAAACTTTTTCTAAAATCGCTAAAACTTTGATTTGCTTTTTCAAACGCTTTTTTAAAGACATGTTTTTTTACGCCTAGCGATTTTAAGTAGTCAAAGCAACTTTTTTCTAACAATTCAATATTATCAAAGTTTATAGTCGGACTATCAAGCGGTATTCCATGTTTTTCTAGCGGTGCAATAGCGCTTTTTATAACTTCACTGTAACCTGTAACTACAGGACAATTGAAGCTATTAGCAAGTGCAGGATGTTCTTTAATTTCATATACAACAAAAGGAAAGAATATCCTATCAACTTTCATATCTATCAATTCGTGTATATGTCCGTGCATCAATTTGGCAGGGAAGCAAATATTGTCGGACATTATTGAAGCTATTCCTTTTTCATATTGTTTGTACGTAGAAGGTGAAGAGATAACGACATTTATTCCACAATTATAAAGCAATTCGCTCCAAAACGGAAAATTCTCGTACATATTCAATGCTCTTGGTATTCCGATAGTTAATTTGTTTTCTTCGTTTTTGTTTTTTTCAAATTGTGAAAGTAATTTTAACTTGAAATTATAGTGGTTTTCACCTTGTCTTTTATGTTTTCCTGAATTTGTATATACTTTTTCGCACTTATTTCCTGTAACAAATTTTTCGCCATTTTGAAAGTATAACATACTTATCAAGCATTGATTTTCACAGCCTTTGCAGTAAAATTGTTTTGTTGAATATTCAAGAAGTTGCGGCAAGTTTGTATCTTTTTTTTCAGTTTCAAGAGTAGTTTCTTTTAGGCTGATTAAGTTCTTTTTATATTGTGATTTTGCATAAATTGCAGAACCATAGGCTCCCATAAGTTCAGGAATATCTGTAAATATCGCTTCTTTTCCTGTTAGGAGCTCTAGCGCGCGTACAATAGATTTATTGCGGAAAGTTCCACCTTGCACAACGATATTGTCGCCGAGTTCGGAAACATCTTTAATTTTCAGTACCTTGTATAAACAATTTTTTATAACGGAATAAGAAAGACCAGCAGCAATATCGGCAATTTCAGCACCTTCTCGCAAAAATTGTTTAACCTTTGAATTCATAAATACAGTGCAACGTGTTCCTAAGTCGCAAGGATTTTTTGCCAATGCCGCTTTTTCAGCAAATTCTGCTGCAGTGAAACCTAAAGTATTAGCAAAGCCTTCTATAAAAGATCCGCAGCCTGAAGAACAAGCTTCGTTTATTTCTAATTTGTTAATAATGCCATTACTAACAAAAATAGCTTTCATATCTTGTCCGCCAATATCAAGAATAAAAGAAACATTCGGATTGAATTTTTTAGCTGCTGTGTAATGGGCGATAGTTTCTACTATTCCATAATCTAATGAATATGCTGCTTTTACAAGGTCTTCACCATATCCAGTAACAGAGCTCTTAGTTATTTTTATTTGTTTATTTGCTTTTTTTAATTGCTGGTTAAAAATATCTAAACCATCTTGAACAGCTTCGAGAGGTTTACCATTATTTTTTGTATAATATGTAAATAAAATTCTATCATCTTTGTCAATAACTACTATTTTAGTTGTTGTTGAACCTGAATCAATTCCAAGGAAATAATCTTCATCTTCATCAATAGAATCTAAACTACGTTTTGCAATATGATAGCAATCTTTTTTGATTTTCCAATTATCATATTCATTTTCATCTTCAAATAATACGTCTAATCTTTCTGTAAGAGTAATGTTATCTTCACTTTTCTCCCGAATAACATTTAGAAAATCTGTAATTGTATTTGGCTTAATAGCATTATCGTCAACTAAGGTACAGCCCCAAGCAGGAATAAATTGTGCGTTTTCCGGTAAAACACAGTCTGTTTTATTTAGGTTCAACTGTTTTGCAAATAGTTTTGTAAGTTCAGGCAGAAATGCGAAAGGACCGCCACAAAAGAAAACTTTTGGTTCTATATCATGCCCGCGTGCTAAAGAGGTAATTGTTTGCATTGCAACAGCGTTAAAAATAGAAGCAGCTATATCTTCTTGTTTTGTGTTTTTTGCAATTAAGTTTTGTATATCTGTTTTTGTGAAAACACCGCACCGTGAAGCTATAGGATATATATTTTGATGTTTCTCTGCTAAGTCGTTCAACTCGGATAAAGAAATTCCAAGCAAAGATGCCATTTGGTCAATAAATGCACCTGTGCCACCAGCACAACTTCCGTTCATGCGAATATCAGGCGTTTTATCTTTTTGGAAAAAAATCATTTTCGCATCTTCGCCGCCAATATCAATAAGAGTTTTAATATCAGGAAATTTTTTCTTAATAACTTCTGCTGATGCAACAACTTCTTGAACGAAAGCAATAGAAAATTTTTCAGAAATACCCATTCCGGCTGAACCTGTTATAGTAGGAACTATTTTTATGTTGCCAAACTCTTTATTTATTTCGTTAAATACAGTTAGAAAAGTATTTTTTATATCAGCATTATGACGACGATAATCTGAAAAAAATATATTGCTTTCTAAATCTGTTAAAACTACTTTCATAGTAGTAGAGCCAACATCAATTCCAGCACGATAAATTGTATTCATATATAATAAGTATAAAAAATCAGTATAAATGAGTTCTAAAAAATGCTTTTTGTGTAACTTACTAAAATACGAAATTTTCATATAAAAATTACTATCAAATGATTTTTTAAAATATATAATATGTTAGAGTTATATTATACAAACTTAGAATAATAAAAAGTTAGAATTATAAATTGTTGGTTTTAGGCAAAAAAAACTGCTATATGTAGATGGATACTATAGCAGTGTAAAAATATTCTGTTTATTCTCTTAATCTTCTTCTTGATTTTCTTTGTCTTCTTCTTCTTCAATTCGTACTTTTAATTTATATCCAACTCCTCTTATACTTTCTATGCTTGGGTTTGGATTTTCATCATTACCTTCTATTTTTGTCCTTATTTTTTTTACATATACATCAATAATATTAGAAGCTATGTCATATTTTCCAGAAGAATGGGCTTTCCATACATTATCAATAATATCTTGTCTGCTTAATATTTTATCTGGGTTTTTCATAAAATATTCAAGTAGTAGATATTCTTTTCTGGTTAAGATTATTTTTTTATTATTTTTATATGCTATGCGCGAAGCTGTGTTTAGTGTGATATTTCCTAAAAACAGTTTAGATGCCGTATGAACTGATGCTCGTCTTAATAGAGCGTTTATTCTAGCTATTAGTTCTTGAAAAGTAAATGGCTTAGTTACGTAATCATCTGCTCCGACAGACAATCCGGTTACTTTATCTTGTAGTGAGCTTTGTGAAGTTAAGGTTATTATAGGTATATGTATTTCGGCTTCACGAATTTTAGTAATGACTGTAAAACCGTCCATGTTTGGCAATAAAACATCTACTATTATTAAATCGTAGCGACCTTTTGTTGCGAGTTTTAGTCCTTCAGCGCCGTCGTAACATTCTGTTACTTCAAACCCTTCTTTTTCTAGTCCACGTTTAAGATATTTTGCAATTCTTTTATCATCTTCTATAACTAGTAATTTCATTTTTTTCTTAGACAAATTAATACATAGAGCTAATTAGTTTCTTACAAATATCGGATAAACTTCAGTAGCACCATTAGATAATTCTAAGTATACGTAATACATACCGTTAGCAACAATTGTTTGATCGTTTAATCTTCCGTTCCATCTTTCACAATATGCAAAACCTGCTTTTCTCTCTTCATTATTCACTAGTACTCTGACTATCTTATTTGCTTGGTTTATTATATGCATTTTTACTTTAACATCTTCATTGATTACATATACAATTTCAACTTCTTGCGGAACTTTCATAGGATTAGGAGCTACTGTTTTGATATAATGTGGTTTATAATTCCAAATCAATGTATCTGTTCTTAAACAAGTTTCTGTTCCACAAAAACGTAAAAGAATAGTATCTTTCATATTTGTCGGTACATTCCAAATATATTTTTCGTTTGTAATGGGTACTGAACCGACTTGTATAAAGCTTTCACCTAAATCTTCAGATAATAATACTATTAAATTTGATAATGAATCTTGTCCTTCAGGAATTTTCCATGTAATTGTTCGCGAAGGACATACTGTTTGGCAAGGCTCAATAATAATCGGTAATCTTGCCGGTTTTATTGTCATAGGAAATACATCACTTGAATCTACCAATAGATTTTTCTTATATATAATTTTTCCTAAAATTGTTGTATCTCCTTTTAATATATCACAGCTAAAAAGTTGTGCTAAACATGGCATTTGTGTAATTAGTTCAAATCTTCCGGTTAAAGAGTCAATATGAGTTTTCCCAATTTCTGTCCATTCTATTCCGTCAAAGCTATAAAGTAATCCTACCGAATCAGCACATATCGCATTTCCTTGAACATTAATATTTTCCCCACTGTAAATTACGTTGAAATCACCTGAATTAAAGTTGATTTGAGGTCTATTAAATTTTAAGTAAGCCGTTGTATCTGCATTTTTATAAGGATTTAAAGTACTTCTCACAATAATTTGTCCTTCAAGTCCTGCAAAATTTGTATCAATAACAATTCTGTAAGTCATTGTATCATTAGAGTTCGGATAGTCTTTTTCTAAAATTATCAATGAATCAGGCGACATAACTTTGCCGTCTTTATAAAGCTTTAAGTAGATATCTACAGAGTTGTTTCCTTCAATGATGTTCGTCCATGTTATATTTAATGTATCTCCAAAGCAATAATCTATTTGGTAACCGTCAGGATTAGTTTCTTTTAGTTCTTTAATAGCTATTGTGCGAGTTAAAGGGGTGCCTAACACGTATAAACCTTCGTTAGTTGTAACGATAATATCGTTTAATCCGTCGCCATCTACATCAGATATAGCTGTTGCGGTAATAGTTTGATTTGGGAATGTATAGGTAAATACTGTATCAAAATGATTTCCCGAACGAAACTCTACACTTGTGTAATCCCTCATTCGTAACACTTTTAAATCTGTTCCACCTACGATAACTATTTCGTCTTTTCCGTCTTTTCCATCGAGATCATTTACCGCAGCAACCCAGCCTTTTATAGTTCCTGTGCAAATTGTGTCTAAATGACGTAAATTTTCGCCCGGAGGTGAAGCTTTAGGAACAGGGATACCTGTTCTATATCTTAATACCATAAGTTTACTAGCGGGATAAGCAAAATCGCGAGTAGATTGCGTTACTATAATTTCGTTGCCCGGATTATTAGGATAACAAGGAAGCCATTCGTTAGATGATCTGCCGTCCACATTTCCAGTTGCAACAGACCAATAGTGGTCCTTAGTTCCAAAGAATGGATGTGCCGATCTATCTATATCATCTAAATCATAAAGTTGTGTGCCGTCACTACTATATAAAAACAAACCCGGACGACCGCGAGAACCTTCTGCGCCTTCTATACCATTGTATTCTGTTGTCATCAAAAAGTATTCTTGCACGCCTTCTTCTTCAGCACCAGCATCATTTAGCTCAAGATAGTAATTTCTAATTCTTGGTCTTGTATCAACTTCTTCAGTTAAAGAATAAATAAATTTTTCGCTATTTGCTTCGTCTGTTATATCGTAACATAAGATATAAGCTTCATTTGGAAATGTGTTTTCAACAATTTCATTATTTGAAGTTGCTGTTGGCAGACAAGGCAAAAGTATAGCGTTATCTGTATCTTGGAAATTTGATATAGACGGTTGAGCAAATGAAACTTGCGGACCGATATGCATACGATTGTAATATTCATCACTTTCGTCAGGCAATGGATAACCTATATTAGCATCATGCAAATTAAATGTAGCTAAGCCACGATAAAATGCTCGTCCTGAAGTATTTGAATTAGAAATAGTAGGCTTAGACATATTTACTGTTGCGTAAATTGCATATCCCGGATTGTTATTATATTCATTTGCAATTCTTTTTCTTGCATAAATAGGTTTTAAAGATGCCGATACATTAGGTAAATAATCGGATTTTAAATTAAGTGCTATACGGCGTAAAATACCGAAATTTCCTTCGTTAGTGCTAGTATGATTCCAACCACCAAGATAAGCTACAGCTAAGCTATCGGGACGCTTAGATTCAATAGTTTCAAAACCGAGAACCAAAGTACGCGCAGAATTATATGGAGTAAATGAATTAGAATTAGTATCCAACAAAGCAGAAACGCCAAGAATACCGATGCCATTTCTATTGTTATCTACAAGTTCATAATTAGCTAAAACTTTACCAGCGCCATTTAATATTATCAAATTATCGCCAATAACCGCTGCTATTTCGTTTGGTGAAAATGGAAACGCTTCAGGATCATCAATAATTCTGTTGTTGTGTATAATATTACCAATAAGTGGCTGAACATCACCAAAAATATAATTAGAGCTCCATTTTATTTTAAAAGAATCAAGTTGTTGCTCTTTTGATCTAAAAGGAACATATTTTGTCGCCTCTTTGTTGCCATCAGGGAAATGCCAACTAGCAGGATTTGCAGGAACTTGTGCAAATAGATAAGTGCTTGTATTTAAGAAAAATACAAACAATATAGCAACGAGTATTTTTAAAATATAGGATATCTCTTTTAGTTTTAATAACTTAATCATAATTTCTAAGATTTTTTACTAAAATAATTAACAAATTAATCGTTAAAACACATGTTTTTATAATTAACATTAGTTTTATTAGCATTTTCTATACCAATTTTTTTACAAACAATTAATTCTTTAGTATTATAGTTATCTTTTTAGAATATTTTTGTTAATTTTTGATGTTTTAATAACACAATCTAATTTGTGTTTATTATGTCTTCTTTTATTGTTTTATTATTTATTCTGTAAGTTCTAAAATTTGCAATTCTTTTTTTGTTTTAATTCGGTTTTGCCACTCTAATCCTTTATTAAAATATTTATTTATAAGTTCTTCCATACCTTGGAAATTAGAGCAATCTATAGAGTAATTTTCTGCTTCTTCCTCAGATTTTACTTCATTTCCACATATAAATTTTTTACCTATTTTTTGTATTATAGGATAGCCTACTATTGCTTTACAACAACATATATGTTCATTCATAATGGAGAGAACTTGAATAGTTTTGTCGATAGTATCGGGCGGAACAAGGTGAATATGTGGTTTAAAAAAGGTACAACTTATTGTAGTATTTCCGAAATCATCATCTAGATTTAGTTGATAATAGATGCCTTTTTCATCAACATAAATTGTATTTTCTGTTATATTAGAAAAACGGATTTTTTCTGTGCGAAAAAAACCAATAAGCGAGAAAAGCAGAGTATCTTTGAAATTACTTTGTTTTAGTTCGTTTATTTTTTGATGTATTTCTTGTTGTGAAATCGTTTGATATTCTTGTGCTTTTAGTTCTATAGGTAATAGAATTAAGCAGGATAAAATAAAAATAATATTGATAAATTTCATATTTAATTTGTAATTTTCTTTTTACCTTATATAAATTTTTATTAAAATACGAAAAAATTATTAATTTATATTCATATTTTTATATTAAACAAAAAAATATTGAATTAACACAAGAAAAAGTTTGGTATTTTGCTAAATATTTCATAAATTTAAATGTATTTTTATACAATAATTAATTAAAATGGAATTAAACTATATTTTGTGTCATATTTTATTGACATTTGCGGTAGTCAGTACGTTATTGACGATACTACTAAAACCAGAATATGATTTAATTTTATCTGCTCTTTTGTTTGCTAAGGTACAGTAGGTGTGCTGTTGCTTTAGATAATGTTTCAGGACAAGCTCTTGTTTTATTTGTTATGGCAGTAATAGCTGCCGAAGCAGCTATAGGTTTAGCTATATTGATTGCAATTTTTAGAAAAAAAGAAACAATTTTAACAGATAATTTCAACATCTTGAAAAATTAATTATTTTATAGTTTCGAAAATAATATTACAATTATAAAATCAATATATTTTCAACAAAAAATTTAGAGGTTCCAAATGAAAATTAAATTAATTATTTTAGCATTGCTTTTTCCATTATTCCTAACAAGTTGCGGTGGCGACGGCTCTGGCGGTGAGCACGATTTGCTTACAGATGAGCAAAGAAAGAAGGAAGTTGAGATGATTACTGACGTTATTAAAGCTTATAACAAAGCTAATAATGACAGAAATTGGGCTGGTATGGTTCAAACGCTTGACAAAGAAGTTACTTTCTTTGGTAGTGATAAAGGTGAAATGTCGAAAGATATGGCTGCCTTTAAAGAAACTATTAAAAACCAATGGGAAAACTATACTGTTATGGAATATGGCGAGATTCAAGATATTTATGTAGAACTTGATGATTATGCCACACTTGCTAACATTATTTTTGGTGTTCCGCTAAAAGTAGTTTCGAAAGAAGGAGTATCAGAAGATTTATTTGTGATTATCCAAAGGACACTTAAAAAGATCCTGTTGATAAAAAATGGGTGATACGTAGTGGTATTTTATATATACCAAGAGTTGTTTCAAATTAAGCATTAGTCGCTAAAAATTAAATAATGTTTTTGTAAAATTAAAGTTATTTTATTAAAATGAGAATGAGATTTATAACAATTTTAATTTTATTCTTTTCTCTTATCTCCTCATGTAGTGCAGATAGAAAAAAGAGTGGAAATGAAGGGAAAAAAATGGATAGACCAAAGTATGTATTAACAGTTATGCAGTCAGGTAAAGAGTTGGGTAAGATTATTTTAGAAACTTTTCCTGATGTTGCTCCTAAGCATTCAGCAAATTTTGATAGCTTAGTTACAAGTGGTTTTTATGATGGAACTGCTTTTCACAGAGTAATAAAGGGATTTATGATTCAAGGTGGCGACCCTAATACTAAAACAAGTCCAAATAATAGATCAACTTGGGGGTTAGGACATCCTGATCAAAAAACTGTTGATGCTGAGTTTAGCGATTTGAAGCATAAACGCGGAATACTATCGGCAGCTAGAAAAGGTGGCGATGTAAATAGTGCAACTTCACAGTTTTTTATTATGCATGCTGACGCACCGCATCTTGATAAACAATACTCAATATACGGACAAGTTCTTGAGGGAATGGAAGTTGTAGATTCAATAGCTAATACTCCGTGCGGTCCAATGGACGCTCCAAAAGAAACAATAACTATGAAAATAGTTAAGAAAAAATAGTTTCTTTTCACATATTCTTTTCATAATTTATTGTCCGAGCAAAAATATAAATGCTCGGACTTTTTTTTTATGTTTTTAATATAAATAATTCAAAAAACCTTAATAACACAGTAAGGTTTATATAAGTTGAAAAACTTAAACTGCTTCGTCTAATGTTTTCTTCTTTGAAAAAAGAGTTCAACGCATAAGAATACTTTAATTCATATCCTATACTTACATTATCTAACGTGGTTGTCCAACCTAAACTAACAATACAGCCATAACGTAGTTTTTCAATTGTTGGCAAAAATGGTTTGTAAGGAACCGATTCTTTGATTTCGCCATTGCTATATCGTACATCTTCTGCAGAAGATATGATATAATTATAAGAATATAAATTGTTGTGTAAAGAATAGCTACATAATATTCCGTAAGATAGGTAATAAAAACTGGAAAAAGTGCCATTGCCAAACGAAAAGCCATATATAGGATGGCGCATAGATATAGAAGCAACAGCACTTTTGTCTTCAATCTCTAATACATTGCATTCTTCAAACTGCTTTTTACTACCATCATATTGAGAAAAGTAATTTTTATAAATAGGTGAGTAAAGTTTTAATATATCTTTGCGAAAACCAATGCTACCGATTAAAATTGTATGGAGCTCGGGAAAAGATTTTTCAAATGTTAAGTTTAAAAAGTAAGTAGCGTTTGGTGGATTCTGATACCATTTATATTTATTTTCATCAGAAAATTTTCCTTTTTCTTCTATTTTGTTATTGAAATTTTTTGCAGGTGGTTTTGTAGAAAAAATATTGCTAAGGTAAGAGATCTCGTTTGTTAGAGCTATATTTCCTACATTATAATCAGCTAAATTGTCGCTTTCTGAAAAATTTATTGCAAAGTCTAAATATGGCTTAGGAAAAAAGCCAGCTGAGATGTTAAATATAGAGAAATTTTTGTCATAGTCTGTGAGAATAGAATCAAGATCTATGCTATTGAGAGTATCAGTTTTGCCTTCAAAATAGCTATCGCCCCAATACTCATATTCTTTTTCTTTGGATATTAGTGAAAAAGAATATAAAAGTAGAAATATCAAACAAAATATCTTAATAATTCTCATAAAGTAATAATTTTATAATTTTTTTATACAAATATACAATTTTTTCATATTATTAGCATATATTCATAGTTAAAAAGAGTGGCATAAATTTTGTAAATTTTATGTATTTAATTAACTTTTAATTTAAAATAAAAATATGAAAACGTACAGAAAAGTTTTAAAGTTCAATTTGCCTTCGCGTCGTGCTTTTGTCAATATTACTCCGGAGGTAAGCAAAGCTATTATTGATAGCGGTATTCAGGAAGGTTTAGTTCTCGTAAATGCGATGAACATTACAGCTAGTGTTTTTATAAACGATGATGAAAGTGGTTTGCATTATGATTTTGAGCAGTTTTTAGAGCGTTTAGCTCCCGAAAAACCTTATGAACAGTATCGGCACAATGGATATGAAGATAATGCTGATGCACATTTAAAGCGTACTATTATGGGTCGCGAAGTTGTTTGTGCTATAACGGAAGGCAAACTTGATTTTGGTACTTGGGAGCAAATTTTTTATGGAGAATTTGACGGTAAGCGTGAAAAAAGAGTTCTAATTAAAATTATTGGCGAATAAAAAATGTAATAATACTATGTTTTTTCAAAAAAAAATATTAACTTTGTGTTATAACTTTGATAAAAAACATAATAATTATTATGAATCGTAGAAAATTTATTAAAAATTGTGGAATAGGTTTAGGTATTGCAATGACTTCTCCTTATTGGTTAGAAACTTTACTAGCTAATCCAAGCAAGAATGTAACGGGCAAGAATTTAATAAGTTCTTACTTCGGTTTTTCTAAGGAAGAGATACAAAAATTATTATTGATAGCACTTTCAAAAGGTGGTGATTTTTCAGAATTTTTCTTTGAGTATTCACAAAGTAATTCTGTTGCTATGGAGGAAGGTTTAATAAAAAGATCTTCTGAAGTAATTTCACTTGGTGTAGGTATAAGAGTTATAAAAAACAACAATTACGGTTATGCTTTTTCTAATGAACTAACTTTTGAAAGTATAAAAAATGCTGCTTTAACAGCTGCGACAATAGCTACTGGTAATTCTAAGGTGAAAACTGTAAATTTAGAAGAACAGCAAGTTAAGAAAACATATTACGATTTGCAATCTCCTGTAACTGATTTGGAACTGACGCAAAAGATTGAAATGATACGTAATGCTCATGATGCGGCTTTAAAATATGATAACAAAATAAAGAAAGTTAGTGCTTCGCTTGCCGATGAAATGCAATATGTAACCATAGCTAATAGTGACGGTTTGTTAATTTCAGATATTCGTCCTCAGTGCCGTTTAGTTGTATCTGCAACTGCACAAAAAGGAGATGTATTTGGTACGGGACGTGCAAATGCAGGTGGCAGGATAGGATTTGATTTTTACAAACAAAATACTTCGCCTCAAGAATTAGGGAAAAAAGCAGCTGAAGAAGCTATTATTCTTTTAGATGCAAGAAATGCACCAGCAGGTGAAATGCCTGTCGTTCTTGATAAAAAACAGTCGGGCGTGATGATTCATGAAGCGGTTGGTCATCCTTTTGAAGCAGATTTTATATGGAAAAAAACATCAACAATTCATGATAAGTTGGGACAAACAATAGCTTCGCCATTAGTAACAATTTATGAAGATGGAACTATTCCCGGCTATCGTGGTAGTATGAACATAGATGACGAAGGTATGTTAACGGAAAAGACTTTAATGATGGAAAAAGGCAAAGTCGTAGGATTTATTAACGATAAAATATCTGCTAATGCTTTAGGGCATAAACGCAATGCTCACGGAAGACGTGAAACATATCAACATGTTCCAATTCCGCGTATGACTAACACAGTACTAGCTAAAGGCGACACTCCTCCTGAAGAAATAATAGAAAGCGTGAAAAAAGGATTTTATGCTGTTTCATATCAAGGTGGAATGGTTGAAGGTACAGGTAAGTTTACTTTTTCTTTGAGCTTAGGTTATTTAATAGAAAACGGCAAAATTACAGCACCGCTGAAAAATGCAACTCTTATAGGAACAAATACTGTTATCTTGAAAGATATTGATATGGTTGGCAATGATATGGACTTCTTTTTGGGAACTTGCGGAAAAAGCGGACAATCTGTTCCTGTTACCGCAGGAACTCCGACATTGCGAATAAAAAAGATGACAGTAGGTGGGATAAATTCCTAAACAATTTAATTTGACAATTCAAATTTTATGCAACAGAACGAAGTCTCTAAAAAATCTGATAACAAAAAATGCATTTTATTCCGAAAAATTATGAGTTTTGGAATAAAATGCGTTGTTATTTTTGCAATTTTAGCGGCAATATTTCTTGTTGTACTTTCAAATTCTCAATCAGCAAGACAATACTTTATTGGCAAATTAACAGATATTGCAAATAATTTTTTGATAGCAGATGTAAAATTAAACGACATCCATCTGCTTGGATTAAATGGAATTGCGTTGCAAGAAGTCCAAATAATTACTGCCAATGACACACTAGCTAGTATACCTGAAATTGAAATTAACTTGAACTTTGAAGAAATTTTCAGAGGAAATATTGACATAAATTATTTGAAATTGAAATCGCCACGAATAAAGTTGTTGCGTTCCCTGAAAGATAGCTTGTGGAATTACGATAAAATAGTAGCTCCCTCAACAGATACAACAGTTTCTACCGAGCCTACAAAACTTAAATTTAACATTAAAGAAATAGTTTTAGAAAATGCTTACTTTGCGATGTGGGATTCTGTAGCTAGTGAGGAAAGTGGCGGAAAAATTAATTTTGAAAAATTTGTTTTGTCTAATCTGAACACTAAAATCGCAAATACAAATATTTGTTTGGAAAATATGCGGTTTGCGACTTCTATTGAAAATTTATCTGCTACCGAAGAAGTATCGGGCTGCAATATCAAGCAATTAGCAGTAGATGCAGAGTTGAGCTCCGATAAAATAGAAGCTAAAAATCTGAAATTAAATTTAGATGATTCTAAAATTGAGTGCTATGTTAAATTAGAAAATTACGATCTTTTTTCTTCGGGAAATGAAGATATTGAAAAAGCATTGATGGAGCTCCAACTTTCAAGCGATAAATTTAATCCTGAAGTTATAGATTATTTCTCGATTATGCCTGTGCGTATCGGCAAAGTTGAAAATATGGAAATTTCGGTAAATGGTACGTTTAACGAACTCAACATAGATAAAATTTTCTTAGATACTTATGATTCACATATTAAACTTTCGGAATGTAAGTTAACAAATTTATTAGAACCTGATAGCTTAACTTATTCGGGAGTTTTTAAATCAACTAAAATAAATCGTAATTATTTGCCGAAGATTTTGAAAAATATTGATTTAACAGCAATCCCAAATCTCGGTAAAGTAAAAATAGATGAACTACGTTTTTTCGGCACAGTTGATAGTATTTATTCAAAATTAGATATCAAGACTGATTTAGGAGCAGTTTTTGGCAATGTGGAAGTAGGTTTTGGAAAGCAACCGTTTTCTTACAACATTAATTTAGATACCAGAAACTTGAATATTGGAAAGATACTAAATAAACCAGAAATCTATACTTCGCTTAATACCTCAATTTCACTTGTCGGGAAAGGAATAGAAGAAAAGCAGATTTTTGCGAAATTAGAAGCCGACATCTTGCCTTCAAAGCTACTAAGGTATAATTTAGGACAAAGTAAATTGCAATGTCAGGTTGAGGGCGATACTTTGGTTATTTCAAATATAGATATTGTTGTTTTAGAAAATCCCAATATTTTTGAAAAAATTGATAATTCTGCGTTCGGCGGAACAGAAATTTTGATAAAAGATACTGTGCAAGCTGTTGAGAAAAGCAGAATATCAATTGTAGGTGGAATAGGTATTAAGTCTTTTGATTCACCTCATTTTTCTCTTGATTTAGGTTTTTCAAATATAAATTTAGAAGAATTATTTGTTGTTTTAGATGAAAATAACGCCGATTTTGCAAAAAATTTACCTATAGCTTTTGATAGTCAAATAAGTTTAGATATGCAAGGTATTGATGTAAATGAAATGTTAGGCGATTTTTATGTGGATTTAACAAGAGTAAACTTTCACAACAAAAGTTTATTACCTATGCAAGTTGTAGGAAAATTTAGTAATGATGAAGTAGGAAAAACAATAAGTCTTGAATGTGATAATATTTTTAGCGATATCTTTTCTGTAACTATAAATGGAAACTACAAACTTACGGATTTAATAGATAATATTTTAGACCATTCTAAAGGGGTGGCAAAATTTATTAACGATAAAGTCGAGGTTGCTTCGTCTCAAATAAGTGCGGAAAAACAAGTGGAAACAACTTTGTACACGAAGCAAAACTTCCAGAATTTAGATGCAAATATAAAATTAGACATTAGAGATCTATCTTTTTTAACGATATTTATTCCAGAGTTTGAAGCTAGCTCCTTAGGTATTGGTGCAGAACTAAGCTTTACTTCAAATAAAAATGAGAGCTTGCTGAAAATAGATTCTTTGCAGATTGAAAATTTAGATGTAAGCTATGAAGAAAATGAATTCCAGATTTCTACTTTAACAATTCAAGGTGCTACGCATTTGAACACTGCTGATTCTCTTTTGGATTTGGATAAAATGCAAATTAGTATAAAGAACGGAAATAAAATAAATATCGCAGGTCATATGTTAGACTCTTTGTCTTTTTCAACATATTTTAACGGGCAAGAATTTTTGGTTGATTTAGCAGGGAAATATAGTGATTTTCTTAAAACACAAATAGCTAGTACGGTTACTTTTGGAGAGGATAAACTAGTAGCTAGTATTGGACAGTTTGATTTATTTTATTATGATTTGAAATGGCATAATAAAAATCCTATAGAAGCTAATGTTTCAACAGACGGATTAACGATAGACAATTGCAAAATTATTCGAGATGAAAAAGAGGAAATTTCTCTTTTCGGAAATATAAAAAGTTCAAATTTCAATGATATGACAGTATTAGTTAAGAACTTTGAATTTAATGATGTTAATCAAATTGTTTTAGAGAAAAACAATCAAGATAATTTAAATTTATTTGCTCAATTGGATTCGCTTAAGTTAGTCTTAAACGGAACTTTTGATGCGCCTGTGGCTCAATTAGATTTACTTGTGAAAAATATTGTTTACGATAAACAAAAAATTGGGGCATTTAATGCTAACTTCAATTATTCAGATGAAGAAATAAAAGGAAGCGCTCACGTATTTAGCAATGATGAAAAAGAGCTTTTTGAGTTGTTAGCTAATTCTATTCCGATATATTTAGGGCTGCAAGATGGAAAGCCAATGTTTGACAATCGGGAATTAGATGTAAATGTAAACTTAGCTAAGCTTCCTGTGGATATTTTATCTTCTTTTGTGCCAATGATTGACAACGTAAGCGGTTTAGTTGACGGCAAAATAAATGTTACAGGAACTCTTTCCGATAAAATTGCATATAACGGTAAAATATCACTTCACAATTTAGCTTTGCGACTGCTGGCAACAAATGTTTTTTATCAAGTTTCTGGCGATATAAATTTAGAAACAGATAGAATTTATTTTGAAAATCTGAAAATAAAAAATCATATATCAGATTTAAAAAATGGTGAAGCATCTGCTAATGGTGAAGTTAAGTTGAAAGATCTAAATTTAGAATATCTTGATATTTATCTTTCAACAAATAAATTTTTAGTTATGAATCAGCAAACTGCTACAGTTATGCCTTGGCTTTACGGTAACTTAGTTATAGCAACAGAGAGCAAGCCTATTAGATTTTTCGGTACTTTGACACACCCGAATTTAAGTGGCGAAGTTGTAATTTTAGAAGCAGATATGAAAATGCCTCAAATATTGAATTCAGGTGTGGTTAAACGAAAAACGAAATTTAATTATATAAATAAAGATACTATTAGAATTACAACGATTTCATATCGTGATACTAATGCTGTTGATACGCTTTTGCAAAACAAACTAGCGTCTCAAAATGGAGAAGAATTTGTTGATTTATTGAATATTGATCTCTATGTACGCATTAAAAACTTCGCAATTCTGTTGGATTTAGGAAATATAGGAACTATTTTTGCGCGTGTCGGAACTTCAGATCCTTCTAAGCCAATTCGTTATTTGAAAGATAGAGAGCAAGCGGAAGCTAAGATATTAGGTGGCAATATAGAAGTGTTAGAAGGTTCTAATGTCCAAATTATGCGTTCTATGGCGGCACGCGGAACAATTTCTTTCCCGAGTGCAAGAATTTCGCGTCCTGAACTCAATTTGACTGCTGAATATAAGGGACGAATGTTAGATAATAGTAACAACTATATTAATTTTTCCGTTTTTGCAAAAATTTTGGGAAGTGCAACAAATCCTAAACTGACTTTGTCCTATGCCTTAAATGGCGAAGAAGCTACTGGCGACAGAAAACAAATTGAAGAAAATGCGTTTATTTTGCTAACAACAGGAAGATTAAACGGATATTCGGAGAGCGCTTCACAAAGTTTAGTAAATGAAGGTGCAAATATGTTTGCTTCTCAATTTGCTTCTAAAACTTTGACGGATTTACTTATGAAAACAGGTGTAGTGCAAAGTGCAAATTTACAATTTGCTGGAGATAGTTTTAATTCGGCAGAAGTAAAAATATCCGGAACATTAGGCGGATTTGCTAATTGGACATTAGGCGGAAACATTGGTGATATATCATCAAATTACAGTATATCGATTGATGTTCCTATTGTAATTAAGTCAAAAGGATTTGACAATCTTATGTTGCAAATTGCAAAATATACTGATATAAATTCTGTAGTATTTGATAATAATCTAAAAAATTGGGAAGTTAAGTTAAAACTTGATGGAAGTTGGTAAATTCTTAATAAACAGTTTTTATCAATTGACAATTGATTTCTTAATTTATGATTGTTTTTTTTATAAAATATCATTATTTTTATAATTATTTTTTTAGAAGTAAGAATGCAAAAATTAAATATAACAAAACTCGTCAATATAATAATTCTGCTAGCTATAGCTATTTTTATTGCAGCTTGTTCAAACTTAAAATCTTTCGAACCTAAAAATGCGGAGGAAGCTTTTAATGAAGGTATGCGATTGTTCAACAATAAAGACTATTTAGAAGCGCAAACTTTTTTTGATATGATAAAATTGCAATATCCAGCTAGTAACTACGCTGACGATGCTCAGTATTATCTTGCTGAGATTTATTTCAAGCGCAAAGAGTATATATTAGCAAGCTTTAATTATAACAGATTGAAATCTATGTATCCCGGCAGTGAGTATGCAAAAATTTCACATTATAAAAGCGGATATTCGCAATATCTTTTGTCGCCATCTGCCGAAAAAGACCAAGATTATACAAAAAGAGCTATTAAAACATTTCAAGAGTTCCAGTTCTATTATCCTGAAAAAGATTCGCTTTATGAAAATGCTTCAAAATTCATACAAGAATTACGCAATAAATTGGGTGAAAAAGAATTTAAAATAGCTGAATTATATAAAACTTTAGAAAGTCCTCATTCTGCTTTAATTTATTACGATAGCGTAATTAACGATTACGATGACACCTCATTTTTTGAACTTTCTATTGTTGGCAAAATAGAAGTCTTACTGATAATGGGACGTAAAGAAGAAGCTAATATCGCAATAGGCACGTACAACAGATTGTTTCCGAACGGGCAATATAAAAGCCATATAGAAAAATTGTTAGCTACACAAGAAAAAAAAGAACAAGAATAGCAATTTAGAATTATTTAGGTGAAATTAAATTTGAAAAGGTTTTAATTCGATAGTTGAATTTGTTGGATTAAAGCCTTATTTTAAATAAATTTTGATATATTTGTAGTTAAAAAACACTATGAATTTAACTTCCGAACAAAAAAAAGCACTTGAATTAGATCGTCATCTTGTTGTAACAGCTAATGCTGGCTCAGGAAAGACAAAAGTTTTGGTAGATAGATATTTGAAAATAGTTGAAAATCTACCAGAAGAACTATCACCTCAAAACATACTAGCTATAACTTTTACAGAGCAAGCAGCTGCTGAAATGAAGCAACGCGTTATCAAAAATATTGATGAAAAAATAACAGAACTTGGCGATACAACAAGTGATTTAGAGCAAAAAAAGAAATATAATAAATTAAAGCGACAGCTTGTATATGCAAATATCTTAACAACGCATAGCTTTTGTTTGAACATACTGCGTGACTATCCGCAAGAAGCTAACTTGCCGCCTAATTTTACTGCACTTGATGATTACAAACAAAACTTAATATTGAATACCGCAGTTTCTGATGCTATAAATACTTATTTAGAAACACAAAATTCGTTAGAATTTGGAGAGTTAAATTTTAAAATAGAGGAAGAAATTCGCGAAAAATTATTTGTTGATTATAAATATAAATTTATTTATGATATAATAGTAAAACTGCTTTATAAACGCGATATATGGAAAGAGTTGAAAAGCATATACGATAAACCAGAAGAAGAATATGTGCAGCAAATAAGGGAACAAGTGTATAGTTTGCAAAATAAAGCTTTCTCTGACTTTCAAGAATCATTGCCTCAAATAGATTTTGAAGAGTGTGAAATAGAGTATAAAAAAAAGCATAAAGGAAAGTATAAAATTCCCAACAAGGTAAAAGAAACGATACTTGAAATATGTGAAGCTGAAAACTACCAAGTTGAAGGAATAGAACAGAAAGTAATAGATGTATATGCTGAAAAAAAAGGAGCTAGCTACTTGCTAAATGACTTGTGGAACACAAGTGGAATAAAGCAACTTGTGCTCAATGGCGCTATATTTTCTCCAGATTCTAAGTACCGTAACGCGCTTTTAGAACAACTTGAAAAATTTGATGATAGAAGTGTAAGGTTACAATTTCAACTTGCACGCGAGGTGTTTAACATAGCTCAACTTGCTGACTTTTACGCAATGGAAGAGAAAAGAAAAATAGGCGGAATAGATTTTGATGATATGCTTATTTTAGCGAGAAATTTATTAGATAATCCTGAAATAGCAAAATCTGTTGCAAACAATTATACTCATATTTTAATTGATGAATTTCAAGATACGAATGCGATACAATATGACATTGTAAAAAGTTTAGCTTTACGTGAAGATATACCTATAGAACAACAGCCGTATTTGTTTATTGTTGGCGACGACAAACAAAGTATTTATCGTTTCCGCAATGCCGATGTCAGTATATTCAATAAAGCTCGCGAAGAAATTAAAGAAAAAAACAAAGAACGTAAGTTGAAGAAAAACCGTGAGTTTACAAGCGAAGAAGAAGTATTAGGAAGTCTAAATTTGACTACAACTTTTAGGTTAACGCCCGTAATTGCAGCTTTTGTTAATAAAATATGTAAGAAAAATTTTGCTAAATATGAGAATAACGAAGATGGAAGTATAAAATATACAGATTTAGTTTGTGGACGCAAAGAACATATAGATTTAGCCTTAAAAGATGATTTGACAAGCGAAGAAAAAAAGAAATTAGGTGAGGTGAAATTTCTTTTGACAACAACAAGTGGAGAAAGCGATGATGAGAATGTGAACGAAGCCGAACAAGTTGCTAACTATGTGAAATTATTACTAAATGAAGGAAATAAACCGCAAGATATAGCTATATTATATCGTGCCCGAACAAAAGTGCCCGAATTAGTATATCAATTTTTAAAAAATGGCATTTCATATAAAATTATTAGTGGTGGTGGTTTCTATTCTCAACAAGAAGTGTATGATTTAATAAACTATTTGAAGTTTGTAAATGATCGAACAAATGATTTAGCTTTAGTTGGTGTTTTACGTTCACCTTTCTTTAATATTTCCAATGATGAATTTTGCGAAATATTTATGGAAAAAGGTGATAATTTATGGGAAAAATTACAAGAAAACAATAAGAAAAACGGAACTAGTAACTGTAAAATCAAATTTGCCGTTGAAGAACTGAGTAACGCTTTAAGTTTAGCACAAGTAGTTTCAATTTCTCATCTGTTAAGAATACTTCTAAGATCAGGAAATTGGCTGACTTATCTAAAAAAAGACAAAGTAAATGCAACAAAGATAACTCAAAATATTGAAAAATTTGTTGAAATAGCACGCGATTTCCAAGAACGTGACTTTGTCTCTTATGCAGATTTTATAAGAGAATTAGATAGATTAATAGAAATTTCTAATGAAGCTGAAGCAGAAGAAGAAGGTAATGAAGAAGCCGTAAAGTTACTTACAATTCACTCTTCAAAAGGAAAAGAATTTCCTATCGTAATATTATATTCATTGAACCAAAGATCGGCTAATATATCAGCTCCATTTGTTGATAAAAAAAATGGAATTAGCTTTTCTCCAGAGCTAAATGAAGCAGGGCTTGGCTCTAAAGAAATAACGAACTTAGTGGCAAAAATTTCTAAGAAATATGAACAACAAGCAGAAGATGAAGAGCTGCAACGTCTAATATATGTTGCAACAACGCGAGCAGAAAGGCAGCTAGTTATTTCAGGAACTGTTAAAAAAACAAAAGAGGGGTGGCAAAAACTAAATCCAGCTTTTAGCTTCTTTTTTGACGGACTTGAATGGGAGATAGGTGGACTTATAGAGCTATGTGAAAAAAAACCGCAATGGAAACAAACAGTTGAATTAGAACTCAAATTGTTAGGACATGAATCTAAAAAAACAAATGAAGAAATTGAAATTATTTTTAATGATAATAATGACAATGTAAAAGAAAATTACCAAGAAGAACATATTAAAATAGATGGAAATAATGTACAGGTCTATTTTAATGATGATGTAATATATTCTGAAACAGGGAAAATATTTTCATTTTCTTCACTAACTAGATGTGATAATATGTTGAACAATGTATATGAAACCGCAGCTGATGAGTTTTTTAAAAACAAAATAGGACTTCACAAACTAAGTAGTGATTATTTTTTGGACGAAAAAACTTTTTCACTGACGGAAAACATAGGATTGTCAGCTCTAGACAAAGGTAATTTATATCATAAAGTTTTTGAACAATTAAGAAGTTGGTTTATAAATGGAAGTGTATGCCAAGAAAATTTAAGAAAAATAGTAGATGAAGTATCTTATGAGTTGAACTGTGAATTGAGCGATAAACTCAAAAATGAAGTAATACAAAACTGCAAGAAGACGGTAGAAATAGATTTTGTTAATGAAATTTTGCGACATAATTTAGCAGATGCAAAATTTGAATATGATTTAACACTAGCTATAGATGATAATTTTGTTACAGGTGCTCTTGATTGTTTGATAAAAAATTTAGACGGTAAATATGAAGTTTGGGATTGGAAAACTAATGTAATATATTCACAGGAAAAAATAGATAATATGAAGAAAATTTACGAGTTACAAGCTGAAATTTATAGCTGTTTCTTAATGAGTCTATTTCCCGAACAAGAAGAATATGCAGTAAAATTATTTCTTATAGATAATATCAATAAAAATGAAAAAGTAGAAAACTGCTTTATTGAATATAAATTTCATTATTCGGAAAAGCAAAATATAGAAGATATGATTAAAGAAAAAATAGATAATGCAATTGTTAAAATAAGAATTTAGTTAGAAAAATGAAAAAGACTGAGCAGCAAAAGCAAATACTATTTCTAACACCTCGCTTGCCTTTTCCTATAATAGGTGGAGATAAATTAAAAGCTTACTATACAATAAAACATTTGGCTGAAAAACATAAAGTAACGTTGGTTTCCTTTTTTCAAGGTGACCAAAACAAAAGAGATAGCTATGTTGAAGAGATAAGAAAGCTTGGTGTTGAGGTTTTTGTAATTCCTTTATATCCTGTAAAAGCTGCAATTAGCATTATACCACGACTACTGAAAGCACCGTTAGAAATTTTATATTATACTCAAAAAAAATATAGAAAAATAGTTGACGAGCTCTTAAAAGAGCGTGATTTTGACATTGCATTTTCATTTTTTATGCGTTCTGCTGAATATATAAAATCGGCAGATTTGAAGAAAGTTTTGATGTGTGAAGACTGTCGAACATTATACCAAAAGCGTTCTTGGGAAAATTCAACAAATTTTGTGCAAAAGATAGTTAGAAAATGGGAATACAATCGTCTTAAAGTTTACGAACCTGAAATTGTCAATCATTTCGATGTCGTTACTCTTGTTACAAATGACGATATAAATGAAATGCGTAAACAAAATCCAGCTCCTTGCTATAAGCTTTTAACAAATGGTGCGGATATATCAAAATTTTTTCCTTTAGAAAATAAAGATTGGACGCAGAGAACTATTTTGTTTGCGGGAAAGCTTGATGTTTGGGCGAATGTGCTTATGACTAAAAAGATAGTTGGCGAAATCTTTCCTATTATTAAAGCTAAAGTTCCAGATGCAAAACTTCAAATCGTAGGTGCAAATCCTCCTAAGTCTTTACTTATGTTAAGAGATAAAGATATTCAAGTTGTAGCAAATGTCCCTGATATGTTACCATATTTGCAACAGGCAAATCTGTTTTTGCATCCGCATTCGGGTGGTTCGGGCATACAAAATAAACTTTTAGAAGCTATGGCTGCTGGTTGTCCTGTTGTTACAACGAAAACAGGAAATCAAGGGATTGAAGCAAAAAACAATGAAGAAGTTTTATTAGCTAATGATTCTGCTGAACTTGCAGAACGTGCCATTGAAATTTTATCTTCTGAAGATTTTGCGCGTAAAATTGCAAGCAATGCAAGGCAGTTAATAGAAAGAAAACACTCTTGGGAGATTATTTTTTCGCAAATAGATGATATAATTCAAAATTTGTAGTATTTTTGTTTATATAATATTTTAAATTATTAAAAATGGAAAAAGCATTTTTTTTTGATAGAGACGGTATAGTTAATAGAAGATTGATAGGCGATTATGTAAAAAACATAGATGAATTTCAATTTTTGGAAGATTTTTTTCCTATTTTTTCACTAGCTAGTGAGAGAAAATATTTGAAAATTTTAATTACAAATCAACAGTGTATAGGGAAAAAAATTATTACGGAAGATGAGTTAAATCATATTCATGATTTTATGCAAACGGAGCTAGTAAAAAGAACTGGTGAAAAGTTTGATGCAATTTATGTTGCACCTGATTTGGCAAGTAGTAACAGTTTTCGGAGAAAGCCAGCGCCGGGTATGATTTTAGAAGCTATAGAAAAATATAAAATATCACCTGAAGAAAGTTGGATGCTTGGTGATGCTGTTTCAGATGTTGTTGCTGGAAAAGCTGCGAAAACAAAAACTATATTAATGGGCGATTATGCTGATATTCCAGAAGCAGATTTTATTTTTTCAAGCCTAAAAGAAGTATTTGATTTTTTGAAAGATAATTTGAAATAAACAATGAGAGAAAGCGAAACTTACATTTATGGAAAAAATTCAATAATAGAGGCAATAAAATCTGACACTGAAATACAAAAAATTTTTATTTGTTATGGAGTTGAAGCAAAAAATATTCTTATTCTAGCTAAGCAAAAAAAGATAAATTGTACAGTTTTAGATAAAAATAAATTTAGGGAATTAGAGAAAAAAAATTGTCCGACTGATGCTAAGACGCAGGGAGTTATAGCACTAAAACAAATTGTAAAAACTTACGATTTGGTGGGTTTTTTAGAAAACATAGATTTGAAAAAAAATCCTGTTCTAGCTATATTGGACGGAATTACTGATCCACAAAATTTAGGTGCAATAGTCAGAAGTGCGGAATGCGCCGGAGTAGAAGCTATAATTTTACCGACTAAAAAATCAGCTATGATTACTCCGACTGCAATAAAGAGCTCCGCAGGTGCTTTGAATTATTTTCCTATCATTCAAGTTAATAATTTACTTGTTGCTATAGAAAAATTGAAAAGTAAAGGATTTTGGATAGTAGGAACAGAAATGAAAGCTAAAGAAAATTATTATGATAAAATATACGACAAGCCTATTGTAGTTGTAATTGGTAGTGAAGGGAAAGGAATGGGGAGCGCTATACAAAAACATTGTGATCATTTGATAAAAATTAATATGGTGGGTAAATTAGATTCTCTCAATGCTTCGGTTTCGGCAGGAATTATTTTTTTTGAGATTTTACGGCAAAAAAGTATAAAGTAAAATCCACACTTTTTGAAAAAAACGTGGAGTAAAATAAAATATTTTTTTTGTTTTATTATTCGCTTCAAATATAATCTCTATATAATTATGGGCGTTATAAAAAAACATAAAAATTAAAAAAAATGTAACAAAACGACACTTTTTGTGTCTTACTATTTGTAACACAAAGATAGAGTAAAGAATTATAAAGTAAAGGTGTAAAAAAACATAAAAAATATAATTATTGATAAAAAAATTTGTTTAATAGAAAAAAAAATGCTAAATTGTACATTACAAAAAGAGAAAAAAAATGTTAAATTAATTTATTTGTATAGAAATGCAGATTACCGGTTCTAAAATATTAATATTAGGTGGTTTTGGTTTAGTTGGCTCAGCGGTATCACGAAAGTTGATGTTACATAATCCTAAAGAAATTGTAATAGCATCTTTGAAGAAAGAAGAAGCTGAAAGTGCTTGTGAATTGTTACGTCAGGAGTTTCCTAACGTAAACCTGAACATGTTTGTTCCTAAATGGGGTAATTTATTTACAAGAACAGAATGGAAAGACACTCCTTTTAACGATATAATTGGTGACGAAGTAAAGAGAGTTGAGCATATTAAAGATATATTTCTTGATTTAGATGATGCGATGTTAAAGCGTTCTTCTCTTTATCAATTGATAACAGATAGTAAAGCCGATTTAGTTGTTGATTGTATGAATACTGCTACAGGTATAGCTTATTTAGATATTTACAACTCAACTGTAACCGGTCTAAAGGAAATTGAAAATGGTGCTTTATCTAATAAAACATCAGAAATAGTTATGGCAAGTAGCTATATCCCGCAATTGACGCGACATATCCAAATTATATATAGAGCGCTTTGCGATGCTAAAACTAAAATGTATTTTAAGATTGGAACGACAGGAACCGGTGGTATGGGAGTAAATATTCCTTATACTCATAGTGAAGAGCGTCCTTCAAAAGTTCTTTTAGCTAAAACTGCTGTAGGCGGAGCTCATACTTTATTACTTTACTTACTTGCAAGAACTCCGGGCGGTCCTATTGTTAAGGAAATTAAACCGGCAGCAACAATAGCTTGGAAAAGAATAGCTTATGGCGAAGTAAAACGTAGAGGTCGTTCTATTCCTTTGTTAGATATGCCATTAGACAAGGCACATTCTGCAACAGGAAAATTTGTATTTGCTGATGATGCGGGTGTTGAAGACAGCGGTGATGTCTTTAAGTCTGTTTTTATTGATACAGGTGAAAACGGTTTATTCTCACGTGGAGAATTTGAAGCTATATCAGCTTTAGGACAAATGGAAATGGTAACACCTGAAGAGATTGCAGAATATTTAGTTTTTGAAGTTCAGGGTGGTAATTCAGGTAAAGAGATAATTCAAGGATTAGATGCAACAACGCTAGGTCCGACTTATAGAGCCGGAATGTTACGTAGCGTAGCATTAGAGACAGTAAAGAAAATGGAAAAAGAGAACAATGTAGATAGTGTTGCTTTTGAATTGCTGGGACCACCGCGCTTATCAAAATTACTTTATGAAGGATATTTGATAAGAAGAATAGCAGGTTCTATGAATAAATTTATGACAATGCAACCTGCAGAGTTATCAAAACAAGCGTTAGAAATTATCCGAAATGATGATAAATTAAGACAACAAATGTTGTCTATCGGATTAGTTATTTTAATGCCAGACGGTAAAAAATACTTGCGTGGCAGAGATGTTAAAATACCTGTTCAGCGTGCTGAAAAAGCATATGATTTAACGCAAGAAAATATTGATAAGTGGTGCGATGAAGGTTGGGTTGATTTGCGTGAAAAAACTTGGATTGAATGGCAAGATAGAATTAGAAAAATAATGGATCAAGCTAAAGATATAAAAGGTGATAGCACAGGTTCTCGTTACTACTATACAGAGAGTCACTGGGGTAACTTTAATGAATTTGATGAAGGTAAAATCGTTGGCTGGGTCTTTGAACATGAAGATAAAGGCTGGCGTTTCAAAAGATAAGACAATAATTTTGAACAATATAATTTTTTAATAATAATTTTTAATAACAATTTTCGGAGTACGAAAAATGAAAAAAATGTGTCTATTTGTTGCTATATGTATTTTAGCAACGTTTGGAGTATATGATACGTCTGTGGCGCAAGATGATACTTTTAGTAAGTATAATGCAGAGAAACCAGACCTATCAACAACTCCACAAGGATTTAATGAAATAGGAAATCCTAAAACATCTCCTGCAATTTCAACAGGATACTATTTACTCGATGATTCTAATCCAGATGCTTGGGCTAGGTGGAAACCGGTAGAGAAAGAATTTGCACCAACTAATGTTGATTCTTACTTATGGAGGAGGATTTATTCAGGTCCTCGTCAAGTGCCTATAGCAGAGCGTGAGGGAAGTGGCGATGAAGGTGTAAGGTATTTTAGAAACCCTGCTGACAGAGCGCATATGTTTAATCCACATGATAAAGTAACGCCTGTAGATTCTGTTAATGCAGCTTTTGCTGGTCCTATTCCTCTAGGTTTTGCATTTTATTTTAATGGAATCAGATACGATAGTTTCTATGTATCTGCAAAAGGTATTATATCTTTGACAAATAGAAGATATTTCTATGATAATAACGGAAAAAGAGTTAAACCTGCAGGAATGCAGAGCTGTTATGATCCTATGAGTGCCGATTGGTTTGCGCCAGGTCGTGAAAGACAAGGTGACGGACTATCTGACGCAACACCTGATAATTATGGTTATTTGTTTGTTACTTGCGGTGGAAACGAAGATAATAGGTATGGTGGAATAAGAAGAGGACCTACAGTAGCAGATAATCAAGCTTTTACTAATACAGGTCATTTTTCAAATATGGGACAATTATTAACTATAGCTCCTGGTGCAGCTTATATATCACCATTTTATGGTCCTTACTATTTACCACAATATGACCCTATCAGAAAAATAACAGATGATTATGGACAAGTTTGGTACAAAAGATCGTTAAGTTCTGACAGACTGATTATTTATTATAAAAACTTAACTATGTTGCCAGGTAGATATAACTTGCCGACTCTTCCAGCACATTTTACTATTGGTACTGAAGCAGAGCCTTTAGGACGACCTATACAAGACGTAGGACATTTATCAGCTAGTTGTCAAGTAATACTTAATAGAGTTGATAGTTCTATTACATATTTATATAGTGATTTTAAAGGAGTAGTTATTTATACAGATGCGAGTAATAGTATAGCTGCTCAAGCAAGTCCAGAAGTATTTATGGCACCTTTTATGATTATGGGAGTAGGTGGTTACGCTAGACATGTAGGGTACGATAGCAAAAACCCTGGTTCGGAAGCTGAAATATGGGCTGCTGAATATCCACAATATACACAACAACAACCAGGTAATCAGCCTCCTAATAGTGTAATGCCTCCTAATATGTTTGCTAATTTTATTAATGCGAATTATAAAGTTAAATTTAAGCAATGGCGTAATGCTTTACGGCTTGTAGATGTTCAGTATTTAACAAGAAGTAAAGATGTTACAACAGGATTGGGTTATACGGAAGTAATAAAAACGGAAGATGTTCAAGATGCCTACGATCCTTTTGAACTGTTTGCGGGTGAAGAAAGATTGGGCTCTATGCAACCGGTTGCTATTATTCAAAATTTAACAAATGAAATTCAAGGGCCACGCGGAGTGAATTTTGTAAAACAAGACTTCCAATTTCAAGCAAGATTTAGAGTGAGAAATGTAGCTTTTGATAGATTTGTATATAATCGTGTTGCAAGAATTTCAAATCATTGTTTGCGTTTAGCAGATGGTCTTGTTGATAAAATCAACTGTACTGATGATGAGTTCTCAAATGTTAGATATGTAAATGTTGTTAAAGCGGGTGCAAACTATGAAGCAACTCTTAAAGATATGGCAGATAATCAAAATGGAATTCCGCCTTATGAATTTGTAAGAGTACGTTTTTCTAAATTTGAACCGAATCAATATATAGATAATCAAATCGGTTTGATGGAAGCACAAGCGATTACAGAAGCAATTGATCCTGTTACAAGTGAAGTTATAGGCGATCATTGGCCTTTTGACGACTCTTCAAAAGTTAAGTTCTGGGTTATTAGAAGACTTAAAGAATTTAGAGATGAAGTTGCTGACAATGGTTTCCATTCAATAGAAAATACACTTCGTCCTTCAATACTAAAATGGGTACATAATGATAATAATGGTCCAAGAGTTGTAGGTGCAATCCCCACCCAAACAAGTGCTTATCCTATGCCACCTATTGGTATTGCAAGAACTGCTAATCCGCCTAACACGGCATTATTAAGTCCGTTTATAGAAATGAACTGGAACGCAGATCCTAACATGGAAAGACCTGTAGGGGATAAACTAACATCATTTCCTATAGACTTAAGAAACAAAAATGGAGCGTTCGTAGCTCTATCTGTTCAAAGAAATAGTTCCTCTATTTCAACAGCCAGAGGTTTTTCTGATAATCAATTAATCGGTCCGGAACATCGTGCAGTATTTAGTGGAAATGACGGTGCAATAAATCAATATATAAGAGGCGAAGTTGCAAACTTTGACTATTTAGCAATTGAATTTTTGAAACCAAGTCCTGACGGAATAAGATTTATTACAAATACAGGTACAGACCACGTGAAAGATTCATCTTCTCACAATGGAACTGGAACTAAGAGAAATCCAATTTGGCGTTACCATCCGGAGTGGAAAGAAGGTGAAATAATAGGAACTCCTTTAGAAACTACTCCTGCATTAGCTATATATGGCGGTGGCGGATACTTTATAGGCTGGGATTATGCTGATAAAAAAGTATATAAACCTGTGCGTTGGGGTGCTACTTCTACTTATAATAGAAAAGTTACTGGAGGTGTTATGTACAATCCATATGATATAGGATTTGACTATGAGTTCTATAAATATATGGTGCCAATTCCTGATTACTATATAGATGGTGCTTTTGATGGTGGTAAAAACTTTAGATTTAGAGTGAGAGTTATTGAAACGGAAGGTCCTTTCGGAGATCAAAAAGATCCTATGATTTATATGAATACGGTTGACGAGGGTGGTGCTGATTTATTCTATATAGACAACATTTCTGTTGTATTCAATACTGTTGTACCTGATATAGAAATGGAAGCAGTAAAAGTTATATGGCCATATACTTCTGTACCGGCTTCTCAAGCTAATGATATTGATGTTGTTACAAGATTTACAAACGTTTCTAATACTGATGCTAGACCATTTACAATTAAAGTTAAAATATTTAAAGGATATGGCGCAACAGGACAACCTGTTTATTGTCGTACAATACAACAGGCAAGTCTGAGAGCAGGTGCTTCTACGGAGCTTAACTTCCCACAGTTTGCGGCTCGTAGATTTGGTGAAGGCATTTATACACTACAAGCAATATCAATATATCCTGGTGGCGACGCAGTAAGCAGTAACGATACTACTACTTCCGAGTTTAGATTAATATTCAGCGATTGCTTTACCTATGATGATGCTCCTTCTAATGATGTAGCAGCCGAAGTTGGTGTTAATGGTAAGGGACTTAATTTATTAGGTGCTACTTTTGGTGGATATAATGTAGACTTGCGTCCTAATGGAATTCAGACAATGACACACAATTTAGCAACAGATAATCCATATAAGGATTACTATGTACTTGGACGTCCATATATAGATTATATAGCCGGTGGTAGCTTAAGCATGGTTAGAATGTTCCCTTGGTATCCAGGACCGAGTGAAGGAGTCTATTCAGGACAAATTGCGGTGAAATTTACTTTGTCAGCATCTGATACTATAAAAGGCTTCCAAGCTTACTTTACTGAAGCTAATCAAGCATTTGACGATATTTCATTTGCAGTATATAGAAACTCCACTGATGACACTCCTGCTAATCAAGTAGGAGGAACATTATTTGCAAGAAGACTATTATCCAAAAATATTGCCGGTAAAGAAAGTACTGATCCTAAAGTAGCTGCATTCGTTCTATATGAATTACCAGTAGGTATTGCACTTGAAAAAGGTACATATTGGGTTTCTATTGCTCAACGTGGCGAAACAGGATTAGAATTAGGTGCTTCAGGACAAAGAATGGCTATGAGAACAATGTTTGTATCTGCTGAAATGGATGGTACTCTTGGTAATAGAGGTATTCAATTGCTTGTAGATAAAACTTTACGCGTGCCGAAAATTGACAAAAACTTTGGAACAGTTTATGTAAATAATAACATATTTGCTTTTGAAAATATACTTAATAGCGGTGAATGGACTAAGTTTATGCCAACAATTGGACAGCCAGCTTATGCTCATTTTGATCATTATGGACGAAATAGCGATAATTATCGTACTTTATCTCGTGGAACTTGGTTGCCACTTTTAAGACCTTATTTCGGTAAAAAAGCTGTAGAAGAAGATACTGCAAGATATCCTTGTCCAGATGATGTAGCTGGAGGTGGTGGCTATATTGATTCTATTATTCCTGTAGAAATAGTTTATTTTTACGGAAATTCACGCAATAATACTATAGAAATTATGTGGGAAACTGCATCTGAAATTAACAACTATGGCTTCCTATTAGAAAGAGCTAATATTGAAGATGGCGAATGGAAAGAAATTACTTTCGAAAAAGGTGCAGGTAATTCAACTACTGCTAGAAGATACAGATATAATGATACAGATGTTGAATCTGGTAAAACTTACCAGTACAGATTATTGCAAATGGATTATGACGGAACATTGTCATGCCATAACAATAATATAATTACAGTTAGTCATGTTGCTTCTCAGAATCAAGAGATTGTGCTTGAACAAAATGCTCCAAACCCATTTAATGATGTTACTTATATCAATTTCTTTATGCCAAGAAATGAGAACGTAACACTTGAAGTGGTTGACGTATTTGGTAAAGTTGTTCGTACTATCTTGAGTGATGAAACAGTAAATGCCGGCGATGCTTCTTATGCTTGGAACGGTAGAGATAACTTAGGAAACAAAGTTACAACTGGTAGCTATATGATTAGATTGACTGTTGGAGACAACATCCTTACTAAGAAAATGAGCTTAATTAGAAGTAACTAATAAGCAGTAATTTCATAACAAGCTCTCCGTATTTATGCGGAGGGCTTTTTTTTTA
This sequence comes from Ignavibacteria bacterium, assembly GCA_012518115.1. Lineage (GTDB taxonomy): Bacteria > Bacteroidota > Ignavibacteria > Kapaibacteriales > UBA2268 > JAAYTD01. The sequence goes on along the minus strand of JAAYTD010000043.1, from coordinate 57,707 downwards.
TAACACAAAAAAATAGGAAAAAACAAATGGAAGATTCAATTTTTACCAAAATTATTAAAAGAGAAATAAAATCAGAAATTATCTTTGAAAATGAAAAAATAATGGCTATTAAAGATATTAATCCACAAGCGCCAATACATTTTTTAATTTTTCCAAAAGAACAAATTGAAACTATTAATGAGCTTACAAGCGATAATTCAGAATTGATATCTCAAATTATACTGACTGCAACAGAGCTAGCTAGAAAATATAATGTTGCAGAAAAAGGTTATAGATTAGTTATGAATTGCAATGATGATGGCGGACAAACAGTTCCACATATACATTGTCATCTTATTGCTGGAAAAAGATTGAAATGGGAATTTTAACTAAAAGAAATGTCATTGATTTATAAAAAGCTACGCCAATATTTTGGATTTGAAGAATTTCGCAATGCCCAATATGAAATAATTAAAGATATTATTGAAGGAAATGATACTTTAGTTGTTATGCCAACAGGAGGTGGGAAATCATTATGCTATCAGTTACCTGCGATAATTTTAGAAGGTACGGCAATTGTTATCTCACCTCTTATTGCGTTGATGAAAGATCAAAGTGAAGCTTTAGAAAAACGTGGAATTAGTTGCACTTATATTAATAGCAGTTTGCAAGGAGATGAATATAGCGAACGAATAAATAAATTGGTAAAAGGAGAATATAAATTAATATATATTGCACCTGAACGGTTAGAGAGCCAAGCATTTCTAACGATTTTAAGCCAGATAAAAATCTCTTTTATTGCAGTAGATGAAGCTCATTGTATATCTCAATGGGGACATGATTTTAGACCGTCATATCTAAATATAGTGGATAGTTTAGAAGATATAAGTATTTCTAATAAAGTAGCATTAACAGCTACAGCTACTCCAGAAGTGCAAGATGATATTATCAAAGCACTTAAAATGAAAAAAACTAAACGAGTTGTTAGCGGATTTGATAGACCAAATCTTAGCTATCTGACGGAAAAAACAAGCGATAAATTCCAGAAAATAAAAAATATTGTAGCTGATAATCAAGAAGGAAGTACAATTATTTATTGTGGATCTCGCAATAATACTGATGACGTATATAAAAAACTTATAGTGGACAATATTAAAGCAAACAGGTATCATGCGGGAATGTCTGCCTCACAAAGACAAAAAAATCAAGATGATTTCATAAATAACAAAAACAGTATTATTGTAGCGACAAATGCCTTTGGAATGGGGATAGATAAAGCTGATGTTCGTAATGTTATTCATTATAATTTGCCGGGAAGTATAGAGGCTTACTATCAAGAAGCAGGACGGGCAGGACGCGACGGTAAAGAATCTAATTGCTATCTTTTCTATAACTTAAATGATATAAAATTACAAGAATACTTTATTAACTCAACTTTTCCTCCAAAAGAAGAGTTTATTAAACTCTTTGACTTTTTCAAAAATCAAAAAACAGAAACTTCTTTCTTCACTGAAATAGAAATTGCAAATAAAACAGGACTAAATGCAGCAAAAACTTATACTATTATAGAGCAATTTGTTAGATATAATGTCATAAATAAAAACAATATAAATAAGAATATGCAGATTATGATATTAGATACAAAAGAAAATCTAATTGACCATTTGAACAAATTAAGTGATAGTAAAAGTAAAATGTTAGAAGCAATATTAAGATCTGTAACCGAAGAAAGTCTATATAAATTTGTAGATATAGATAAAGACTATCTAATTAGGAAATATGAAATAGAAAGAGAAGATTTTGAAAAAAATATGCGATATTTGCAATTAGAAAATATTGTTGCTGTTAAAGATGAACTAGCGCCCAATACCTATGAATTTCAATTGAAAATAAATGAATTTGATGAATTTAATATGGATTTCAACGAATTTTATGCACGTAAGAAAGATTCTGAAAATAATTTGCAAAGAATGTTTGATTATGCTGAAACAAAAGAATGCAAAAGGAATTTTATATTGAATTATTTCAACGATAATAGATATAGCGGAAAATGTAAAAAATGTAGTTCTTGTAAAAAACGAAAAATGAAAACCACTATTGTTGTAGATTTCGAAAATGTGGCAATTATATCTGTAGCAATAGAATTGAAAGGAAGATACGGAAGATATTCTATAAGAGAGTATTTGATAGGTGAGAACATAGAAAAATTTAGCACTTATACGAATATAAATGAAAAACTATTCGGTATTTTGAAAGATTCTAAAAAAAATGAAATTATAACAAAAATAGATATAGCTATAGAAAACAAACTGCTTATTTTATCAGAAGACGAATATCCTGTTGTGAGTGTTAGCTCTGCAGGCGTAAATTTTTATGAAAAAAATAAGTTTATTCTATCAGCAAAAAAGACAAATAGAAGTGTTACGAAAAAAATAGATATCAAAAAAAATATACATACAGAAAAACAAACAAACGACAAAGTTGCTAAAGAGATTATAAAAATTAATAAACTGTTTTTGAAAGGAAAAAATATAGATGAAGTTGCTAAAAAAATTGGAGTGTCAAAAGGTGAGATAGCTAGGCAAATTCAATATGCAATCGAAAATGGAGTTGAGCTCAATCCTTATGATTATTTTAGTAAAGAAGATTATTATAATGTCAAAAAAATAATAGATGAAACACCTTATTTAATGCTAAGAGATATACAAAGTAAACTCGAAAATCCAATAGATTTTGCAATACTAAGAATTATTGTAGCTTTTATAAAAAATAATAAATAAAAAAGAGAGACTATTTTGATAAAATCTCTCTTTTACTTTTATATTGTTAAAATATGAAATATTAACTTTTTACTTTTACCAAGCGTATCCTAAACCAACGCCGAAACCATAATAAAAGTTGGTGTAATAACCTTTTTTAACAACGGGAAATCCTAATCTAAAGTTAGGTTCTATAGTAAATCCACCAAAAACCCATTTGTAGGCAAGTTCACCACCAAGTTCAAGATGAACATTTGTACGCCTTTCTCTACGATCATTACTTACAGGATAGTCCCAAGAATAGAACCCTAACAAAGCATAAGGACCTAAATTAAAACCTTCCAATCCTGCAGTGTGAACTGGGAAAACATCACGAAAATACCATCTGTAAAGAGCTCCTACTCTAAAACCGACAACATCGTTATATCTGTTATCTAATTCAAGATCTAAAGCTAATGAATTTTTGGAACTTAACGAGGTTTCATATCGAAATCTTAAATCGTTCCACTGTAAGAGTAATATAGGGTCTACAGTAATTGCCTTTGTATAAGCTGCTTTAGTATGTGTTGCAGTTAATAAGAAAAGGCTTAAAACAAATAAAGACAATAAAGTTCTTTTCATTTTTTGTTCCTAAAATAAATATAAACAATTTTGCTAAAATAACATTTTTTTACTAAAAATACAAATATTTTTTATATATTTGCAATATATTTTGTCAAATCAAATTAAATTAATATAAAAACAATGAAAGATAAAACTCCTGCTACGAACTCTGTAACAGAGGAAAAATTAAAAGCTGTAAAAATAGCTATTGATCAAATAGAAAAAACCTATGGAAAAGGTTCTATTATGCTTTTAAGTCAAAAGCAAGTAGAACAGGTTGAAGTGATTTCTACAGGTTGTATTTCACTTGATGCAGCTATAGGTGTCGGTGGTGTGCCTCGTGGTAGAATTATTGAAATTTATGGACCTGAATCTTCAGGTAAGACAACTGTTTGTTTGCATATAATAGCGGAAGCTCAAAAGAAAGGCGGACTAGCGGCTTTTGTAGATACTGAACACGCTCTTGATGTAAATTATGCACAACGTTTAGGAGTAAATTTAGATACTTTATTACTTTCTCAACCAGAGTTTGGTGAACAAGCTCTCGAGATAGTTGAAACTTTGGTACGTAGTAATGCTATAGATGTTATTATCATAGACTCTGTTGCTGCTCTTACTCCACGCGTTGAAATAGAAGGCGAAATGGGCGATGCACAAATGGGATCGCAAGCAAGATTAATGTCGCAAGCTATGCGTAAGTTAAATGCTGCTATAGGGAAGTCCAGAACAACAGTTGTGTTTACTAATCAATTACGAAGTAAAATCGGTGTGATATATGGAAATCCTGAAACAACAACAGGCGGAAATGCGCTTAAATTCTATGCTTCTGTACGTATGGATATACGCAGAAAAGACGTATTGAAAGAAGGTAATGAAATTATAGGAAATCGTGTTAGAGTAAAAGTTGTTAAAAATAAAGTGGCGCCACCTTTCAAAGAAGTTGAATTTGATATTATGTATAACGAAGGCATTTCTAAGATTGGAGATTTATTAGATATAGGAACAGAATATGGTGTGATACAAAAAAGTGGTTCTTGGTACACTTATGGTGAAGAAAGAGTACAAGGAAGAGATGCTTTGAAAAAAGTTCTTACAGAAAACGCTGATTTATTGAAAAAACTTGAAGAAGAAGTAAAGAAATTGCTAAATGAAAACCAAAGTTTTAATATAAATAAGCAAGTAGAAAAGAAAGCAGATATAGAAGAACAATAATATAAATTTTACAGATAAGTCAAAAATAAATAATCGGTTTAGAGCAACTAGCTAGTAAATCGATTATTTATTTTTTTAAACTTATAAGCATACCATCACCGATAGGAACAATTGTAGTAAAAAAATCATTACGTTCAAGTATATGTTTATGAAAACTAAGCATAGAACGTACTCCTTTCGGGTTACGCTCAGGTGCTGAATCAAGTAAAAAGCCGAAAGCAAAAGCATTGTCCGCAACTATCATTCCGCCTTGTCGTAGATGTGGCGCTAGTTCATCAAAGTACTGAGAATACGAAGACTTATTAGCATCTAAAAAGATAAAATCAAGCTTTGTTTGCGGTGTGAAATGCTTTACAAATTGGCGTGCATCTTCAACTTGTACTTTGATTTTATTGCTAAATCCTGCTTCTGCTATTTTTTTCATAGCGTAATCAGCGTGTTTTTTTTCTTTTTCTATCGTTAAAATTTTTGCTTTTGCCGAACTAGCGCGAGCCATAACAATCGCTGAATATCCTGCTAAAGTTCCAATCTCCAATATGTTTTTTGCATCAATTGCTTTAATAAGAAATTGCAAAAAATTTGCTTGATAGCCTGTAATATTTATTTGTGGAATAGTAGCTTCAGCCCAACACTGATTGGAAATTTCCGATAAAAGTTCGTCTTCAGCATTAAAATTTTCATATATATAGTTTTGTATTTCCTTTGTTAAAGGAGTCTGGCGTTCTCTCATTATTTTGCTCTAACTAGCTTGTAAAACATTTGTTATTTCTGCTATAAAAAATTTATGAAGATCTTTTGTTGGATAAAATTCTTCAACTATTTTCTTTTCTAAAAAGTTTTCTTCTTTCAAAAAGTCTGAATATAAAATTTTACAACTTAAAATTAGTTTTGCTTCTTGAACGCCGATATTGTTACCAATTTTTTTCAAGTTTAAACCTGTTTTTTCAAACTTATTTATATCTCTGCCTGATTTTGTTCCGCATATAGAAAGTTCATTTTTATATTTATTATGGTCAAAAAAATTGATAGTAAAGTTATTGCATTCTTTAAGTATTTCAAAAGTAAAGCGTTGCGGACGAACATAGCATATAGCTACAGGTTTATTCCATAAAATTCCTGTGCCACCCCAACTAATCGTCATAATGTTTGCTTGCTTTTCGGAATTTCCTGTGCAGAGTAATGCCCAATCGTTTGATAATCCATTGAAAAAATTGTAATTTAGTTCAAATGGTGATATTTCATTAAAATGTCTATTCATCGTGAAATCCTATATTTTAAAATTATTTTCCAATACAAAAATTACTGAAGATATTATTTAGAACTTCGTCGTTCCAAGTTTCGCCATTAATTTTGCCTATTGCATTTCCAGCCGAACGAACACTAGGAGCTATAAATTCGCTACTAGCGCCACTGCCCAGATCTTCTATAGCTGTTATAAGATGTTCCATTGATTTACCAAGTAAATGATATTGACGCTGATTAAGTAAAATTTCGTTGTTAATATTTACACAATCTTTTGCAATTTTTCCTATTTCTTGTTTTAACTTTTCTATATCATCTTGATTTTTTGCTGATATATTTATAGTATTTTTTTTTGGCGTCAATAAATTATTTTCTAATAAGTCGCATTTATTGTTGACAAATAGGAATTTTTGAGCAGGATATTTTTGCTTTAATTCATTATAAATATTAATAGCTGTTGCATCTTGTTCTGTAACATCTTTTAAAAAAAGTACCAAGTTCGCTTCTTCTAATTTATCATAAACTAATTTTATGCCTTCACTTTCAATAAAGTTTTGTGTTTTACGTAAGCCTGCCGTATCTATAAACTTAATAGCAATATCGTTTATAATTATGCTTTCTTCAAGATAATCACGAGTTGTGCCCGGAATATTGCTGACAATAGCTCTGTTTTTATTTAAAATCGCATTAAAAAGAGTTGATTTCCCTGAATTAGGCAAGCCACATATAGTTACAAAAAAGCCTTCTCGCAGTATATTTGCAGAATTATAAGAAGAACGTAAATACTCACATAAACGGAGAGCGCTAGTTAAGTCTTCTTTGATTTTAGAGCTATCAAAAATAGCAACTTCATCTTCAGCAAAATCAAGATCAAGTTCTAAAAGAGCTGCTATATTTATAAGATTTTTACGTATATCCGAAAGTTGTTTAGTAAATCCGCCATGCAGTTGACGTGCAGAAGTTATAGCGCTAGGTAAAGAAATTGAATGAATTAAATCAGCAACTGCTTCGGCTTGCATTAAATTAAGCTTTCCGTTTATAAATGCACGTCGCGTAAATTCACCCGCATCGGCATAAGTGCAACCTGCTGAAATTAACATACTTATGATTTTTTGCGGGATAATATTTCCGCCATGGCAACCAATTTCAATAACATCGTCACCTGTATATGAATGCGGAGCTCTAAAAACAGAAATTGTAACATCGTCAATAATATTGCCATCTTCAATGAAATTTCCATATAAAATAGTATGGCTTTTAGCATCGCAAATTTTTTTCTTGCCGCTAAAAAAAATATCAACAAGTTCAAACGCTTTAGCTCCGGAAACACGAATAATAGCAAGACCACTAATTCCGTGAGCAGTTGCTTGTGCTACAATTGTTCTCATAATTTATTTATACTCTAAAAAATACTTTCTATCAGGTAATATAAGTTTTTATCAATTCTGCTAATTTCTCTTTTTGACCGTCATAACTTGAAGCCGATGTTATAGATACTAATTTCAAATCTGTAACTAATAGAAAATTTTTGAAGTAATCAATGCGACGTTTAGTTTTTCTACTTAATTGAGAATAATAGTTTTGAAAAGACGAAAGCACCATTTTTCCACGTACATAAGGAATAGTATCTTTGCCAAACCAGCGCTTATTAAGCACATACTTAATCCATTCTACACCATGATAAACCGCTTTTGAAGTCTCACTGCCAGCAGCGCCAAAATCATAAATAATACATTCGTAACCAAGAGCTAGCCACATCAAAAAATTATTGTCAAGTTCTAAAAGTATTCTTTCAAATTGAAACTGTTCACAGTGCGTTGATTGTATGCGAATAAAATTAACTTCAGATATATCAAGAGAATAACGTTCTATAGCTTCAATGCCATTAGTTAGATTTAAAAATTTCTTTTGCATAAATTACAGCTAAAGTTTTTTTTTTTGAGTGTCAATGGTAAAAACTAAAGTTTTTATAATAACAGTTTATAAATTATTTATCTAAAGAATATAAGCCTATTTTTTTATAGACCTTAGATAATGTTCTTGAAGCTACAAAGTGTGCATTACTTGCACCTTCTTTCAGAATATCGTTTAACATTTTTTTGTCGTTTCTATATTCGATAAATTTTTCACGTATAGGTTGTATGTAATCTGCTACTGCTTCACCAACCGCAAGTTTGAAATCTCCGTAACCTTTTCCCGAAAATTCTGATTCAATCTCTGTAAAATTTTTGCCCGTAGCTATGTTATATAAAGTCATAAGGTTAGAAATGCCGGGTTTGTCCGCTGCCATCTTTATTTCACTGCCACTATCGGTTACACTACGCTTGACTTTATTGATAATTTGTTCACGCGTGTCATCAATAAAAATGATATTGCGTTCATTTTCATCAGATTTTGACATTTTTTTTGTCGGCTCTTGAAGAGACATTATTCTTGCTCCAATTTTTGGAATATAAGGCTCCGGTATCTTGAAAGTATTGCTATAATAGTGATTGAAACGTTGTGCTAAATTACGCGAAAGTTCTAAATGTTGCTTCTGATCTTCGCCAACAGGTACTAAATCTGCTTGATAAAGCAAAATATCCGCCGCCATTAGAGTAGGATAAGAAAAAAGTCCAACGTTAATATTCTCTTTATGTGTTTTCGATTTGTCCTTAAATTGTGTCATCTTAGAGCATTCGCCCATTCCAGTAAAGCAATTCAAAACCCAAGCTAGCTGAGAATGTTCCGCAACATGAGATTGAACAAATAACGTACTTTTTTTAGGATCAATGCCACATGCTAAATAAATTGCAACGGTCTCTAATGTCTGAGAACGCAAAAGAGCAGGAACTTGCCTGACAGTTATAGCATGTAAGTCTGCTATCATATAAAAACAATTATATTCATCTTGGAGCTTTACCCAATTATCTAAGGCACCCGATAGATGCCCAATAGTTAATTTACCTGAAGGCTGAATCCCACTTAAAATAGTTTTTCGGCGAGTAATTGTATCTGTATTGGTTTTGCTGTTCTGTTTTTCCATTGATTTTTAATATAAGATAAAATAGTATAATCTGCAAAAATAAACAAAATAAGAAAGAAAACAAAATAAAAGAAGATAAAATAGTTTAAGTAGTTAGTGTTGAAGAAATTATACCAAATTGAATTATATAAATTCTTCTTCGTTCCGAAAGGGAATTTTCGCCCTTCGTTGAACAGGAAAATTCTTCTTTTAAGAGGAGAGTTATTCAAAATTGTATTACAATAATTAAAAAGGTCAAAAAAAAGCGTAAAAATATATGAAAAAATTGTATTTTTGTATTTAGCTTTAGAAATGTGATAATAATTTATGAATATAGTAAAAAATATATTAAGGTATTTCTTAATTTCTTGCTTGTTTTTATTAAGTTTTTTCGATGTGGCATATTCGCATCAGCTTGATGAGCAAGATACTGGAGCTCCTGCTAAGCAAAGGATATATTTAGCTAAGAGTATTTTAAGCTATGGAGTGGATACAACTTTTTGCAGTGAGTATAAGATCTCGGCAGCGCTTAACTTAGCTATGCTTGTTACGGAGAAATATGAGCTAATTTCCAATGAAGAAATTTCTGAAGTTATTCAAGAATTACCAGAAAAATACACTGCTTTTGATATTGCTAAAAATTTGGAAGCAGATGGTATATTAGTTGTAAAAGTTGAGCAACTGCGAAATCTTTTGCGAGCGGAAATATCGCGGATTAATCCTGAAAGTCCTGAAAATGTTATTACAGGCGAGGGCTATGCTATGCTTCATTATTTTACAGATGACGAACATCGCGCTATTTATGATCCTTCGCTTTTATTAGCTTTGCAGCGTGCTTTTGCTGTAGTAGAGAGTGATTCTGTGCTTTTTGAGAAGCAGAACGCTAAGCCTGCTCCACTTCTTGCTATATGTGGCATAGAATTTCAGAAAGGTGAAAACAGTGAAAAATGGGAGTTCTTTACAGACGAGCTTATACGTAGCTATGAGATGACAGAAACGATTTTTGAAATAATAGGTAATTCGCCAGATTGGGTTGTATTAGATATTGAAACTCGCGATCATTTATATTCTTTGTACAATCTTTATGGAGTTGAGAATAATATAAGACCTGCTGTTTCTGAACTTGCAGCTTTATCAAATTTTGGTGTAAAAAAATATATTACAGGGCAAATTATTGAGCGTTCACAGTCAAATGATTTAGAGATAAATTTATTTTTAAATGAGATTCAATTTGCGCAAGTTGTAACGTGCAATAAAGTTAGTGAAATAACTACCGAAACGGATACGAAGAAGATATTAGAGATATTAAAAGAATTAACAAAAAAAATGATGTTTGAAAACAATTAAAATTTTTTGAAGATTAATTGATATGAGTAATGAATTAACAAAATTTGCTACGGAACTTGCAAAAACTAACATTAATTTAGAACTAAAAGTAAAGAAAAATACTTTTTATGTTGGTGAAGCTTTTATTGCCGATTATTATTTAATTGTCAATGATAATATAGTCTTGCAAGATATTAAAGCTGTAAAAGAGCCTAAATTCCATACATTTACTTCTAAAGAAATAAACTTTGGCGAGCTGAAATTCACAGATACTCTTATTGATAATTTACATTTCAAAAAAGCACTTTTACATCGCTATCTTTTGCAGGGAAAAGCAAGTGGCAAAACTAATCTTGATGAATTAGGACTTGATTTGTCAGCACGTATTCCATTAGAAAATAATTCTGAATATCTTGCTCAATATCCTGATGGTTATGTTGATATACAATTTACATCTACTTCAAATTCAACTCCCATAGAAATAATACAATTACCTAAAAATAAATTTAATGAAAAATGTGTATTTATAGGTGATTTTGACATATCTACGGAAGCGAGTGCGGTAACAGTAAATAAGAACGAGCATGTTCTTATGAAAGTAAATATTTTAGGAAACGGCTATTTATCCGTTCCTTATGTTCCCACTGTAGAAAGAACGACTGGATTAAAAATAAACATATATAACACATTAGATAGTTTTGTTGTAGAAAATAATAGTATTTATAGTTGGAAGAATTACGAATTAGATTTGTTTTCATCGGATACAGGCAGCTACATTGTTAAACCAATTGAAATACTATGTTTTTCGCCAACTACCAAAGAATACTATACACTAGCTAGTGAGGCTATTCCTGTTTTTTTCCTTGACGATACGCATAAAGAAGTTGTGGAAGACAGCAGTTCGCAACAAATTTTAATTTATTTTCTTGTATTTGGATTTTTAATTTTAATTGGACTAATTGTGTTTTTTTACAAGAAAAATATTAGTAAAAAAAAGGTTAACAATAAAGAAAATACAAGTGAGGATGATTTTGTATATACTAGCTTAGATGGCGATGATATTATTAAAAATTATTTATCTGATGCTGCAATGGCAATAAACGATGCGGATACGGATAAATTTTTGAAATTACTCTTGACAGCTATTGATAAATTTATTGAAGATAAATTTCAAATAGAAAAACAAAATCTTTCTGATGAGGAGATATATAATCTCTTAACAGAGAAAGGAGTTAGCGAAGTTATGGCACAAAATTATTTAATTGTGCAAAGTAAAATTGAAGAAATGCGTTTTTCTTCAAAACAAACATCTATTGACAAAGAAGAATTATTGATTTTTATAGAGCAATTTTTACTTCGTCTTTGATTTTATTTTTAGCTGGTTTATTTTAAAAATAAAATTTCATTCCGTTTAGGATATTCGTTGCGAAACTTTTTGAACTCTTTAACTCGTGTTTTTTCATCGGATAATGAAAGTAAGAAATCGGAATCTTGTGATAATTTACGACTTTCATTTAAAGCAGATAAAGTTAAATCTGCATTTTTCATTTCTTCTTTTGTTAAAGTTGTGCCTTGACTTAATATTTGGTTTACTTCCGAGAGAGCAAATCCTAATTGATATGTTTTGTTCAATTCCTCTACAATAAGTTTTGTAGCTTTCAATTTTCCTTCAAAAGAATGTCCTGCAATATGAGGAGTTGATAAAAATGCTTCTCTAGCTAGCTCAAGATTAAAATCAGGTTCATTTTCCCAAACGTCTATCACGAAATCTAATTCGTTACGTCTTGCAAAAAGTGCATTTTCATCAACAATGCCACCTCTTGCTGTATTTATAAGCAAAGCATTCTTTGCAATTTTTTCAATTTTATTTGCGTCAAATAGATTCAAGGTTTTATTTATTCCGTCTAATATCATCGGAGTATGGATAGTAATTATATTGCATTTATCTAAAATTTCATCTAATTCGCAAAATTTTTGATTAGATAGATTTTGTCTTTCAAGGGGTGGATCATTAACTAATGTTTTTATTCCTAATGTTTCTGCATATATTTTTACTTTTTTTCCGATATGTCCAAAGCCTACAATTCCGAGAGTTAATTGGGATAAATCTCGATTGCGTTTTTGTATCCAGAGTAAAATGGAAAAAACAACATATTCGGCAACCGAATTAGCATTTGAGCCAGCAGAAGAAATAAAGTTTATATTGTTTTTAGCAAGATATTCAGTATCAATATGATCAGTGCCTGATGTTGCTGTCGCTACAAATTTAACTTTAGTATTTTTAAGTAAATTTTCATTTACTTTTATTGTGGAGCGTACTATTAAAAATTCCGTTCCATTTTCAATGAGCTCTTCATTAGTTAAATTATTAGTTGTAAACTCATAGATTTTATTTTTCTGTTGTAATACTTCTTTCAGTAGCGGTATATTTTCGTCAGCGGTAAATACTTTCATTCTATTTGTTTAAGATATTGATACAGTGATTGTGCAATAAACCGTTTGTAGCTATTATATTTTTGTCAAAAATAGAGTATTTTTCGCCATTATATTGCGTGATTTTGCCACCTGCTTCTTCAACTAATAATTTTCCTGCTGCGACATCCCAAGGATTAAGTCTTTCTTCCCAGAAGAAATCAAAGCGTCCTGCTGCAACGTATGCTAAATCTAATGCAGCAGAGCCAAGTCGTCGTACTGGGTTTCCGTTTTTAACGAAGTGAGTAAAAAAGTTAAGTGTTCTACTGATATATTCAACAGAATAAGGAAATCCTGTTACGCAAAATGCAGTGTCTAAGTCAGCATTTTTTGTTACATAAATTGGTTGATCGTTTAAGAGAGCTCCTTTCCCTTTTTCTGCAACAAAAAGTTCATTTAAAAGAGGCTGATAAATAACACCACAAATAACTTCATTATGTAGTTCAGCAGCTATACTTACAGAAAAAATAGGTATAGAATGAGCAAAATTTACAGTACCATCAAGTGGATCAATGATCCAACGAACCTCATCTGTTACGTTGATAGGGTCATAGTTTACATCTTCGTTTTCTTCTTCCGCTAAAAAAATATGGCTGGGAAATTCAGCTTTAATAGATTTAATTATCGCTTCTTGTGCGCGAATATCATATTCTGTAACAAGATTATTTTTTCCTTCTTTGTTCTCTATGTTAAAACAAGTTCCAAATCCAGTTCGTAAAATTTCGCCAGCTATCAAAGCAGATTTTATGGCAATTTCTTTAATTTTCTTATTGTCTTTCATATCTTTTCCTTTATAGATTTAATGTGTTAATTTTTATCTGTGGTACAATGCTCATCATTCCAGCAAAGTTTATTTATAAACATATTTATTATTTTTCAAGACTATATTTTTTCGTCTTTGCGTGGTATAGTAAAGTAAAAAGTTGTTCCTTTATTTTCTTCACTTTCAACCCAGATTTTTCCGCCATGTTTTTCTACATATTCTTTGCAAATAACTAATCCTAATCCGGTACTTGTTTCTCCAGCAGTTCCTGTACGTGATGTACAGCTAGGATTTTTGAATAAATTATTTTTTATATCTTCGGACATCCCTATTCCATCGTCAGAAACACTTATTATATGAAAGTCTTTGTTTTCTGTATGACTTATTATGATTTTACCATCTTTGTTTGTAAATTTTACAGCATTTGAAATTAAGTTTCTTAAAATTGTACTTAACATTTTTGCATCAGCTTGGATGGTGAGATTGCTATCGATATTATTGATTAATTTAAGATGTTTATATTTAGCATTTAATAACATAGTGCTTATAATTGTATTAACAATTATATGTGGTATAGTTGTATCTAAATTAAAATCTACAGTCTTGCATTCTATTCTTGACCATTCTAATAAATCTTCTAATAATCTATATATATTTTCTGAAGAAGTTGAAAGGTATGCCACTCTTTCTTCAATTTCTTCTTGCGAAAGCAGTTGCAGATTTTCAGATAATTCTTTAATATAGGACGCACATCCGCCTATAGGGCCTTTCAAGTCATGAACTACCATAGAAAGGAAATTGCTTTGTTGTTCAAGAGCATCTTCAAGGTCTTTTTCAGTCTTTTTAGCTTCTTTAAGTACAATAAAACAATACTCTGTTTCCCAAAGTTTAAGAATTATAGCGGAATATATCATAGGGATTTCTATTCCTGTATTTGTCAGCAAGGTAGCTGGGATGTTATTTAGAATTTTTTTGTGTTTTATTTCTTTAATTAAATCAAGATTATCATCTGTAGAAATTATTTTAAAAGTAAGACCGTTTTCTGTTGCATTTGTTGCAATATCTTTGTTTATAAGAGATAGTTTTTCTATAATTAAATTATCAGCTTTAATTTCTTTTTGCTTAGTAGCTGCTGCTAGAGGTACTAACATTGCTATGTTTTCAAGCGACATATTAAAGTGATAGTTTAATAACTCCTTTATACGTTTTAGCGTATATATGTTTCTTATGCATACAACAAGAAAAATATGTTCAACATTATTCCAAACTTCAAGATTAGCACTTAAGTCTATATATGAAATTTCATCTTCAAACCAATCAATTCTTTTTGAAACAGGTGCTTTTGTTTCAACCAGTTCGTTTTTAATTTCTTTTAATATGTTGTTAAATTTTTGTTTGTTTTCTTTAGGATATAGTTCATCTAATTTAATACCTAGTTCATATTTATTATCAGTTATTTCATAAAATGCTTTATTTGCAAAAACGATTCTTTCATCTTTTGAAACAACAAGTAACATGTCTGAAATAGAGTTGAAAAAGAGTTCGGCTAGTTGTTTTTGATATTTGACAAGATTTTCAATATGCTTTTCTTTGTTAATTTCGTCTGTAACATCTGTAAATATTAACATAACATAATCAGGCTGCGGAGAAATCATATCAATAGATATCCAAGATTTCAACTTTTCAGAATACTGTATAAGGCTCTTTTGTTTTTTTTCAAGAGCGGCTTTCGAATATAAATCAAGAAATTCTTTAAATTGGCTATCTATCATATGTGACATAACTTTTTTCAAAGTATCAGTTGCGCTTATTCCAGCAATATCAAGTAACTCTATTAAGTTTTCATTTGTATCAAGGATCATTCCATCTAACACTTTAGATTTATCTTTTTTATCTAGAATAATTTTACTTAATATATATCCTTGTTTTATATCTGAGACATATGAAGATTTTATATTATTATCTATGCTATTATCAAACATAATTATTAAATTTTAATTAGAAGTTTACAATACTAAAACAATTTATTTTATTATAGAACCAATGAGCCTATATTTTCACCACATATAAATTTAGTTAAGTTTCCTTGTTTATTTAAGTTAAGTATAGCAATTTTGCAAGAATTTTCTTGACATAGCGTAATAGCTGTTAAATCCATAACTCGCAATTGTTTTTCTAGTACTTCGTGATAAGAAATTTTTTTATATAGTTTAGCGTTCGGATTTTTTTTGGGGTCGGAATCGTAAATTCCGTCAACATCAGTAGCTTTTATAAGAATTTCCGCTTCAATTTCTATTGATCTTAAAGCTGCAGCTGAATCTGTTGTAAAAAATGGGTTTCCTGTTCCGCCTGCAAAAATTACAACTCTTCCTTTTTCAAGATGTTTTTTGGCTTTGTTTTCAGAAAAGAGCTCGGCAAATTGAGGCATAAAAGTTGCCGTTTGTACTCGTGCATCAACTCCGATATTTTCTAAAGTGTTACGAAAAGCTATAGCATTTATAACAGTTGCAAGCATTCCCATATGGTCGCCTGATGATTTTGTTATTCCTTTAGAAGAGGCTTGTATTCCTCGAAAGATATTTCCTCCGCCAACAACAATAGCTATTTCTACTCCAAGAACATGGATCTCGGATACTTCTTTTGCAAATTGCATAATAGCGCTAGGGTTTATACCGAATTCATCTTTACCCATTAAAGCTTCACCGCTCAGTTTTAGAAGAATTCTTTTATATTTTGCTTCCATAATTTTTATAAATTAAAATCAAGACTAAATCTATGAATAAATAAATCGTTTGAATAAATTGCCATACCGTAAGAAAAATCCATTAGCCAGTCTGTAACTATACCAACTCCAGCAGATAGACCTGATAATCCTTTATTTTCTTTTGCTGCAACATTTGTTCTTATATAATTATCGTATCCAAGACGAACTTGTACCCATTCTCCAAAGTATAACTCACCGCCAACTGCAAAATTTTTGAAACGCGACATAAAATTACTGCTACTTTCATTTAAATGTGTAAAATTAAAGTTGAATAATAAAGGTAAGCCTCGCAATCTATGGCTACCACCTAAACGGATATCAAGTGGCATCGTATGTGTTTCATTTGTCATTTTAGAAATTTCCGTTCCTGCATTTAAAATAGAAATTCCAAAAGCACTTCTGTTATCACTTAATTTGTAAAGTAATCCGCCATCAACAGCAAAAGCAAAGCCACGCATGCTCTCTATAGAATTATATATAAGTTTAGCAGTCAGACCATAATAGAAGTTTTCATCAATAATATTGGAATATGAAGCTTGAAGAGCAAGTAAATTACCTGTAAAACTTCTTCCTGTAGCATTACCTTGATTGTCTATATAGTCAAAACTTCCATAATTAGTAAAAACAGCCGAAGCAGCTACAACACCTAAAGAAGTGTCAGCAAAGCGATGTATGTAAGACGTATTGCCTGAATTTATATCAAGAACATGCTTAAAAAATGTTACATTAATATTACGATGATTAGCGACATACAAAGTTGCAGGATTGAAAAAAAGTGCGCCCGGATCATTTTCTAAAGATACAACTGCACCCGATAAGCCTGTAATTCTCGCAGTAGAACTATTTCTTAAAAAAGAATAAGGCGATATTTCGTTTGCTTTGATTAAATAAAAATTCAACGATAATATTAAGAATAAGATTATTTTTTTATACATATTTATTTAGTTTCGTGCTTGTTTTTACAAATTATAAATTGATTGTTTATTATTAATTTTTAGAAAATATAGATGTTTTCAATATTGTTTTTATTGCGATATATATTTTGTTTGCTGAAGAAATTTTTATTTTATCTTGAAAAATATTGAATTTTTGTTTCTCTATTTTTTTTAATATTTCAAAATATATGTTTTTCATAATTTCTGCAGCAAGGAACTTATTTGCTTGTTCTTTAGTCAATTTTCCTTCTGTTTTTTCATAGAAATCTAGAGCTCTTGTTTGTTGATATTTCATTAAATCGACAAAGTTTTCGTTATATATATTTTTCGAGAGCTCGTCTTTAGAGTAATTAAATTTTACAAAATCTTCTTCAGGTATATAAATATAACCTCTTGCAAAATCTTCTTTTATATCGCGTATTATGTTTGTCAATTGCAAAGCATAGCCAAGATTTATTGCATATTTTTGTGTAACTTCACTTGTATCCTTAAAGATATAAGTACAAATTATTCCGACAACAGCAGCGACGCCATAGCAATAATTTAATAATTCTTCAAATGTTAGATATTCTTTTTTTGTTAAATCTTTAGCTATTCCGTCTATTAAAGTTTCAAAATATTCTTTAGGAATTTTGAAATTTACTATAATATTTTTTAATGTTTTTGTAACAGGCGTTAAACTAGCTTCTTGCGAATAAAGCAACTGAATTTCATTTTTCCACCATTCTAATCGTTTCTTTTTTTCATTTATTTCTTTTTCAGACTTATTATTGCTACTATCTACAATATCATCAAGATAGCTAAAAAATGTATAGATATTAAAGATAGCTTCTCTTTTTTCTTTTTCCATAACATAAAAAGCGAATTTGAAATTAGATTGTTCGCTTTTACTTCCGCTTACATGTTCATGTTTTGCAAGATCATTTTTTGAAATAAGTGTCATAGTTTTATGTAAAAGAAGACTATCGTCTTATCAATCTTTTTCTAATTTGTTGCATTGTTATTACAGGTACTCCTTCACGTCCGAAAATATCAATTTCGTTTGGTCTATCTCCGTGAAAATCAGAACCTCCTGTTTCTAACAGCCAATATTGATTTGCTATGCTATGAAATTCTCGTCTTAATTTTTTGTTATGTAATGGGTGATGGACTTCTATTCCATCTAATCCTGTTTCTATAAACTTAAATAATTTTTTTTGTGTTACAGAATATCCCGGATGCGCTATAACTGCGACACCACCTGCCGCATTTATCAATTTAATTGCTTTTTCTACTTGAAAAACCGCTTTGACTTCAAAAGCTGGTCCTTTGTCACCTATGTAAAGATTAAAAGCATCTTTTGTAGAAGATACATACCCTGAGTCCATGATTACTTGTGCTATATGAGGACGTGTAATAGGTGCCACACCTGCTTTGTTCACTACGTCGTTAAAATTTATATTTACTCCCAAATTATTTAACCTTTTTGTCATAATTTCGGCACGTTCTAATCGTTTTAGTCTAAAGTCGTTCAAATGGTCGTTCAATTCACGATCATATATATCAATGCCGTATCCTAATATATGATATTCGTTTTGTGAATCAAAACAACTGATTTCTATTCCTTCAATAAAATCGATATCATATTTTTTAGCTAGCTCATGAGCTCCTATATTTCCTTCAAGAGTATCATGGTCAGTTATGCTTAAAGCTTTAATTCCATGTTCTTGCGCTTTTTTAAAGAGTTCTTCTGGTGTAAGTAATCCGTCTGAATATATTGTATGTGTATGTAAATCCGCTATCATTATATATTATTTTGTTTCTTTTATTTCCATTTCATATCTTTCGTTATTTCTACAGTCTAAGATAACTTCTGCGTTTTTAGGCATTTCAAAAATAGTTTCACCTTCGGTATTTATAAACATTTTTGTATCATCAGTATTAACGACAAAAGCCTTACTGTTTTTAAAACTTCCTGCAAATTTATATTGTTTTTCCGATAAATCGCTGCCGTCATATTTGATATATTTCCAGTAATCACCTAATTTTACAGCTGCAATTTTTTCGCTATATCTTTTATATCTATCGAAAATATAAGGTGTTATATGTGTCCCATCTTTATCTATAATTCCCCATTGATGGGCATCTTTTTCAAAATTAAATATAGAAACGAAAGCTCTATTTTCTTGAAATTCTGTAGCTTCATCAAATTGAGGAGCTATAACAAAATTTCCTTTCGTGTTGATATAACCAAAATTTCCACGTTTGTAAGCTTTACATAAACCTTCTGAAAACTGTCCTACCTCATCAAATTGATAATCAATAACTAAATTTCCCAAAGTGTCAATAAAACCGAATAAAGCTTTGTCAGCATCAGAAATAGGCGATAAATTTTCCGAAAAGCCATAGCCTGCGAAACCTTTTTGCATAGGAATAACAAACTTTCCTTTCGTATTGATATAACCACGCTCATCAAAATTCATAATATAAGCTAAACCGCAAGAAAAAGGAATAACATCAAGATATTTTACAGGAACAACTAATTTACCACTTTTATTGATAAAACCAAATTTTACGTCTTTGTTATTCGTATCATTTATTTGCATAACGAGAGCTAGTCCATCCTGAAAATTAAAAGGGAGATTAGTAGGCGATTTTAATTCTATATTGCCTGTATTGTTAAAGTAAACGGAACTAACATAACCTCTTTCAATTACATAAGCACCTAATAAATTTTCATTGTATTGTTCTATATCTAAAATTTTATTCGAGGAAAAAAGTTCTTTGCCATTCTCATCAATTAAATGCCAAGTATTACCAACCTTATACATAGCTAAAGCAGTACGGCTATCAATAGAATTATTGGCAGCGAAACATAGATAGAAAGATGATGTAAAAAATAATATAAAAATAATTTTTTTTAACATGTTTTGTTGCATTTTATATTATACACAGCATAAATATAATTAAAGTTATCTTTTATAGTTTTAAAAATAACAATAGTTACAAAAATAACAATATTTTTTGATATTATTATTAAGTAAAAAAAGAAATGTAAATTATTTATTTGTTTTTTAGAAATATAGCATTAACATTTTATAAATTTTCCGTATATTTATATGTTATATTCAATAATATTTTATCAAACTAAAAATTAAACTAAAAATTATTATGTTAAAATCAAAATTAATTTGGGTAGCTACAGTGGTCTTAGTCTCTGTAGTTGCAATTATTGGTTGCAGTCAAGACAAGAAGTCGGTGGATGAACAAAAAGTAGTTAAAGCTATTGATATAGCAAATCTTGATACTACTGTTTCACCGGGCGATAATTTCTTTAAATATGCTAATGGCGGTTGGATGAAAGCAACTCCTATTCCAGATGAGCATAGCCGTTGGGGTTCTTTTAATATTTTGCAAGAGGAAACGAATGCAAATCTAAAGGAGATTGTAGAAAATGCTGCTAAAGAAAGTGGCGAAAAAGGAACACCTAAACAACAAATAGGTGATTTTTTTAAGTCAGGAATGGATACTGTAACAATTAACAAATTAGGTTATCAACCTATAGAAGCTCAAATGCAACAAATACTTGCTGCTAAAACTTTTGATGAAGTTATGGAGCAATTTTATGTGTTACAATCCGAAACAACTATGCCACTTTTCGTAATGTGGGCAGGACAAGATGATAAAAATAGCTCTATGGTTATAGCTCAACTTGGACAAGGTGGATTAGGATTAGGAAATCGTGATTACTACACTGATACAGACGATCGTTCTAAAGAGTTACGCGAAAAATATGTTGTTCATATTGCAAAAATGTTTGAATTGGTAAAACAAGAAGATTGCAACGCGCGCGCTCAAGCGATAATGGATTTTGAAACGAAATTGGCACATAGTTCAATGACCATAGTAGAGCAACGTGATCCTTTTAAAACCTACAATAAAATTACGATCCCTGAGTTGAAAAAAATGGTGCCGGTTATTGATTGGGATAAATTCTTCGCTGCTTTGAAAATTCCTGCTCCAGCAGAAATTAATATTACTTCAACTCCATTTTTCAAAGCACTATCTAAGAATGTAAAGAGTGCAAAACCTGAAGTGCTTAGAGATTATTTCTTATGGCATTTGATAACAGACAGAGCTGCTTATTTGAGTGATGATTTTGTAAATCAAAACTTTGATTTCTGGGGAAAAACTTTCCAAGGAAAACAAAAACTTGACGAAAGATGGAAACGAACATTAAACGTTGTTAGTGGTTCATTAGGTGAAGCTTTAGGACAGTTATATGTAGAAAAGTATTTTCCACCTGAAGCAAAAACAAGAATGGAAGAACTTATTAAAAACGTAAAACTTGCGTTTGCTGATAGAATTGAACAACTTGATTGGATGAGCGAAGAAACAAAAGCTAAGGCTCAAGAAAAATTAGCAGCTATCGGCGTTAAAGTTGGTTATCCTAATAAATGGATAGATTATTCTTCTGTAAATATCGAACCTGATAAGTATTGCCAAAATGTAGTAAATGCAAGTAAGTTCCAATATTCTGAAATGTTAGCAGAGATAGGAAAACCTTATGATAAAGAAAAATGGCATATGAGCCCGCAAACAGTTAATGCTTACTATTCACCGAATTCTAATGAAATAGTTTTCCCTGCGGGAATTTTGCAGCCACCATTTTTCTTTAAAGATGCTGATGATGCTGTGAACTACGGTGCAATAGGTGTTGTTATTGCTCACGAAATTACACATGGTTTTGATGATCAAGGTCGTAATTTTGATAAAAATGGGAACTTAGCAGAATGGTGGACAAAAGAAGACGCTGAAAAGTTTAATAAAAAAGCAGAAACATACGGCGTTCAATGGGCTAATTACAAATATCCTGAAGTAAGCGAAACAGCTCATATAGATCCTGAACTAACAATGGGCGAAAATATAGCTGATTTAGGTGGCGTTACTATTGCTCTTGCAGCATTCCATAAAGCTATAGACGGAAAAGATGTTGCACCTATTGATGGATTTACTCCTGCACAACGCTTTTTCTTGTCTTATGCACAAGTATGGCGACAAAACATAAGAGTTGAAGAACTAGCGCGCCGATTAAAAGATGATGTGCATTCGCCGGGCGATGCACGCGTGAATGTTGTGTTAGCAAATATACCTGAGTTCTATACCGCTTTCAATATTGTTGATGGAAAAATGTTCCTTGCTCCTGAAAAACGTATTGCTATTTGGTAATAAATAGAACTGAAATAATTATAAAAATAAAGGTGCTTCTTCTTTTAGAAAAAGAAGCACCTTTTTTTGTCTAAACTGTGATTTATGGGATTTGTAGGATTAGTATGATTTTTTAAAATTCAACTTGTCTAAAGGTCGGGCTGCAAATTCCCCTTTGGAACGAAGGGGTGGCAAGCGCTAGCTTGACGGGGTAGTCTATTAAAAAAAATAACGACAAACCCCGTTGGGTTCTAACTAGTGTTGCTGTTGTGCGAATAAAAAATGTTACTCATACGGGGTTAATTAGGATAACTCTCAAGAGAAGAATTTATTCAAAGTAGTATTATTTTTTTGCTATATAATAATGGATTAATAAAAAATATTTATATTTGCTGAAATGAAAAAAACTTTATTAAAAGTAATTTTAAATATTCTTTCTAAAACTTGGCGAATAGAGCTCGTAGGTGAGATACCGCAAGCTCATAAAGTTGTTGCTTTTTGGCACAATGAAATGCTAGCGATTTGGCGATACTTTTCAGGTAATAATTTTAGTGCGGTTGTTAGTTTAAGCAAAGATGGTGAAATTTTATCGTACTTGCTATCTTCGTGGAAATATAAACTAATACGTGGTTCTTCTTCAAAAAAAGGAAATGAAGTGTTGGAGCAGATGATAGAAGCTACAAGTGAAACAAGTGTTTTTATTACTCCAGACGGTCCTCGCGGTCCTCGCCATAAAATGAAAGCGGGAGCATTTATAGCTGCACAAAGAGGGCAAGTGCCTATCTTTTTTTTACGTTGTGAAACTTCTGCGAAAAAGCAATTTCATAAAAGTTGGGATAAGTTTGAATTTCCGCTACCTTTTGCAAGTATAAAAATTAAAGTTATAGATACTTTTGTTATAGATAAAGATATGACAAAAGATGAAATAAATGCTTTAATTCTTAGTGCAGAAGAAAAAATGACGGCAAAATAATTACTATACAATTGGTAGCTTTATTAAAAACACTGTTCCTGTGCCCAACTTACTTTCTACGGTAATTTCACCTTTATGTAAAAGCACAATATGCTTAACAATTGATAATCCTAAACCTGTTCCGCCTGTTTGTCTTGAGCGTGATTTGTTAGCGGTATAAAAACGTTCAAAAATACGCGTTTGGTCTTCAGGTTTTATTCCAATTCCTGAATCTGTTACTGTAAAATAAGCATATTCATTATCAGCTTTAGCAGCTATTTTAATTTCACCTTTATCCGAATACTTAATTGCATTGTCAATTAAATTCACAAAAATTTGTTCAAATTTAAAAGCATCTACAGAAATTTCAGGGAAATCTGGGGTAAATTCTGTTATTAATTTTAATTGTTTTTCTTCTAATTTTTGAGAAAATATAGGCAACATCTTTTCTAATAGCATTTTTACATCTGTTTTACTTTTCATAAGTGAAGAAGAAACCGTTTCTGTTTCTGATAGCATCAATAAATCTTGCACTATAGATATTAAACGATGCGTATGTCTTTTTGTAATATCAATATATTTCAAATAGTTTTTAAGTTCTTTTTCTTCAATTATTTCATCTTCTATGAGCTCGTCTTCCAAAGTTTCTATAAAACCTTTGATAGCAGTAAGAGGTGTTTTTAATTCATGTGAGACATTGACAATAAAATCGCGTTTAACTTGTTCTAAATATTTAAGTTCAGACAAAAGTTTTTTAAAGTTGTCAATCATAATATTAAAATTATTAGCTAACGAAGCTATCTCATCTTTTCCTTCTGCCTTAACGGTTACATCAAGATTTCCTGATGCAAATTCTTTTGTAGCATTTTCTATTTCACAAATAGGGACAGTTATTCTTTTTGAAAATCTATCAAGAATTAAAAAGCCGAAGAGAAGAAAGATAACAAGAAAAAATATAATTGTTATGGCAAATTTTGCAGTTTGACTATCAAAATCTTTGACTAAAACAGAAGTTCTTATTATACCTATAACTTGCGTTTTGTCTGAATTTTTAACAGGCGACGCTACGAAAAGGAAATCTTTTTTAAGTGTTTTACTTTGACGGATACTTGTGCCAACTTCGCCATTGAGTGCTTTCATAATTTCAGGTCTTGTTTTGTGATTGTCCATTTTATGGGCGAATGTATCGGATTCAAATATAACTTTTCCAGAGCATGAAATTAATGTAATGCGAATGATTGGTTTATTGGAAAACTGGCTATGTATTTTATTAAGGATTTCATTGTAATTTTTTTTGAGACTATCATTTTCAACAAGAGTAGAACTTATTGTATTGTTCAATGTTGATAGAAAATATATGTAGTCGTATTCCGATTTTTCACGTACTAAATATGAAAATAGGAAGAAAGCTATTATTGTAAAAACTGCAAATAGTAATACAAATCGGAGTGAAAGTTTACTTGATATTCTCATAATCTTTATATTTTTTTAATATATTTTCTAAATATTTTTTATAATCGCAATTTGGGATTGAGTTCAGATATTCCTTAAATTTTTCTATAGTTAAGAAGTTTTGATTTAGTGCAGCTTCTTCGGGACATGCAATTTTCAATCCTTGTCTTTGCTCAATTGAAGCTATTAAATTACTTGCGTCAAGAAGTGATTCGGGAGTTCCGCAATCTAACCAAGCTACACCTTGTTTAATTTTAATAACATCAATAGTTCCTTGTGTTAAGTAGTGTTGATTTATATCTGTAATTTCAAGTTCGTTACGAGCTGACGGTTTTAGTTTTTTAGCTATTTCAACAACTGATTTATTATAGATATAAAATCCGGGAACAGCGAAATTAGATACAAATTCTTTTGGTTTTTCAATTATACTTATGGGATTATTGTCTTTATCAAACTCAATAACGCCGTAACGTTCAGGTTCTTTTACATATATAGCAAAAATTGTAGCAATTTTATTGTTTTTTACAGCATTAGTAAAGAAACTTATGTTGCCGTAAAATATATTATCTCCAAGAATTAGTGCAACATTGTCGTTGCCAATAAATTTTTCACCAATGATAAAAGCTTCTGCAATTCCGTTCGGTTCTTTTTGCAATGCGTAAGAAATTTCTAAACCTAAATCATTACCATTGCCAAATAATTTTTCATAAAAAGGCAAAGTGTTTTCGTCTGAAATAATCAAAATTTCGTTTATGCCGACAGATATTAACATAGAAAAAGGATAATAAATCATCGGTTTATCATAGACAGCTACAAGTTGCTTGCTATAGATTTTAGAAAGAGGGTAGAGACGTGAGCCAGCACCGCCCGCAAGAATTATTCCTTTAGTTTTTTTCATTTTGATTATTTCACTTTATTTTATGCATAAATTTCTGTAAATTCAAATTTTTTACCGTCAAACAAACCTTTGTCGCTTAATTTCAATTCGGGAATTACAAGAAGCGCAAGGAAAGAAAGCGTCATAAAAGGTGCGGATAAATTTGTACCTAACTCCTTTGCTTTATTTGTTAAAATAGTATATTTTTCTGCAGCATACTTTGCATCTTTATTGCTTATCAAACCAGCGATAGGGAGCTCTAATATGTAACTCTCGTTTTTACTAGCTATAGCAAGTCCGCCTTTGTTTTCAATAATTAAATTTATTGCACTTGCTATATCTTCATCGTTTGTTCCAACAGCTATAATATTATGCGAATCGTGAGCAACACTTGAAGCTATAGCTCCTTTTTTAATTCCTATTCCTTTTATAAAAGCGACAGCAGGAACAGCATTAGTAGCATATCTATTGAGATTTACAATTTTTAGAATATCATTTTCAATGTTTGTTTCTATAAATCCATTATTTATCGTAGCATTACAAACTTCTAAGCCTGTTAAAAGTTCATTGTTTTTTGCTACAATAACTTTAATTTTATTATGATTATTCGCTTTAACTTTTATATCATCAGGTTTGATTTTTTCTGCTATAAAATTATTTATTACTTCTGTTTCTTTGTCTTGTACTAGTGTTTGTCCATTATCAGCAATTAATTTTCCTTTGCAATATGTTTGTAATACTTTGAAATTTTCGTTTAAGTTATCTATTATAATGAAATCGGCATCGTCTCCTTTTCTTAACAAACCTAAATCTAAATTATAATGTTCAACAGGATTTTTTATAGCTGCATTTAAGATGTTGAATATATTGACGCCTTTTTTTATGGCTTTTTTCACGATTAAATTTATATGTCCTTTTATCAAATCGTCGGGGTGCAAATCATCGGAAGCGAACATAATTTTATCAGGATACATATCGATTAGTTTCCATAGTTCTTCAAAATTATTTGCAGCCGAACCACACCTTATTTGGATTTTCATTCCTTTATGTATTTTTTCTTCTGCTTCAGCAAAGCTAGTACATTCGTGGTCTGTTGTAATTCCACTATTGATATATTTTTCAAGTTCTTTGTTTGATAATAATGGAGCGTGTCCGTCTATTTTTTTATTTAATTTCCTAGCTAGTTCAATTTTAGCGATAACTTCAGGATTTTCAAAAATTACTCCCGGCACGTTCATCATTTCGCTAAGATATTTTAAGTCGTATTTTTCAAAAAGTTCTTGAATATCATTTATAGATATTGTGCTACCACTTGTTTCAAAAGTAGTGGCAGGGACACAGGAAGGATCTCCGAAGTAAAATTTAAATGGAACATTACTAGCGTTATTTATCATAAATTCAACGCCTTTTTTCCCTAAAACATTTGCTATTTCATGCGGATCGGCAACAACGGCTGCAGTTCCGAAAACAGAAGCAGCTTTAGCGAACTCTATAGGCGTTAACATACTGCTTTCTATATGTATATGAGAATCTATAAAAGCGGGCAAGATATAATTATTACAATTTTCATCAATTCTACTTACTTCTTTAATAATTCCGTTTTCTACAGTTATTCTTGCAGGAAAAATATCTTTATTGAAAATATCCACATAGTTAATTTTTAAAGTAAATTGAGAGCTCATAATTAGTATAATTTTTTATATTTACATTTCAATTTCAGTGATTTTTTCGCACACCATTTCAAGAAATTTTTCTTTGTTTTTAGGAAGAATATGCAAACTTGATATTCCTGATTTAAAGTTGTAGTTAATGAATAGTTTATCTATATTTTGATTTGCATCTTCGTCGAGGAATTTGTGCATTTCCTCAATAGATATGTTTATTCCTGTAATAGTATTAACGTTGTCTTCGCATATAAATCCTTCAATAACCAGAGTATTTTTCAGTTCTAACGAAAGAGTATCTGAAATTATTATTACATTGTCAGGATTTACAAGAAATATGTTTCTGCTATCTGCTACAAGTTCATTTAATGTTGCTAAGTTAAAATTTGTTCTAGATTTTTCTTTGTGCAACATCGTTGTATTTTCTTTATGTAGTAATAGTTTATACTTCTTATTATCACCGTTTCTTGTAATTACTGACCATTGTCCGTCTAAATTTAATCCCGAACGGAATTGGAGCTCTAAATCAAACAAGCGTAAATAATCTATCATCTTAGGATATATGAGCTTTAAGCCGTAAGCCGCTAGTAAATCAGCAAATTCATAACTTATGTTTTTTATCAGTTTCGTATTTTTTACTAACTTCGGATCGGCGCTACGGATACCTTCTACATCTGTCCAGATAACAAACTCTTCCGAATGCAATACTCCCGCAAGAATTGTGGCAGTAAGATTTGAACTTTCTATTCCCATAGTTGTAATTTCACCTGTTATACTTGAAGCTATAAATCCTTGAGTTACCATACAGTTAGTGAGATTAAGAACAGGAAGTAGATATTTTGATATTCTTTCTTCAGTTTCTAATAAATTAGGAGTAGCAGATCCAAAATTATCGTCTGTAATTAAAACTTTTGTAATATTGAAGTATGAATTGGTAATGCCTTTGTCAGTGAGATATATGGAAATGATTCTTGAAGCTATCATTTCTCCAAAACTTAATATGATATCTTTTGTGCGTGCAGTTAGTTCTTGGGTAATTGCTACCCCACGCAAATATCTCAGCAAGTTTTCTTTTGTTGTTCTAAAAAATAAATCTAATTGCCAAGTGTTTTCTTTTGATAATTCCAATTCTTTAACTATTTGTTTATGAGTATTGAAAATATCGGAAACAATATTTATAACTAAATCGTTTTCGTTTTGTTCGGCATGTTTCATAGCTAGGTTCAGATTTGCTGTTGTTTTTCCCAAAGCGGATATAACGATGACAATTTTATCATCATCGCGTTTTTCAGCTAAACTATTTCTTACGATTTGCTCTAATTGTTTGAAACCAAAGTAGTTTTTCAAAACAGAGCCGCCGAACTTATAGACTTTTATCATTATGCAAATTATTTATTTTATTAGAAACCAAATTCTTTAAGATCATTTACTAATTTTGCTTGCAGAACATTGTAAATATCGCCATACCATTTTTCGTCAGGAATAAATAGTAGTGAGCCGTAAGTAGAAGGATTATCTTCTTGGAAAATAGAAGTAGTCATCACAGTGCGTTCTTCGGGGCGAAATTCATTGTCATAGTCAATAACTTTTACTGTGCAACCCCATTCAACTATTTCATTGTTTGTTATCGGTACATTTGTGCGACCGAGTGCTGTAAATGGAATTTTCAATATACAAAAATATCCTTTTTCATTTAGATCACATATAACATTTATACCTCTTGAAGCGACTTTTTGAATTGGAGTGAGTTCAGTGCTGGAACTCATAATAACAGTTGGTTGCCGAGTTATAAAATCGCCTGCACGTATAGTAAATTTATAAATTCCTTCTTTTGCTTGATTGTTGAAAAGTGGCACATTGTTACTAATTGTTGCTAAACGTTCACTTGCATCTTTGTAATCATGCACATCAAGCCATATTTCTATTCCTTCACTAACGCAAGTATCACAAAATGGAGTAACTACGTAATCATCTTGTACAGTTATAGAAAAATATAAATACTGATCGTCATAGACAGAATTGACACTATAAGATAAATCTGAAGCGCCAGTTAACCAATAAGCACCTTCAGGAACATATTCAATATAATTAACAGAAGCTTCATCAGAAAAACCGCTATAAACTAAACGACCTCGCGAATATGAAGGAATTACTAAATAATCTGCCCAGAATTCAGTTGTATTTTTGGCTGTATTTAAATATCGTTTAGTATTGCGTAAGTCGTAAAAATTCTTGCAGGTTTCTTGCGTAATTTTTCCAATACGACGTGTAGAATAAATATCGTAACTAACTAAAACATTGTTTATAAACTTGTAGCTTTTTATGTCCCAATTAAATTGCTTGAATTTTTGCGTAACATAACAAAGATTATGTCTTATAGCTACACCGACTTCTAATGGCAATTCAAAATAATTAACTTGAAATTCACCAACTTTTGTCAAAAAACCGTCAATATCTACAAAAAGATAAACATCTATAATTTTGTCTTTTTGCCCTGAACGACGTATGGAAAAAGCGACATCATTATTATCATCTCCTGAAAAATCTCCAACATCCCAACCCCATACAAGAAAATCACTTGGTGGCATCTCTTTGTGTATATCAGCAACTAAGTCTGGATGAAAATACATTTCAAGACGCTTGCAAAATTCACTAAAATACATACCTGATTGAGCAAAAATAGGCGAAATTGAAAAGAAAAATACAACGGTTAATATAAATAAAAAATTTCTTTTGGGGTTAAATTTCATATTTGTTATTCAAAGAGTAAGAATATATTGAGACAAAATACAAATATAATGAATTGTAAGGAAATAATTTGAATAAAAATGCTTAGTATATAAAAAAATGAGGTAGATTTTTCTTATCTACCTCAATTATATTCAAACTAATTCTTATAAATTAGATGATGATTTGAGAATTATTTTACTTACTAATTACTTAAGTAAATTCTAAACTTATATTTCTATTAATTCAATAGCATTTTGCTCGCAGCTCGAAACGCATTTACCGCAATCTACACATAGTGAACTGTCAATGCGCGCAATTTCTAATTTATATTTAATTGCATCGTATTTAGTGCAGAATGTTCGGCAATCTCCGCAAGCTGTACATATAGTTTGATCTATATGCGGTTCAGTATATCCGTCAGGTTTAATTTTTTCTATAGCATTAAATTCAGTACAAACTTCATAGCATTGACCACAATGAGTACATTTTGCTTCATCTTTAGTTACTTTTGCGGGATTAATCGCATTGTATGGACAAGCAGCTACGCATTTACCGCATTTTTGGCATTTTTCAGTATCAATAACACACTTGTCAGCTATTGTTATAGCTCCATACTCACAAGCTTTTTCGCACTGATGCTCGCAGCGACCCGGTTTGCATTTGTTCCTTATCGTGTATGTTTCTTTTTCATAAGTGATGCAATTTCCTTCATTTACGCATTTTTCTATACATTTGCCGCAGCCAATACATTTATCTGATAAAAAATTATAAGTAGGTGTACTTATAAAAATAGCTTGATATTTACATTGAGGTTCGCATTCTCCGCACTCGATACATAGCTCCGGTTCTATGTGATATTTAGAATTAAATGGCAATACAATTGCTTTATAGTAGCATTCAGATACGCACACTCCGCATCCGATACACTTCTCGCTATTTATAGAATACCCGGTCCTAAATGGACTAAGCACATTTTTTGTACAAGAATTTAGAAAAGTTCCACCGGCACAAATCCCGATGCCCATTAATCCGAACTTTTTAATAAATTCTCTTCGTGGATTATTATTTTTATTTTCCATTGTATTAATTTTCAAATATAAATTATGTGTTTTAATATTAAAATGCTACTCTAAATTCTATTCTTCCGAAATATGTATCTTGCTTAAGGGCGTCAGAACTAATATATCCACCGATTAATGTTGTTTTTAGATGATTAAAAAATCGGGCGCTTAATTCTAAATCTAATTCTTTTGTATGAGAACCTGCGGTTTGTCCTGCTACAGTAGTTTTAAAGTACATATTATCAAGCCAAGGGAAATCGAATTTTACGAATGCTTGAGCTACAGGCAAATCTAAGGCATCCATTTTCATAACTTCTCCCATAAACAGATTTGTATATGAAGGATAAAACATAGTATTGCTATCTATTTCAATCTTTCCCACCATAGCTGCACCAACAAGACTGCTGAAACCATTGCCCAAATCAAATAATTTGCTCAATTCAACAAAATATCCTACAGCATTTTCTTTATAAATATATTGATAAAGAGCTTCGGCTTTTAAGTTAATTCCTAGAGGGAGATTAAATCCGGCAAATAGTCCACCATAGTATTTATAATCAGGGAAAGCAGCTCCAAATTCATTGTAAAATATAGCGCCTACTTCTTGCAGAAAGGGTTTAGAAACTTCTACAGGAGTAAAATCTTCAAACTCATCATCTTCACTGTTGTTTTCAGTAGTTGCTTGTGAATTTTCGCTTGGATTATTTACCCATTTTACTGTGGCAGCCCAAAAATTTGATTCACCAAAATAATCACCTAAGAAGTCAACTCGTCTGCCTCTTGTAAGGTTATAAATATGACGAGTACCGCAGAAATCAGCATATCGAGCAAATTGAGCAAGAACGGAAGCAGCAGTAACGCTATAAGTGAAGTTTCCGGAACTAAGTGATGAATTAAGTCCAACAACTCTTTCATCAAGTAAGAAATAATCGGGAAGTTTCATTGTTTGCAAGCCAATTCCCACTTTAAAGTTTGGTACATCATACTTATAGAAGAGCTCGCGAAAGCTCAATTTTAACTTATCAACAGCAGGAAATTGTTCATACCCACCAATTGCACCGCTTGTATCAATCCCTTTTCTTCCGGGACCACCTTTAGAATTATAAAAATTCTTATACCCACCTTCAACATAGATTTGATGCTTAGAGTCATTAAAATTAAAGCCCAATCCAGCGATAGCCAGACCGTTTTTTATATTCCTATCAGTCATACCGGCAAATGCACCGGTTACCTCGATACCGCCCACGACGTATTTAGAACCAAATAATGGTTTTATGTATCCACCAAGCATACTACGGCAATCCATTCCTGAATAGCTATAATTACTACTTAGAACAAGTAAGCTAATCAGCAGGCAAATTTTCTTTGCAGAGTTTATTAACAGTCTTGTGTTTTTCATTTTTTCTAAAGAAATTCATACTACATTTTTTACAATTATCTAAACATTCACCGCAGGCGATACATTCTTTATTATCTATGACAGATATTTTATTGACAGGATCTCTATAAATAGCCTGTTGATTACATCCTGTGGCACAAAGAGTACAGCCTGCACAGCTTTCATTTTTATCTAATACTGATGCTCCCGGTATTTTAGAAATCCAGCCTAAAACCAATCCTATCGGGCAGGCAGATTTACAGAAAGGTCTATACATAAATACTGAAGTCAATACTAATAATCCGAGTAATATCCATTCTGTATAACCTGCATTAAATCCTAAATTATATGCTGTTTTGAATGGATCAATCTTGTTAAATAAATATGAATGAGTGATAATCAATTGCACAATCAGTATTGCTACTAATACGTAGCGTATATATTTCATTACTTGTTGAGCTTTGCGAGTTTTTAAGAACTCTAATTTACCGGCAGGCATAAACAGAAATTCCTGTAATGCTCCCAAGTGGCACACCCAACCGCACCAAGTTTTACCAAAAATATAAGTTAGCGGGATAAGTGCAAGGAACCAAATCATATTTTCCCAAATCACCTGTCCGCCGCTTAATGCTATGATTGTGTAGCTAAAGCTGGATATAGGGCAAGGACAGGCACCTACATAAAAACCTAATACAATTACTGATATTGCTAAGAATAGTCCTCTTAACTTTCGGGTAGCACTGAACCTAACAAAGATACCTGCTAAAGCGGTCATTATTAGAGATGAAATCGGGAAGAATAATCTATGTTCATAAATAGGAATAGATATTACTGCCTCTTGAGCAACAGCAACTGATGCGGTATCTGCATCCGGATTATAATCTTCAAACTCATCATCGGAGGAAGTAGTTCCTGCTGTATTTTGCGACTCTTTTTCGGGATCGTAATCTTCAAATTCATCTTCTGAACTTTGAGCAAGTTTTGTAGCAGCACTTTTAGGAGTGTTTTTACCGTTACACTTATTATTTGCCGAGCAAGAATTGCAATCTTGAGAATAAAGATTAAAAATACTAAAAAATGCTATCAGTAAAATTGCGTAAAATTTTTTCATATTGACATTTTTAACTAAAAACCGTAGAAGTTTTTCTCCTACGGTTAGTATCGTTAATTAACTGTTTTATTTACTTAACTTTGAGAGTTAATGTTCCTTTTCCGCCATCTTTAGAGCAAGTTCTTACTGCATTTAAAGTAGCTTTATCGGAACTGGTAATTTTTAGTTTTAATTTTCTTTCGAAAACACCACTTGATTTTTCAACCCATTTAGTAGCTTGTTTAATTTCCATACCATTTGGATCAAATTTAACGTTTCCGAGCCCTTCACTGCAATTTCTGTGATTCTGGGTTAAAGTTACTTTTGCAGTTACTTCATCATTTTTTGAATAAACATCTTTCTTACCGCTTATGATTTCAAAATCAAATTCACAAGAGTAAGCAGATACAGAAGCAAAAAATAAAACTGCTAAAGCTATAATTGATTTTCTTATGTTTTTCATTGTAATTACCTCTATTTTTTACAAAATGAATTATTTATTTTATGATTAAAAATTTATTTTCTACATTCAAATTATAATTATTAGACATTATTTATTCGAATAGGTTTAATTGAAAAGCGATATTTTTTTATTTGTTTTGGTACTAAGCAATTATAAGTAAAAAATGAGGTAGATGTTTTCTATCTACCTCAATTATATTCAAAATATCATAATAGAAAATTAATGTTTAAAATGTCGCATTCCTGTAAACACCATAGCTATATTATGCTTGTTTGCTTCTTCAATTACTTCGGCATCACGAACAGAACCGCCCGGCTGAATAACCGCCGTAGCTCCTGCGTTTACAGCTTCCATAAGTGCATCTGCGAATGGGAAAAAAGCATCGGAAGCAACGACGGAATTTTTCAAGTCCAATCCGTTAATTTGTGCTTTTTCTGCTGCAATACGTGAAGAATCAACGCGGGACATTTGTCCAGCTCCTATTCCTAATGTTCTGTTTTTTCCTGCATAAACTATAGCATTTGATTTTACATGTTTTGCTACTTTCCAAGCAAAAATTAGCGACGCTAGTTCATCTTCTGTTGGCTTTCTATTTGTAACAGTTTGGAGCTCGTCTTGATAAAGTTGAGTATCGGCTTTTTGATAGAGCATTCCTTCGGGTAAAGACTTGAAAGAATATTTAACTGCTTTGCGTAAATCTTCAAATTGTGCCGTTACCAAACGACGATCTCTTTTTTTAGTTAGAATTTCTAAAGCTTCAGCGGTAAACTCACTAGCTATTATAACTTCTGAAAAAAGCGAGTGAACTTCTTCTGCAAATCGCTTGTCGGCTACTCCATTTAATGCGATAATTCCACCAAACGGCGAAACTTTATCCGTTGCAAAAGCAAGACGATACGCTTCAACAAAATCATCTGCAGAAGCTACTCCACAAGGATTAGTATGTTTAACAATAGCTACTGTTGGCGATGAAAATTCTAACATTAATTCACAAATTGAATTAATATCAGTAACATTATTATAAGAGAGCTCTTTGCCATGTAGCTTCTTGAATTGAGAAATAAAATTTCCATAAACAGCAGCAGGTTGATGTGGATTTTCACCATAGCGACAGTCTTGTGCTTTTTTATATGAAATAGTTAAATTCTCAGGGAACTCAATATGATTTTTTTCATTAAAATATTTAGCAATAAGAGCATCGTAAGCAGCGGTATGGTTAAAAACTTCACCCGCTAGTTTCAAACGAAAATCTTCTGAAACAGAACCTGTTTTTTCAATTTGTTCACATAACGGTTCGTAATGTTTAGGATTTACTACAACAACTGACCAACGATAATTTTTAGCAGCTGAACGCAACATTGTCGGACCGCCTATATCGATATTCTCTATAAGCTCTTCGTGAGTAACATTTTCTTTTTGCAATGTTTTTTCAAACGGATAGAGATTAACTATCAATAAATCTATTGAAGCTAAATTAAGTTCGGAGAGCTGCTTGCGATGAGTATCATTTCCTAAATCGGCAAGTAAACCTGCGTGTACAGCAGGATGTAAAGTTTTTACTCTTCCGTCCATAATTTCAGGGAAATTTGTAAGTTCGCTTACGCTTTTTACAGAGACATTATTTTCTTTAAGTAATTTCTCTGTTCCACCAGTTGAATAGATTTCTATTCCGTAGCGGCTTAATTTTTCAGCAAGTTCTAATATTCCCGTTTTATCTGAAACGGATATTAAAGCTGTTTTAATTTTATAATTATCAGGTGTCATATTTAATAAATTAAATTAGTTGTTTTTTAAATAAAATTAGGTTCAAAAACCTTGTTCGTTTTGAACCTAATTTGCTATTTTGTTATAAAGTAATCATTTTATCGAATTCAGGATAAATAAACTTTTCTATTTTTATTGCTTGTGCACTTATTTCGTCAATTCCTATGCATACACCACATATACGAGTATCGTTTTTAGCAGGTACAAATTTATAAGCACTTTGATAAATATATCGGTTTAATGCTACTTTTTTGTCTAAACCAAGAACAGAATCGTAAGGACCAGACATACCAACATCAGTTATATATGCTGTTCCTTTTGGTAAAATCTGTTCGTCAGCAGTTTGTATATGCGTATGCGTACCCAGCAAAGCAGTTACTTTTCCGTCAAGATACCAACCCATAGCAACTTTTTCACTTGTTGCATCAGCATGGAAATCAACAATAATAATATCAGTAGCGTACTTATTTGAAATAAGATTAAGCACATTATCAGCACAGCGGAACGGGCAATCTATTGTTTGCATAAACATCCTTCCTTGTAGCTGTAAAACTGCAATATTAACATCCAAGATTTTATGTTTGACAATAGTAAAACCTTTTCCTATATTTCCGGGCGGATAATTCATAGGTCTAATAACTCTATCGTTTGACTTCAAAAGAGGTTTAGACATCCAATTTTCCCAGATATGATTACCTGTTGTAATTACATCAGTTCCTAAGTCAAACAATTCATTAGCCTCACGTTCGGTAATGCCTTTCCCGTCGCAAATATTTTCGCCATTGACAACAATGAAATCCGAAGAATATTTATCTACTAATTTGTTAAAGTTTTCTTTTACAAATTCAAAAGCGGGGAAACCTACAATTTCTCCTATAAATAGTAAATTTATCATTTAATTTAGTAATTACTCTGCAAAATTAAGTATGTTTTCGCCTCCATCAACAGCGATAGTTTGACCATTGATAAAATAGTATTCCGGATTTGATAACATTAAAATAGCTTTTGCTACAAGTTCAGGTGTTGTATTTTGTTTGAACGGATTATATTTTTTTGTTCGTTCTAACATGCTTTCAAATCCAGGAATTTTCCTTGCTGCTGGAGTATCTGTAACACCTGCTAAAATAGCGTTTGTTGAAATTTTATAAGGAGCTAGTTCAACTCCAAGTTGTCTGACGTAAGATTCAAGCGCTGCTTTTGCTGCCGAAACTGCACCATAGCTAACAGTAACACGCTTTGACCCGATACTTGTCATAGCAAAAATTTTAGAATTTTCAGCAAAAAATCCTGCCTTAAATATATCTTGTGCCCAATAAACAAGAGAGTTAGCCATAACATCCATTGTCATAACTAATTGTTTTTTTGACATTATGTCGTCTTCGCTTATGCCTATAAAGGGCTTTAAAGCGCCAAATGCCATAGAATGAATCATAACACGTAAAGTATGAGGATCTTCATTTTTTGAAATATAGTCTATAATTTCATTACGCTTTTTATCATTAGCAGCGTTTGCATTGAAAAATTTAGCTTTTATTCCAAGTGATTCCAACTCTAAACGAAAGTCTTCAATAGCTTGTTTTGCCGAACCCATATCAAGGTGAACGCCATAAATGTCATAACCTTCTTTTGCAAAAGTAGTAGCTATAGCTTTACCAAAACCACTAGAAACTCCTAAAATTAAAATGTATTCGTTTTTTCTTTGCATTTATTAACCTTATTTTTTTCAGTAAATGATTTAAAATTACTTATAATATACAAAATCTTAATATACGAAAAAATAATAATTTTGTTCTCAAAAAAATATATTTGTTCCTTTTTCTATTCTTGTAATAAATAATTGATTGTTTATAAAAAAAATTTGGTGAAATTAATAAATTTATTGTATCTTTGTACAGTAATTTATATTATAATATTTTTAATAATTAACAATAAAAAATGAAAAATCGTTTTATTTTATTTGCCGTTTTATTTGTTTTTGCTACAATGACATATAATGCAAAAGCTTTTCATCTGGTTCCTTACGGAAAAATTGGTTATTACGCAATGACTTCGGAAATCAATGTCTTAGGGGCAAAAATTGAAAACTCTTATAGTGGGCTTGCTTGGGGTCTTGGTCTTCAAGTTGAATTAGGGTTAAGTAAATCGATGACTATTAATCCGGGATTAGAATATTTTACAAGTTCTTATGAAGTAGGTATAGAAAAAATAATAAGTGTAGCCAAATACGAAGTTACAGACTCATATTTTAGTGTGCCTGTTATAGTAAATTATTGCTTTTCGGGAGTAAATGCTGAAGGTCTTTCTATAGGGGCTGGACCAAAATTTAATTATTATCTTGAAGATGAGGATGCAAATATATTAAATACTTTAAAAAAGACAGCAGCACAAATTCAAGAAGATGATAAAATGGATAATCTTTCTGTTTCTATTGTAGGTAATATAAGCTATCAACTTGCACTAGGTTTAAAAGCAAGTGCCGTATTTGAATATAGCTTAACTAATTTATCTTCGATTGAAAGTGTTGTCTTAAAACCATACTTTTTAGGTGCTCAAATTGCTTGGCGCTTTTAACTAACAAGTTAAGTTAAAATGGCAAAATGCAGAAAACAAACAAGAGAGCCAACAAATTTTAATTTATCTTGAAAATTTAAGTAAACTATAAAATAGGGATATTGTATTATGAAAAAATTGAAATTTAATTTAATTGCATTAAGTTTGGCAACATTCATTCTGTGCAGTTGTTCTTACCGTGTCCTTGATTTTACTTTAATCTCATCGAAAAATGTTGATTTAACGAGAAGTGCAGAGTTCGTTAGAGGAAAAAGTAGAGTTAAAGGCGGAGATATGATTCATTGGATTATTGTATTTCCAAGTGGAAGGGTTAGCATAAAAGAAGCCGTTGACAGAGCAATAGAAAGAACACCGGGTTGTGTTGCTTTATTAGATGGAGTTATTTACAGGAAATTTTGGTATATACCATATATTTATGGACAAGACGCTGTAGTAGTTGAGGGACAGCCACTTATTGATCCGAGCTTAGCATTAAATGCAACGGAAAGTCCAACTTATGGTAAAATTGAATTGGACAAAAAAGGAGAAATTAAAGAAGTAAAGACATTATCTTCGTATGAATATCTTACTCTTAAAAGGAAGATTGTAAAAGAGCTCGAAGAAGAAGTAAATTTCTCAAACTCGAAAGATGTAAAGTAATAAATAACTTGTAAATTTATTTGCGGATTAGTCTACTATAACAGTGGACTAATCCGCAATTTATTTTTAAACTAGCTAGAGGTTCTACTTTTTATAATATTTAATTGTTGTAATATTTTTAAATGAAAAGTTATGTGATTTTTTGAACTATTAAGATTTTTATAAATACTTTTTCGTATGTTATTTAGTTATCAAATAATTCTGCTGGATTTATTTTAAATTGTAACATATTAGCTGTTTTTCTGCCTCCGTCTCCACCTTTACGTTGCATTGTGATTTTTCCTATTCTAAAACTTCCTCTGCTTGTTATTCCAACTTCACCATTACCAAAATAATTCATACAATAATTCATTGGTTTAAGTACCCAGTTTGAGTTATTATTGATATTAAGAATTACTAACATCCATTCGGCTGCAAATTTTCCTCGTCCTTTCAAAATATCAGAAACAATTAAAGATTGATTTTTCTTTAGCCATTTTAAAATTGATTTCAATTCTGTTTCTGAAAATTCATTAGCAAACATCCGCCTTTTATCTTTTGGTTTTTTGATTGTAGGTTTTTCTTCTCCTGTATATCTTTTCAAAATAGATGTGATATTTTCAGGTATGTTCCACATTTCTACATATTTATCAATCCAGTGTTTATCAATTTGATTAAATCCTTTTGGATTGCTTACTAATTTGACTTGTAAGTTTTCGACATCAATGGCTTCTTTTAGTTTTATAGTTACTTGTACTTGAACATCTGTTTTATAACCGATATTTGAAGATAATCTTATAGCCTTAACGTATTCTATTTTAGAAATTTGGTAATTCATTATTGCAAGCCACGCTTGAGCATCTTTGTCTTTTTTCCAATTATTAAATTTTTCTACAACAATGTCTTCGTTTTTAAAACCATTTTTTGCAGTCTTAGAACCCTTTTTTACTAAATTCATACTAAATTAATGTAAATAAATTATTTTCTGTATATTCTTTTAATCTCTCTTCTGAAATTTCAACATATTCTTTTGAAATTTCAGAACCGATCCATCTGCGATTTAATAAATATGCGATCTTAGCTGTAGTGCCACTTCCCATAAAAGGATCGTAAACTAAGTCGTTTTCATTTGTCCATGTATTAATTTGGTCAACAACTAACTTTTCTGGAAAAATTGCAGGATGATTATATGCAATTTTATCTTTAGTAGAAATTCCACCTCCAATAGAGTAGAAAAAAACATTTCCAACTTTTTTTTCTTTAGTTCTTTTAACTTTTTCGTAATCCAAAGAGCCATTTTGTCCTCTATTTTTCATATTAGCAAGACCTTGATATTTTGTAGGTTCTGTGATAGGATTAAAAGTTTTTGGACTGCCTTTTGAAAAGACAAACATATATTCAAAATGTTGGTGATAGCGATTTCCCGTTTGAGGCATTGGATTGTTTTTATAATAGATCATGGTGTCGTGTAATC
Organism: Ignavibacteria bacterium; assembly: GCA_012518115.1. Lineage (GTDB taxonomy): Bacteria > Bacteroidota > Ignavibacteria > Kapaibacteriales > UBA2268 > JAAYTD01. Next base: position 17,367 of record JAAYTD010000043.1, on the reverse strand, counting down.
TAAAGCCGATTTCTTTAAAAAACAAAGCTTGCTTAAAAGATGTTCCTGTTTCGCTTCCGTCAATAGTTGCATCAGCTACTACCCAAACAACTACGCCACCAGATTTCATTATACGAAATAACTCTTTTGCAATTTTTTCAAATTCAAAACTATAACCATTATAATTTCTTATATTGTCATAAGGTGGTGATGTGATTACAAAATCAATATAATTGTCTGGCATTTTGCTCATTGTAATCAAACAGTCTTCGTTATATGTTTTTCCTTCTTCCATAATTATCAGTTTTTTACATCTTTAACTCTTCAGCAAATATGATTTTATATTTTACACCTATTATTTTTCTAATTTTTTTTATAAAGATAACGCTTTTTTACTTAGCGCTAGGCGCTAGGTATGAATATATAAGTTTTATTTTAGGTCTTAAATTTTCGTCTTCTGCTTCTGAATTGTAAAATACGAAACGATTTAGCGAGTTTGCATCTTTTATATTTCCGTTTTGCATTAAAACTAACGAGCCTTTTTTATCTTCTAAACCTAACAAATACATAAACATCGGTTCAGCGCTACGAAATATAAATTTATCTGTGCCTTGTAATCTTCTGCCGTAGCAAAACAGATCCATTCCTGTATTTTTGTATTCCTTTTCTGGATCCGCATAAACTCCCATCATAAGTACGCTATCTTGCAATTCATTTCCGAAGTATGATTGGCTTTTGTCTAGTGTCAGAGTTATTTCTGTGAAATGTACAGCAGCAAGGTCGGGAATTTGACTAATATCGAAATTTAACTTTGAATGTATTTTTACAGCACCTTGAGTTATAATTTTATTTTTATCTATTTTTTCATTAATATCTATAAATTTAGTAGATACTCCTGCAAATACATTCAGTGTGATATTTGTATCTTGTCCATTTTCGAGAGTTTTTTTATAAACTACTTGCATTAAGCTACCCTCTTTATATTTATCGCCTGCGCTTCTGAATTGATTTATTACAGTGCAACCTGCTTTAGGAAGTAGAGCTAGTCCCCAAGTTATTTGATCGTCAGGAGTTTCTTCTGTAGGCGTTGTGTTACGTTTTTGAAACCAATCTACACATAAAGATTTAGGAATATCAATAGCTATTGAGTCTAAAGTATCGCGTGTTTCATCGCTTTTATAAACAATGTTTCCACTCCAAGAAGTCAAAGGTTCAGGTTCATAAAGTTTATCGCTTTCAAATACATCAGCTACTGTTGTTTCTTCAAAAGTCCAACGTTTTGTAATTTTTTTTATGTCAAATGATAAAAAATTAGATGAAAGAGTATCACCTAAGGCGTAATGAAGCGGATAAATTATCAGTTGTGCCGAAACGATATCTTCTTCTTTTATCCAACCAAGATCGGGCGGAAAATCAAAACGTAAAAAAGAAGCTGCACGCATATTCAAAGCTTCACCAACTAATATAGCACCTGTGTTGTTAACCGGATTAGGTATAATATAGCTATTGTTGCCTGTATAAATTCCATTTTCACCCGAAACACTTGTAATGGTAACTGTATCAGTTAAAAACGTCATACCTAAGCTAGTAGGGTCTTCGTTGCAAGCGGTTAATAAAAGTACAATAAAAAATATAGATAATAATGTAAATATTCTTGTTATGTTGTTTTTCATAATATATTAAAATAGAATTTAATTAATTATAATCATTGTTTTCGTTGATGTATTTGTCGGAGTTTTTAAAATATAAAAATAAGTTCCGTTAGGTAAATCTGAAGTTTCGAAAACTATTTTATATTTGCCCGGCAAAAGATACTTATCTATAAACGTTTTAATTAGTTCGCCTGTTTGAGTGTATAGCTTCAAAGAAGTAAAACCTTGTTCTAATACTTCATAATTTATTTCAGTTATTGAAGTTGCAGGATTAGGTTGATTTTGTTCCAATAGAAATTGTTTTCCGTTTTCGTCAAATAATCTACTGCCACCTGCTTGACAAATATCTGTTATTTTAAATAGCGCGCTCTCCGTTTCTATAAAAATTCGCGATTCTCCTTCGCAATAAGCATTCTTTAATTCAACTTGTGTTTGGTCGTTATTGCCTAAAGCTACCAAAAAGTATAAGCCATTGATAGTTTGTTCGCCGGGTTTATATGGTACGGAAATCAATAACTTACGCACACCTTCTATTATTTCATCGGAATGAATTTTCAATTCTGTGGACTCATTAATAGGGAAGAGCATAGAAGAATTGAAAGATAAATTGAAAAAGATGTTTTTTAAGTTTAATTTCGCCCAATTTGTTGCTGTTTTATAGTAAATAGGACATTCAATTTTTTCGCCTATTTTTCCTTCTAAATCAGTAACTTTGCATATTATCGTATCATTTGATATATTTACACCATTGCCTAACAAATTTAATTTTATTTTTAAATCGTTATAACTATGAGTAATTTTTAAAACAGCACTCTTTTTCCCTATATCAAACGGAATAAAGCGGATAGGTACTTTTAAAGTATCATTTGCTTTAATAGTACGGTTATCTTTCAGAAATTCTCGGAAGTTAAAACTGTTAATTCCAACGATTTCAATCTCTGTGATATCAATAGCTTCATTCAAAATATTTACAGCAATCGGCATTAATGTATCTTTAACATCATCAACATAAACGGAATTAAAATCAACTTGGTTTGTTAAAAGTAGTAAGCCGGGTGAAGTTCCTACACCTTTAAGTGTTACCTTAATAGTATCTGTTGGTAAAATAAATTCTATAGTGGCATATCTATTTCCTATATCGCTCGGTTTGAAGAACAAATTCAGAGTTAGATTAGCATTCCCAGCAAAAGAGAAAGGAAATTCTAACTCATCAGCTATGCCAAAATCGCTAGCATTTTCTCCTGTTATATGTATTGAGCGTATATTATATTTGAAATCGCATATATTTGTAATTATACTGTCGATTGTTTTAATAGCTAGTTCATTTATAAAGGTTTCGCCTATATAAACAGTATCTTTAGATGTAGCTTTAGCTCTTCGGATTTTCAAGTAACAAGTTGTGTCGGCTTGTAGTACCCGTTGGTCTAAGTTCCATATTTTAGAAGTCTTATCGTTGGAAGCACTTAAAACGATTTTACCGTCAAAACTGAAAACACCTGTATTTACAGTATTTATATGTTGAGCAAATATAGCATCTTTTTCTGTTGGCAATCCTGTTGTAGCATCCCAACGTCGCATAGTTCTGTCTGTTGCAGAAGTAAGAAGATATTCTACACCGCTTGTTGTTGATAGAAAATTTGAGAATAAAATTAATCCTTCTTCATCAGGATGTTTTAATCTATAAAGTTCTTGTTTGGTGTTGGCGTTTAAAACGATTAATTCTTTTGTTGAAATATTGGCAAAAGCTATTTTTGTACCATCGTTATTATAAGTTACATGTTGAGTTTGAGCTACAATTTCTTTGTCTTTAATGTTTATGTTATCTAATTCATTTCCTTCTAAATCAAAAAAACGTATAATGCCGTCGTTGGAAGAAACAGCCATTATTTTATATTGTTCTGTAGGGTGAAATTGAGCATAACGGCAAGTTTGAGCGTTTTTTAATTTACACACCGATTTTTGTCTGCCTGTTTTTGTTTCAAAAATAGTAGCCTTACCATCGTTAGAAGAAACAACGGCATATTTACCGTCTGAACTAAATTCAATAGAGTTGGTAGAAGATGGAAATTCTGCACTCCAAACCAATGAGTAATCATTTATATTATATACATTAACTCTACGTCCCGAAGCTATACCGATATACTTATCTTCCATCGATGCTTTATCAAAAACATAAGTTGCCCAACTTACTTTTTCACCGAATTCAAAGCTATGAAGAGGGGCATCACCTGTATTGCCACTTGCATTCCAAATATAAGCTCCTGTGTTACTGGTAGTTATAACTCTGTCGCCCGGTCTGTTGAAAAATGCAGTGTTTACAAAATCATCATGTTGCAAATCAAATGTTTTATAAACATTATTAGGCCATAACTGTATTAATTTTATACGAAATGAATCGGTTTCAATATTGGGAACAGGCCATTTATAAGTTAAATTTGTTACATTTTTTGCAAGAGTATCCCATTTTTTATTAGCTTGAAGTCCAAAAGCATATTCTAACTGAACAACATCTTTAGGAAGAAGACCTGTCCAATGAATTTCCATAGTATCACCTACGATAAGGACTTCGTTACATTGAGGATTAATTATATCAACTGTCGGTTTTTTAGGTGGAATGTTTGGAAAACCGCCCGTTATATTTATAGTATCGCCTGAACAAGCGTTTGAGTGGACAATTAATTGAGCAAAAACAATGCTGGAATCTTGTGGAGCAAACTCAACACTAACTTTAATACTTTCGCCAACATTAAGCGAAATAGGTATACCCGGACTTATAGATTTAATAGAAAAATTAGGATGCGCAAGTTCTAAATCCGTTATTTCTATCTTTGAGTTTTTTGCTGTAAAGGTTATAGATTTCTCAAACTTTGTACCAGGTAAAATAGAAGAGAAGTCAAGCCATTGAGGATCTGACTCAAAATATTGTAAATTCTCTTGCTGAATTTTTACTTCATAACTACCTGAACCATGATCTTTATGAGAAACAGCAAAAACATGCTCACCGCTACAGTTCTCTAAGCTCCTACCTTCTATAACATAAGGAACATAAGCTTCCGACAACTTAGCAAAAGTAGCAAGATATGCTAAACGCTTCTTTTCTATGAAAGTTTTGCTAACAGCATAACCGCCTGTCATATCAGCTACATACTGTATATTAGCAGGAATTTTGTCGCTAATATATAAAATGTTAATCCTTATATTGTTATCTTTTGCTTTTGATACTATCAATTCAGCTTCTTCTTTGCTTAACAAATTTTGAGTTATGAGCAAAATAGATTTGTTTGCATAACTAGCGCCTGCGGTAAACTCAAGACCTCCAACAGGCAAAGACGTTAAGCAACGAAAAATACTTGATGAACTTGATTGAGAAAAATTATCAACCATAGTAGCTAAAGTATTCGTTTCAGAAGTGAAATCAGACTCTATAATGCTTATTTGGTCAAAAGAAAGTAAAGCTGTCTCCGAATTGTCCGTATCAATAAAACTTAATAATTGATTTAATATAGATTTTGCATAATTAAAATCGGTAGCGTTACCTGCACGCTGACCAATAGCTAAATCAAAACAAACCACTATAGATGACTTTTCTTCTGGAATAATAGTAGAAGTAAATTTGCTTATTTTTATATCTGACGAATTGTCTAAAAGAGTGAAATCGGCTTGCTTCGCATCAGGAACAATACGATTCCACTGATCAAGTATAAAAAATTTTGTAGCAATGTTAGGATAATTTGTGGTATCATAAGCTACTATCGTAAGAGCTGCATTAACTCGGCTACTAAAAAAAATTAGTAGTAATAAAAATAATGATTTAATTGCTAACTTTTTCATAAATATGCTGCTTAGTGAAAATAGATAATTGTAAAAATATACTTTACTAAACAAAAATATATTATAATTAATTCTCTTTGTTTCCCCGAACAAAAAATATATTTTTGTCAATACAACTTACAAATTTACAATTTTTTATTTTATTTCCAACTATAATATATACAAATTATATAAATTTTCTCAGTATTTTTTCCAAAATAGACTTTTTTTATTAGCTATATGTAAATAAAAAAACACAAAATAAAGTGCCGAAAAAAAATAAATAGAAAGGCAGAAAGTTTTTTTTCGTTTCTGTCTTTATATTTATATTTTAACCGATACAAAGATAAAAAAATGTTTTTTTGTGATAAAAATTTTAAAAAATTAAAAATCATTTGGTAAATTCGTAAAAAAGTTTTATTTTTGTATTCCCTGTTTTAAAAATAATTATTGAAATAATATAATTATTTAGATTAAACTATTTTTTGAGGCGTAGCCAAGTGGTAAGGCACCGGGTTTTGGGTCCGGCATTTCGCAGGTTCGATCCCTGCCGCCTCAGCTTTTTTTATTTGTTAAGTATAATAAATTTTCAAGTTTTCTCAATGCAAGATTTAAAAGTTGCTTCAGGACGTGCTAATCTACCGTTGGCAGAAAAAATAGCAGAGTATCTTGGTATTACTTTAACTCCGACTTCCATTCGTAATTTTAGTGACGGTGAAATTTGGGTTAAGTTTGAAGAAAACATACGTGGAATAGATTTGTTTATTGTGCAGTCTACGATTCCTCCTGCTGATAACATAATGGAATTTCTTATGTTGATAGATGCGGCTAAGCGTGCTTCTGCAAGGAGAATCACTGCAGTAATTCCTTATTTTGGTTATGCTCGACAAGATAGAAAAGATCAGCCGCGAGTATCTTTAACAGCAAAGCTTGTATCTAATTTATTAGTCAATGCTGGTGCTGATAGAGTTTTAGCTGTTGACTTGCATTCTTCGCAGATACAAGGATATTTCGATATTCCTATGGATCATTTATATGCTTCAACAGTTATTTTTAAGCATTTAGCTGACCTAAAGCTGCAGCAACCTTTAGCAGTAGCTTCACCTGATGTAGGTGGAATAAAAACAGCACGTGCCTATGCGGAAGCGTTAGAAGCTTCGCTTGTTCTTGTAGATAAACGCAGACCAGCGCATAATGTTGCTGAAATATCTACAATAATAGGTGAAGTAAAAGATAAAAACGTTCTTATTGTTGATGATATGATTGATACGGGAACAACTTTTGTAAAATGTGCAGAAGCTATAAAAGATAAAGGTGCAAAACAAATTTATGGGGTTGTAGTTCATCCCGTTTTTTCTGGAAAAGCATTAGAACTAATAGAAAAATCTCATGGAATAGATAAATTATTTATAACAGACTCTATTCCGTTGAAACGAAAAATTGATAAAATAGAAGTAATTTCAATAAGTGGATTGATAGGTGAAGCGATTTTACGTACTTATGATAATCGTTCTATCAGTTCTTTGTTTGATATAGCAAGATAAAAATTAGGAAATATAATAAAATGTTACAAGAACTTACGTTAAAAGCTAGTAAAAGAAAAGCAGGAAAACAAATAGCTAAAAAAATGCGTCGCGAAGGTAATGTGCCGGGTGTCGTATATTCAAAAGACAAAGAAGGAGTTAATATCGTTGTAAGAGAACAAGATATAAAACCTTTCGTTTATACATCTATGTTAAAAGTTGTAAATTTAGATATAGAAGGTGAACAAGAAAAATGCTTGGTAAAAGCAGTGAAATTTGATCCTGTTACAGATAGAATTATACATTTTGACCTTTTAAGAATAAGTGACGATAGAAAAGTAACTGTAGGAATACCAGTTGAGTTCACAGGTGGTCAACCTATCGGCGTGCGAAAAGGTGGAAGACTCTATCAAGTTTTCCATAGGTTTAAAGTTACTTGCTTGCCAAAACATTTAGTTAGCTCTATTGAAATTGATATATCTCAACTTGATATCGGGCAATCTATATACTTAGAAGACCTTAAATTTGAAGGGCTTGAGTATGATGTGCCAGCAGATTCTATGATTTGCAGTGTAACTATTCCAAGAGTAAAAGCAGAAGATGAAGGAGTAGAAGGAGAAGCTGCAGAAGAAGGAGCTGAAGAAACAGAAGAAGAAAACACAACAGAATAAAGAATAAAAAAAGAAAATATGCAGAATAAGAAATTAAAATAGAATGATTGAGTTAGGTTTTTTAAGCATAACTAATTTATCCTATTTCGAAAGACTGTTCATAAGAATAGTCTTTTTTTTTACAATTTTTAATAAAAATACAACAATGAAACAATTGCTTTTACAATTTTTAATAATTATTTACTTATTTACTATTTCAATAAGCGACTGTAAAGCTGAAAAAATTATAATCGATTCAAAAATGACATTTGAAGAAGCTATAGCGGGATCGCCTGCACCAAAAGAAATAATTGAAAACATAGAAATAGTAGATATAGATTATTATTCATTTGACGGAAAAATCCATCGCGGACAGATTGTAATACATAAAGAATTGGTAAATGATATTAAACAGGTTTTTAAGCTTATGAAATCTGTAAAATTTCCAATACAAAAAGTAATTCCGATAGTAAGATATCAATGGAGCGATAGCTTGTCGATGTTAGATAACAACACTTCCGCATTTAATTATAGAACTGTAGAAGGAACAAAAAGATTGTCAAACCATGCAACAGGACGAGCTATTGATATTAATCCTTTCTTGAATCCGTATCGTGGAAGAACAGGGAAAATATCACCGAAAGGAGCAACATATAATACAAAAGTTAGAGGAACTCTTGCAAAAAATGATACTATTGTTAAAGAATTTCTAAAGTTAGGTTGGAAATGGGGAGGAAATTGGAAAACAATAAAAGATTGGCACCATTTTGAAAAAAAATAAAATACTAACCGAACTTTATATTTATTTGATAATTTATTAATTATTTTGTAACTTTGTATTTATTTTTCTAAACAATTCAAAAATATTTATTTATAAAATTTAATTTAATAGGTATAATTATGCCAGTATTTCGTCCTTTTAGGGCTTTCAGACCAAAACAGGAATTTGCACAAAAAGTAGCTGCAAAACCTTATGATATTCTTAGTTCAGATGAAGCTAGAGAAGAAGTTAAAGGAAATCCACTATCTTTTCTGCATATTGGAAAACCAGAAATCGATTTAGATAGAAGTATCGACTTATACGATCCACGTGTGTACCAAAAAGCAAAAGAAAATTTGCAGAAGCTAATTGATGATAAAATTATCGTAGAAGATCCCGAAGCATATCTATATATTTATGCTCAAACTATGGACGGACGTACACAGTATGGATTAGTTGGTTGCGTAGATAAAGAAGATTATTGGAGTGAGAATATTAAAAAACATGAAAAAACAAGAAAAGACAAAGAAGAAGATCGTTCCGAACACGTGAGAGTTACAAACGCTCATTCAGGACCAGTATTTTTGACAATGCCTGATAATAAAGAACTTAACGAAATAGTAGCACGCACTGTGAAAGATAATAAGCCTGATAATGATCTCGTTGATAATATGGGTGTAAAACATACTTCTTGGGCAATTAGAGATAAAAAAGATAGTGAAAGATTACAAGAAATACTAAAAAATACAAAGTATTTCTATATCGCTGACGGACATCATCGTTCTGCTGCAGGAGCTATCGTTGGAAGAGAACGTGAAAAAGCTAATCCTAATCATACAGGAGATGAAGAATATAACTACTATATGGCAGTACTGTTCCCAGCAAGTCACTTGTTAATTATGGATTACAATAGAGTTGTTGTTGATCTTAATGGTGCTACTGAAGAAGAATTTATCGAGAAAATGAAAAATATCTTCACTATCGAAAAAGTGAATGCACAATACAAACCTACTAAAAGAGGTGAAGTAGGTATGTATCTCAATAAACAATGGTATAAATTGAATTTTAAACCTGAATATACAAATGTAACAGATCCAGTAGAACGTTTAGATGTATCTTTGCTACAAAAACATGTTCTTCAACCTTTCTTAGGTGTTGATGATCCAAGAACATGTAATCGCATTGACTTCGTTGGAGGAATAAGAGGATTAGGAGAACTCGAAAGACGAGTTGACTCAGGTGAAATGCAAGTTGCTTTCTCTATGTATCCGACTTCTGTAAACGATTTGATGGATATTGCTGATGCAGGAGCTATTATGCCTCCTAAATCTACATGGTTTGAACCTAAATTAGCCGACGGAATGTTCGTGCATTTTATGGAATAAAAAAAGAGAATAATGCTAAAAATTAATAAATGATTTGAACGGAATGCTTACGTTAAAAATAGGTGTTCCGTTTTTTTTAGTATTTGACAATATTAAAAATAAAAAAACGGATAGCAATATTGCTAATGCTATTCGTTCAATAACTAATTATTTATTAATGTCTAATTCCAAATACTGTAAATTCTAAAAATAGTTTCGGTGTTTGTTTTATATTTTGAATAAATTCTTCTTTTGAGAGTTGTAGATTAGGGCGTTCTGTCCTCATTTTGCTATAGCGAGGGGGCTTATGGCATTCTCCTATTGAGAGGAGTACCTGCGTCAGCGGGGGAGGTGTGGGACTACCCCGTCAAGCTTCGCTTGCCACCCCTTCGTTCCAAAGGGGAATTTTAAATAATCTATCATTTATTTAATAGTGTTTAATTTCATATTTTCCTGTTTTTTGTAAAAGATCAATTATTCCATCCTTCCCAATTAAATGTCCAGCTCCCACAACTATAAAGTATTTTTTATTTTCTTCAAATAGCTTTTCAATTTTTTTTGCCATTTCTTTATTTCTTTTGATTATAAGTTCATCTTTTATTTTAGTGTTTAGCTGTTCATTCTTTGAGTAGTTAATATTAGTAAATTCTTCTATTGTTTTTACATCGCCGTTTTTCCAAGCAGTAGTAATTTTATTGAAATCTTCTAACTTTAATTGAGTGTCTTGTTCTAATGAAGTTAGAATATATTCATTTATAAGATCTCCTAAATTTGTAAAGACTTGTAGCTGTCTTTCAACACTTTCAAGTTCATAAATTTCTTTATTTAAGGAGTCGGCAAGATTTAAGAAGTAATTATCAATTCCTATAGCTATAGAGTTTTGTATATCATCTATATTGTTTGCTAACTCACTTATTTTTAGTGTTTCTAACATAAAAGCAATTCCGACGGGATTCATTGTTTCAAACATTTTTGCATCCATTCCTGAATCGTCAAATTTTTCTATTTTTTCTTTTAATTTATCTTTTACTTCTTGTGGGAGTTTTTTGTATCCTTCGCCTGAGAAATCAAAGAGTACTGAAATTAGTTCCATGAAATCAACATTATTAGGATTTAACTCTACACCAAGTACATCAGAATTTTCAAAAGCCTTTGTAATATTTGTATCGAGTGGATATAATTCTTTTGTTCCTATGTGTACAGAGCCTAATAGGAATAATTTTTTATTCCCATTTTTAACTTCCCACATAAAAGTACGCGGTTTATTAGCATCAACTTTTGTATTAGTACAAGAAACAAAAGTGCATACTATTATAGCTATAGTTCCAACAAGAACTATCTTTCGTCTTAGTTTCATATATACATTATTTAGTTGTCATAAAAATACAAAGTTAATAATTTTTATTGAATTTTTTATCGTAATATTTGAAAATTCTTTTTTTTTTCGTAAATTGCATTTTTATAATAAAGAATTTCTAAAAAAATAACGGGAAAACAATGAATAGTTTAATTTCATTTTTACTTATGGCACCTTCGGGTGGAGGTGGGGCTGCTTCAGGCGGTGCTGGTTCTATGATACCGACTTTAATATTTTTTGCAGCTATGATTTTGGTGCTTTATTTTTTGATGATACGTCCTCAACAAAAGCGCCAGAAAGAACATCAAAAAATGTTATCAAGTTTAAAAGTTGGCGATAAAGTTATAACAACTGCCGGCATTCATGGAAAAATAGACAAACTTGATGAAAAAACAATTACTTTGCAAATTGACAACACAAAAATTACTTTTGAGCGTTCAGCTATAGTTTCAAAAATTGATAGTTAAACTATAAGATTTGTAAAAATAAAAAACGCCACTTATATTTATATTAGGTGGCGTTTTGTTTTTGTCTTTAGATTGTTTTTTTATACCAAATTGAATTATATAAATTCCAATTTATTTTTGGGTGTCAAACGAAGTTTGACGGGATAATTAATAACCACACCTCCCCCGCTGACGCGGGTACTCCTCTCAAGAGGAGAATTTTAAAATTCCCCTTCCCAGAAGGGGTGTCAAACGAAGTTTGACGGGGTAGTTAATAATTGTTATTCAAAATGGTATTATCTACGAATTTATAAAGTCAAAATCGGGATAACAGTATCTTGTTGTTTTCCTGATACTTCTACTTTTCCTTCATCTGTAACGAATATATCGATTTCTGTTCTATATCCTAATTTTCGTTCAGGCATATATATTCCCGGTTCAATGGAGAAACAAGTTCCCGGAATTATTACGCGTTCATCTTTTGTCTCTAAGTTATCTATATGACAACCGTTTCCGTGTACTTCTTCGCCTATGTTATGTCCTGTTCTATGAATAAAATACTCGCCGTAGCCTGCTTTTTTTAAGACTTCACGACATGCGTCATCAACTTCCCAACCATGGACAGGTTTTCCTTCAGCAAACCTTGTTCTTACTAAGTTCAAAGCTGCTTCGCGTCCGCTTCTAGCTACTTGGAAAATATCTTCAATTTCTTTAGGCACGGTTGTTCCTATATATCCCATCCAAGTAATATCATAGTAGATAGCGCGCGGTTTATTGCATTTTGCCCATAGATCAATCAACACTAAGTCGCCTTCTTTCATTTTAAATGTGTTTTCTGGTGTAGGTGCAAAATGAGGGTCAGCTGCATGTTCGTTTACAGCAACGATAGGTCCATCTTCGCAAACCATATCATGCTTTTTATATAGATCAATCATAAATTCATATATTTCATATTCAGTAGGAGGATTATTTGCTTTCATTCTGCGAGCAATTTCAGCAAAAGCTGCATCTTTTATACCTTGCATAATTTCGCCAGCTTCGCAATGACTTGCATAATCTTCCATCGTTAAATGAGATTCAAACAAGCTAACTAAATCACCACTTGAAACTACTTCTACTCCGAAACTGCGTACTAAATCTACCGTTCCTGCATCAACGATTGAAACGTAAGGAATAGCATTATTAGGTGAATATTGCATAGCAACTTTTTTAGCATCGCCTAAAATTTCTTTAAGCAAAGCCTGTTGTTGTTGCCAAGGCAAATAGATGTTTTTTTTGCCGGGCAGATGGTCGCAGCGCCAAGGTTCAATGCTATGAACAAGTTTTTGAGGTTCGCCTTTAGCAGGAATATAATAATACCAGCGTCTTGAAGCAAAACGAGCAGTATTCATGTTCAAAATTCTTGCAGCTATAGCATCACGGTTATGAAAATCATAAAATAGCCAGCCGTCAAAATTGGATTTTCTCAATTCTTCTTGAATTTTTTCTAAGTTCATTTTGTTTTCTCTCTATTATAATTTATTATGAAAAATATAATTTACTTATGTAAAAATATAAATTTTAATATACAAAAAAATCGAATAATTTATAGCAAAAAAAGTGTGAAAATGATTTTTTTTTGTATTTTCTTTGTCAAAGAGCGATAAAATGATTAAATTGCATTTTATATATGTAATATATTATGGAAAGTATTTAAGATATGGAAAGTATCAAAAATCTATATAAGATTGGACATGGTCCGTCAAGCAGTCATACAATGGGACCGGCTAAAGCAGCGGAAATATTTTATGAAAAGAACAAGTCAGCGCAATCTTTTCGAGTTACGCTTTATGGTAGTTTAGCTCTTACTGGTCGCGGTCACTTTACTGATGTGGCACTTATTGATAAGTTCAGACCTACTTCTTGTGAAATTATTTGGAAGCCAGACGAACTTTTGCCTTTGCATACTAACGGAATGAAGTTTGAAGCTATAAGCTTAATAGGGGAAGTTGTTGATGAATGGATAGTTTATAGTATAGGTGGTGGTGAAATTATGAGCGATACTGAGCCTATTCCTAAAAAGAAAATCTATGAAATGACAACATTAACGGAAATAATGGAATGGTGCAATAAAACAGGAAAAAGTTATTGGGAATATGTTCTTGAAGTAGAAGAAAGTGATATATTAGATTATCTTTACGAAATTTGGCGTTCTATGCAAGTTACGATTCATCGTGGAATAGAAACGGAAGGTGTTTTACCGGGCGGATTAGGCTTGCAAAGAAAAGCATATTCATATTATGTAAAAGGTGTAGGATATAAAGATTCGCTTAAAAATCGTGCTATACTTTTTGCTTATGCTTTAGCGACAGCTGAGGAAAATGCGGCAGGCGGAATTGTTGTTACTGCTCCTACTTGTGGGTCAGCAGGTGTTTTGCCCGCTGTTTTATACTATATCAAAGAACAACATGAATTTTCTGATAAAAGTATATTAAGAGCTCTAGCTACTGCTGGCTTAATAGGAAATCTTGTAAAAAAGAATGCTTCTATTGCAGGAGCGGAAGTCGGATGTCAAGGTGAAGTAGGTACGGCTTGCTCTATGGCATCGGCAGCTGCTAATCAAATTTTTGGAGGTAGTATAGCACAAATCGAATATGCAGCTGAAATCGGTTTAGAGCATTATTTAGGATTAACATGTGATCCTGTTGGAGGATTTGTACAAATACCTTGCATAGAACGTAATGCGTTTGCTGCGGCAAGAGCTATGAATTGCAATGTTTACTCTATGCTTTCTGACGGAAAACACAGAGTACATTTCGATCGCGTAGTTGAAGTTATGAAACAAACAGGTAAAGATTTACCAAGTTTATATAAAGAAACTTCGTTAGGCGGATTAGCTGCTATATTTTAGCTACTAGCTAGTATATTTTACTATATCTTAGTTCAATATGTTTTCAAATTCCCCTCCTTTGGAGGGGCTAGGGGGAGATCAAATTCCCCTTCGGAACGAAGGGGTGGCAAGGCAGGATAGTTATTTGGAGACGGAAGTCAGAAGTTGGAAGATGGAAGTCTATTAATAAAATTAACGACAAACCCCGTAGGGGTGAAATTATTATAAAAAATAATACACACAAACAAAGAAACCCCGTAGGGGTGACACTAGTGTTTGTGGGCGAATAAAAAATGTCACCCCTACGGGGTTTTGTAACCATTTTGGATTTCATAATGTTATAATAATGTCATCCCTACGGGATTTTATAGGATATATAATTAATAACCACACATCCCCGCTTCGCGGTACTTCTCTCAAGAGGAGAATTTATTTCAAAATGATATTATAAATAATTTAAAAAATGTTAAAGTTAGAACAAACTAAGGTTAAACAGATTCTTGCAAATATAAACAAACAAAAAGTTGCCGTTATCGGTGATGTTATGTTAGATAGGTATTTTTGGGGAAATGTTTCTCGCGTTTCACCTGAAGCACCTGTTCCAGTAGTTGATGTAGAAAAAGAAAGTTTCCATTTAGGAGGTGCTGCTAACGTAGCGCAAAATCTGAGTTCACTCGGCATAACTCCGATATTATTTGGGGTCTTAGGCGAAGATGAACCGGCAAAGATATTTATAGAAAGATGTAAAGCAAACGGAATTTCACCTACTGGACTTCTTAAAGATAAAAACAGAATTACAACAGTTAAAACTCGTGTTATAGGAAATAATCAACAAATAGTGCGAATAGATAGCGAAGTAAGACGCGAAATATCCGAAGAAGAAATAAAAACAATTCTGAAACGAATAAAAAATATCCGAAATTTAGAAGGAATTATTTTTGAAGATTACGACAAAGGAACAATAAACGAAAGTCTTATTACGAAAATTGTTGAATTTTCAAATGAAAAAAGAATACCTATATTTGTAGATCCGAAATTCGATAACTTCCTAAAATATAAAGACGTAACTTTGTTTAAACCAAATAGAAGAGAAACGGAAGAAGGTTTAGGAATAAACTTAGATAGCTATGAAAAAATTCAAGAAGCAGGGAAAACACTGATAGATAAGTTAAATGCAAAAAACGTCTTAATTACACTTGGTGCTGATGGGATGGTACTTTTTGAAGAAAATGGCGACTCATTTTCTATTCCAACAGTAGCAAGAAAAATAGCTGATGTATCCGGTGCAGGAGATACTGCTATTGCAACATTTGCAACTATGCTTATAGCAGGCGCAAGTTATAAAGAAGCTGCTATATTAGCTAACTTAGCTTCAGGAAATGTATGTGAAAAACCAGGTATTGTAGCTATAAAAACGCCGGAGTTATTAGAAGCGATAGAGTAGTTGTAAATTCCTTTTTTCAAAAAAAATAAAGTTTTTTTTCAAAAAAATTTGGTAGTTTCGAAAAAAAGTCGTAATTTTGTAAATATTCTCTTTTTTGGAAATAAAGGGATGGTCCTATAGACTAACGGTTAGGTCACCAGCCTTTCACGCTGGCAGTAGGGGTTCAAATCCCCTTAGGATCACTACTAAAAATACTAAATAAAAAAATAATTAAATTGAAAGAATTACATTACTTTTTTAAATTTAATTGTATAGAATAAAATTGAAAATAGTCTGTTAGATAGCAGACTATTTTTTTTTGCTTTTTTCAATATTTTTAAACTAAAAATGTAACAAAAACGACTTTAAATTGTCATATATTTACATAATCAATTATGTAAATATACAGTATGAATTTTTGTAGTCTTATTTTATAAAGTTTTGTGGCATAATCATGACACTTTTACTATAAAAAGCGCTACAGTTGTTGTTTTTTTTTTACGACAATACTTTTCTGTTTTTTTAATTGTAAAAAAAGTATATTTTTAAAGATTGAGAGTATTGTTTTTTTTGTTTAATTTTTAATATCCTCATACATGTAATTCACAGACAATAATTTTTTTAATTTTTAAATATATTTTTGAGGTTTTTCATGAACACAAGATTTAAAGTAACAAGAGGGGTGTTTTTAGGTTCCTTCTTGCAGTTGTTTATTTTATTATTTTTGGGGTTGGGGCAACAATATGCTCAAGCGCAGGATCACGATGGTCTTTTAGACCCGAGTTTAGTTATTACCGTTGGGACAGAAACATATAGTCCTATTACAGGAACATTGCTATATGGCGCTGCAGATGACGGTATGGCTGTTATTTATTTACCGTTTGCGTTTAGATATGACAAGAAAGTATATCCTGCTAACTCACAATTAAGAGTTTCACCTAACGGTTGGTTAGGCTTTCCGAATTATTATTTCTATGGTGGTATGCATAGCGGCAGTATTATGTCAAGTAATCCATTAACTTATTCTTCTAGATTTTCAGATATAATTTTTTTAGTGACGGGCGATAATTATGTTCGTACGAGCCTAAGATATGCTACTTTAGGAACAGCTCCAAATAGACGTTTTGTTGTACAATGGCAAGGTTTTTCGCCTATTAGTTATTCGAGCTATCAATCTAACGTGCAGATTATTCTATATGAAGCAGACGGGACTACAGAAGGTAAAATAAGAATTCATTGGGGAACTTGTAATCCTTACACTCAAAATAATAACAATGTATCTACATTGATAGGTAATTTGCAAAGTCGTTATATAAATATAGATCCAACAACGAAGCCATTGAAATTCTATACCAACAGGACGAATAATTTTGTTAACAATACTACTATCAAAAACTTATTCTCTAATAATCAGTACATAGAGTTTTCTTTGATTCTTCAAGCTGAATTACTAAGTCAATATCCAACTGATGGAAAATCATTTATTGGTAATATAGATCTGGATGCTGATGAACAACCGGGAGTGCTTATAGAT
>JAAYTD010000042.1 GCA_012518115.1 Ignavibacteria bacterium | reverse complement strand
TGGTTGGGGACGTATATTAAATAATGATAGACAATTTAAAAACGTTGATAGACATCCTAAATTTGTAACAAGCAATAGATATGAAAAAATACATATAGGAAACAAAGTATGTATAGCTAAAAAAGGTGCGTGGGGACTTCCGCTTCAGTATAACGATTATTCAGATAAAAGTTATGCTTCTCTATTATTTTATAATATTACAGAATTAGGTGATACATCAATGCAATTTACTGAAGAAGTTTTTCAACCTACAGAAGAAGGAGCATCAGTCCCTTCTCTTATGAATATGAGAAATCCAACTTTGCTATGTGATACAAACCATAATTTATATTTATATTATTCTGATGTTGATGGGCTTCCTGATAACCTAAGAGATTATTTATGGAAATGGGATGCTGAAAACAGAAAATGGATAGCTAAAAAAGATATTTATACTAAACATTTTGGTCAAATATATAAGACAACGGATATGCTTATTCCTAAGATGGATAAAAATAATAATATGTGGCTACCCAATCTCAGGTTACAACCTCGATTTCTTAAATACAATGTAGATACTGATGAATCTATACTAATAGATCTTTGGGATACTTTGATTGCAAGTAAGAAATATGGAGATTCTGCAGAATTACATAGCAAGTATTTTTATATGTCTCCTTTTGAAATGCAGGGGATGACTTTTGTACGTAATATTTACATTTTAGAAGAAACAGGTGATATATTTTATAGCATATATTTATTTTCTGACAATGAATTAAATTTAGAAGGTGGTTATGGAGGTGTTTTTAGATTTAATCCTAATGATGTTGCTAATGATAATGATTTGTATGATTTCAGAAAGATATTAAATAAAAAAGGAACAAATGTAGCAATAGCACAATATAATGGAGAGATATATGTAATAGAATTTGATAATAATTGCTATAATAAATTCTTAAAATATAATCCTAATACAAAGCAATTTGAAGACACTAAGATATTTGATTCAATCATAGATAAAAAAAAACCACCTGTACCGTTTGTTATTGATTCTTCAGGTAATTATATAACGTTAATTGTAACTCAAGAACAAACTTATTCTGAAGAAGAAGAATGCTACTCTACAGAAAGGAAATTACGTTACTATGATAAAGACGGTAAATTTATTAAAGAAATAGATATTCCTTTTAATTTTCCATTTTTCAATATTGAAAATGTTGTAGGAAATAGGATATATTTTAATTCACATAGTTGGAATAACATTGGAGAATATGATAACGAAGAAGGTGAATGGTCAGGACTTTACTGGTTTGATGGACTTGATGCCGTTACAAGTATTAAAGAAACTACAGAAGCAGGCTTACTGCCTGATATTTGGATACGTAGTATTTCACCTAATCCTGCAAGTATGCGAGTAACAGCAAACATTATGTATTATCCGCCCGGTGGCGTTTTTGGTAGCGAAAAATTTGAAGTAGGGCTTTACAATATTTTAGGACAAAAACTTATAGACTTAACACATTTAGGAAACTATTCTGATTACAATAAAACTTTTGAAGTAACTTTTGATATTCCTAACTCTATAAATAACGGAGCTTATTTCATAAGCGTAAAAAATGCCAACGAAATAAGAAGTAAAATGTTGTCTATTGTTAGA
>JAAYTD010000041.1 GCA_012518115.1 Ignavibacteria bacterium | reverse complement strand
TTAAAGCGGAGCTGACGAGACTCGAACTCGCGGCCTCCTGCGTGACAGGCAGGCGCTCTAACCAAACTGAGCTACAGCTCCAACGTATTTCCATTTTTATTTCAAAAAAAAACAGAATACAAAAATACGACTTTTTTTAGAAATATGCAAACTTTATTGTTATTTTTTATTTTTATTTCAAAAAAAATGTTACATTTGAAATTATAAAATAGTTGTTTTTTGTCTAAACTGTGATTTTAAATTCCCCTTCCCAGAAGGGATGGCAAACGAAGTTTGACAAAGTAGTTGTTACGATTGGCAATTAGCATTTGACAATTAGCAATGAATTGTAGAGGCAATCCTTTGTAGTTGCCATTATTTAAAATTCCCCTTCGGCAAATGTCGGGGCGTATTGCATACGTCCTACGAAGCTTAACGGGGTAGTCTATTAAAAAAATTAACGACAAACCCCGTAGGGGTGAAATTATTATAGATAAAATTAAAACACACAAACAAATAAACCCCGTAGGGGTGAAATTTTTTTGTTGGTGGACTGATTGATTATATTACCCTTTTTGGGGGTTATATAATAATAAATTAATAACCACCTTTCCCGCTTCGCGGGTACTCCTCTCAAGAGGAGAATTTAACCACAAACCCGTAGGGGACAAGATTATAGCTTGGTGAAAAATTTTAATTTTGCATTTTTGAATAAAATAAGATACTTAGATTTTAATGTTTGATATTTTTTTGATAGCATTAGCTCTTGGAGTAGATGCTTTTTCTGTAGCAGTAGTAGCAGGTGCTTGTTTTCTTTCTATAAGTTTACGTGAAAAATGGAGTTTAATACTACATTTCGGTTTTTTTCAATTCATAATGACTGTTATAGGATTCTTTTTAGGTGATTCCATATCTTATTATATTAAAGCATTTGATCATTGGGTAATCCTGTTATTATTAGGCCTTATGGGTACAAAGCTTATATATGATTCGTTTACTGAAAAAGAACAAGAAAGCAACAAGTTACAGAAAGATTTTTTTTCGGAAAAGAATATATTGTTATTATCTATTGCAACAAGTATTGATGCCTTAGCTATAGGAATTAGTTTTTCTATTATGGAAAAATCGGTTTTCTTTCCTTCTATTATTATAGGAATAGTCGCGGCTATAATGAGTTTTATTGGGATTTCTTTAGGTAAAAAAATAGGTAGCAAAACTTCTAGAAGTATGCAAGTTATATCTGGAATAGTTTTGATAGCTATAGGAATTAAAGTATTTTTAGAACATACAATATAGAATGTGTTTTAAGTATAAAATAAAATTAACAAATAAAAAATAAACAAATGAATAGTAAAGATGAAACAGATAAGATACTAGCTCTTGTTCCTGTAAAAAACAAAGAGTCTATTTACCGTGAAGATGGTTTAATAGATCTATTATCGCCACGTTTTAAGATTAAATTTCTACAAAAACTTATTCCAAAGTTTCGCGATCCTTATATTCATGCAAATCTTGATGAGTTAGGTTCGGCGACGTGGGAACTTATTGACGGAATAAGAAATATAGAAGAAATAGCAATGTTATTAGAAGAAAAATTTTCAGAACAAATACATCCGGTTCATCAGAGACTTACTTTGTTTTTGAGACAATTATACCAGAATGGATTTATAATTTTTAAAGATTAGCAAATTAATATCGTTTATAGACTACTCCGTCAAGCTTTGTAGGGCGTATGCAATATGTCTCAACATTCACCGAAGGGGAGTTTGACTACCCCGTCAGGCTTCGTAGGGCGTATGCAATACGCCCTAACATTCACCGAAGGGGAATTTTAAAACATAATTGAACTAAATATATTATTCAAAATGGTATAAGTTATAACTATGGAATAACATAAAAAAAACTGTTTGATATAAAACCAAACAGTTTGAAATTAAAACTAGAAGTATCTTATGAAAAATTTTATTTTTATTTTACACTTATATGTAAAATGTGGTTAGAGAGGGAATTGAACCCCCGACACAAGGATTTTCAGTCCTTTGCTCTACCAACTGAGCTACCTAACCAAAAGTTGAATACAAAAATACAACTTTTTTTTGAAACCACCAAATTTTTTTAATTTTTTTTGTGGTTTATGACAATTTTTGCAATTTTTTCATTTATTTGTTTTAGTTCTTTTTTCATTTCAGAATTATCTTCTGATATTTTTTCAATAGCTTCACCTATAAAGACTGTTACTTTTCCTGGTCTTATTTTGAAAGTTTTTGTAGGCATAATTTTTTCGCTACCACAGATAGCGATAGGTATAATTTTCTTTTTTGTTTTACTAGCTAGTAAAAAAGCGCCTCTTTTAAAAGTTCCTACTTTACCTGTTTCTGAACGACTACCTTCAGGAAATAGGATTACAGAACCAGTATTAACAATAGCTTTTGCTGCTTCATCTATACTACTCATAGCATCTTTAGGATTGTCACGTTTTATTGCTATAAAAGGAGAATGTTTTAATCCATATCCTAGGAATGGTACTTTTTCGAGTTCTACTTTATACATAAAATGGATGTAGTCGGGAATAGCGACAAGTAATATAGGGATATCAAACAAACTTGAATGATTTGCTATATAAACATATGTTTCGTTAGGATTTATATGTTCTTGTCCTTGAACTTCCAATTGAATATTGGCAGTTTTTACCATCTGTTTACCCCATTTTTGTATAAATTTGAAGTATGCTGAATGTTTTTGTTTCTTATATATATGTACTCCTTTAATAGCGTAAAAGATTATAATAGTAGCAAGTTTTAATAAGCGAATAATATACATTTTGTTTATCTATCGATGACAACAACTTTTAGTTCTAAACTGTTTGGTGGAGTAGGATCCTGCGGATTAGTGTAAACATAGTCAATATCAACAGTTCCAAGTGCGAACCCGCTCCAGATTTCTTCGTTATAAATTACTCCATCACTATTTGAAAGGGTTGTAGAATAAGGCAATAGTACCCATGTATTTATAGAAGTTTTGTAATATACTAATACAGAACCTTTTTCTATAACTGGGATTGTAATTTCAGGAACATCTAAACGTTTAAACCAGTGAAATCTTTCTGCAGATTGCCAATCATTTTTATGAATAGTGTAGTAGTATGAATAAATTTTAGGTGATGTAGGACAGACACAATTTTCATTGTATGTACAGCTAGAAAATAGAATAGTAAACACAATAGAGATTGTTACTAAAAAATAGAATTTTGTTTTCATGTTTTTTTTATTATATAATTTGACAAATTTATTTTATTTCAAATGTTTTCTTAAAAGTTTGTTTTAATGTTTGGGTTGCTTCTTGTGCTTGTGCCTCTGTTTCGTATCCCCAAATTAAGATACGATATGCAGGTCTTTTATTTTTTATAATGCGTTGATAATATGCTTGATAACCATGATTTTCATATTTTTCAACTTCAAGAGTAGCTTTTAACTCAGTTTCAACAATTCCTGCTATAATTTCGTATGGCTTTTCTTCAGGAAGAAGCCAACGTATTTCTACTCGATTATTATATTTTTTCTGCCAATTTTTTTGTGAAAATGGATAAAGCGGTCTATAGCTTCCTTCAGAAGTAACACGAAATTGAGCAGGATTGGCACCTAATTTTACAAGTTGTCTTCTTGATAGTTGTGCTCTTTGCAACCCTATGCTATCACATTTTTTATCATCTGCTAATGTATCGTCTAAAGCGTTTCCAACTAATTCGATAACCATATTTTTATTTTTATCAAGAACTTCAACTAAAGTACGAAAAGCATTAAAATAAGTTGGAGATATTTCATTGTTATCCTCAAATAGTGAAAGAATTTGATAATCGGAATAAATTTTATTAGGTTTTAACGGAATAGAGTAGCGATCTATTTGAGTATTAATTTTTTCTAAATTTTTGACAGTTAATTCTATATCTAATTTGTTTTGATTGATAGCTACCTCTGTTAAAAAATCTATTGAATAATGAAATTTTTGAGAAAAAATAATCTCATAAAGAATATCTGATATTTTATCTTGCCTGTTTTCTTCTAATAAATATAATTTTGCACCTGTGCTGTTTGCAAGATATTCTAAATTAAAGGTTGGAAAAGAAGACCCGATGGCAATTACATAAATAGGAATATCGTTTTTTCTAGCATGAATAGAAAGGTCTCTTTCATCATATAAAATAGAAGAGTTGTCGTTACTTTTAGTAATTAGTATTAAGACTTTTCTTCTATTTAAAAAAGAATCGTTAAGAGTATTTATTGCTTTTCCTAAAGATTTATTGGTTGCGTTTAGTCCACTAGGTTCTTTTATTTCAGAGTAAAAAGGTGTAAAAATTTGATCAGAATTTTTATTTAACGTATTTAGTCCGTCAAAATTATGATTGAAAGCAGTAAGTAAAAAGTGATCTTCAAGTCTATGTTTTACAGATAACTTATGAATTTGTTCATAAATTTGTTCATTGTTTTCAGCAGCAGCAGAATTATCTATACAAATACAAAAATTTATAATTTCTTCATGTGAATTCGTAGTAATTTTTTCAAAAACTTTTTGTATGTTAATTTGGCTTGATGAATTAAGAGCATTTATTGCGACTTTTTGAATGGAATCATTTTCAAAATTAATTTCGGAAATAAAATTTCCATATTTATCTAATGGTAAAAAATTTACTGTAAATGTATTGTTTTCTATCGGTTGCTTAGTACCTATGATTTTTATTTGTGATATGTCTGTATCTTTTGTTACGCCTGTTAGATAATTTGAGATTTCATCTGTTGTTGTTAAACTTCGTGGATCTGTATCTATTATAGGGCCAGTTTTTGAATAGTGCATAACATTAATATCCCATTGCATTTTACAATGTTCTTTATAAAAATTATATGCATCAATATAGTAAGTTGTATTTTTTATAGGCGATACTTTAATAGAATCCTTGCCTTTATAATAACCATCTACTCCTGACACCACAACGCTATCTGCATTGTCGAAATCCCAAGAAATTACAGTGGTATCTCCTTTCAAAATAGTAGCTTCACGTTTTTCAAACTTAGTTGTAATTGCTGTACTACAAGAAGAAAGTAAAATTAAAAATATAGGAATAAAAAACTTAGATAATTTAGATATTGTCAAATTCATAACATTCTATAATTACGAAGAAAATGATAACAAAAACAAAAATAACATAAAATATTTAAAAAACAATCAATTTTATAAATTATTTTAACTAAATTTAGAAAATTAGAGTATAACTGTATATCGTAGTATACTTATATAATATGAATTAAAATTGTATTTTATTAAATCTATGCTATAATTATTATTATAAAGTTAGTAATAAAAATAACTTAGATTAAAAGTTAGTATGTTTATCGACTAACTTATATGTTTTGTTTAGCTTATGTAAAAAAATATCTTTAGAGTTCATATTTCTAAAGATATTTAATTAAATGTTATACAAATAATAATTATTTTATTGCTATTTTAATAAATCATAAAAGATTGCCGCAGTACGTATTCCACCAAAGAAATTTTCTAATGCAAATGATTCATTTGGAGAATGTATATTATCATCTGGCAATCCGAATCCCATAAGAATTGAAGGTGCATTCAGTTCATTTTCAAAAACTGTTACAATAGGAATAGAACCGCCTTCACGCATAAATACAACTTTTTGAGTATTAAATGCTTTTTTAAATGCTTTGATAGCTGCAGTAATACCTTCACCATGTCTATTTACAAGAACAGGACCTCCATAATGTAGTTCGTCTACTTCAACTTTTACTGTGGGCGGAGCTATATCTCTTAAATAGTCAGCTATTTTTTTAGAAATTTCATTAGGCTTTTGATGTGGTACTATGCGCGATGATATTTTTGCAGAAGCCCAAGAAGGCAAAACAGTTTTAGCACCTTCACCTGTATAACCGCCTGTTATTCCATGTACATCTAAGGATGGACGTGCCCATGTTCTTTCAAGTGTAGAGTATCCTGCTTCACCATTAAGTGCGGCAACGCCTAAATCTTTTTTATAATTTTCTTCATTAAAAGGCAATTTTTTGAATTCATTGCGTTCTTCTTCTGTTAATTCCAATACGTCATCATAGAAATTCGGTATTGTAATTTTGCCATGCTCATCTTTAAGTTTAGAAATCATACTAGCTAACACTTGAATAGGATTATCAACTGCTCCGCCAAAAGTACCGGAATGTAAATCACGATTAGGACCTGTAACTTTAACTTCTACATAAGCTATCCCGCGTAAAGCGTAGCAAATAGAAGGCGTATCAGGTGCAATCCATTCTGTATCGGAAATTACAGCGTAGTCACATTTTAATAATTCTTTGTTGTTTATGATAAATTCGTCAAGAGAACTGTCGCTTTCTTCTTCACCTTCAAGAAGTATCTTGACATTTACAGGTAATTTGCCAAAGAGCTTCATATGAGCTTCAAGTGCTTTTAGATGGCAGAAAAATTGTCCTTTGTCATCTGAGGAGCCGCGAGCATAAATTTTTCCGTTACGTATTGTCGGTTCAAAAGGCAAAGTTTCCCATAGATTAATAGGATCTACAGGTTGTACATCGTAATGACCATAAATTAAAATAGTTTTTGCGTTAGGACCAGCTTCAAGCCATTCTCCATAGACAATAGGATGTCCTTTTTTATTGGCAGAAATAACAGGAGGATTAATATTTTTAACTTTGTCTCTATTTTCAATAATTGTTACATTATTAAAACCGATCTCTTTTATATGATTTTGTAGCCAAGTAGCACCTCTTTTCATAGCGGAATTAAATTTAGAGTCGCTACTTATAGTTGGAATTTTTAACAAATCAATTAATTGCATTAAATGATTTTCTTTTTCAATTTCAAGATAGTCTAATAGTTTCTTTTGCATTTTTTTAGATTGAATTTATTAATATATTTTAATTTCTGTCTTTTTTACTTATATAAGAATATCTAAAAACATAAGTATCACAAAAATACCGTTTTTTTCTTATATACACAAACAAAAACTCAATAAATTTAATTAATTTTTATTCATAAACCCTATATAAATATATTTTTACATTCTTTTGCTAAAATATTTTGAATTTTGTTGAAAACTATTTAGAAAAGTGCCGAATAATTAAAAAATATTCATTAATATAAAATTAATTATTTTATTTCAAAGATTTATTTACATTGATTTTTTTAAAAAGCTGTTTGTAGATAAAATTTCATAAATAAAATTGTATTTTTTTCGTATGTTTGTAATTATATTTTAATTAAATTTGATATTAAAGTTAATTCATTATTATTTATAGTTAAGGAAAGATTAAATGACAGATTCCATTTTAGAAAAGTTCTTACGTTATGTAAAAATCGATACACAATCTGACGAGAATTGTGAAGAAACTCCAAGTACTAAAAAACAATTTGACTTAGCTAATTTATTAGTTAAGGAGCTAGAAGAATTGAGTGTAAAAGATATTGTTTTAGATGAGCATTGTTATCTTTTTGCGACAATTCCTTCTAATTTACCTGCTGGTTCACCTGCTGTACCGCAGATTGGTTTTTTAGCACATTTAGATACTTCGCCTGATGTAAGTGGTGAAAATGTAAAACCGCAAGTTATTGAAAACTATCAAGGTGGCGATATAACTTTACCCGGCGATAAAAATGTTGTTATTAAGACAACGGAAAATCCAAACTTAGCAAAATGTATTGGGCATAAAATTGTTACGTCTGACGGTACAACGCTTCTTGGTTCTGATGATAAATCAGGTGTAGCTGCTATTATGCAGTTAGTTCAAGTACTAAAAGAAAATCCTGATATAAAACATGGCAATATTCGTATAGGATTTACGCCAGATGAAGAAATTGGACGCGGAACGCAACATTTTGATTTAAAGCGATTTAATTGTCAATATGCTTATACTATTGATGGTGGTATGCCGGGTGAGTTGAACAAAGAAACTTTTAGCGCTGATTCAGCTACAATTAATATAACTGGACGCGATATACATCCCGGAACAGCGAAAGATATAATGGTTAATTCTATTCGCGTTATGGGCGAAATTATTATGCGTTTGCCAAAATATATGGCACCTGAAACAACAGATAATTATGAGCCGTTTATTCATCCGCATACAGCTACAGGAAGTGTAGTTTCTTCACAAATTAGATTTATTTTACGTGATTTTAAAACAGAAGGACTTACAAAGCAAAAAGAAATTTTAGAAGCTATTATTAAAGAAGTGCAATTGCTTTATCCTAATGCTAAAATTGAACTTGAGATAAAAACTCAATATAGAAATATGTATGATAGCTTGGTTGCAAATCATTCTGGATGCGATTATTTATGGGAAGCTGCAGAAAGAGCGGGAACAAATCCATTTTGGTCACCAATACGTGGCGGTACAGATGGTTCTCGTTTAACTGAAATGGGATTGCCGACACCTAATATATATACAGGTGGTCATAACTTCCATTCGCGTACAGAATGGGTCTCTATAAATGCTTTAGAAAAAACGGTAGAGACTTTAGTAAATTTAGTACAAATATGGGTTGAAAAATCTAAATAACTAGTAAACTCATGAAGATAAAAAATGCTGTTTTGCGAACTTGCTATTTTTCTTTAATAGCTCTATTGCTTATTAGTTGGAAATCTAATGAACAATTAAAACTAAATCAAGCTTTTGAAATATACGGAAATGTTGTTAAGGAAATACTAAATAATTACATCTATGATGTAGATATTGATACACTTTTAGAAAAAAGTATAGAAGGAATGTTGGGAACTTTAGATCCTTACACAGAGTATTTCAATGAAGAACTTTCTAATCGCATAGAATTTCTGTTAGATGGAAGCTATGTTGGTTTTGGTTTTACGGTTATGCCAATAGATAGCATGCTGACTATTGTAAGATTGCAAGATGATTCACCTGCATATAATGCCGGATTGCGTATAGGCGATATAATTTATTCAATTGATGGAACAATTGTTGTCAATAGAGATGAAATTAGACAATTTACGCATCAGTTGCAAAAAGGCACTGTTTCTAATTTTGTAATAATGCGAAAAAAGAATATTACAATATATGAAAACTCGGATTATCCTGCTGCTGGTCTAAGTAATTCCGAACTTGTTCGGATTGATACTTTACGTTTTTTGTTAAAGCGTGATGTTATTAATTTACCGTCTATTATAATAGCTAAATTAATTGATGAAGATATTGCTTATATAAAAGTTGAGCGCTTCTCAAAAAAAACTGCTGATTTATTTTATTCGGAATTTCTTAGATTAAAGGCAGAAAGCGGTAATAGTTTGTCAGGTCTTATTATAGACGTTCGGGATAATTCAGGTGGAATATTAGCAGAAGTGGTGAATATGTGTGAACTATTTGTTCCGCGAGGTTCGAAAATAGTATCAACTCGTGGCAAAGATGGCAAGTATATCAATGACTATATTTCAAATAAAGATCCTATTGATATTAAATTACCTATTGCAGTTTTAATTAATGAAAATAGCGCTAGCGCTAGTGAAATTTTAGCGGGCGCGATACAAGATTTAGATCGTGGAGTTATTTTAGGTAATACTTCTTTTGGAAAGGGATTAGTGCAAACGATCGTAGAGCTATCTGATAAAACAGCTATGAAATTAACAACAGCGAAATACTATACGCCGTCGGGACGATGTTTGCAAAAAATAAATCATCAAAATAAAAACGATACAGCGAAAGAAACTAGCAATGTTTTTTACACTCAGAACGGCAGGAAAGTTTTTGAAACAAACGGTATCACTCCAGATATTGAAATAGATAAGGAAAAGACGGAAAAACTAATTTCAGAGTTTAGCAAGAATATGATTTTCTTTCATTTTGCAAATTTATTTTGTGCAAAGAATGAATTTATGAAATTTAGCTATGAAATGAACAAGCAAGTTTATAATTCTTTTGTTGAGTTTGCAACTTCTAAAGAAGTTCTGAAAAAAAACAAAGATATTAAGTATTTACTTGATTTGAAAGCTGGTTTGTCGGAAAGTACAAATGACATTATTGATAGCTTATTTATTTCTATGCAAAATGATTTCAGAAACATGCTTATAAATGATGAAAATATTAAAAAACAAGCTAAAAGCATTTTAGATTTTGAAATTAAATCACGATTTTATAAAGAAAAAATAGTAAGTGAAGATTTATTGGATAAAGATCAATTGATTATAAAGTCAAAAGAAATACTATCTTCTAATTTATATCGTACAATGTTAACTAACAGTAATAACTAATAGTAACAATTATGGAAAATAAAACAAAAGCAATTATTGAAGTTGAAAACTTGAAAGTTCAATATGGAGAGCGAGTTATTCTGGAAAACGTCAATTTTGATGTGAAGTACGGAGAAGTTTTTGTTATTGTCGGTGGTAGTGGTTGCGGTAAAAGTACTTTATTGAGGCAAATGATAGGGCTTGAAGTGCCTGCAGAAGGTACAATTCTTATTAATAAGCGTGATTTGACAAATGCAGATGATCGTGAGAAAATTAGTATAATGCGACGCAACGGAGTACTTTTCCAATTTAACGGGCTTTTTGCTTCAATGACAATTGGTGAAAATATTGAGCTAATTTTACGAAAATATACGAAGTTAACAGATAAACAAATAAGAGATGCTATAGATTTAAAGCTAGCTATGGTTGGTTTAAGTGGTTTCCAAAATTATAGACCTTCTGAAATAAGTGGTGGAATGAAAAAACGTGCTGCACTAGCTAGAGCAATGGCATTAGATCCTGAAATACTTTTTTTTGATGAACCTTCTTCAGGGCTTGATCCTGTAACTTCTGCTGCTTTAGATAATTTGATTAGAGAGCTCAATAGAGCTATGAATACAACAATGGTTATTGTTACTCATGATCTTTCAAGTATATTAAGTATTTCGCACAGGATAATTATGTTAGATAGATCAGTAAAGGGCATAATAGCTATGGGAACACCTGAAGAACTATCTAATTATAAAGAAAATCAAACTGTATATAATTTTTTCAATAGAATTTTAGAATAAAATTTTGTTAAAGGAGCATTTATGGCAAAAAGGAAAAAAAGCAATTCATTTTTTATTGGTATTTTCATACTTACAGGGCTTATTTTACTTGTAGGATTTATTTTGTGGATGGGCGCTACTCAGTTTTTTAAAGAGTACGATTATTACACCACTTATTTTGATGAATCTGTTCAAGGATTAGAAACAGGATCAGCTATAAAATATCTTGGTGTTTCTTGTGGAATGGTAGATGATGTTACTGTTGCACCCGACGGAAAGTTGGTTCAAGTTGTAATGAAAATTGATAAAACTGTGAAAATTACAGATAAAATTAATGTCCAAATGGAAATGGCGGGATTGGCAGGCGGTAAATTTTTACAGCTTTATAAAAAAGAAAAAACAAGTGAAAAGCAAAGAACATTTGATTTTGAACCGCCTTATCCGGTTATTCCGTCCGCACCTTCAAGTATTGGCGAAATAACACTCGCAGCACAAGAAATTATTCAAGAGGTAAAGGATATTCCTTGGGATAATATATCTACTGAACTTACTAATACGTTAGAAGGTACGGGAAAGTTTATGCACAATAAGGAACTTTATCTCATTATCACAGAAATTAGACGTTCTACAGAATTGCTAACACAAGCTTTAGAAAAAATAAATAATCTGTCGGTTTATTCCGATGCTGAAAGAACTATGCATAATTTAGTTAAAACGTCTGAAAATTTAAATCAATTTACGCTAACTTTGAACGAAGAACTAAAAAATGCGAATATAGCTAACGTAGTTGATAAGATTTATGTGGGATATGATACAACTATAAAAAATACCAACTTAGCTATAACAAATATTAGCAATAGAGTAGAGACTTCTTTTATAGGAATGAATTCCTTAGTGCAAGATTTAATGATAACTAATAAAAATCTGAAAAAAACTTTAAGAACTATTAATGATTCACCTTATCTATTTTTAGCAGAACCACCTGAAAAAGAAGAGACAAAGTAAGTGATGAATGTGACTAAGGAATATATAACAGAACTGAAATACAATGGAGGTAGTGATATTGCTAAGCTTATTGCAACGCAGCGAGATGTAAAAAGCATTAACTACATTCTTGAAAATTTAGGACAATTACCCTCTAATTTCCAATCTGATTTTTTATATAAACTATTAGAACACAATCATTCACAGGTAAGACTTAATGCTGTAAAAAATATTGGAAAACTAAAAACTAATGTAGATATAAAAAAACTATTTTCGCTATATCAGCATGAAACAGATACAGGAGTTCGTCGAGAAATAGTTTCTGCAATTGGGCGACAACGTCAGGATAAAAACAAATCTTTGCTATACGATTTTCTTAACGACTCTGACCCTAAAATTATTTGTCAAGCTATAAGAGGGTTACTTGTTTTTGAAAATGATAAAGAGGTAGAAAAGCATTTGCGTCCTCTTGTAAATCATGAAAATGAAATAGTTAGAACAATTATTTACAAAGAGTTTTTTGCAAAAGAAAAAAATAAAAAAACGGCATTGCCACATGCTGAAACATACGAATTTCTTAAAAATATAGTTGTTAATGCTGATGTTTTGGAAGCATTGAAGTATGTTCCTGATGAAAGTGTTCATTTAACATTCACATCGCCACCATATTACAATGCACGCGATTATTCTATTTATCCGAGTTATCAAGCATATTTAGAATTTTTAGACAAAGTTTTTCAAGAAACTCATAGAATAACAAAAGAAGGACGCTTTTTAATTGTAAACACTTCACCGATAATTATTCCTCGCGTTAGTCGTTCTCATTCAAGTAAAAGATATGGTATTCCGTTTGATTTGCATCCCTATTTGGTAAAAAATGGTTGGGAATTTATTGATGATATAATTTGGCTTAAACCTGAAGCTAGCGTAAAAAATCGTATAGGTGGTTTTATGCAACATCGTAAACCATTAGCTTATAAGCCAAATTCAGTTACAGAATATTTAATGGTTTATCGCAAATCAACTGAAAAGTTATTAGATTGGAATATAAGAAGTTACGATACTAATACAGTTGAAGAAAGCAAGGTTGCAGATGGTTATGAAACAACAAATGTATGGAAAATAGACCCTTGTTTTGATAAGGTTCATTCGGCTATTTTTCCTGTTGAGCTTTGTAAACGTGTTATTCAGTATTATTCCTACAAAGGTGATTTAGTTTTTGATCCATTTGGCGGAAGTGGAACAGTAGGACGAACAGCAAAGGCGTTAGATCGCTTGTTTTTCCTAACTGAACAAGAACCAAAATACTTTGAATATATGCAGTCTAAACAAAAAGAACAAAGTATTTTTAAAGAACGCAGAACCAAATTTTTAACTTTAGAACAATTTAGATGTAGATCTGCCAAGAATTTTGGACGAATTGTTTTGAAATGTACAATAAATTACTACTAAGATGATAAAGAACAGGCATATAACCAAATAATAATAAGCTGAAGTTCATCACTAAACGTAACAATCAAAGCGCATAACTCGTAAAATAAATTTTATAATAGCATTAAAATCAAAATGGATACAATTTATTTGAAAATTAAAGCAAAAAAGACAGATGGCAATTTAGAGGAAATAAGAAAAGAGGGACTGCTATTTGATACAATATCAGATGTATTAGATATTGATAGAAATTCAGTAGTTGAAATAGATGAAAGTAATTATAAGAAAGAAGTTAATAATATTATTTCAAGGTTTAGTAAATATGACAAAAGTTGAAGTAATAAATAGATTTTAATAATAGATGCTAAAATAAAAATTTTAAATCTAATTTCCGGGTAAAATTATGGCTTTGTGTTAACTTTTAATAAGTATTACTTTTGGAAGTTGTAAAAAATGATTATATTTGACTTCACAAAGAATCTCAACACCAACTCCAACTGTGACAATCTAACAAAATTTAGTAGATTAGAGAAGGTTTGTGAGGAATATAAGAAATATTTGTAGGTAAATTAAAGAAGACAAATAATGAAAGAAATTGAAAATCAATTAAAAGAAACTATTGAACAGGTTACTGAATTTCGGAAAGACTATATTTCAAACGAACAAGCTGTGAGAACCCAAATAATTGAGCCAATTTTAAATGTGCTTGGTTGGAAAACTTCTAATCCAAAATTTGTAAAACCAAATGTACCTGATGAAGATGGAAAAATACCAGACTATACACTTTTTAAAAATGGTAAAACGTCACTGATAGTTGAGGCAAAGAATTTATCAGTTAATTTACAAGACAAAAAAATCATAGATCAACTTGCAAATTATTGCTTTAAATCTGGAATTGACTTTGGTATTCTAACAAATGGTGTAAAATGGTTGTTATTTAAAACTTTTGAAAGAAACCCAAAAGATAGAATTGTTTGGCAAGTTGACATTGAAAAAGATAGGATTGATAGTGTTGCAAAAAGATTATTCTCTTTTGCTTATTCAAATATTGATACCTTAGATGATTTGTTAAAAAAGAGTAAGTCACTTGATAATGGTTGGAAAGGATTAGTTGAATCAACAGATAGTATTGTAACAATAGTATCGCAAAAGCTTTTGGAGAAAATAAAATCAACAGAACCAACATTTAAAATTGATTCTAACGATTTAAAAACCTTTACAAAAAGTAAGATAGAAGAACTTTTCGAGTTGGCAGAAATCGAAGAAGAAGAAAAAACTGATGAAAATTGCACACCTCAAACGGAAACTGAATTTACAGAAGTTGAAAATATGATTTTTAAAAGATATCAAAAGAATAAAATACGAGAAAAAATATCAGTTACATTTCCAGATAAAACAGTAATTAAGAACAAAATAGTTGTTGAGACATTCGTTGAAACAATTAAAAAAATAGGACCTGAAAAAGTATTACAGTTAAATATATCTCGTGCAGGAGTAGCATTAGTATCTGAAAGTAAAGACGACTTTTACAACCAGCGCAAAATTGGAAAGTATTGGATTATGGTTCATACTTCTACAAAGGAAAAAATTGCCATTCTAAATGAAATCAACGAAAAATTGAATTTGAACTTAAAAATCGAAATTTTTATCAGTGAAAGATAAATAACTAGTAAATATTGTAATATGTAAAAAAAGTATTCACTTTTATAAATTATAAACTATAAAACTATTAAAGATATGAAGACAAAAATTTTATTTATTTTTTTAATCTTATGGGGATGTAATATGAATGCACAAGAAATTAAATTACCAGCTCCTGATAGAGTTGGTGGACAACCTTTAATGAAATTGTTAAATGAACGAAAATCAAGTCGCTCATTTTCAGAGAAAGAGCTCTCCGAACAGCAATTGTCTAATTTATTATGGGCTGCCAACGGCTTCAATAGGGAAGACAAACGAACAGTTCCAACAGCTCTAAATTGTCAAGAGCTAGAGCTCTATGTAATTTTAAAAAAGGGTATCTATTTTTACAATGCAAAGGAACATAAACTAGCGCTAGTAAAAGAGGGAGATTATAGAAAAAGTGCAGGCTTGCAAGATTATGTAGCTGATGCACCACTAAATGTTCTGATTGTTAGCGATACGAAAAAAGCGGCAAACGCACAATATTCCTATACAAACTGTGGATATATTTCGCAAACCATTTATCTCTATTGCGCTTCAGAAGGATTGGCAACTGTTGCAAGAGGTTCGTTTAATAAGGAAGAACTTAATGGTTTGTTGCAATTATCTAAATCTCAAGAGATTTTGTTAGCACAATCTGTAGGTTTTCCGAAGTAGTAATTGTAGAGTAATAGGCAAGTTAACTAGCTTGATTTGTTTCAATGAAATATAAAAATTAAATCAACAAAATTTGTAAATTTGCGAAAATTAAATGGAAATATTTACAGACATATATTTAGGTGATAGTAAGGAGAAATTAAAGCTACTTTCCGATAATTCTGTTGATCTAATTGTAACCTCACCTCCTTATGCAGATCAGAGAAAAAGTACTTACGGTGGAATTCATCCTGATAAGTATGTTGAATGGTTTTCGCCGATTTCCGAGCAGTTATTACGAGTTTTGAAGCCAACAGGAACTTTTATATTAAATATAAAAGAAAAGGTTGTTAATGGAGAACGCAGTACCTATGTGATAGAATTGATTTTAGCTATGCGAAAACAGGGCTGGCTTTGGACAGAAGAATTTATTTGGCACAAGAAAAACTCATATCCCGGAAAATGGCCCAATCGTTTCCGTGATTCGTGGGAACGGCTGCTTCAATTCAACAAGAACAAAAAATTCAATATGTATCAGGAAGAAGTTATGGTGCCAATGGGTGATTGGGCTAAAAACAGGTTGAAAAATCTTTCTGAGACAGACAAAAAACGCGATATATCAAAAGTTGGTAGCGGCTTTGGAAAAAACATATCTAACTGGTTGAACAGAGACAAAGCATATCCAACTAACGTGTTGCATCTTGCAACAGAATGCAATAATAAAAATCATAGTGCAGCATTTCCAGAAGAGCTGCCAGAATGGTTTATAAGACTTTTTACAAAACAAAATGACACCGTACTTGATCCGTTTATGGGGTCAGGTACTACCTTAATTGTAGCAAACCGAATGAATCGCAATTCAATAGGAATTGATATAGTTC
The DNA here is from genome assembly GCA_012518115.1 of Ignavibacteria bacterium. GTDB lineage: Bacteria > Bacteroidota > Ignavibacteria > Kapaibacteriales > UBA2268 > JAAYTD01. The sequence goes on along the minus strand of JAAYTD010000041.1, from coordinate 11,518 downwards.
CTGAATACTGTGAAATGGTAAGAAAAAAATTGCAACCTGTTGAATTATATTTATTTGAACCAAAATTAAAATATGAAAACAATGAAAACACTGAATTTGGAAGAAGTAGTGCAATACGTTGAGAAAAATATAGGCACTTTTCACGAAAAACGAATACAGGGGCTTGATAGCCCTTAAACTGTCTCAAGTTCTGAAAAGGAAAAATCCGTACTTATTTAAAGCAAAATATGTACTAACGGCAGAGCAAATTATTCGTGGGATTGTTGATGCCCATATTTCATCAAACGAAGAAGGAATTTTTGGTGATTGGCTTGAAGGACTTGCTATATATATCAATGAGAAAGTATATGGTGGGAAAAAATCTGGAATAATAGGAGTTGATCTTGAATTTGATAAGGATGGGGTTCGTTATATTGTGAATATTAAATCCGGTCCAAATTGGGGCAACAGTTCTCAAATTGCAAAAATGGTTTCAGATTTTAAGACAGCTAAAAAGACATTGAGAACAAGTAATTCAAAACTTCATATTATTGCAGTAAATGGTTGCTGTTATGGACGAGATAGGAAACCAGACAAGGGAGATTATTTTAAATATTGTGGTCAAAGCTTTTGGGAATTTATTTCTGGCAATAAGAATCTTTATGTTGAAATTATTGAACCTTTGGGGCATAAAGCAAAAGAAAAGAACGACAATTTCATAAAGTTATACTCTCAAATGATTAATAAATTTACAAAAGAGTTTGCAGATGAATTTTGTAAAGATAGCGGGGAAATAGACTGGGAAAAATTGGTTCAGTTCAACTCATCTACAATTGTAGAAAAGAAGAAAAATTGATAATGACTAATACAAGTAAAATAGAATTAATAAATTTGTATTAGCTTATGTCCTTACCTTTTAGATAAAACCTTATTCCATGCCGAACTTACAATTTCTTCTTTTTGTTGTTTCATCTTATTTAGATTTTTTTCAACAAATATTTTTTGAGGATTTTGGAAGTCTTCTTCTAAATAATACATTAAAGTTGAATATGTAGATGGAGTTGGTGTGAATATCTGAACTTGTTCAGGTAGAATTTTCATTTCTCTCAAGAAGATTTTTTTCATATTTCGCATATCTTCTATAGTGCAGCCCGGGTGAGCAGCAATTAAATAGTAAGTTAAAAATTGTTTTTTCCCGATATTTTTTGAAATTGTTTTGAATTGTTGTACAAATTTATTTAAATCGCCTAAAGGTTTTGCCATAAGTTTTAGGATTTTAGGCTCAGTATGTTCTGGTGCTATTTTCATTTGTCCGCTGACACAATTAGAGACAACATATTCAAGATACTTTTTACCGAATTTCTTGTCGTTTAGAACGAGATCGTAGCGTATTCCAGAATTAATAAAAACTTTATTTATTTTGTTCAATTTAGCAACTTCAGCAATTAAGTTCAAGTGTTCTTTATGGCTTATTTCGCGGTTTTTGCATATTGTAGGTGATAGACAACGTTTATCTTTGCAGCTTCCATAAAGTTCTTGTTGCTCACATTTCATTTTGTACATATTTGCACTAGCGCCGCCAATATCATAGATAATTCCATTAAATTTTGGCGAATTAGCAATTTTTTCCGTTTCTTTTAAAATAGATTCATAGCTTCTACTTCTTATAGTGCGTCCAAAATGCACGGCAATAGCGCAAAAATTACATTCACCGAAACAGCCTCGATGTGATGTAATAGATGATTTTATTGTTTCTAATGCTTTTACTTTGCCTTCCTTAGAATGTATAGGTGCAGCTTTGTTTTCGTAGTCATAATTATAGATTTCGTCTAATTCTTCTTCTTGTAAATAGTAATTTGGCGGGTTTTGTATTAAAAAGCGATCTCCTACTTTTTGTACAAGCTTTTTAGCGTTGATAGGATCGTTGTTTTTATAGAAAATATCAAACATTTTGCGAAATTGTTGCTTGTCTGCAATACTTTCTTCGTGTGTTGGAAGCTCAATATAATTTTCTAAATTGTCATTTGCTAATTCAGAAGTAATATAACAGATGCCACGAATAGATTTAATATCTTCGTGCTTTTTTATTTTTTGAGCAATTTCTAAAATCGTTCGTTCTCCTTCGCCATAAACGAGTATATCAGCTTTAGAATCAAAGAGGATAGAGCGTCTTACTTTGTTATCCCAATAATCATAATGAGTAATTCTTCGCAAACTAGCTTCAACGCCACCTATAACTATCGGAATATTTTTATCTGCAAATTGTTTGATTAAATTAACATATCGGATTGTAGCGCGGTCAGGACGACGATTATTTAATCCGCCTGCTGTTAAGTCGTCATTTCTACGCTTTTTTTTCAAAGCAGTATAATTTGCAACCATAGAGTCCATAGCTCCTGCGGTAACTCCCCAAAATAATTTGGGATTACCAAAACGCATAATATCATCTTTTCTATCTAAAGACGGTTGGGGAATAATGGCTACTTTATATCCGTTTTTTATCAGATGTTTTCCTATTATCGCAATTCCGCTGTACGAAGTATCAACGTAAGAATCGCCTGAAACAAGAATAATATCTAATTCTTGCCAATTTAGCTTATTTAATTCTGCGTGTGTAGAAGGTATGAACACTTTTTTAAGTAAAAAATCACTTATTAAGAATAACTTCTATAAAAGATTTTGGTAACCATATATTTTCTATATCTATAGCTTCTGCAAAATATGGAGCTATCTCATCATCAGTAAATCCTGCAATTCCACAAGCTATTCGCGTAACTAAAAAGTTAAGATTTTTGTTTTCTTTAGCTACTTCAATAAATTCTTTAATATACGGTTCGATTGTTTCTTTGGGACCTTGCATAGTAGGAATTGCGTATGTTTGTCCTTGTAATCCCGTGCCTTGTCCCATAACTGCTCCCCATTTCAAAGCTTGTCTAGCGGCACCTGCTAAATGGTTTCCTGCTAAATTACTGCCAAAAACAAACACTTCGTTTTCTTTTAATTCTTTAATTAAATCGGGGGCAATTCTTAATTTTTTGTTTTCCATATTTATTTCTGTATTTTATTTTAATATTTTTTAATTAAAAGCGTCTTCGCCTGTAATTTCTTTTCCTACAATAAGAGTGTGCATTTCATGAGTACCTTCGTAAGTCTTAACAGATTCAAGATTTGTAGAATGTCGCATTATGCAATATTCGTTAGAAATACCGTTAGCGCCGTGTATTTCACGAGCAACACGTGCAGCTTCTAATGCAAATTCGCAATTATTTCTTTTTGCGAGTGATACATTTGCTGGTATTGCTTTTTTATTATCCATTAATTTTCCAAGTTGTAAATTTAGCAATTGACCTTTAGTTATTTCTGTTAGCATCCAAACTAATTTATCTTGTATAAGCTGAAAAGCTGCGATAGGTTTTCCAAATTGTTTGCGTTCTTTTGCGTAATCTAAAGAAGATTGATAAACAGCCATAGCCGAACCTATTGTTCCCCAAGCTATGCCATATCTGGCGCTAGTTAAGCAAGAAAGAGGAGCGCGCATTCCTGTGCTAGTGAGAATACTATTGCTACTAACTTCACAATTATTGAAAATAAGTTCTGAAGTTACCGAAGCACGTAAAGATAATTTATGTTTCATTTCAACGGTAGAAAAACCGGGCGTTCCTTTTTCTACAATAAATCCGTGAACTTTGCCGTTAAGTTTTGCCCAAACTATGGCAATATCAGCTATACAACCGTTTGTGATCCACATTTTACTACCGTTTAGCAAATATCCATTTTCAGTTTTCACTGCTGTTGTTAGCATTCCTGCAGGGTCAGAACCTGCATTAGCTTCTGTAAGTCCAAAGCAACCGATAGCTTTGCCGCTAGCTAGTTTGGGTAGCCATTTTTGCTTTTGTTCTTCAGTTCCATATTCACAAATTGGAAACATTACTAAAGAATTTTGCACTGAACAAAATGAGCGAACTGCCGAATCACCTCGTTCAAGTTCTTGCATAGCTAAGCCATAATCAACATAAGACATATCATAACCTCCATATTTACTCGGAGTTACCATTCCGAAAAGTCCTAGTTCGGCAAGTTTAGGAATTAAGCTATCAGGGAATTTATCTTTTTCGTAATACTCGCCAATAATTGGAATAATTTCTTTATTTGTAAATTCGCGCACAGTATTGCGAAGCATTATTTCTTCATTTGATAGCAAATCGTCAATATGAAAAAAATCTCGGTTCATATTTTTCTCTCATTTTTATTGATAAAATTCTTTTATTTTTTGAGTGATATATTGAATGCTTGGTTCTTCAATTTCTGGATAAATCGGTAACGCTATTATTTCTTCGCAAACTTGATTTGTGATAGGGAAGTCCGCATCATTAGAATTTAAGTAGCTAAAGCATTCTTGGCGGTGCAATGGAATAGGATAATAAATATCAGTTCCTATACCGTTATCTGCTAAAAATTGTTTTAACTCATCGCGTTTTTTTACTCTTATGCAATATTGGTGGAAAATATGAGTATCTTCTCTATCTTCTTCGAAAAAGTAGGGAATTATTACTTTGTTTTTTTCTGTAAATTCGTTAGTATCAATCTCTACAAGTTCATTATTAATAAAATGCTTACGATAGAGCATAGCATTTAACCGTCTAATGCCGTTCCAGCTATCAAGATTCGGTAATTTATTAACTAAAACTGCTGCTTGTAGTTCGTCCATACGGAAGTTTCCACCGACAAATTTATGACAATAGCGAGGCTCCATTCCATGATTTCGCATTTGTTTTAATTTTTCGTAAAGCTTTTCATCATTTGTAGTTATCGCTCCTGAATCGCCTGCACCACCTAAATTTTTTGTAGGATAAAATGAGAAACAACCCATTAATCCCATAGAACCTGCTTTTTTTCCTGTTGGGCAAGAAGCGCCTATAGCTTGGCAAGCATCTTCAATAATTGGAATATTAAATTCTTCTGAAATTGCTTTAAGTTCTCGCATATTTGCACAACGTCCAAAAAGATGAACGGGCATAATTGCTTTAGTTTTATTCGTGATTTTTTTGCGAACTGCTGCGGGATCTATGTTGTAAGTAGTTGGCAAAATATCAACAAAAACAGGAATAGCGCCTAAACGTGCAATAGTTCCGGCAGTTGCAAAAAATGTGAAGTCAGGCAAGATAACCTCGTCGCCCGGTTTAATATCAATAGCCATAAGAGCAGCTAAAATTGCGTCTGTGCCACTTGAAACAGCAACAGCATATTTACAGCTGCAAAAATCAGCTAACTTTTCTTCAAATTCTGAAACATATTTACCTAATATAAAATGCTGAGAATTAAAAATCTCTGAAATAGATGCTTCAATTTCATCTTTGATGCTTTCGTATTGAATTTTTAAATCAAAAAATGGTACTTTCATTATGTATATATATTTGTTTTATAAAAAAATCGTTTTTTTTAACTACTTAGTTATTATGAACTTAGTTGCATATTTCATTGAATTATTTTCTATAACTAAATAGTATGTTCCTTCTAAAAGTTGAGGAAGTTTTATATTTCCTTTATTTATTTCAGTTTCAAGAAAGTAGAGCTCGCTACTCATAATAGCAATTGTTTTTCCTGTAAGATCAACAATTTTAACTTGATATTTTCCGTCAGGAATTCCATTTATTTCATAATAAATAAAGTCTTTAGCAGGATTTGGAAATACTTTAAAAGTATTTATACAAGAATTTGTTTTGATAGAATTATCATCTAAATATAAATGTGTTTCTGTATAAAATTTTTCTGCTTTATCAATTTGATTATCGGCAATATTTTTGTTTTCATTTACAGAAATTACAAAAACAAATTTTTCTGTAGAATCTACAGGAAGATCTATATCGCCACCACCTATAGCCATAGCTATATCCATATCCAATTCAAAAGGAGGAACATAAGCGTTAGCATTTTGAGTTAAATCCGACCAATTAACTTGATTTTTTAATTTACCGTGAGGATCAAACATAATAAGTTTTGCAAAAGTAGGTGTTTGTTGGCTTAATAATTTGGCATTAATTTTAGGCGTTGTATCATTCAGAGAATAATAAGCACAAGCGATTTTATTTTCATCAAGCATTACATTGTTAAAATCAGCTACACTTATGTCCCAATCAAAACAGGCAGATAAATAGAAGTTATTTATATTTTTATTGCTTATATTTTTAACTTCATAAACGATAAAGAGAGAGTTTTCCAAATCTTCTTTTGTACTTTCAAATAAAGTTTGTGTAATTTGTACTTGTGCTTCTTTTTGTAATTCTCCTGTAGCATCAGCTATGTGTCCACTATATGAAGTCTTAACTGCTTTCCAACACTTATCTTTATTTTCAATTTCTATAATTTCATCTGTCTTAACATACGAAGAAAAAGAGTTTGCATATTTTACAGGATCATCATTTAATTTTATATTTCTTAAAGCATTATATGGGTTGTTTCCCATAACTAATCCTGTTATATACAACAAGTTATGATAGTTTTTATAAGAAAAATTATTTGCATCGCCTGTATATAGAAAATTAGGTTTACTAAAACCGCCGTTTGGGGTGTAGACACAAGAGATATTATTATAATTTAATATCTTCCAACTCGGTGCAATTTCAAGAGTTATAATATCGCGTCCAATTAACTTATCTGTGTCATCATAGAAATATATAAAAATTTCATCGATAGTATCTTGTGGAGCGTTTTGATAGACTTCAGCATTTACTGTTAAAGCCTGTGTTAATACAGAATTACTGTCAATGAAATTTGCGATATATAGGGAATCGTTTTCAAAATTGATGTAACTAGCGCGCAGACGTACATAAACACCTGTAACACTATTTAGTAAGTTTTTAACATCAGCAGTGATAGCTAGCTTTTCGCCACTGTCAAAATTAAATTTCGTGTTGTCATTAATTTTTATATTGTCAGTTTCAAGATATTTACAGTTTGTTTCTGCCAATGCTCTGTACATATTAACTCTACCTGCACCTAAATAGTTACTACAGTTTGGATTTTGTTCATCAATATTATCAGCAGTAGCTTTTAAGCGTGCTATAATTTGTTCAGGCGTATAATGTGGAAAATTATTTTTTACCATAGCTGCAGCGGCAGAAACTGCAGGAGCTGCCATTGAAGTTCCTGACATTTTAGTATATTTATTGACCGGATAAGTGGAAAGTATATTCCTACCCGGTGCAGATATTCCAATTTTTGTTCCATAAGTTGAAAAAGGTGATTTTACATCATCATTGCTAACTGAAGCAACTGATAGAGTTCCTTTTGTATATCCAGGGTAGAGCTCCATTTTTTGATAGGAATTGCCCGCAGCACATACAACAACAGAATGTTTTGCAGCTAGTTTAATTGCTTCAATTTCGGCATAACTTGCTTTTGGACCGCCCCAAGAACAATTTACAACGTCAGCACCCATCATTACAGAATACAAAATAGCTTCAGCACCATTAGAAATGTTGTTTGTTACACTATCCGTTCCTATCTTTATTGACATCAATTTCACGTTTTTTGCTAAGCCCGCAACTCCTATTTTGTTATGGACTGCACCGACTATTCCAGCTACATGTGTTCCGTGTGGGTGAACATAAGTTGCTGAATTGTCGTCATAAAAAAAGTCCCAACCGTAATAGTCATCAATAAAGCCGTTGTTATCGTCATCTATTCCATTAGTTTCTTTAGGATTACCGTTTTCATCTATTCCTGTTTCGCCCTCATTTTTCCATATATTTTCGGCTAAATCAACGTGGGCAGTGTCAATTCCTGTATCAACAATAGATACAATAATAGGTCTACTCGGTTTTAGTAAGTTCCAAGCATCAATAGCTTTAGTGAGTTCTAAAGCATACTGTTCTTTTGCAAGTTCATCTTCAGGATAAACTGAAAAATATATCGCAGGAACAGGGTCGGCATATTCTACAAAAGGTAATTTAGAAATTTTTTCGGCAAGAAATATAAGTGAATTTTCAGAATATTCTTCATCTGATTCAAATTTAACTAATGCAATAAGTTGTAAAGAATTAATGCTGTTATTAAGATCTTGCAAAGTCGTGTTATTAATTTTAGGAGCTATATGATTACTAAAACCTCTTAAAATTTCATCACGAACAAAAGGTGTAGTTGAATGTTTACCTAAATAGCTATTAAGTCTAGGAATAGCACCTTTACGACCATTTTGAAACCAAGTTTTTGTAATTTCTGAATTTGGGTTAAATTTGATATAAAGCTGATTAGCTACAAAGTTATTCTTATCATTTGCAAAAGCTTGCAACGAAGATATTATAAGTAAAACTACAAATAAAGTAATTTTGTTTCTTTCTGATATATACATAATTGTTAAATCTTGCTTGTAAGTAAAACCATTTTGAAAAAATTCTCCTCCTGTGGAGGAGTGTCTGCGCTAGCAGACGAGGTGTGGCTATTAATTTCTATGTCACCCCTACGGGGTTTGTCGTTAATTTTATTAATAGACTACCCCGTCAGGCTAGCGCCTGCCACCCCTTCTGAGAAGGGGAATTAGACCTCTCCTAACCTCTCCAAAGGAGAGGAATAAAATCACACCAATCCTATAAATCACATAAATCATAGTTCAGACATAATATTATAATTCAAATTACTATAAAATATATAATTTAAAAAGTAAATATACAAGTTTTTTTGTTCCTTTTAATATAAAAGTTATGCACAAAAAAAGTGTGACTATATTTTAATTATTTTAAAGAAATATATCTTACACTATTTTAATTTTTGTTTCGTTTATTTCATTTTATATAAAATTTAGTTTATAAAATAAAAAAATAAGCAAAAAAGGAGTTTATTATGAATTTAACTGAATTACAAGAATGTAAAGCTTTATCTTCCCATCAGCGTAATTTACAAAATTTTAGTATGCGTCAATCTTTTGAAGAAGATAAAGAAAGATTTGCAAAATTTTCTATAAAGTTTGAAGATATTTTGTTTGATTATTCAAAAAATCTCATTACGCAAGAAACATTAGATTTGCTAGTAAAATTAGCAAATTCTATGGAGCTTGGTTCTAAAATTGAAGCATTATTTTCTGGCAAAGAAATTAATATTACTGAAAATCGTGCTGTTTTACATACTGCTTTAAGGCAAAGTAATTCGGAACCGATATTTGTTTCAGGTGAAGATGTTATTCCAAAAGTACATAATGAATTAAACAAAATAGAAGCTTTTGTAAAAAATGTGCATTCAGGGAATTTTTTAGGAGCAACAGGCAAGCGCCTTACAGATATTGTAAATATAGGGATTGGCGGTTCGGATTTAGGACCAGCTATGGTTACAGAAGCACTTAGCTATTATAAAAACAAGGATATTAATTCTTATTTTGTTTCTAATGTGGACGGCAGTGATATTATAACGACTTTATCAAAAATTAATCCAGAAACGACATTATTTATTGTAGCTTCAAAGACTTTCACGACACAAGAAACTATGACAAATGCTTTTACTGCAAAAAAATGGCTGTTAGAAAATCTTACGCAGGCGAAAAGTGCGGAGATTATTTCTAAGCATTTTGTTGCAATTTCAACTAATATAAAGGCTTGTGCAGAATTTGGAATATCTGAGGACAGAATTTTCCAATTTTGGGATTGGGTAGGAGGACGCTATTCTTTGTGGTCTTCTATCGGACTTTCCATAGCTTTATCTATAGGAATGGATAATTTTAGAAAATTGTTAGCGGGAGCGGAAGCTATGGATAAACATTTTCGCAATACTTCTTTTGATAAAAATATTCCTGTTTTAATGGCGTTACTTGGAGTTTGGTATATTAACTTTTGGGGTGCAAGTTCACATTGTGTAGTACCTTACGATTATTATTTGACAAAATTTCCATTATTTTTGCAGCAACTTGATATGGAAAGCAACGGAAAAGAAGTACAAATTGATGGCGAAAAAGTAAATTATTCTACTGCTCCTATTGTTTGGGGAGCTGCGGGAACAAATGCACAACATTCTTTCTTTCAGCTTATACATCAAGGTACACATTTAATTCCTGCTGATTTTATTGCTTTTGTTAATAATTTGAATCAAAGTGATCAACAAGATATTTTACTTTCAAACTTTTTTGCACAAACAGAAGCATTAATGCGAGGAAAGAACTCTGATGAAGTGATAAAAGAATTAAAAGCAGAAAACTTATCTGACGATAAAATCGAAAAACTACAACATCATAAAATTTTCAAAGGAAATAAACCTACAAATTCTATTTTAATTAAAAAACTTACGCCATATAATTTAGGAAGTTTGATAGCTATGTATGAGCATAAAGTTTTTGTTCAAGGAGTAATTTGGAATATTAACTCATTTGATCAATGGGGAGTGGAGCTCGGTAAGCAATTGGCTAAAAAGATACTTAAAGAATTAAATACAAAAGATAGTGAATTAAATCACGATTCTTCTACAGTTGGGTTAATAAATTTTTGTAAGGCTTAAACAAAACAATTAAGGTTTTTTTTCAATAATTTTTTTATTTTAATTCAATATTTTTAACAGATAGACGATAATCAGTTTATCAATTTAATGATTAGATAAGTATTATTTGTCATTTATATTTACTATATTCAGAATTTTTTAATTAATTTATTATAGAGGTTATAGAGGTTTTATTATGAACTTTAAAAATTTAAAAATTGGTGCCAAATTAACATCAATTACAACAATATTGATATTTATATTGGTAGCAGTTATTGCTGTTGTAACTTATATTAATATAAATCAGCAGGTTATAGATGTAGCTTGTAGGAATAATGAATCTGGAGTTACTTCTTTAGAATTATTATTAGATGGTTATAAGACACAGGCGGAAGGGCTAGCTACAATGACATCTCAGAATTCTAGTATATTACAAGTTTTAGAAACTGGGAATAGAGAACAAATAATGAAAGAAATGAGATCTTTTATATCTCATTTTGAAGTTGATTTTGCAACGATAACAGATAGCGAAGGTAACGTAATATGTCGCGTTCATCAGCCTGAAAAATTTGGTGACAATGTTTTAGGGTCAAATTTAGATATAGCAGGAGCTATAAAAAATCGTAATGTTTGTTCAGGAGTTGCAGTTGGTGCAGTTGTTCCTATATCTATACGTGCAGCTGCTCCAGTTTTAGATAGTTTTGGTAAAGTATCGTATGTGATTTCTGTTGGTAAAAGGTTTGATGATAGTGACTTCCTTGATGATTTGAAATCTAAATATGGTTTAGATTTTACTTTATTTAGACATGATGAGCGAGTAGCTACTACTATTATAGATGATTCTGGTGAGCGAGTTATAGGTACGAAATTAACCCCTGAAGTTTCGGCTATTGTTTTGGGTGAACGTAAATCATATTCAGGTGAAGCTGATATATTAGGAGAGCCATATGTAACATTTTATAAACCAATTATAGGTATAGACGGTGAAGCAGTAGGAGTTTTATTTACTGGTTCAAATAAGGATGTTGCTCTTGCAGCAGGTTTTGCTATGATGTTGAGAATGGGTATCATAAGTTTAGTAATG
>JAAYTD010000040.1 GCA_012518115.1 Ignavibacteria bacterium | reverse complement strand
TTATTGTAAATGATGATGGTGGAATAGACAGTACTACAACAAATTTAGAAGCATTAGCAAAAGTAGAGATTTTAGATTGTACTAATTCCAAGCTTATTACCATAGATGAATTAATTATACATATGCCGAATTTAAAAATCTTAAAGTGTAGCTATAATTCTTTGGTTGAATTGGATGTAAGTAAAAATATACTATTAGAGGAATTGGATTGTTCTAATAATCAAATAAAAAAATTAGACATGAGAAAAAACATAAAATTAGAAAAATTGATTTGTTGGAGCAATAAACTAACTAACTTAGATCTAAGTAAAAATATAGAAATAAAGTACTTAAATTGTTCTTATAATGAATTGACTAATTTAGAAATAAGTAGAAATATACTATTAGAGGAATTGGATTGTTCTACCAATCAAATAAAAAATTTAGATGTAAGTAACAATATAAATTTAATGTACTTAAATTGTTTTGACAATCAATTAACTAATTTAGAAATAAGCAAAAACATTAAATTAAAAAAATTGATTTGTTGGAGCAACAAACTAAGTAGCTTAGATCTAAGTAAAAATATAGAAATAAAAACTCTATATTGTAACAATAACATGCTTGTTAGCTTAGATATTAGCCTGATACGAAATTTATCACAACTAAGATGTTGTAATCAAGCAGAAGGGTTTATTCTATATTTAACTAATGAACAAATGAAAGAATTTACTGAAAAAAACTATTGCGATGCTATACTTAAAGAAAAAGACGGAAGTATTTACGAAATAGAATGGTTAGATATTTATCCTAATCCTACTGTGGGTAAGTTTTTTATTGTAAATAAATTCTTTACTGATGAAATAAAGATATTAAATTTAGCAGGCGAAGTTTTATATAGAGCAATACTTAACGACGAAAAAACAGAAATTGATATTTCAAATCTGCCTGCGGGACTGTATTTAGTAATAACAAAAGGAAAAATAGGAAAAGTTATTAAAAATTAGTAGAAAAATAACAAGAACAATTTTGAAGAGTTAGCTATGCTTAAAATTATAAGTTGTCGTATATTAATGCAATTAGCATTATTCATTTTAGTTTCTTATGCTGCGCTTTCCAAACCTATCAGTTTGGAAGAAGCAAAAGAGATAGCTATGCAGCATAATTTGCAGATGAATAAATACTCAACTGAGCTACAAGATCCTTCCGCTTATAGATTAATAGCTTCTTCGCATGATATTTTTAGCAATTCTACTAAAAATCCTACTTTTTATATTTACAATTTCCCGCAAAAAGGTTGGGTTATTGTTGCAGGCGATGATATAGCACGCCCTATTTTAGCATATTCAAAAGACGCTAGCTATAGCTTAGAAAATATTCCTGATAATGCTAAATATTGGTTAGAAATATATGATAACGCTATTTCAGAAGCTATAAAACAAGGAGCTCCACAATCAGAAAAAATAGCAAACGAATGGTTAATAGCAAGAAATCCTAAAAAAAGAAATTCTTTATTAGATGAAATTGTTCCACCACTAATAAAAACAAATTGGAGTCAAGATTCACCTTATAATGATTTATGTCCTTATGATGAAGATGAAGAAAAACGAACATATACAGGCTGTGTAGCAACATCAATGGCACAGATAATGAAGTACTGGAATTTCCCTGTAAGTGGAATAGGAAAAAAAACATATACTCATTACAAATATGGTGCTCTATATGCTGATTTTGAAAATACAACTTATGATTGGGATAATATGACAAATATATACAATCATAATTCTACAGCGGCACAAAAAACAGCAGTAGCTACTCTTATGTATCATTGCGGAGTTGCTTTATCAATGGATTATGGAGCAGTCGTTGGCAGTTTTGCTTGTAGCCAGCACATCGCAACTTCTTTAATAAATTATTTTATGTATGATACGAATGTTAGGATAATTAGCCGTTATAAATATGATGACAATACTTGGACAGATATATTAAAAGAAAACTTAGATAATAACCAACCTATAGAATACTCAGGAAGAGATAATTATTATAATGCTGGTCATTCTTTTGTTTGTGATGGCTATGATACTGACGGCAGATTTCATTTTAATTTAGGCAGGAATGGCAATTCTAACGGATATTATTACATAGATAATATTACCAATTTAAAATTAAATTTAAAACAAAATGCTATCGTGAATATAAAACCTATTAAAGAATTATACTCACAAGTAGCTTTGCTCAAACCATTAGAACTTAAACAAGAAGTTGTTTATCAAAATAGTAGTATAAAAATAAATGCAAATATAGTAAATAATAGCTCGGAAAGTTTTTCAGGTAGCTTATCATTACGTTTATTTGATGCAGAAAATAATTTTTTAATAACTATTGCCGAGCAAGAAATAGATGAGTTAGAATCTAATCAGCCAATAGAAATAACATTTGAAACTAATCCTTTATTTAACACATCTGTCGGCAAGTACTATGTTAAATTATATTATAAACATGATATTTCGCATAAATGGTTGCTTTCTTCAGGTAATAATAAATTAAAAATTGACGTTCAAAAACCATTAAGTTCAGAAAGTAAACTTTCTTTATACTCATTACCTACTCTTTCGGCATATCAAATTGATAAAGAAAAAGACAGTACTCTTAAAGTTACTGCAAGTTTTATAAATACTAGCAAAGAAAATTTTGCAGGTATTATTTCAGCCTCAATTTATGATGAAAAAGGCACTATAATTAAAGAACTAGCTAGTTACAATATAACAGAAGCTGTTGCTCCTAATAATCAAATCAAAGATATAGAGTTTTTCAATACTATTTTAGACTTAGACTATGGTATTTATTTCATTGGATTTAGCAGCAAAGATGAAGAAGGAAAATTTGCTTTTATTAATACAAATAATTTTATTTCATTTATTAAATTTGAAATAGTTCCACCTGAATTAATAACAGATTCACAATTAAAAAAATGGATAAGCGACAATAAAAAACAATTGTTTGGAATTATCATCAATGAAGCTGGTGGAATAACTGGTACTACAAAAAATTTAGAAGCATTATCAAAAATAGAGAATTTAGATTGTACTAATTCCAAGCTTGTTAGCATAGATGAATTAATTCAACATATGCCGAATTTGAAAACGTTAAGATGTTACCGTAATTCTTTAATTGAATTAGATGTAAGTAAAAACACAAGATTAGAAAAATTGGATTGTTCTGAAAATAGAATAAGTAACTTGGATTTAAGTAAGAACATAAAACTAGAAAAATTGGATTGTTATAACAATCAACTAAGCAACTTAGCTTTAAGTAAAAACACTGAACTAACGTATTTGAAATGTAATAATAATAAATTGACTAACTTAGATATTAGCAGAAACATAAAATTAAAAGAATTGTACTGTTGGAGTAATCAACTAAACAAATTAGACATAAGTAAAAATATAGAAATAATGTACTTAAATTGTACTTATAATCAATTAATTAATTTAGATGTGAGCAAGAATATAGAATTAAAAGAATTACATTGTTATAGTAATCAACTAACTAACTTGGATCTAAGCGAAAACATAAAATTAGAAAAATTAGATTGTTACAACAATCAATTAAACAAAGTAGATATAAGTAAAAACACTGAACTAACGTATTTGAAATGTAATAATAATAAATTGACTAATTTAGATATTAGCAGAAACATAAAATTAAAAGAATTGGATTGTTATAATAATCAACTAACTAACTTGCAGCTAAGTAAAAACATAGAATTAACATTGCTAAATTGTGATTATAATCAATTGACTAATTTAGACATTAGCAAAAACATAAAATTAGAAAAATTGGACTGTTATAACAATCAATTGAACAAATTGGATGTAAGTAAGAATATAAAACTAAAAACTCTATTCTGTAACAACAACACACTTAATAGCTTAGATATTAGCCCGTTACCAAATTTATTGGGATTAAACTGTTGTAATCAAGCAGAAGGTTTTATTCTATATTTAACTAATAAACAAAAAAACAAATTTAGTGTAGCAAACTATTGCAATGCTATACTTGAAGAAAAAGACGGAAATATTTGTGAAATAGAATGGTTAGATATTTATCCTAATCCTACTACAGGTAAATTTTTTATTGAAAGTAAATTCTTTTCTGATGAAATAAAGATATTAAATTTAGCAGGCGAAATTTTATATAGAACAATACTTAACGACGAAAAAACAGAAATTGATATTTCAAATCTGCCTGCGGGAGTGTATTTAGTAATAACAAAAGGAAAAATAGGAAAAGTTGTTAAAAATTAGTAGAAAAATAACAAGAACAATTTTGAAGAGTTAGCTATGTTTAAAATCTTAACCAACCGTATATTAATGCAATTAGCATTATTCATTTTAGTTTCTTATGCTGCACTTTCCAAACCTATCAGTTCAGAAGAAGCAAAAGAAATAGCTATGCAGCATAATTTGCAGATGAATAAATATTCTATTGAACTACAAGATCCTTCCGCATATAAATTAATAGC